>DEJE01000049.1:22839-23269 GCA_002353205.1 Prevotella sp. UBA2756 | reverse complement strand
AAGTTGCTCAAGTCAAGGCTGGTCAGCTGCTCGCAACCATCGAACATATCGTACATGATTGTCACCTTGGATGTATCGAAGTGGCTCAGGTCAAGGCTTGTCAGGCTTTTGCAATTCCAGAACATACCTCCCATGTCTGTCACATTGGATGTATCGAAGTGGCTCAAGTCAAGTCTGGTCAGGGTGTAGCTCAAACTGAACATACTACTCATGTCTGTCACCTTGGATGTATCGAAGTGGCTCAAGTCAAGACTTGTCAGGCTGCTGCAATTCCAGAACATACAGCACATGGTTGTCACATTGGATGTATCGAAGTGGCTCAAGTCAAGGCTGGTCAGCTGCTTGCAACCATAGAACATATATTTCATGTCTGTCACATTGGATGATGTATCGAAGCTGCTCAAGTTAAGGCTTGTCAGGCTGCTGCAAC
>DEJE01000049.1:970-22756 GCA_002353205.1 Prevotella sp. UBA2756 | reverse complement strand
TCTGTCACCTTGGATGTATCGAACTGGCTCAAGTCAAGGCTCGTCAAACTGCTGCAATCATTGAACATATCGTGCATGTCTGTCACCTCAGCAGTATTCAGGTTCTTGATATTGGTTATTAAAACGAGAGCCTGATGTCCATGAAACCAAGAATTGGTTGAGGTAGGACGATAATCTTTGAACGAGGCAGTAAAGACAACCTCTTTAAACTGCGGGTTGACTGAAACTCCGCCATACCATCCCGGCACATTGCCATCCTCTGGCATGGAATAAGCCACGACGCCGCTGCCCGTGTGCGTGCTCTTCTGCGTGTCGTAGTAGAACGTTAGGGTTTTGTCGGTTGGTGTATAGACGGCATACGCCTCCTTCTCTGCCGCCATCACTTTCATGCCCGAAGCCATTGCCACGAGCGCCACGATGATTGTAATGATTCTCTTCATCTCGTTATAGTTTTACTGGGTTATTATTAGCGTTGATGATTCTCGCTACAAATTTACAAATAAAATCGTTAAGGCGCGTTAGCTGCTCCTTAAAGAATCTTAAACAGTGCAATTTTTCTCTCAGTTCGAGCGAATTTGAAATTCGCTCGCAGTGAGTATAAGCATTTGTAATGCGCTTATGCATCGTTGTGTTTCTTTCGGATTGCAAATCCTGATACTCAATGCTGGCGAATTGCAAATTCGCCAGAACGGGGGCCCTGTCCTCAGTTCGAACTGGCTATACCCTCCCCCTCGGGGGAATGAGTTTTTTCTGTGATTTCTGCGATTTCTGTGTGAGATTTAAAATGCCACTTTGTCAACTATTTTAACCAGATTTTTTTGCATGAATTTTTGATCGTTTTAGAGAGACGAATCGTTCTGAGACGGTAAAAGAATTGAACAAAATCGTGGATTTTTTCGTTCTGATTTTCAAAATGAGCCATTTTACACTCCGAAATGACGCATTCTGCGCTTCAAAATGACGCATTCTGCAACGCAAAATGGCCCATTCTGGAGTTCAGAATGAGCCATTTTGGAAACGACGGAAATGTAAAGAAAAGACAAGATACTTGTTTTCAGTGCGTTACAACTCTCGCGAGAATCGCTCAGATTCGGCCGTGGGATTTTAATTTCAGAATTTTGCAGCCACAGAGCGCCAAAACGAGCTTTTTGTAAGGATAATTCAGAAGTATCCGCGCGTGGCCTCCACCACATCCTCTATCTTGTCGTCGAGCTGCGGGAAGAAGTCGATGCCGGTGAGGCGCTCCACCTCGTCGACGGTGGTGGCATGCGAGAACATCTTCTCGCTGTTGCGGCCGTTGTTGTCGTAGATGAAGCCGATGGCCTTGGGCTTGCCGTCCATGGCGAGCACCACTTTGAAGAAGCGCTCGGGCACCACCACGCGTCGCCGTCCGATGGTGCGGTGCCGGCCGTCGTCGAGCAGCGGTCCGCACACGATGTAGAGGTCGCCGTACTGCCGTGCCCACCGTCGGCAGGCTATCTCGAGGTCGTTCCACGGTCCGCTGTTCAGGCGGTGCACCTGCGGGCACATGTTGGTGAAGAGGAACGTCTCGCGCAGCGCCTCGCGGTCCCATTTGTTATCGCCTGCGGGGCACATGTGACCGCGGTCGAAGCCCGAGTTGTAGTAGTCGTCGTCGGTGACACGCGGCTGTGGCACGTCGGTATCCTCGTGGAACATGTTCTCGTGGCGGTCGCTATGACCGTTGGTGTGGGCAGCGGTGAGGTGCCACGCCACCCAGTTGGGGATCTTCGTCGAGGGGTTATAGCTTGTGGTGTAGCCGATGCGGCTGAGGATGATCTCGTCGGAGCCCTCGATGGGCGCCGGCACCTCGATGCCGCCCTTTCGTGCCCGCTTCTTGTTCTTCTTCTGTTGCGATGCGTCGCGGCTGTCGCTGTTCTGTTCCGATGCGTTCGTGCTCTGCTGGAAGAAGGAGGTAGCCTCCTCGCCCAGGTCCTGCGCGGCCGCATCCTGCCCGTTGCTGTTGCCCCTGCACGCCGTGAGCGCGATGCTCAGGCCCAGGATCCACACATATTTTTTTAATTCATAATTCATAATGCATAATTCATAATTGATAGTGGAGAGGTGATTTTCCACTTTCCACTCTTAACTAACATCCCCCTCGGGGGCTTGGGGGGTCCCTTTCTCCCTCTCCTTCGGGGAGGGCTGGGGTGGGGCCTTCATTCTCACCACATCGCTCAGTTTACCGCGCTTATCGATGATCAGACGGTGGGAGACGATGATGACGAGGAGCACGGTGAGCACCGAGGCACACAGACCGCCGAAGAGGATGGCCGCCGTGGCCACCACCGCCGACAGCACATCGGCACCGCCAAGGAGCAGACCGGTGAGCAGCAGGGGGAGCATCACCAGTCCGGTGATGGTCATCCGCGAGGCCATGCGCATGAGTCCGCGGTCGAAGGCTCGGCTGAGCATCGGCATGACGGCCTTCCACCACGGGTATCCGTTGCCGAGGTGGAAATAGTAGGTGGAGCTGAAGCGCGACAGTCCGACGAAATACTCGCGCAGCACCAGCGGACACGTCTCGCTCTCGATGGCCAGCAGGGCCCCCATGACGGGCACCAGCCAGCGCGCGGCCAGCACATCGTCGGCCTGGACGACGGCCAGCAGCAGGTAGAAGCCCACCACGAGCGTGCTCACCAGCACGCTGGCAGCCACGGGGAGCAGCATCAGGCGCGGGCGCAGACGGGCGCGCGGCAGCGTCAACGCCACCGCCACGAGCACCATGACCAACAGCCAAAGGGCCGAGAGCCACACGCTGTCGGCCTTGAAGAGCCAGAAGAGGTAGAGGGCCACGAGCGCGAGCTGCACCACCATGCGCACCGCGCCGATGGCCATCGGGCGGAAACTCTTCGCCCCGAGGGCGTAGAGGACATAGAGCGGCAGCAGGGCCGGCAGCAGGCCGAGGATAATTCCTAATACTGTTATGTTCATATCATTCTTCTTCTCTGTCGGTGACAACGAGCACGGCGGCACCCTCGGCAGCCATCGTCCGGCACACGGCCAGCTGGCTGTCGTCGTCGATGCCGTCGACGAGGACGATGGCCTTGCGCGCAGCAGCCACCTCGGCGAGGAGCTTCGCGTGGAGCTGGGCCTCCGAGAGGAGACGGTCGGAGCCGTCGGGCAGATGGAGGGAGCGCGGCACGTAGCCCATCAGCCGCCGCATATAGGCAGCCGAACGCTCGCTGACCACCTCGCCGTCGACGGTGACGAAGCCGCCGTCGAGCGCCACCACGCCCATCACAGCCAGCAGCAGCTCGGTGCATCCGCCCCTACTGCGACCGCTGAGCACCCGCATCTCGCCCCCACGCACGATGAAGGAGAGGTCGGCGAAGGCGCCTTTCAGCTCACCATCCTTGATCTCGAGTGTCATCACGTCGTATTTGCGTGCGAAGATACGACATTTCATCCATTCCACCAAATTATCGGGAAGATTTTTCAAAAACGCCCTCTCGCGGTCAAATAAAAGGGAAAACATTTGTCGGTGTGGCACCTTTTCACTATATTTGCACGAAAAACAGAGAAATGACGATGACCACCGACACCGTGAGGATGCCTGCCGAATGGGCTCCGCAATGGGGCGTGCAGCTGACGTGGCCGCACGCCGACACCGACTGGGCGCCCTACCTGGCCGACATCACGGGCACATACATCGAGATGGCGCGCGCCATCGCCGCCCGCGAACGCCTCATCATCGTGGCTCCCGACGCCGAACGGGTGAGGCTGATGATCGAAGGGGAGGTGGAGATGGACAACGTGGTGTTCCACGAGTGCCCCACCGACGACACCTGGGCGCGCGACCACGCCTTCCTGACGCTCTCCGACGGCACGCTGCTCGACTTCCGGTTCAACGGATGGGGCATGAAATTCGCCGCCGAGCGCGACAATGCCATCAACCGCAGCCTCGCCGAGCACCATCGGTTGCCCGGAACCTACTCGGACCAGAACGACTTCGTGCTCGAAGGGGGAAGCATCGAGAGCGACGGGCGCGGCACCATCTTCACCACCACGGGCTGTCTGCTCGCTCCTAACCGCAACCAGCCGCTCACGAAGCAGCAGATAGAGGAGGAACTGAAACGACGGCTCAGGGCCAACCGCGTGGTGTGGATCGACCACGGACACCTGGCGGGCGACGATACCGACGGACATATAGACACGCTGGTGCGCATCGCTCCACACGACACCTTATTATATATAGGATGCGACGACCCTGACGACGAGCACTACGACGACCTCAAGGCCATGGAGCAGCAGCTGGAGAGCCTGCGAACGGCCGAGGGGAAGCCCTACCGGCTGTTGCGGTTGCCCATGGCCGACGCCATCAGCGACGACGGCGAACGGCTGCCGGCGACCTATGCCAACTTCCTCGTCATCAACGGGGCCGTGCTGGTGCCTACCTACGGGCAGTCGGACAACGACAGCAAGGCGATGGGTATCATCGCCAACGCCTTTCCCGACCGCGAGATGATCGGCATCGACAGCCGCACCATCATCCGACAACATGGGTCGATACACTGCTGCACGATGCAGTATCCTCTTTTAATTAAGAGTGAAGAGTGAAGAATTAAGAATTAGGACCCCCCTCCCGGCCTCCCCGAGGGGAGGAGGTGAATAACCCCCCAAGCCCCCGAGGGGGATGTTAGTTAAGAGTTAAGAGTTAAGAATTAAGAGTTAAGAGTGGAAAACGGAAAGTGGAAAGTGGAGAGTGGAGAAATAACTCGTCAACTTGTCAACTCGTCAACTAAAAATATATAATTATGAAACTGGCAGAAGGACTGAGCATCCGCAAGGATCTGCAGACGCGCATCGAACAGCTGAAAGCGCGACTGCTCAACAACATGAAGGTGCAGGAGGGCGACAAACCCGCCGAAGAACCGACAGAGCTGATGAAGGAACTGGACAGCTGTCTGACGCAGCTGCAAGACATCATGTTCCGCATCAACGCCACAAACATGCACACCACGAAGGACGGTAAGACGCTCACAATGATGATGGCCGAGCGCGACGTGCTGGGCAAACGCCTGCAGGTGCTTCGCGAAGCGTTCGACCGCGCGTCGCAGTCGCAGGACCGCTACGGGCGCAACGAGATCAAGTATGTGACGACCGTCGACGTGCCCGCCCTGCGCAAACAGATCGACAAGCACGCGAAGGAGTTCCGACTGCTCGACATGGAGATACAGGCGCTCAACTTCGCCACGGAACTGGAATAAGGAGATAGGAACGGGGGCTGCCCGAACGGCAGGGTGAGCTAAGAAAAAAAATGATCCCTGCAATCATACTCTGGCGTCGGCACGGAACGGCCGACATGGCGAAAGCCACCTCACGGCGCATGTTCAGCACAACAGCACGACGCACAGCACACAGCGCACTCAGCACGACCACTTGGCTAACTGCTGTAAGGGCGGCCCCTTTTTTAACCCCCCAAGCCCCCGAGGGGGATGTTAGTTAAGAGTTAAGAATTAGGGGCCCCCTCCCGGCCTCCCCGAGGGGAGGAGGTGAAGAGTTAAAAGTGGAAAGTGGAAGAAGGAAAGTGGAGAATCAACTATCACCTGTCAACTTGTCAACTCGTCAACTTGTCAACTCGTCAACTTGTCAACTTGTCAACTCGTTAACTTGTCAACTTGTCAACTTATAAAAACATGCGACAACTGAAAATAGGTATTGTACAGCAACACAATGTTGCAGACATGGAAAAGAACCAGCGACGGCTGGCAGCGAAGATAGAACAGCTGGCACACGACGGCGCTGAGCTCATCGTGCTGCAGGAGTTGCACAACGGCGTGTACTTCTGTCAGATAGAGGATGTGGACAACTTCGACCTTGCCGAGACGATTCCCGGACCGTCGACAGCTTTCTACGGCGAACTGGCGCGACGGCTGGGCGTGGTCATCGTGACATCGCTCTTTGAACGGCGCTCCGCTGGACTGTACCATAACACCGCCGTGGTGATAGAGAGCGACGGCACCATTGCCGGATGCTACCGCAAGATGCACATCCCCGACGACCCCGCCTACTACGAGAAGTTCTACTTCACCCCCGGCGACCTCGGCTTCCGACCCATCGACACCAGCGTGGGACGGCTCGGCGTGCTCGTCTGCTGGGACCAGTGGTACCCCGAGGCAGCGCGCCTGATGGCCCTGCAGGGAGCCGAACTGCTCGTCTACCCCACCGCCATCGGCTATGCCGCCAACGACGACGAGGCGGAACAGCAGCGTCAGCGAGAGGCTTGGACGACGGTGATGCGCGGTCATGCCGTGGCCAACGGTCTGCCCGTGGTGGCAGTGAACCGCGTGGGCTTCGAGGCTGAAGAGCTGTCGGCCGCCGAACGACGCAACGCCATCATCCTGTCGGGCACGCAGACCACCCCCACCCCACTGCGCTGGGGAGGCGACGACGGCGGCGCAGGCATTCAGTTCTGGGGCAGCAGCTTCGTGGCCGGGCCGCAGGGCGAGATGCTCCACCGCGCCAGCGAGAGCGATGAGGAGTGTGCCGTCGTGACGGTAGACCTCGCCCACAGTGAGCAGGTGCGCCGCTGGTGGCCCTTCCTGCGCGACCGGCGCATCGATGAGTACGAAGAAATAACGAGGCGGTTCATCGATTGACAAAGAATCCCCCATGATTTCACGGCCGACCATGGGGGATTCTCATTATAATAGAGGTTATAAGAATAGAAAAACGGTCTAAGAAAAGAGCTTTTATCTACATCTTTATATAACAGCCGTTAGTTGGTGCTTGCGCATTGTTGTACCTTTGTCAGCCATTCTCAAGCCAAGTTCAATCCTTTCGTTTCTTTCCGAACTCAGGATCAATCTCGATAAACCAAGTGACGACGAAGGTGATGATGCAGAGGAACATCACCAGGATGAAGAAGCTGCGGTAGCCCATCATGTCTTTCAGCCACCCCGACACCATGCCCGGGAGCATCAGTCCGAGATAGGTGATGCCGGTGCAGATGGCGTAGTGGGACGTTTTGTAGCGTCCCTGGCTGAAATAGAGCATGTAGAGCGTCAGCGCCGTGAAGCCCAGACCATATCCGAACTGCTCGATGAAGAGGCAGGTGCTGATGAACCACAGGTTATCGGGCAGCGCATAGCTCATGTAAACATAGACGATGTCGGGCAGAGTGATGGCACAGACGAACGGCCACAGCCAGTGTTTCAGACCGTCGCGGCTGGCAAGCATGCCGCCGACGATGCCGCCGAGGAGCAAGCCGATGAGTCCCACGGTGCCGTTGGCCAGTCCGTAGTCCATCGGAGCCAGTCCAAGACCGCCCTCAGAGTTGGGGCGCAGCAGGAAAGTGTCGGTCATCTTCGTCAGCATGGCCTCGGGGAAACGGTAGAACATCAGGAATATGAGCGCGAAGACCATCTTCTTCCACGGCAGTTTGGTGAAGTAGGCGATGAACATCCGCTTCAGCCCGTTGCCCACCATGGAGAGACTCACGTTGTCGTTCTCGATATCATCGTCGGCCTTCGGCATGATGAACCCATGATAGAGCCAGATGGCGATGAAGATGCCTGCCAGGCCATAGAACACGAGGCTCCACGAATAGGCGTTCTGGTTGCGGTACATCACCTGCAGGATGCCGGCCACGGGCACGAGCACGCCCTTTCCGATGATGACGGCTATGCGGTAGAAGGTGTTGCGAATGCCTACGAACCATGCCTGCGCGTGGCTGTCGAGTTCAAGCATGTAGTAGCCGTCGGCAGCGATGTCGTGGGTGGCGCTGCTGAAAGCCATGAGGAAGAAGAAGAACATCGTGCCCTGGAACCAGAATGAGGCATTGAGCGTGAAAGCCACGCCGGCGAGCGACGATCCGAGGAGCATCTGCATGGCGAGCACCCACCACCGCTTCGTCTTGTACAGGTCGACGAACGGACTCCACAGCGGTTTGATGACCCACGGCAGTCCGAGCCAGCTGGTGTAGAGGGCGATGTCGGTGTCGGACATGCCAAGCTGCATGTACATCACCACGGCCACCGTCATCACAATCACGTTGGGAAGCCCCTCGGCGAAGTAAAGCGTAGGCACCCATGCCCACGGCGTTACGTGTTTGGAGCCTGTAGGCACTTGGTTCACACTCTCTGATGGATTCTGATTGTTCATTTCTTGCCTTTTACCTTATTTATATATCTTCCTAACTTCAGCGCCACTGTAGTAGTGGAGCAGGATGTCTTCATACGGATAACCTTTCTCGCCCATCACGGCAGCACCGATCTGGCACAGACCGACGCCGTGGCCCCAGCCGCGGCCATTCAGGATGAAGCGCTGCGGAATGCCCGTGACGAAGTCTTCCGTGTGAACCTCGAAACAGCTGCTCAGCAAGTGTGTCGCACTCAGCGCGCGCCGTATCTCCAGCTCCTTGCCGATGGTGAACTGCCGCTCCGTTCCTACGATGCGCAGACGGCTGATGCGACCGCTGCGGCCGCGCTCCAGCGGTTCGAGTGACACGATTTTCCCGAAGTCCATCTTCAGCTTCTCGCTGATAAGAGCCGCCAGCTCGGCCTGTGTGTAGACCACTTTCCACTCGTAGAAGTCGGGCGTCTCCTGGTCATAGTCGTTGAGCACCTGCCGCAGGATGCACTTGTCGCTGGTATGACAGAACGGGTCGCCGTCGGGCGTGGCAGCGTCGTGGACGGAGACGAGGTACGGTTTGGGCGCATCTTCCCAGCAATACTGGTACTCCTCGGTGTCGCCACCGCAGCACTTCGAGAAGCGAGCGTCGCAGATCTCGTCGCCATACATCAGTATCTGTCCGCGCGTTGCCTTCACGGCCTCGGCCACATGAGTGTTCTGCGCCATGGTGATGCCCTGATAACGCTGGCAGTGATCGTCGGCACAAACATCGAAGATAGTGTGATCGTCGCGGTCGTACCAGCGGATGAGCTCGTCTTCCTTCTTGATGAACGAGAAGAATCCGTTGTCGCCGTTGCCCTGAGCGCGCCGCTTCTCCATCTGCGCCAGCAGCCAGCTGCGCGAGATGACGGCATGAGCCTTGAGGAACTCCATGCTCGACGTGGCGCTCATCTCGCTCGAGATGACGCTCACGAGATACTGCTCCACGGGCAGTTCGTTGATGGCACATATCTTGTCGGCCTCCACCACAAGCTTCAGCGTGCCTCGGAAGGTCTGTGTCTGCTTGCGTTCCCAATGGAAGTTGACGCCGATGACCACATTGCTGATGCTGAACGACGCCTCTTTCGACAGCGGCTTGAACACCAGCTCGCGGTATTGCGCTCCGTTCCATCGTATGCCACCCTCGGAGAAGCTCACCGTCTGCTCGCCCTCGATGCTCTCACCCTTCGCCGTGAACGCTCTGTTCAGCGTGAAGGTGATGCTCTCGGCGCTGACAATACCCACCTGCACCGTGGGTTCCTTGTCGGGATGCTGGGCGGCGGACTGCCGCTGCCCATTCTTCTTGCTGCCGCTGAGACGCTCCACGACGGCCTTCGTCTCCTCGTCGGTAAGGCTCACCTCCCTAAGAATGTCCACGGCACGGTCGGCATCGATGGTGTCGAAATCGGCGCGTCGCGGCATGATGAGCAGTCCGGCCATGTCGAGAGCTCCCGGACTGACGAGCAGTTGCGAGCTGTCGGTGGCATAATAGCAGTCGGGGCGGTGCTTCTTGCGGAGGAAGACGACGGAGAAGAAATCGTCGGCCGTGCGCCAACTCACGATGTTCATCATCGGCTCTTCGTCGCCGTTGGCCGGCAGCGCGTTGTAGATGTGTCGGAACAACCGCTCGTCGTTCTCCTGCGAGCGGCTCCTGATGACGAGCGCCGGTGCCGGATAGTCGGTGAGGAGCAAGATGCCCTCGTTGTCGTTGAGCATCTGCACAGGCACGAGGTCGCGGCTCAGCCGTTGCCACTGCATCTGCAGGGGCAGCAGCCCGCTGGTGCCAGCCTGGAAGTGCAGGTGGTCGGGAGCGCTGGCTCCGCATTTCGGCCCGTTGTAGAACACCATCAGCTGCGGGTATTTCTCCAGCAGACGGTGCATCTCGCCGTAGCTCTCGCGAATGGCTTGCGGCTGGTGGACGCGACTGGGGATGGTGAAATGCACGGGAAGTATGGGGAACGGGTTCACCAAGAGATGATACTTGGCGTCGATATCTTTCGAGAGCTGCACCTCGGGACGATTCTCGTCGCAGAGGAAGCAGGGTCGCTCGGCCAGCGTCTTCGCATCGATGCTAGCCCCGGTTGACACGATGCGCGCCGGGTTGAACTGCAGCGACAGCGACATGTTGCCCACGGCCAGCTCGCGCGTCTCCACGCGCTGCAGGTCGCGGAAGTGCTGACGGGCGTCGTCCCACAGCTCCAGCTGCCGGTTGATGAAGCGCGTCAGCTCGTTCTGCTGCATGAGAGGCCGTTTGCCGTCGTGCAGTTGCTGGCGCGCCATGATCTCCATCGTGCGCAGGCGATCTTTATATAGGTTGTTGGCATTGACCTTCTCCACGCTCAGCGCAGCATCGCTGTTGCCGCTCCAGCGCCGACAGAGATACAGTTCGGTGAAGATGCGGCCGATGCGGAAGCTGCGGCTGAAGACCAAGCCGGCGGCGTAGTCCTCGCCATAGCTGGTGTTGGGCAGCGGTGCCTGGCGCAGCAGGGGCGTGAAGAAGGCTCGCGGCGCTCCCAGTCCGTTGATGCGCAAGGCGTTGTTAGGCCCGTTCTCGTCGGTCCACTCGGCGTGGCTGATGAGTCCTGGCGGCAGTGTGTTCAGCTCGAAGTCGCACATGCGGTACGACCCGATGACCATTGCCGCGCGCTGCTTGCGGAAAGCGTTGACGATCTGCTGCAGCGTGGAGGGCGAACTGTAGAGGTCGTCGCTGTCGAGTTGCACGGCAAAACGTCCGCAGTGGGGATCGTTGACAGCCATGTTCCAGCATCCGCCAATGCCGAGATCGTAGCGTTCAGGGGTCAGCACGACGAGGCGCTCAGCGCGCTCTCTGTCCTCGCCGTCCTTCTTCAGGCCGTCGAGCACATCTCCGGTGCCGTCGGTGGAATGGTTGTCGACGACAATGACGTTGAAGGGGAAGTTCGTCTGCTGCTTCAGGGCGCTTTCCACGGCATCGCGGATGGTCTTCACACGGTTGAAGACGGGGATGACGACCGACGCCTCGTATTCGAACGGTTGCTCGTTGAAGTCGGGGTCGGCGTAGGATGTGGTGTCGACGAGGGCACCGATCTCGCGCAGGTGCACCGTGACGGCCTGCTCCATCTCCACCTGCACCTCGCGATTGGCGGGATTCACATAGTCGAACTGCTTCTCGCCGCTGGCCCGCAGGTCGCGCTCCTCCACGGTATACAGGTATTCGTTGAGGTGGAAGATGGTGCCCTTGCGGCTCAGGAACAGGCGCAGCTCGTAGAGTCCGGCGTAGCGGCTGTCGCCCTTGACATCCATTTCCTCGCCCCGCGCCCTGACAAAATCCTTCAGCAACGAGGTCTTGATGAGCACCACGCTGCCGAAATCGAAGTCATCGCGCACGCTGCCCAGCTGGTAGTCGATGACGGGATGGCGCACCACCTCGCCGCCCTCCACCTGGTAGCGGTCGGCATAGACCATTGCGGCGTCGGTCTCCAAGGCCACGCGCAACAGTCGGTTGAGGGCATAGAGGCCCATTGTGACCGGCGAATCGGTGAGGAAGAGAATGACATACTCGGCTGTTGCCTTGGCTGCCATCTCGCGCACGGTGTCGGAAGCCATCAGGCGTCCGAGCTTTCCCGTGCCCAACTCGTATATTTCGTGTATGGTATGACTTTCACGCAGTTGGGCGATGGTCGGTGCCATCGTGGCAGCGCTGTTCAGAAAGCAATCGAAACGTTCTCTCATCTGTATATATGTAGATTGTTTTATCGGTTTGCAAAATTACAATATTTTTCTGATACTGACACGAAAAACATCAAAAAAGCAAACAGAAACACAATTCTGAGACATGAGCATAGCGCTGATTCGGATGTTTTTTTTACCTTTGCACCCTCAAAACAGAGAAAAAAGCGAATGGACACGGCACACGAAAGAATCAGTTGCAGGGAGAAGATAGGGTACTCGCTGGGCGACCTAGGAGGCAACATGGCCTTCCAGATGATGATGATCTACCAGCTGAAGTTCTACACCGACGTGTTCGGACTCGAAGGTGCGCTGGCAGGAACGGTGCTCTTTCTGGCTCCGCTGCTCACGGCTTTCGTCGACCCGCTCGTGGGCATCATCACCGACCGCACGCGCACTCGCTGGGGGATGTACCGTCCGTGGGTGTTGTGGACGGCGCTGCCCTTCTGCCTGTTCTACGTGCTGGCGTTCTACAACCCCGGCATTGAGAGCAAAGCGCTCGTCGCCCTCTACGCCACCATCTCCTACGTGCTGCTGTTGTCGGTCTATTCGTTCAACAACACGCCCTACTCTTCCTTAGGAGGGGTCATCACGGGCGACACGAAGGAGCGCACGAGCATCACCAGCATACGTTTCGTGGCCAGCACCGTGGCCCAGTTCATCGTGCAAGGTCTGACGCTGCCGCTGGTGGACCACTTCGGACAGGGCAACGCGCAGCGGGGATGGACCATGACGGTCGTGCTCTTCGGCCTCGTGGCCGTGGCATGCTTCGTGGTCACCTTCCTAAGCACCCGCGAGCGCATCTCGCCACCGCCTCAACAGCAGTCGGACATCCGCGAAGACGTGGCGACGACCTTCGGCAACAAAGCCTGGCGCACCATGTTCACGCTGACACTGCTGCTCTTCATCACGCTGGCCATGTTTGGCTCGTCAGTGAACTATTACTTCCAGAACTATCTCGACACAGCGTCGCTGAGCGCGTTTCTCAACGACGTAGGATTCCATGCGACGACAGCCAACGCCTACTCCTTCGGCTTCTCGCTCTTCAACACGCTCAACGCCGTGGTGCAACTGCTCGGCGTGCTGCTGCTCTCGGGCTACCTGTCGGAGCGTCTGGGCAAAAAGACGACCTATCTGGTGTGCCTCTCGCTGACGACTGTGCTCACAGCCCTCCACTTCGTGCCCTCTCCCCACGACGTGGCCACCATCTATGCGCTCGGCATGCTGAAGAGTCTGGCCTACGCGCCCACCGTACCGCTGATGTGGGTGATGGTGGCCGACGTGGCCGACTACGTGGAATACCAGAGTCGGCGACGCGCCACGGGCTTCTGCTTCTCGGGCATCGTGTTCGCACTGAAGATGGGGCTCGGACTGGGAGGTGCACTGACGGGCATGCTGCTGTCGGCCTTCGGCTATATTCCGGGCGACGTCGCAGCGCAACCGGCATCGGCAGTGGTCGGCATACGCCTGGCGGTGAGCCTTGTGCCAGCCCTGCTCTTCGGCTTGGCCACGCTCACCATTGCCTTCTACCCCATCACCACGACGGTGAACAAGCAGATGCAGCACGACCTGGACGAGCGAAGAAATGCCATTGCCGATTAAACGCCGTTGAGCCAGAATCGTCTAATCAACGTTGAAAGGCAGACCGCTGACAGGTCTGCACACACACTAATAACTTATTATACAACTATCATTAATCAAAAAAAGATGAAAAAAACAATGAGAAAAGCATTCATGATGCTTGCATTGCTCGCCGTGCCTTTCGCACTGCAGGCACAGACGACGTTCCACGACGTAGAGGCCAACGAAGCCAAAGGCCCGGTGAAGAAAATCAGCCAGTCGCTCATGGGAATGGACCAGACCATCAGCTTCACGAAAGAGGGCAAGATGGAGCGTGAAGGAATGAGCGACGCCGTCTACAACGAAGAAGGTTTCCTGCAGTCGGCAAAGATGGAGGTGCAGGGAATGAAGATGACCATCAGCTACACGTGGGAGAACGGCATGGTGAAGAGCCAGTCGATGGACGTCATGGGACAGAGGATGACCGTCAGCCATACGTATAACGAAAAGGGAGCCCCGGCTTCCGACACCATCGATGCCGGCGGACAGACCATGACATCGGCCTACACCGACTACAAATACGACGAACGAGGCAACTGGATCAGCCGCAAGACCAACATGATGGGCAACGACATCGAGCAGACTCGCACCATCGAATACTACGAATAACCGTCGCCCGACGCACAGACAAGCGCTCCGAAAAAAGATGTCGGAGCGCATTTTTCATGCCCGAAACACCCGTAAACGCCCCGCCTTTCACATGCCGTTGACACCGTTTCCCACTGCCATTGCTGCCCCTCTGCCCCGCTCCGCCAATCGTTAATCTTCTGAAATAAAGGCGTGTTTTTGAGTGTTGCCATGCTTTTCTTCAGCAAAAATTCGTATCTTTGCACACGTCAAGAAAAATGGCAAACGCAAAGAAAGCTCTGCTGGGACTGACACTGGACGAACTGCGAATGGTCGCCCAGCGTCTTGGTATGCCCGCCTTTACCGGCGGACAGATAGCGAAATGGCTCTACGAGAAGCGGGTGGCGAGCATCGACGAGATGACCAACCTCTCGAAGCAGAACCGTGAGCGACTGAAAGAGGAGTACACCGTGGGGAGCCGGGGGCCGATCGACTGCCAGCGCAGTGTTGACGGCACCGTGAAATACCTCTTCCCCGTGACCACCGACAAGGCGCGAGGCAACGCCGGTGCAGCCGAAACAGATGCCGACGGGCAGCCCAACAGCGGAAAAGCTGACGCAAGCGGGAAGTTCGTGGAGACGGTCTATATCCCCGACGGCGAGCGTGCCACGCTCTGCGTGTCGTGCCAGGTAGGCTGCAAGATGAACTGCCTGTTCTGCCAGACGGGAAAGCAAGGCTTCGAGGGCAACCTCACCGTGACCGACATCCTGAACCAAATCTACGCCCTGCCCGAACGCGACACGCTGACCAACATCGTGTTTATGGGGCAAGGGGAGCCGATGGACAACCTCGACGCCGTGCTACGCGCCACCGAGGTGCTCACGGCTCCATGGGGCTACGCATGGAGCCCGAAGCGCATCACCGTGAGCTCCGTGGGCGTGAAGAACAAGCTGAAGCGCTTCCTCGATGAAAGCCAGTGCCACGTGGCCATCAGCCTTCATGCCGCCCTACCCGACCTGCGCGCCCAGCTGATGCCGGCCGAGCGGGGCATGGCCATCCGCGACGTGGTGGAGCTGCTGCGAGGCTACGACTTCGCTCATCAACGACGGCTGTCGTTCGAATATATCGTCTTCGGTGGGCTCAACGACTCCACAGAGCACGCAAAGGCACTGCTGCAGCTGCTGAAAGGCCTCGACTGCCGCATCAACCTGATACGCTTCCACCAGATTCCCGGCGTCGGCCTGCACGGTACCGACGAGAAGACGATGGAGAACCTGCGCGACTACCTGACGCAACACGGCATCTTCACCACCATACGTGCCAGCCGCGGACAAGACATCTACGCCGCATGCGGACTGCTGTCGACGGCCAAGAAAAGCGGGAGGGAGGCATGAGGAAGATCCTGCGTCTGATCATCATCATTGCCATCACGGCATGTGTGGCTTGCAGCGAGAGGAAAGCCGACACGCTGCCAGCGAGCAGCGGGAAGCCTTTCGAGGTGATCCTGACCAGCAACGACTCCACAGCTGCCGACTTGGTGGGCAAGGCACTGAGCAAGACTTGCGTGGGACTGCCGCAGGATGAGCCCATGTTTGACGTCGTAAGGACCGGCAACGGCAGCATCGACACCAGCACACGCGTGGCAAGGGCCGTCGTGGTGATCGCCATCGACAGCACGCTCTACGACAAGGTGGGGCTTCAATACGAGCGCGACCTCTATGCCGAGCCGCAAATCGTGGTCAGCATCACAGCCCGCGACAACGATATGCTGCAGCACGACATGCCACGAACGGAGCGTTGGCTGAGCGAACAAATCACCCGGATGGAGATGGACGCAGCCTACAAAACGCTTTACCGACGGAACAACCCCGTGGCCGAACGTAACGCCCTGAGCCAGATGGACGTCGTGACACACATCCCCGACGACCTGACATCGAGCAAGGCGGGCACCAACTTCCTCTGGCTGAGCAACAATGCCGCCGAGGGAATGCAGAACGTCTGCATCTACACTTATCCAGGGCTCGACACTACGACACCCACCTTCATCGCCATGCGCGACAGCATCATGAAGGAAAACATGCCTGGCGAAGAGCCCGAGATGCACATGACGACGGGGAAAGGGAGCGTGGGCCGACGCATCGTGAAAGAGAAGGACGGGGAGCGGAGTTGCTTCGTGGGACTTTGGGAGATGGAAGGCGACATGATGGGCGGACCGTTTGTGGCCCACGCCTTGGCCGACACAGCCCGGAAGCGCGTGGTCGTGGTGGAAGGATTCGTCTATGCTCCCGAGCAACGCAAGCGCAACCTCATCCGCCGGATGGAAGCCGTGCTGTACAGCACCCACGTCCGTCGGCCAATAGCCCACAGCCCATCATCAGAAAAGAACATTTAGCGACATTACGTGAAACAAGACATGAGTATGGAAGACAAGAAGATACGCGTGGCCATCACGCAAGGAGACACCAACGGCATCGGTTATGAACTCATCTTCAAGACCTTCGCCGATCCCGGTATGCTGGAGTTATGCACACCGATCATCTATGGTTCGCCCAAGATAGCTACCTACCACAGGAACGCCCTCGACATGCAGGCCAGCTTCACCATCATCGGCAAAGCTGAGGATGCACGCGAAGGCAAGGTGAACGTGCTCACCACATTCGATGAGGACGTGAAAGTGGAACTGGGACATCCCGCCAAGGAAGCCGGAGCGGCTGCCATGAAAGCCCTCAACAAGGCTCTCGCCGACAGCAAGACAGGCTGCTACGACGCCCTGGTGACCCTGCCGATGAACAAGCAGAGCATGGAGGAAGGCTTCAAGGGACAGACAAAGCATATCGAAGACACCTTTGCCGACGGGAAGAAACCACTCACCATCTTCGCCAACGACACCATGCGCGTGGCCCTCGCAACGACTCACATGGCCGTGAAGGACATTGCTCCGGCCATCAGCAAGGAGTTCGTGGAAGAACGTATCAAGGCTTTCCACACATCGCTGAAACGCGACTTCAGACTGTCGAACCCGCGCATCGCCGTGCTGGCACTGAACCCGCAGACCATCGACGGCAATTCCGCCGGAGCCGAAGAGACAGATGTCATTGCTCCGGCCATCAAGACGCTTGAAGGACAGAAGATCCAAGCCTTCGGACCCTACGCTGCCGACGAGTTCTTCGGCAACGGCAGCTACGAACTGTTCGACGGTGTGCTCGCCATGTACGACGACCAAGGCATCGCACCGTTCCGCACACTCGACCTCGGCGACGGCTATTGCTTCACAGCCGGGCTGCCCGTAGTGCGCACCAGCCCTGCCACGATGCCCGCCTTCAACACAGCAGGTAAGGGAACGGCCGACGAGGCGTCGTTCCGCCATGCCATCTATGCCGCCATCGACATCGCACGCAACCGTTGCATGTTCGACGAGGCCATCAAGAACCCGCTGCCCAAGCTCTACCACGAGAAACGCGACGACAGCGAGAAGGTGCGCTTTGCCATTCCCAAGAAACACGAGAACAAGCAGGATGGCAAGACCGAAGTGAAGCAGGAAAGCAAACAGGAAGGAAAAACCAACGCGGCAGCCGAAGACAAGCAATGAGCCACGCACGAATGGCCCGACATGGTGCTTCACGATTCATGCGGAAGCGATGATACACCATCGGCAAAGTGATAAAAAGTGAAAAAATCTGCCATTATTGCAGTCTTTTGAAATAAAATGAGTAATTTTGTCGGCTCAAAATGGACACGAAGGATTTACAGAGGATAAAACAGCGCTACAACATCGTGGGCAACAGCCCCGGGTTGAACCGTGCTCTGACGAGGGCCCTGCAAGTAGCCCCCACCGACCTGAGTGTGCTGATCATGGGCGAAAGCGGCGTGGGAAAAGAAATCCTGCCGCGCGTCATCCACGACAACTCGCCGCGCAAACGAGAGAAATACTTCGCCATCAACTGCGGCTCCATTCCCGAAGGAACCATCGACAGTGAACTGTTCGGACATGAGAAAGGATCGTTCACCGGGGCCATCGGCGAGAGCGAGGGCTACTTCGGCGCGGCCAACAAAGGAACAATCTTCCTCGACGAGCTCGGCGAGATGCCCATCGCCACGCAAGCACGGCTGCTGCGCGTGCTCGAAAACGGAGAGTATATCCGCGTCGGCGGCACACAGGTCAGGAAAACCGACGTGCGCGTGGTGGCAGCCACCAATGTGAACCTGACCAAAGCCATCAGCGAAGGACGCTTCCGCGAAGACCTGTACTACCGGTTGCTCGAAGTGCCCATACAGATGCCACCCCTGCGCGACCGCGGCGAAGACATCATCCTGCTCTTTAGGCTCTTTGCCATGCAGATGGCAGAGCAATACAGACTGCCGAAAATCACGCTCGACGACGAGGCGCGCAAGATGATGCTCCAATACAAATGGCCGGGAAACATCAGGCAGCTGAAAAACATCACCCGACAGATGTCGGTCATGAGCGAACAGCGCGAGATAACGGCCGACCTGCTCAGACAGTTCATACCACACGACGAAGAGAGCACCATGCTGGCCACCATCCCGTCGAACAACAGCCGCCACAGCTACGAGAATGAGCGCGAGGTGCTCTATCAGATCCTGTCGAAACTGGGCAACGAGATATCCGACCTGCGACACGACATGAACAACCTGAGAAAACAGCTCGACGATGCCCGCAACTCCAGCTTCATACCGGCAACGACCGCCGTGCAGCAGATGCCGTCGATCATCGGAACCCAACAGCACATCGACTCCTTCGAACAACCGATGAAGACAGAAGACGCCGAGGCTGAAGAAATCAAGAACGAGCCGGAGACACTCAACATCGAGGACGTGAACAAGCAACTGCTCATCAAGGCTCTCGAACGCAACGGAGGAAATAGAAAGAAAGCGGCCGAACAGCTTGGCATCTCCGACAGAACCCTCTACCGCAGGCTCAGGCAATACGACCTGGATCAATAAAATGATGAAGCGCCGTTAACAATATCAGGGAAAAGGAAACAAAAAAACAACGTATACATGAAGAGACAGCACCACACCAACTGGTCCACGACAGGCAAGAGCTGGATTCGCTATTGCCTCATATTCACATGCCTACAGGTATGCTGGATGCTGACCTCATGCTCGGTGTCTTACAAATTCAACGGTGCCAGCATCGACTATACGACGACCAAGACCATTCAGATCGCAGAGTTTCCTATACGTGCCTCCTACGTGTGGGGACCCATGGCCGGCATCTTCAACAACGAGCTCAAGGACATCTTCGCAAGAAGCACGCGCCTCGAACAAGTGCGCCGCGACGGAGACCTCGTCATCGAAGGGGAGATAACGCAATATCAACAGCGAAACAAGTCGGTATCGGCAGAAGGTTATTCGGCCCAGACAGAACTGTCGATGACCGTGAACGTGCGCTTCACCAACAATATCAACCACTCGCAGGACTTTGAACAGCAATTCACTGCGACAACCTTCTACGACACAACGCAGAACCTGAGCAGCGTGCAGGAGGAGAAAGTGACAATCATGGTGAAAGAAATCACCCAACAGATATTCAATGCAACGGTCGCTAACTGGTAAACGGCAACATGGATTTAGAGAACCTCATCAATCACCCAGAACTGATGGACAGGGAAACGCTCTACGAACTGCGTTCCCTGCTGGCTCTCTATCCATACTATCAGACAGCACGACTGCTCATGCTGAAGAACCTCTACCTGCTACACGACCCCGCTTTCGACGAGGAACTCAGAAGAGCCGCCGTCTACGTTACCGACAGGAAGGTGATCTTCAACCTCGTGGAAGCTGCCCACTATCGCCTGAGACCCACAACCCAACCTAAAGAAGAAGCGGCAAGGACATCGACACAGACAACAGAGGGAGAAAGCCGCACCGTGGCACTCATCGACAAGTTCCTCGACTCGCTGCCGGCTGAATCGAAGGACGAACGACAGAAAGGACACAGGAAACCCACACCGACCGATGCTGCTGTCGACTACGTGGCCTACCTGCTCGAAATGGAGACAGAAGAAGAACAACCGGCAGAAGCCGCCACCATTCCACAGCTGAAAGGCCAGGAACTCATCGACAACTTCATCATCAACGAAGGCGGAAAATTTGATCTCAAGGAAAATCCTGAAATACTGCCTCACGACGAACATGAAGAAAAAACAAATGGAGGAACACAAGACGAAGGCTATTTCACCGAGACTTTAGCCCGAATCTACATCAAACAGGGCAGATATTCGCAGGCTTTGGAAATTATTAAGCGTTTAAATTTGAATTATCCAAAAAAAAATGCTTACTTTGCAGACCAAATTCGATTCTTAGAGAAATTGATTATAAATAACAAGTATAAAAATTAAAAAAATGATTTACACGTTTTTCGTAATTCTCATCGTTTTGGCAGCACTCCTTATGATAGGAATCGTGCTCATTCAGGAATCAAAAGGTGGCGGCCTCGCCTCTAATTTCGCACAATCGAACGCTATCATGGGCGTGCGCAAGACCACCGACTTCATCGAGAAAGCAACATGGGGACTCGCTATCGTCATGGTTGTCATCAGCATCATCTGCGCCTATGTGGCTCCTTCCGCCACAACAACCGACACTGTGCTTGAAAGCACGACGACAACCGAACAGCAGACCAACCCCACCAACCTGCCTGGTTTCGGTGCCAGCCAGACACAAGAGCAGGCCGCTCCCGCTGCTGAAGGCGAAGCACAGAAAGCCGCTCCCGCTGCCAAGGATGCCGCTCCCGCTGCTGAAAAGGCCGCTCCGGCTGCTGAAAAACCTGCTGCAGAATAAAAAAGCAGAAGAAACACTCACAAGCTCATCTCCTAACCAGGCTCATTCCTTATTTAGGAAATCGCCTTTAGGAGATGATTTTGTATGCATGGAAAAGCATCCGAAGTAAGGTAACAAGCGCGTTTTGGAACCCGATCCGGTAGAAATATGATAAAAAGTACCGGATTTATTTGGTAAATTCAAAAGAAATACGTACCTTTGCATCCGCTTTTACAATCCTGCCCGACAGGAAAGAAAGCATTTCATGCACATGGTGCCCGTAGTTCAGTTGGTTAGAGCGTCAGATTGTGGTTCTGAATGTCGTGGGTTCGAGTCCCACCGGGCACCCCTCAAACAAAATCCCTGTAAGTCAAGCACTTACAGGGATTTTTACTTCCACACACCTTCTGTTTTGATGGAACATTGATGGAACATTTTTAAGTTGTTCCATCAATTTAGTAGGAGTTGTATTCACAAAGAGCCATAATAATTCAAAAACGTTCTTTCTCTTGTGAGTGGAGAATTCACTCGCTATCATTAGCATTTTATACCTTAATACCCCGTCGATCTTCCTTCCGTCCACTCTCACAAGTGAGAATGCCCAATTTCTTTAATTTGGCGAGATCCCTTTCGATGGTTCTTTCATTGGTACCTTCCTTTTCCGACATCTTTTTCGACATTTTCTCCGAAATCTTTTCCGAAATTGCCTTTGCCGATAAGAAAGGATCAGCAATAATCATTTCTATTATCACTTTCTGTTTTTCAGACAGTTCTTTCAGGACATCTTTCAGGACATCATTATTCCCTTTTACATATTCCAGTACTTCGTGTTGAAATATGCCAGAGTTCAAATACCTCACGTAAATCCTCCCAATATTAAATAGTCATTCACTCTTTAAACTCTTCTATTGAGAACCATTTATCGACGAACTCTCTTTTGTATTGTTTGAGCGATGAGGGGTTGGATTGTAT
>DEJE01000049.1:0-917 GCA_002353205.1 Prevotella sp. UBA2756 | reverse complement strand
CCCCCAACGCCTAATACAATGAAAACAGCCATAGCCTTTTCTGTTGCATATTCTTGATAATGAGTAATTTGTTCTGGAGTGAACAACGGCTTAGAAAAGTGCCTTGGGATGCTTGCTCGCCACTTGCATTCAACCGCAAACTTCCTTTTACGTTTACCCTCCTTATATACAAGCACAAAATCTGGATATGTGTTGCTAACAGGACTGATATTGCCTAATGATTTGTCACCTCGCCACTCTATTAATGAATAAGCCTTTGTCTCATTTAAGTCGAAAAGTTCTAAGACAAAATCTTCAAACTCTCGTCCTTTAAGGACCTCCTCTGGTAATGTAATAGCCTTAATTCTGTTACGGACAGAGATATAGCTTCTTCGTAATTGCTTTTTGATTGCATGAAGTCCCATATCTTCATAGAACATTCGCAATAGTATCTTATCTTGCCATACAGTCCATCGTTGATGAGTGGGTGGGGCTAATGGTTCTGCTGCCATCATCATCTCTTCTTGCTCCAGATAGCGTACATTTTGTACACCTGCCAAGAGCGGGAATATGCTACCATTTTTATCAATATAACCACAAACAATATTCTCAGCCATCTGCATCATATACTGATTTCTAAGCCTTGGCGTCTGGCCAGTCCCATGAGGTTCATCACGTTGGAGAACAAGAATCAGCATACGTTGTTCTTCCAATGCCTTCTCTATCTGAACGTTGTACTTATCAGTAAAACGATTCATCACCACCAGAATCGTTGGCACCTGATTCACAAGCAGAGCCCTCATCACTTCATCTTCCAATTCTGATGAATTAAAGCAAATGACACAATCATTCGATGTAAGCGAATCCACCCAGCCAAAGACTTTGTCATACAGTGAATATGGCGCACGTTTTGAACAAAGGAAGAGCGATTTCTCTCT
>DEJE01000001.1 GCA_002353205.1 Prevotella sp. UBA2756 | reverse complement strand
AGGCTTACGTCGAACTCACGTTAATTAAGGGGGAAAGACCCCCCAAGCCCCCGAGGGGGATGTTGATTAATTAAGAGGGAAAGACCCCCCAAGCCCCCGAGGGGGATGTTGATTAATTAAGAGGGAAGGAGTTAGGGGGAAGAGGAATGCTCATGATGGGGTGAACAAGAAAAAGGGGGGAACGTGGTTGCGTTCTCCCCTTCTATATTTACAGATTGATACTCACGGCCTTGCCGTTATACTGGATCATCTTCCCCTGCGGATTGTCCAGATTCAGCGGCTGCGGCTTGTCTTTCGACACGACGACCACGTTGAAGCGGCGGTTCTTCAGCATTCCGTTGAAGGACCCCTTGCGCTGACCGATGGTGAGCGTCTTGGAGGCATCGTCGTAACGAATGTCGATGGTGGCATACTTGCCTCGCTCGTAGTTGTAGTTGGTGCCCTCGTCTTCGTAGAGCTGGAACTCTGCATCCTTGCCTGTATAGACGTAAAGGTTGATGAGCTCAGCCGGTTTCTCGTCGCTCCACTCCATTTCGGGACCGAACGGGATGATGGCTCCTTCGCGAACGAAAACAGGAATGCACTCGTAGGGAGCGTCGACAACGAGCGTCTGACCGCCATCAATGTGCTGCCCTGTGTAGAGGTCGTACCATCCGCACTGCTCGGGGAAGTAGACGGCGCGGTTGCGGGCCTTGTAGTAGGCGACGGGACAAGCCATGAGTGCAGGTCCGAACATCCACTGGTTGCCGATGTTCTCGACGTTACGGTCGCCGTTGAAATCCATGACGAGTGCACGCATGAGCGTATAGTCCTTGAAGTGGGCCCAGCCAGCCATTGAATAGAGATAGGGCATCAGCCGATAGCGCAGTTTGTCGTAGTAGACGAACGACTTATAAGCCGGATGGTTCTCGGGAGCAATGTTCCAGATTTCGCGCAACGGCCACTGTCCGTGGGCACGGAAGAGCGGAATGAAAGCTCCGAACTGGTTCCAGCGCGTCTGCAACTCGCGCCATTCCTTCAGGTCTTCCGTTTCCACACCGGTCTTGTCGTAAGCTTGCTGAGCGGCCACGTAGCGGTTTTCAACGCAGAAGCCACCCTGGTCCATGCCCCAGAAGGGGATGCCGGACATAGAGTAGTTCAGGCCGGCAGTCATCTGGGCGCGCATGTCCTCCCATCGTGTACCGATGTCGCCGCTCCACGTAGCGGTGGAGAAACGCTGTTCACCGGCAAAACCACTGCGTGTGAGGAGGAAGACACGTGGTTCGTTGGCCTTTCCTTTATATACTGAACGCTGTCCGTTGTAGATAGCGTCGGCATTCACGGTAGAGTAAGCGTTGAAATACTCGGTAGAGGTTCCGAGAGCCGTAGGTCCGCTGAGGGCCTTGCGATACCACATGGGCGTACAGTCGCGCACGTTGGGCTCGGAAGCATCCATCCACCAGGCATCAATGCCAGCCACGCCCTTGCGGTTGTACTTGGAATAGAGGTTCTCGTCCATCTGGCGCCAGAACATCTTGCGTGCACCGGCGTCGTAGGCATCGTAGAACGAGCCGCGGAAACCTAACCAGTCGTGGATGTCGTCCTTGACAGCCTGGCGGTACATCCAGCCGTTCTTGTCGAGTTCCTTGTAGTTGTCGACCGTGTCGTAGAACTTCGGCCAGACGGAAATCATGAAGCGTCCGTGCATGGCATGAACGCTGTCGAGCATCGCCTGCGGGTTGGCGTAGCGCGAAGACTCGAAGACATGGCTGCCCCATGAATCCAACTGCCAGTAGTTCCAGTCCTGAACGATGTTGTCGATGGGGATATGGCGACGGCGGAACTCAGCCAGCGTCTCCTCAATCTCGCCGGAAGACTTGTAACGTTCGCGGCTCTGCCAGAATCCGAGCACCCACTTCGGGTAGAGCGAGGCTTTACCCGTCAGCGTGCGGTAGCCGGAAATGACTTCGTCGAAGTTCTTGCCGGCAATGAAATAGTAGTCCATGTCGCGTGCCATCTCGCTCCAGATGCTCAACTGTCCGCGCTGTGCTTCGCTACGGGGCTCGGCTACACGCAGTCCGCAATAGGCTTCGCCGCCGTCGGGTTGCCACTCGATGCGCAGCTGTGCCTTCTTTCCCTTCTGCAATTCGGTCGCAAACTTGTAGGCATTGGGGTTCCAGGCGGTACGCCAGCGCTCGGGCACCACTTCACGTCCGTCGATGTACACCTTCACGTAGCCTGAATAATAGAGGATGAACTGATAGAGCTGCTTTTTGCCCTTACACTTTCCGCAACACTCAGGCTCGAGGAAACCCTCGTAGACGACATTGGCCCCCTGGAGGTTGAAGCCTTTCGGCAGGTTCTTGATACCGCCGTTGTCGGTCTTCACGGCTATTTCGCTCGTTGCGGGGAAGCCATATTCATAATAGATGCTGTCCTCGTCGCGAACAAGTTGCTTGCCATCCTTGTCGGTGTAGGTGCCTGTGAGGTGGCCTTCCCGGCCCTGCTTGTCGTAGAGTTTGAAGGCTCGGTTCAGCTGCAGATAATCGTTAGGATTGCCGAAACGGCAGTAGCTGTAGGAGTCCCACAGGATGCCGTAGTTCTTGTTTGACAGGACAAAGGGGATGCTGACCTTCGTGTTGTACTGGAAAAGGTCTTCGTTCTTGCCCTTCATGTTGAACTCTTCCGACTGATGCTGACCCAGACCGTAGAAGGCTTCGTCGGCGGGACTGTCGAAGAGCGCATGCCACTGCAGGCCGTGCTTCATATCCTCGGTGATGGCGGGGCCTCCTTTCAGTCCGTATTCACGCTCGGGAACGGTGAAGTTCTTGAAGGTCTTGCCATTTTTTGCTTCCTTCAGAAGCTGTTTGCCGGCTCCGTCGAAAAAGGTGATGGCACCCGTCTGTTTGTTCACGACAGCCTTTACGTTGCGGGCTTTCACGATGACATCAGTGCCATCTTCCGTCACGTCGAATGTCGCAGCGGCCTGCTTTTGAGGCACAATCATCAGACTCGTCTTCGAAGGCAACGCTTCTTCGCTGGTGGCCTGCACGCGAATGATGTTGTCGTTGACTACTTGCAGTCGTACAATCTTGGCGCCACCGTCTTGCGGAGCTCCAACATTGATGGTAACACTGTTACCACTCTTCACAAAGTCTGCTGCCGAAGCCACTGAAGCCACGGCAAGCAGACCAGCCAAAACAAAATACTTTTTTATCACCATCTTTATTTTTTGATTACTGAATACCTTGCATGAGGGCATCTACGATTTCAGCTTCGTACCAGTTGAGGTTCTTGCGGTTGATCAGACCCATCCACCAGAGACCCGTTGTACCACGGGCTTTCAGCTGTGTTGTGACGAAGCGGGCATACTTGATACGCTCGGAAATGTCGGCATGGGTGCCGATGGCACCGAACTCACCGAAGATCCAGGGCACACCCAGGTCGCCGAAGCGCTTCGACACGCGGTTGATGACATCAAGGACTTCCTGCTGCTGCTCGGCACCGAACATTGTGATGTAGTACTTCTCACCGGCATCCTTGTCGTCGGTGTCGTTACAGAACCAGTATGGATCGTAACTGTGAACAGAAGCAAGAATATGATTCGGATGAACGTCGTTCGGTATCTGCATTCCGTCGAGTTTTGCCTGCGTGCTTCCAGCACTGTAGGGGTTCACTATCAGATTGCGATAGAGGTTCTTGCCGCCTGTTGCACGTACGGCATCGACGAAATCCTGCTCCAGACGCGTGATGGCTTCGTAAGCTCGCGGATCGGACGGGTCGTTCCAATTCTTCGAAGAATCGAGGATTTCGTTGAAGGCTTCGAAGACAAGATGGTCATCATAGTCGGCAAAACGCTGTGCCACCTGCGTCCAGATGGCCTTATACTTGTCCTTGATAGATGGGTACTTGTCCATATCGGCAACGAGCCACACATTGTCGGCGGCTCCTGTGTCGTGCTGGACGTTCAGGATACAATAGCAACCTGCATTGAGAATCATCTTCACCACTTCCTCTACACGGTCCATCCAGGCAGCATCGATGACATTGTTATTGTCCATGTGTATACCCCAAGTAACCGGAACTCGAATCACGTTGAATCCCTTCTCTGCAATGGCATTAATGATTTCGGGCGTCGTCTGCGGCTGTCCCCATTGTGTCTCAAAGTCGATTGGAGTCTTACCTTCGGGATTCCACCATGAGCCAATAGGATTGGAATCGAGCGTATTACCAAGGTTGTAGCCAATCTTCAGATTCTCAACAAAGGTGTAAGCACTCATGAACGGGTCGTTAGGATCGGTTCCTGTGCCACGCTGGTTCAGCGTGACGGCCTTCGTCAGCGAGCCAGACTTGAAGGTCAGGGTAGCCGAACGCTCATCACCGGTGTTCTTAACGATGTCAACACGCATGAAAGACCAGCGGTCAAAGAATCCGTAACCTGCATGGTTCGACAGCTTTACCCACGTAGTATCGCTGCTCTCAACAGTCCAGTCGCCGTCGCACTCCACACCAAGAATCGTACTGGTAGCACCGATGCCAAAGGTAAGGGCGTCGCTCACCTTCACACTGTCTTTCATCACGTTCAGCTTGCTGGCCGGTCCCTCGGAACGTCCGGTGTAGCTGGGCGCGTTCTCTACGTCGGTGCAGCCCTGGAATCCCAGGGTTGCAGCCAACACTATCATGCCAAATATATTTCTCAGTTTCATGATCTTCTTCAAATTTAGGTGTTATTTTACTTAGAAGGAATGTAGATGACACGTACATTGTCGAATTTCACGTCAATCTTACCGCGTGAAGTGCTCTGGTTGATGGACTGGATGCGGAACTGGTTCAGGCCAGTTGCTACGACGTCGGCCAAGCTCTTGCCAGCATAACAAGCAAATCGGCTGAGCGGAAGCACATGGCGATACCACTTTCCAGTGGGAGCCTGTCCGTTGATGTCGCTCAGTACGGGTCCGCCCGGGAACGAACCCGTCTGTGTGTCATAATCAGCCCAAGCAAAATTGTCGTATGTATTCTCCGAGTCACCCAACGGTTGGATCATATAACGGAGATAACCCCAGAACGATCCGTTGTTATAAGCAGAGTTGTCATTGTAGACATTGACCGCCAGATACAATTCGTCGGCTGTAGCCGTGGACGGAAGATTAGGCGAGAAGGCGAAGGAATTGCCATTCCAGTCCTTACGGAAGTAGATCATGGTTCCCCACCACTGCTGAGCTTCCTCCGGAACATTGATGTATGCGTACTTGCCATCGGCCGTTCCGCTGTCCACAAAGGTTGCGTTCGGTCCCCAACCGTTATCGGCAGCGTCGCCGTCGAAGGTGGTCAGGATGGTTGAATGGTCGTAGAAACGTTCCGAGCTGGCCGTTCCGCCAGGCGTTGTGATGGTCAGAGTCGTTCCGCTGCCTGCAGACGGTTTCTTGGCAAAGTCCACATAGATGGTATCTTCGGACTCTGACACCTTGAATTCGCTTGGTTCCAGAGTCACGTCACCATACTTCACGCTCTCCACCTGAACGAATTCACGCCCTGTCAGCACAAGTGTCTCCCCGATTTGGGGCATATCCGTGGAAACAGAGAAGAGCGCCGGCTTGCCAGGTACCTTATTATAAGGTATGTAAGAAGTTCCGGCTGCGCACTCGATAACGAGCGTTCCTGTCTCGTAGGGGACATCGGGCATCGTGAACTTGAGCTGCGATGTCGTCTCGTAAGCATTGGTCATCGAATTCAGATGGTGATCCTTCAGCACGGTTTCCACCTTGGCGATATCGACATGGTTGCCGCCGATCTCCTTCCACACAGTCGTATCGAGGTGCTCAGCAGTGACATCGGTGAAATAAGCTTTCTCTATATCCACCAGATTCAGGCCGAACACGTTGATTTCATCGCCTGTGTTACGAGGATAGACAGCTTGAATGCGCGAGATGGAAGGATAAGGTGCCGTGATCTTGAACGCATAGGTGGCTGTTCCATGCGAAGTCTCCACGCGGATCTCGTCCTTCAGATTGCTGTTGAAGGCCGTCAGTTCAAAGCCTTTATCCTCGGTGGGAACGTTCACGATGATACTATGAGCCGTGTTCATGGTAGGATTGAAATAAGCCTCTTGGTCATTGATGTACACTTTCATCGCATGGTCGAGGTTGTTACCGATAACTGCAATGACCTGGCCGGGGCCAGCCTTGGTGAAAAGACTGTCGGCCAGTTCAGGGTCGCAGGAGCGTACCCCTGTGATTTCGGGCACGCCTCCACCTTCTTCGCTGTCCTTACAACTGGTCAGCGAGGGAAGCACGAAGAGGGCTGCAAAAAGAATTGCAAGGCTTGTTCTCATGCTGTGCTTGAATATTCTGTTGTTCATAATGATCTGTTCTTTAAATAATTAAACATGTCCACGATTATTACTCGTCAAACTTATATTCCTCTGCTTCTTCATTGAAGTAGCGGTTCTGGATGACATCAGCCTCCGGGTAAGGCATGAAGATGTTCGCCTCGCTCAGAACGATGGGCTGAAAGTCAGCACCCTTCGTGCGAGCCAAGGAATCAAGGTTGAAAGTGTAGCCCTGAGCCTTTGTCATCACCGTCGTCTTATCGTCGATCGAAACGGTAGAACGGTCGTTCCAGAGGCAGTGTCCCTGATCGTCTGTGAAGTACCAGTTGTTGGAACCAGGGAAGATGCAGCGATAAGAGAGGGTCTTATCCTTGTTCAATACTACGTCGCCCGAGTTGAGCATGAAAGCACGATGCTGCTTGTTGTTGAAGAAGCCGAGCATGTAGTCAGGCTTCCAACGATACCATGACACCATGTCGTACCAATTACAGTACTCCAGACAGAACTCAATGCGACGCTCACGAATCAGGTCCTCGAAGGTGAACGAGTCCTTTGGAGGCAGCTTCGCACGCAGACGTGTGGCGTTGAAAGCAGCCAGAGCCCGTCCGTCGGAAGTCGATTCGTTGTTGCCGAGGAGAGCCTCAGCCTTGGTGAGGTACACATCGGCCAGTCGGAGGATATAGGTATTCAGCGGTGAAGCCTGCTGAGCCAGATGACCGTCGCAGTCAGCCTTTGTTCCGACGACACCCTTCTTGGCCTGTGCCCAGTTCACGTTGTAGGTGTAACCGCCCTTTTCGCTCCAGATGTAGCTGTAGTAGCGCCCCGGAGTGAAGAAGTTTCCGCGTAGGCGGAAGGAGTCGGCCGGTTCCTCATTGTAATAATCGAGCATGTCGACGGAAGCATGGAGCGATCCACCCCAGCAGTTCACATCGGTCACGTCGCTCCATGCGAGATCGGAAATCAGGTTGTTGTTCGACGCATACTCGCCCAGCAACGGGTCAGCCCAGCGCATGGCCAGCAGTGTTTCTTCGTTATCGTTGAACTGTGGACGGAAAAGATCCTCGTAGTTGTCGAGCAAATGGTACTGTCCGCAGTTGATGACCTCGTCGCACAGGGTAACAACACGGTCGAGCGTGGCCTGATCGCGCTGGTGATCACGCGGATTGCTGGTTTGCCATCCGCTCTGGGCCAGCAGCACCTTGGCCAGCAATGCCTTTGCAACGTATCGCGAAGGATGGTTGTTGCTGCCCTTCTCAGGCAACAGTTCTGATGCACGTTCCAAATCGCGCACGATGAACTTCAGCACACTTCCCTCGGTCGAGAGCTTCCTGACAGGCATCTTCGTCACGTCGAAGTTGTCTTCGTAAAGGATGATTTCACCCCAGCCGCGCAACAGATAGAAGTAGGCAGCGCTTCGCATCAGCAGGGCCTCACCCTTGGCTTGGTTCTTTACAGCCTCGGTCACTTCCTCACCCACATAGGTGTCAAGATCGTTGATGAGCTGGTTCGACATGGAAACGACCATGTAGAGCGACGACCACGCATTGACAACCTCAGTGCTCAGGCCGGTGATTGTGAATCGGGCAAACTCGCCTTGCAGGTACGGGCTCCATGCATCATTGGCACGGAACGAGCCCATGCCGACGATGGCACGCTCGTTGTAACCGTGCCATGCGTAGTTGTAGAGCGGCTCAGTGGCCTTGATGACAGCCTCGTCACTGGTATAATAGGTCGGTGCCGTATAGCCGTGCAACGGCGAACGGTCGAGGAAATCCTCACCGCAACTGCTCATTGTCAGTAATACAGAAGCAACGGCCGAGACCATTAGTATCTTATTTGTTTTCATTTTACTCCTTATATTATGAATTACACAGATGATTTAGAAACTAACCTTGAGACCGAAATTGAAGATTCTTGAAGAAGGATAACGATAGTAGTCGATACCTTGCAGAATCACGCTCTGTCCGTTGGCACCGATTTCAGGATCGTAGCCGTCGTAACCGGTAATGGTAAACACATTCTGAACGTTGGCATAGACCTGCACCCAGTCAATCTTCAGAGGATTGATCCACTTCTTCGGCAGATTCCAAGCCAGCGACAGGGTCTTCAGACGCAGGAACGAACCGTCTTCGATGAAGCGCGAGCTGACGCGGTTGTTGTCGTTCTGGCTCTCTCCGCTGACGCTGATGCGCTGAGTCTGCGCCGTCTGCGGGTTCACCACGTATACGTTCGAGATGTCATTGAGCGATCCTTCGGGGTCGAACATAGCCACCTGTGCGTAATCGTTGACGAGCTTCAGCTTGTTACCCCAAGCCGTCGGATCCGAATGGTTCTGCTTGACGGCGTTGAAGATGTCATTGCCGACAGAGCCATTGAAGAAGAACGAAAGCTCGAAGTCCTTCCATGTAATCACGTTGTTGATACCGAACGTGAAGTCCGGATTCGGGTCGCCGATATACTTGCGGTCGGCAGTGGTGATTTTTCCGTCACCGTTCACGTCTTCGTAAATGTAGTCACCCACCCAGATGCCGCGCGGCGCGATGGGATACATGTCTGAGTCGAGCGACTCTGCCGGACGAGCCACGGGAATGCGGTTGCCGTTCTGGTCGAGAAGGAACTCGCCAAGCTGGTTCTTCTGATAGAAATCGCTCTCCTGGGTGAACATACCTATGACGTTGTAGCCGTAGAAACGTCCCACGGGGCCGCCGATTTCGGACAGAGTGTAAGTCTGTGAATTCAGGTTTCCGGGAATGGAACCTTCGTCGCTGTTCAGCTTTGTCAGCTTGTTGCGGTTGATGGAGAGCGTCAGTCCCGTGCGCCACTGGAAGTCCTTCTTCTGGATGTTCACCGTGTTCAGCGTGAACTCCACACCTTTGTTCTCAATAGCACCAGTGTTCACCTTCGGTGCAGAGATGCCCATCCATCCGGTATTGTTCAGGATATAGAACGGAAGCACGGCGTCCATCAGCAGGTTGTCGGTCTTTTTCAGATAAGCATCCACGATGAACTCTATGCGGTTGTTCAGCAGCGAGAGGTCCAGACCGATGTTCCACGCCTTCGTGCTCTCCCACTTCAGCTCGGGGTTCGGGTAGTTTCCCGAGAAGTAGCCCGTACCCCATGCGGTGACGGCATTCTTCATAGCTACGCCGTAGGCAAAACTGCCCACGCCCTGGTTACCTACGAGACCCCATCCGAGACGCAACTTGGCGTTGTTCAGCCAGTTGCTGGTCTTCTGCATGAACTGTTCGTTGCTCAATCGCCATGCAAGTGCCACCGAGGGGAAGTAACCCCAGCGGTTGTCCGGTCCGAAGCTTGACGAGCCATCGGCACGGAGCGTTGCCGTAACTAGGTAACGGTCCAGCATGTTGTAGTTCAGACGGCCGTAGTATGACTCGATGGCCCAGTCGGCACCTTGCTCACCGTTGGTCGATGTGGAAGCGTCACCCACGGCGATACTCTTGATAGCGTCGGTGATGTAGCCCTTGCGGCCCATGGAACCGTTGTACCACTCACCTTCCTGCGACTCATGTCCGCCCATCACCTGCAGGTGATAGCCCTTGGCGATGTCGAAATCGTAGGTCAGATACTGCTTGAACGACTCGTATTTGTTGCGCGAGTTACCGCGAGTGAGCTGCGACTCAATCTTCTGCTGTGCCGTGGAATAGTTCGGCTGGAAGAAGAGGCTCTGGCCCCAGGAGCGGCTTCCGCCGTACTCCAGACGGATGGACAAGCCCTTCAGCGGCGTAATGTTGGCGTAAGTATTGTAGTCGAACTGCTGTCCTTTGCGAGTATTGTCGCGCACCTCAGCCTCGAACAGCGGGTTGGAGTTGTAGTTGTGCTCCAGGTTCGTACCGAAGTCCCACGAGCCGTCGGGCGTACGTGCCGCCATGTCAGGATACTGTACGAGTGCAGTCTGAATGACATTGTTCTCGTCGAACGTGATGACTTGCCTGGTTCCTGCATAGTAAACGTTGACACCCACCTGCAACCACGGCATGATGTTCGTGTCGAAATTGGCACGGAGCGACGTACGTTTGAACGAAGAACCGACACCCACACCGTCCTGGTCGAGGTAACCGCCAGAGATGGAATAGTGCATGTCCTTCGTACCGCCGCTCACGTTCAGCTGATGGTTGTGCATGAAAGCAGTGTTAAAGAGCTCGTCCTGCCAGTCGGTACCATCGGTGAGCAGCGACTGGTCGAGCAGTTCCTCGCGCTTGCCATAGCCATAGATCTCGGCACGCACGTTGTAGAACTTGGCAAACTCCTTCAGGTTCATCACGTCCAGCATCTTCGGCAGGCTCTGCCAACCCATGTAGCCCTCGTAGGAGAGCTTGGACTTGCCTTCCTGTCCGCGCTTGGTCGTAATGAGAACCACACCGTTGGAGGCGCGCGAACCGTAGATGGCCGTAGCCGAAGCGTCTTTCAGCACCTCGATGGAGGTGATGTCGGAGGGGTTCAGCGTGCTCATGACGCTGGTGTTGTCGCCAGTCTGTCCGCTCATGGCGATACCGTCGACCACATAGAGCGGCTCGTTGCCGTTGAGTGAGTTGATACCACGAATCTGGACGGAGATACCTCCACCCGGAGCACCTGAGTTCTGCATCACCTGCACACCGGCGATACGGCCCTGCATGGCCTGCTCGATGGAGGTGTTAACACCTTGTTTGATGGCTTTCTCGTCGATGCTCGACACCGAACCGGTCAGGTCAGAGCGCTTCATGACGCCGTAACCCACCACCACGACTTCGTCCATCACCTGCGAGTCCTCGGAAAGCTGAACGTTGATGACGCCGGCCTTCGTCACTTTCACCACCTGGGTCTTGTAACCTACGAACGAGAACTCCAGATTCTTGCCCACACGGGCCGTCACCTGATAGTTTCCCGAAACGTCGGAGATTGCACCCGAGGTGGAGCCTTCAACCTTCACCGTGGCACCGATAATCTCGTCGCCGGTCGTGGCATCGGTAATCGTACCCGACACCTTCACTTCCTGTGCCAGCACAGAAAGCGGAAGCAAGAACAACAGCACTGCGGCAAGACGTCGCAGACTACTGTCCAAGCATGTCTTTAGAAACGATTTTCTCATAAAATACACATTATTAAATAATTATTAGTTTGTTATATTTGCAGTCAGTGTCCCGCGTCTCCATTTATTCCACGACGCAGGATGTTATCATAGGGATCGAACAGGGAAGAGCCCGCAACGCTACCAGCTGTCACAGCTGCTTGTCAGAGCTCTCACGAATTTTCAGGATCATCGGAATAACCACGCGCCGAATCGCCCTGTCGCCGCGTATGTGGTTCAGCAACAGCTCGCAGGCTTTCTGCCCTTGCTGGTGCGCCTTGTCCATGATGACCGTCAGTTTGGGCGTAACGAAAGCCGACGTGTCGCCATCGGTGAATCCGATGATGGACACGTCTTGCGGTATGCTCAGCCCGAGCGACTTGATGGCATCGAAGGCTGCATAGGTAATGATGTCGTTGAAGGCCAGGATGGCATCGGGACGGTCTTCCCGCTGAAGAAGTTTGAAGGTTTCCTCACGCGCCGTCTCGTAGTCGATACGTCCGCAAGCCACTAAGGAGCGGTCGATGGCGATGCGGTTCTCACGCAGGGCTTCGAGATAGCCATGCTTGCGACGTCGCACCATGTCGAGGTGGTTAGGGCCTCCGATAAAGGCGATGCGTCGGGAGCCTGTATCAATGAGGTGCTGCGTAGCTTCCTTGGCAGCCTCGTCGCCGTTGGCCGTCACGCTGGAGAACATCTCTGGCAGACAGGTGCGTGCGAAGAACACCAGGGGTATGCCAATGTTATGGATGTCGATAAACGGCTGATAGTCTTCGGTAGTCTGCGTCAAACAGGCGATGATGCCCTCGACGTGGAGACTGACGAAGTTGTCGAGAGCTCTGGCCTCGCATTCGAAGTCTTCGTGCGTGTTGGCACTGATCACCGAATAGCCATGCACCATGGCATACTCCTCTATACCGTCGAGCACGGCGGCATAGTAGTGAGTAACGAGATTGGGCACCACCACTCCAATAATGCGTGGAGCTTCCTTGCGAAGACTCTGTGCAAAGGGGTTCGGACGGTAGTTGAGTTCCTTGGCCAGCTTCTGCACGCGCTCTTTCATCTCGTCGCTCACCTCATGGGAATTACGCAGGGCACGCGACACTGTAGCGATGCTCACTCCCAGGTGATTTGCCAAATCTTTCAATGATGTTCGATGTGGCTTCATGATTGTCTGTTACTCGATGATTGTTGACTGTCAACACATACGAAATTCATACCCTCCTACTAGGGGAAAACTACTTATGCACTGCAAAAGTAATCATTTTATTGTAAACTGCAAACGTTTACGTAGGATTTTTAGCATAAATCCATTCATTAATTGCGATTTAGTCGTACCTTTGCACCGCCGAAAACAAAAAGGAACAGATTCTTTCTGTTGCGGCAACACTTGAAGATGAAAGAGTAATGAATAGTTGATAATAAGTTAGTTAGGAAGAACAAAAGACCAAAGGCGTTGTGAAACACTTTTGGTCGTTTTTTTGTCATGTACCGGAAAGGCAACGTTTGCCCCTATGTTTTTTAATGACTGCGCATCAGCTGTCGGAGAGTTGACGCAAGTCGGTGATGACAAGCGTGCCGGTAGGTATCTGACTATCTTCAACGAGCTGCCACCCTTCTCCACTCAGCCATGCCGCCTGACATCCTATCGAACTTGCGGGAATGATATCATTAGTCAGGCTATCGCCGACAACCATCAGCTCTTCTGGTGCTGGCGACGGTTTCACGCTACGGGCAAAGGCATCGACTGCCAGCTGGAAGATGCGGGCATCGGGCTTGCGGACTCCCACAACTGCCGACTCGATGACATGACTGAAGATACCTGAGAGTTTCATCTCATGAAGCACCGTCTCGATGTTACCATAGAAGTTGCTCACCAGCACCAACGGGCAACGCTCACGCAGGGTGAGAAGCACTTCACGGCTATGCGCCACTTGTTGAAGAACGATGCCATAGAGATACTCAAGTACACTCAAATGAATGCGCGTAAACTCCTGTTTGTCAACCGTCCACCACCCTTTCATGAAGAGATACTCCATCTGAAGACGAAGCTTCACATCGAGAAGCTTCTTAAACGTATAGGAAGGCAGCACGATGGGGTTGCGGCCTAATGTACGTTCGGCGTAGACATAGGCCTCACGGAACTGTTGCTCGCCGACGGGAACCGCGTGGTGTTGCCATGCTTTCCAGATGACGCGCGCCCAATGTTGGCCCCCGGTATCGAGAGTGCCACCATAGTCGAAGATATATCCTTTCAAAGTCATGCTAAAAGAATGTCGTTTTATTCATCAGAACGTCATGTGCAACATGATGCGTACACCACGTTTGTGGGCTGTTGGGAGATCAAGATAAGACAGCCGGCGTACATACTCCACGCGCAGGATCTTGAAAATGTTGTACACGCCTACAACAAACTCGTAGTAGGGTTTCTTACTGTCCATGACATACGAGCCTTCGGGGAAAGGCATCAGCACGTCATCGTTGGCATTCTGAGCCAGATTCGGATTATTCTTGTCGGAGAGCGATCCCCACAACATCTTCACCCCTATAATCTCGCGCCACTGGAGTTTTCTGATGAGCGGTATGCGATTGAGAATCTTGCCGTTGAGGTCCCACAAAAGGTCGGCATAAAGGTAGCGGTCGTTGAGGAACTCCATGTTGTTCACCAGGTCGAATGTCTCTTTCTGTACTATATACGACAGGTTGGCAGGTGGCATGATGAGCAACGGGAAGGGCACTTTGCTCCACTGAATGCCGCCCTTAACCGAGAGATCGACCTTTCCGAAACTGTGCGGCATCCAGAAGCGCTTGAAGATGCTGGCTTCGGAAAGCTGGTACTCATACTGTCCGCCCAAGACCCTGTTCAACCCAATGGTGTGGCCGATCGTAAACACCGGAGCATCAAGGTTGATAGGAATGCGTCGTTGCTTTGTATTCACAAACGTCTCACCGGGAGCCAGGCGCAACAGTGCCGACACCTCAGTAGTGCGTATCTTGCCGTTGTGCATGGGCAGCGGTCCCTCGCCGTCGTAGTGTCCACGGGGCTCGTTCATCCCCCTGAAGAAGAGGTTGCCACAAGCTTCATTCTCCTCTGTCTTGAAAGTGATGGTAGTTTTAAAGCCAAACTCCTCCTCGCGCTCGAAGGTGAGCTGTTGTCGATTGTAGAACATCATCTTGTCCACCTTAGCCCATTTGAAGGCAGTGAACACGTTATCCTTGTCGGTGCGCATGAACTTGTCGGAAGGAGAGGTCACATCGTAGGTGGATGAGAAAGTAAGCGTCCGCTTGACAAACTCCTGCGGCAGGTAGCTCTTCTTGTTGAACGAATAGGTCAGTTCACCCTTGTAGTAGTTCTTCTTGCTCTTCCAGCCACGTGCGTAGTATCCGCTGGCAAACCAGTGGGGGTTCAGGTTGGCAGTGGTCTGCAGGCTGATGCGCGTACGCAGCCCGTCGATGAAGTTGGAAGTGATCATCGTGTTGACAGGCCCGATATCCACCTTGCTGGGATGATCTTTCGACCCAGTGTCGACATAGTTCTCTACCAGTGCACGCAGGCCGAAGATGATGTATTTGAAGCCCTTTATCTGTTCCAGGTTCGAAAGGAAGTCTCCCATGCCTTCTTCACTCTTGGTGAGCTTCACGGCACGATAAGTGTTCCAGAACTCATCATCGCGCATTTTGGCGTCGGCCTCATGTCGTTCGCGCGCCCTTCCCTTGAACAACTTGGGATTGAGCACATCGAAGTCGTAGTCCTGCAGTCGCGTTGTTCGTATGAGCACTGCCTTCGACAGAAAGTCGACCAACGAGAGTTCCACGAGCATGTCATCTTGCGTAAGCACCCATTCACCCGTCGGCAACTTCTCGTACGACTGGCGTATCTGAAGGTTGTCCACAAAATTCACGTCGCTCTTTTTCGGTATCGACAGGTTACACTTCTTCACGTGCAGCGTGCTGTCTTTCACGATGTAGAGATCACCTGTGAACCCGAAGTCCTGCGGGTTGTTCGGCATGAAGCGAAGATAGAAGCATGAGTCTCGGCCTACCATCAGTGTATCTTCGATGTAGTAACGATAGAAACTGATGGCGTTGTTGCTGATAGGCGAGGTGAAGGAGTGGCGCACCAGTCGTATCTCGTTGTCGTAGATATCCACATCGGCGAACGCATCCTTGAGCGAAGAACCAAGCAGGTCGCCTGTTTCGAAAAAGTTGTTGATACCAGTGGAGTTCTCCCCCATTATGATGTCGCGATGTGTCGACGGATTCTTGCGGTAGATCTTTCGCGTCACAGTCTCCGTTACGTTCAGTGGAAGGATCAGTTTGCCGTTTTGCGGACACAGTTCCACCTGATCGAGCAACCACTTGCGCTTCTGGAAGAGATTCCCCGAGAGGTCCTTTGGCGTCAGGTCATTCATGCCCAACGTCAGTTTCTGATACTTGTGGAATTGGTAGAAGTCATGGTTCTCCAGTTGTGTCCGTTTCTTGGCTGCTATCACACGCCGCATCAGTTCGACGGCAGGGTTGTTCTTGCGTGAATATCGCTGACGCTTTTGGCTCACGGTGATTCCCTTCAGCTGGTTGGCCTCTGGTTTGAGCGCAATACGCAGGACCGATTTCGTCTTCGGCCCAATCATCATGTCGAGCGGTTTGTATCCCAGCGCGCTGAACGTCAGTGTCCACCCGTTGTGCCGTTCAATCGAAAAGCGCCCGTCCTTGTCTGCGGACACCATCACGTGGTGACCTTTATAGATCGCACTCGCAAAGGCTATCGTATCGCCAGTGGCATCATCGACAACGATACCCGTTATCTTCTGTCCGTATGCCGACACTGCCAATGCCAGCATCAGTAACGCTATGAGTTGTTTCTTCATCTCTCTGTCATCAGTTTTTTCGTGAGCCGCTCACACAGATGCTCGTGCGAACGGTGCATGTATATATATATTATGGTCAGGACAACAATCTCGAACACAAAATACACCCATGGGCAGTCGGCCAGACAGGTGACATAGAGGCAGATGGCCCGCACATTGAAAGTCAGCACGTTCGTCCACTTCATCAGCGGACGGCTTCCACTGAGCAACTCTCGCCGCACGACGTCATCATTCATAATGCATAATGCATCATGCATAGTGTTTTCCACTTTCCACTCTCTGAAGAACCGTTGGAAATGTGGAGTGCGACGCTCCTGACTACGACAGTAGTTGGCGTAGTTGCAGAAGAAAAGGCGTGCAAGCCACTGGCTGCGCGGAATCCTTTCATACACAGCACGCTGGCTCTCGTAGCTGTCGAGTTCGCTCCCCTCCCTGCCTTTCAGGAAGAAGAGGTGTATCTGCCGGTAGTAATCCGCCAATGAACTCTGTCGGCTGTGACACAGCACCCCAGCCACAAACGCCAACACCCATATTATTGCACCCCAACGCATGTCTGTGCCAGGGATTGTCTGTCCCATCATTCTCCAGCAAAGAGCGAAATAGATACAGAAGAACCACACGTCGCCCGAGAACCCGTCCAATATCCTGCCTACAAGCGTTTTCTTTCCTGTCAGCCGCGCCATCTGTCCGTCTGTCGAGTCGCAGAAATTAGCGAGCATCAGCAAGACCACCCCTGCCACATTGTGTCCCAAGTCAGTGTAGTGGAACATCCATCCAGCTCCACAACCCAGAACAATGGAGAGAAGCGTAATCGCATTCGGATGGACACCCAACTTATTCCAAAGCAACGCAAACAGCAATCCAATGGGACGTGTAAAGTGAACGTCTATCCATTCCTCTGTATCCTCGCTCTTCATCGAGGCCTTGAGCAACTGTCTGAATTCGTTGTATGTCATATCTTAAAAGCTTGCAAAGAGCTGTCAACTGTCAACTATGAACTACCAAAGCCTCTGCCGCAATGGCATCGGCAGCATCCTCTCGACAGCGCGAAAAGCTGGGCCAGTCATTGAAGTCGATGATAGCAAACGTTCCGTCGCTTCTCACGATGCAGTCGCCGCCATAAACCCTCAATCCGGTGACAGCTGCCAGCCGCGCGCATGCCTCCTGCAGCCGCAATTCATTGAAAGCGAAATGATGAGCATCACCGTTCACCCGCTCACAGCCAAACTTGGTATCACCATCGTCCGTCGGATAGTAACATCGGAAAAATCGTTGCCCCTGGACGCCATAGAACTTCACCAGATCACCCACGATATGGCTGGACACCATCACCTCGCGACTGTAATCCTGCGCCACGGCTCCTGTCGGTGTGCCGTCAGCAACCATACGCTGTCCGTTACCCTTACTCACTATCCGCATCACGTCGTCCCATCGTCTTGCATACATCACATCACGTGCTGTCGTGGATGCTCCGTCAACGCTCTTCACCCAGAAGCCGTCACCGTCATCCGTCGGGCGCACGCTTATGTCATGGCTGGGTGCAGTAGGTATACCATGCCTGCGCATCAACTCATCCAATCTGCAGCGGTTCAACACCCATCTTACACTTCCCGCACGATTCATCACGACCTTGCCCGCTCGTTCGAGCCCGTCAAGCACATCGAGCGCGCGCTCGCTGCGAGCCATAGAGAGGAAAATGTCCGCCCGGTCATCAGCCCTCAGATCATTCTCGTCAACGAAGACAATATCACAGCCCTGGGCTCTCAGCCGATTCCCCACGGCCTCCAATATTCCACGATCTTTCTCAACCATATTAGGAGAGAACCTACAGTCCCTCCCAACCAACACGACCCTTCTCAATTCTTCATTCCTCCCTCTTCGCTCTGAACCATCAATTGTCAACTATGAACTAACAATGCCTCCCCTCGGTGAGGTTTAGAGGGGGATCGCTAAAGCTTCCGCCTTCCTAATATCGCCAACGTGGTCGATGTCGACCACGTTCACGAACGGGAAAGCCCGCAGTCGTAAGCCATCCGCCAAGAGTGCTCGCTGAAAATTACGCATCCGCTCCACTCCCCGTTCCATGCAGGTCCCCAGCGTCACAAGCGACCGAGGAGTCAGTCCGTAGATACCAGCACTTACATACCGAGGCTCATCGTCACTGTCGACGAAAGCCTTCACCTCCATTTCCTCTCCCACTTTCACATAGAGCGGCCGCTCATCGTCGATATAGTCCGTCACCCCCATCAGGCCATCGCACCCCTCGCCTTCAACCGCCTGCTTGAAGGCAGAAACAAACGCCGAGAATTCATCCTCACGAAAAACCGTGTCAACCGTCGTCAACACGAAAGGCCCCCCTTTCAGCCAGTCAGCAAGAGCAGCAAAACTGTGCATGGAGCTCCGCGTCGTCTTCATCATGAAACGCACGGGAATCGGCCGCCCACGCAGCCCCTCACGTTGCAGTGCCACCAAATGACTCGGCACGAGCATGTTCGTCTCGTTGCACACAACAACAATCTCTTCGGCATCGTTATCCATAAAAACACGGACGAGCCTGTCTATGAGCGTCTCTCCGTTTACCTCTACCAGCGGCTTCGGCGTGCGAACGCCCTCAGACGTCAGACGACTACCCTCGCCAGCCGCTATAATACCATATTTCATTCCACAATCTTTTTGCGCTGCAAAGTTACAAATAACAAACTAAATCACAAAAGAAAACATCCTTTTTCACTTTTCCTAACCATAGTTTTTATTCATCTCAGCACCGAATCTGCCGAGAAACCCTTCAATTGTAATGTCGTCAACGCCTGTTGTACAAGCCTTCATACCGTTTTCTTATTTTTCACTCATGAATGATGCGACTATGCACTACTACGCGCTACAGAAATAATGTAACAAATTTTCAAACAATTTCTTTGTCATTTGAAATAATTATTTTATCTTTGTAGCAGAATATCAATAACAAAGCTGCAACTGACTGTATAGTCAACGCAAGATGATTGTCAAAATCTATTTATCAACCCATTAAAACAGAAGAAGCAATGAAGAAAGTGTTAATGGCACTGATGTGCATGACAGGACTCGTCATCATGACAGCCTGTGGAGGTGGGACAAAAAACGAGCGTTCCACTGGTGATGCAACGACGAAAACGAGCGGCCAACTCGCCGACGGCAAGTGGCCTGCATCCGTTTACGACAAGTACGGTATCGGTGAAATTCCCACCAAAGGAAGAATTGTGTTTACTGATTTTGCCAACGACGGTTCCTATCAGTACCGCGTTGCTTACAAGGATGTCACCAAGGACGAAGTGCTGGCTTGGGTGGGTGCCTTGAAAGAGAAAGGATTCCGCATTTCGGCACTTGACGAGGAAAGACTCAATCAAAGGTCTTACGATCATGACATCATGATCTACCAGGCTGAGGAAGGGAAGGATATGCGCATGCGGCTGTCGTACGATTGGAAAAACGACATGTCGTTCGAGTACTACTACGACGAAGAGCCCAATCCTGCCTTTGAGGTGGTGACGCGTGAAGGCGAAGGCGACACAGGGCAATTCATCGACTACAACTTCGAGATCTCGCTCAACCCCATTGACAACGCGCCGAAGTCGGAAGGCAGCATCGAAGCACTCGGACTGACCGCCAGCGACTTCCAGGGCGTGGACCATCTGAACAGAATCATCTTGAAAGACCACGCGACGCGTCCGGCCATAGGGCTAGGATTCTATGGCGACCACGTCCTGACCGAGGCCGACTTGAAGGCTCTCCACGAAAAGGTGGCCGACGTGCTGGCCGCCAAGGGCGCAAAGTTCACTAACACTCTGAGCGGCAAGGAACTCACTGCCGAGCAGCTGAAGACCGACGGTGTGCGCAGCTACACGGTGGAACTGAACGGCAAGAAGTTCATGATGATGGCCATGTCGGAGTCCACCGTCGGCCAATTCGGCGGGTCTGTGAACCTCATGTTCACAGCCATGAAGTAGTTTCATGACTGTATTTCTGTAGAAAAGAGCCATTCCTAAGGCACAGGCGAACTTGGGAATGGCTCTTATTGTTTGATGAACAGGTAGGCGAGTACGGCTCGTTTGCCGTCAGCCTCACTTCTTACCACCGGCCGTGGCGTACAGACCGATGCAGGCTCCGATGAATCCGCCGGAGCGCGATGTGCTCAGATTGACGGCATCCACGCCGATGGCGAGAGGTTTCCAGTCGTTACCGTCGGCATAGTAGAAGGAATAGTAGCGTCCGTCGCCCTCGATCTTCAGCCTCAGCGGTGCATTGGCATTGATGAAGGCCGATCCCACCAGCACGGTTCCTCGCTCGGCTCGGGTCAGGGTGACAGCCGGTTTGCCGTCGAGCAGGGTTTTCCCGAAGACGAAGTTGAAGTGTTCGTTCTGGAGCAGTGCGAATCCGGCCACGTCGTTCTTTCCTTTCGGTGCGAAGTTCACCTCAGTCTCTGCGCTGAACGTGTTGTGCTGCTGACGGCAGAACAGCGCTGACAGCGGTTCCAGCTGACTGATGTCTGCAGTCGACGGATGAATGGTCAGCCCCTTGTTGCCCCATTCGTAGCGTTGCATCTCAGGATTGCGCAGGAAGATCCACCGCTGATTGAGTTCCTTCGAGTCGAAACGGTCGGTGTAGGAGAAGTTGCCGGTCAGGTAGGCAGGCTGCTGGGGTGGTGTCAGCTTGTGCGGTGTTGTGACCACGGTGGGCAGGTTCTTGCCCTTTTCCAGGATCTCGGGCCATCCGTCTTTCCACGTGACGGGCAGCAGATAGGTGTCGCGGCCGGTGTTGTAGAACGGTCCTTCGTAGGCTCGGCATCCCAGGAACACAGCCCACCAGTTGCCGTTCTTGTCCTGAAGCAGGTCGGCATGTCCCGTGCTGGTCACGATGTCGGGGCGATTGGGGTCTACGCCGGTGCGTTGTGTGAGTATCGGGTTGTTGGGACATTCTTCCCAAGAGGCCGGATCCATGATGTCCGACTTCACCGATGCGCGCAGGATTACCTCCGAATGCCAGTCGCCGGTGCCTCCTTCGGCGCACATCAGGTAGTAATATTTTCCGATGCGGTAGAGATGCGGGCCCTCGATCCAGATGGGCTTGGCTTCCACGTGGGTGCCTCCTCGTACAATCTGGCGGTAGGTCCCGATGATGCTGTCGCCCGTTGTGTCGAAGCGGAAGATGCGGATGGCTCGCTGTCCTTCGTAGTCGGCGCCCCCGTCCACGGGTCCGTTGTGCACGATGTAACCCTTTCCGTCCTTGTCGAAGAAGAACGATGGGTCGATGCCGTCAATCTTTGGCAGTGCGATGGGGTTGCTCCAGCCTTTGCTCGGGTCTTTTGTCTTCACGAAGAAGTTGCCCATTCCCACGTTTGTGGTAATCATGTAGAACGTCTTGTTCTTCTCGTTGTACGAGATGGCCGGTGCGAAAATGCCTCCGCTGACGCGCTGACGCTTCAGAGGCAGCTGTTCCGGACGGTCGAGCACGTGTCCTATTTGCGTCCAGTTCACCAAGTCATAGCTCTTGAAGATGGGCACTCCGGGGTAGAAGGAGAACGAAGAGTTCACCAAATAATAGGCATCTCCAGCCCTGCAGAATGAAGGGTCGGGATAGAAGCCCGCAAGGATTGGGTTCAGATACTGGTGCGAGGCATCGATGCTCTTATTGAAACGGCTGTCGTTGCCCTTATAAGAAAAATAGGAGAACTGAGCATCCTGCCCGTCTGCCACCACACAACTCATGGCCATAGCGGCCGCAATGATAAATTTCTTCATATTGTCGATAATCATGATTTCACAGAACTCTTAATTCTTGAAGAGGTCCCATCTCACGACGTGACCTCCCATAGCTTAAGATTATATAATCGAATATATAACCTAAGAAAGTACTTTAATCAGCTGCAAAGGTAAGAGTTTTTTTGGAAAACGACATTCTCATTTGTTGCATACTCTTTTCTTTGCTTGTCATTCGGCCGACCTTTGTAATGCATAATGCATAATGCATAATTGATAATGCATGTATAATGCATGAAAGCCTCCCCTCGGGGAGGTTTGGAGGGGGGTTCACTCACTTTTTCTCACGGAAAAATCTTTGCGATAGGTGTTGTTGATCGCTTTACTGGCCTGACGACTGTCAAAACGTGTGGGAGCTGTAATGAAGTCAGGCACGTTGAACGAGAGGAAACGCTCGCGATAGAACCGGCGAGGGTTGCGTTGTGGCAGCATGAATGCCTTGGTGACTTGCCCTTTGGCATCTACATGGCAGAAATAAGGACGTGTGTAGAGGCCGTCATCACGGCGTGAGCTAAACACCACCCATCGCGAGTTGGTGCTCCAGTTGTGGAACGACTCAGAGTCGCCCGAATTGGCTTCGTTCATGCAACGGCTCGCACCCGTAGTGAGGTCGAGCAGAAAGAGATCGGCCTCATGATGCCAAATGCTGAACTGTCCGTAGTCGGAGAGTGTGTAGCACAGGAATCGTCCATCGTACGAAGGACGTGGGAACGACAGAGACTTGCGTTGAGCAGGAGCATCAACAATGGTTTCTATGCTGGTGCCGAAGTGTCCGGTCTGCGGATCGAAGTCTATGCGGCAGAGGCTGTAGCGTATGGAGTCAAGCTGGTGGTTGTCTTTCGGCAATGCCCGAGCGGCACAGAAGTAGAGTGAGCGGCCATCGGCTGAGAAGACAGGAAAGGTCTCGTAGACGGAATCTTGCTTCAGTATGGGCGTCAGCAGCAGTTCATTACGCTCCACGTCGTAGACCTGCAGGTCGGAAGCTTCGTCGAAGACTTCGATGCGGTTGGCATGGGTGCTGTGGAATGTCTGTTTCGTAATATTGGTGGAATAGGCAATATAGCGACCTGAAGGATGCCAATAAGGATAGACACACAGGCCGAGGGTCTCTGGCGTCTTGGTGTTATAGGCTACGACGGAGCCGTCAGTCTGGCGAAGCAAAGTGGCACCGTGTTTGCCACGTATGTGAAGACTCATGTTGGCAGGGTTGCCACGATTAAAACTATGACAGTTGACGCAGCCATCGAACTGCGTGTTTTCAATCACCGCACGCTCATCGAACGATGAAAGGTTGCGCTCGTAAATGCCCATCTTGCTCCATACCTCATGACCTGGGGCAATGAGACGGTAACAAAGGCCATAGTCGATGCTGTCGGCACTGACGTAGAGAGGGAAAGAGCGATAGGTGTGCCAACCGTCGGCAAGCTTGGCCGACACGGTGACTGTGAGTGAGTGGCCACGGTTCTGCGCGAGCAGCTGATGCCAGTCGTCGATATCGAAGTCGACAGACTCGCTGCCTTGGCTGTGAAGGTCGTGGCCTTGACTGTCGGTGATGACGGCATCTATCCTCATTGCACTCTCGTCGGCCATGCTGAAATTGAGGGGGGCGATGTTTGCTGGTATGGTGACACCAACGTAGTCGGGATAGATATGGGGCAGTACAGACTCCTGCCGTGAATCGCTGACCCTCTCTGTCGTGCAGGCAGCGAGAAAGAGGTAAGAGGTGAGAGGTAAGAGGTAAGAGAATACTCTGAGTGTGAGGGATAAGGACTTTTTCATTGTTTTCCTATTTTTCGCATGAAGTTGGTATAGCGTTCGCGGTCACCCGTCAGCAGATAGTAGGCTATCAGGTACTCATAGGCCAGGCGGTTATCTTTGTTACTCTGGTAGAGGCGTTCAAGCATCTCGGGAGTTACGTGGTCGCCGAAGAAGAAGTTCTCGTCGTAAGTAAGCTGTCGCAGACGTCCGTACTCAGGGTGCTTGGCTATGGCTTCTTCATTTCCCAACAACGGCAGCGTTTTGTTGGCCCATTCACGGTAGAAGATGGTCTTCTGTAGGGCTGTAAGATACTTGCGCGACACCTCATAATTGCCGAGAATCAGATAGGTCTGAGCCAAACGCTGGTAGCAACGACCACTCTTCTGAAAGTCGAGTATAGCTTCCTGAGCCTCGAAGACAGTGCGTTGAGCGACGGTTATCATACCCAGCTGATAGAAGGCTTCGGCTGTTGGCAACGGACTGACGGCATCGGTGCCGACATCTGGCAGGAGACCTGAGAGTCCGTTCTGATTGTATTCGAACAGATGGTCGCAGAGCAGGCCGTGAATTGCCAACGCAAGATTCTGCACAGTGACACCGATTTGGTTGTTGGGCTTTTCTGTGCTAATGGTCTGAAGGATGCGGTTCCATTGCTGATAGCGCGCCATGAAGTCATATCGCATTACCTTCTCTGCCTTGAAATTGCTGTTCTTCCAGACGACACTTCCCATAACGACTGCAACGAGCACAAAAGAGATAAGAGGTACAGCAAAACTGGCTGAAATCTTGGCAGGGCGTGAGTCGGTCCGCCTATTGCTGAATGAACGGGCTATGAGTGTAAGTACGAAAACAGACAGCGATGCTACCCATAAGAAAATCGGAACTACTGTGGGGTAGCGATGGTAATGTATTCCGGTGTATAAGCTACGGGGAGGCACGGGAAGGAAATACGAAAGAAGGAAGGTCATGAGGGCCAATAGTACGAACACGCCATAATACCATGCAGAGCGTTTTGGACTCGGAGCTTGCAGGAGAAAGAACAAGAGGCAAACGGGACCGACCATCCAGTAGAGCACGGGAACGGCAGCGACAAGCAGGCAACGTCGTAGCCAGCCATCAGCAAGCTTGTCGAAAGCCCAAGAAAAGAGAAGTGTGATGATAACTGCCCATACTCCACCAAGAAGGGCATTCTCATCGAGAAGGAATACCCAAAGTAGGAAGGCAGGCACGAAGCTCAAACCATAGAGCCTCCCCCAGTCGGCCGAACGTAGTGTCAGGATTTGCACCAACGATAGAAGGATGGCGACGATGAGTGATCCCACCCACGCATAAAGGAAGAACTGAGTACAGAAGCGGCCCAGAAGGTCGGCAATGCCACCTGGCAACCTTACGATTTCCCACACATAGGCACCGTCGAAAAGGAAAAGCTGGAACTGCTCCTGATAGTGCAGATGATGCGGATAGGCCAGTGCGAAAAAGAGAAGGACGGCTACTCCGAAAAGGAGTGTGTAAACATAATGGAAATACTTCATTCGAATACCTTACTAAATTCATCAACACTGATACGTACAGGCTCGGCCATGAATTCCGGACGGTTATAGCTCTTCAGCAGGAAAGTGTTTTGTTCTGGATCTTCCTGCGGCAACATAAATGCTTTTCCCACTTTTCCGTTATTGAAATAGGAGAAGTAGACGCGACAGAAATTGCCGTCTTCGCGTCGGCTGGCTACCATGATCCAATGACCATTGCTCGACCATGTGGGGTAACTATCCTGGAAACCTTCACTGTTCAGGTTCGTAAGGTCGATTTCCGAAGCATTGTCTTTGCCGAGCGGCAGGCAGACGATATCGGCATCATGATGTCTGATATGGAAACAGCCATACTGTCCCTTTGCGAACAACAGATAGCGCCCGTCCGGACTGATGCGCGGTAAGGTGGCGCTCTTGTCTTGCGATGCTGCATCATAGACCAATTCCTCTTCACCAAAATTGTGGGAGCCGAGGTCAAACGAACGGCGATAAAGGTTGTACTGTATTCTTTCGAAGGTTGACCGGATATCCTTGTCACGTAACTCTTCAGGAAGTGGAACCGACTTACAGTAATAGAGGTATTTGCCATCCGGCGACCACGTCGGATATACCTCTAGCAGAGTAGAGTCATTACAGATAACGCTCACCGAGTCTTTCAAGACGTCATACAGTATCAGATCGCTGGCCTCATCATAGACTTCAAGCTTGTTGCGATTGGCGGTATGGAATGCCTGACGTGTCTTGTTGGTAGAAAAGGCTATCAGTTTGGCGGTTGGGTGCCATGCCGGATAAACACCAGAAGAGATGGTATAGTCACGCTTCAGATTCACTCGCGATACATGGCCGTCGTTCACAATAACTGTACCGGCATTGGACAGCCGGACATGAAAGAGCATGTTGTCGGTCTTGTAGTTCTGATAGCTGTGGCAGTTGATACATTGTCCTTTTTTCCTGTCATTACAAGTGATCTCGTTGTTGAAGATCTGTGATTCTTCAAACGAAGTGATGTTACGTTGGGCTATCTCCATGAAGTCCCATGCTACATACGACGGTTCAATGAGACGATATGACAGATATTCGTCTATAGGATCCTTGGCAACGAATATTGTAAAAGGATTAAACGAAAGCCATTCTCCTTCTTTCTTACCCCATACCTCAATTTTGAGACTCTTCCCTTTAGAAGTTTCCATCATAGCATGCCATTCCGACTCCGGAATCTGCACCTTCACGCCTTCGCCGTAGCTCTGCTGATTACCGTCGGGAGTTGTGATGCGTGCCACGCACTCTTCATATTCGTCAGAGGGAAGCATGAAGTTGAGCGGTGCGATGTTGTAAGGCACCGTGACATTGCAGTAGTCAGGGAAGATAGCAGGCAGGCACTTGGCCTTTTTTGAAGAAGATGGCACATCTGGATGATACACACACGACGACAGAAGCAGCACTGCTCCGATTAAGCATAAGCAATATAGGATATGTCTTTTCATGGTCTTCTTATGATTGAACCTCGTTATCTTTCCTTACGACCGGGTTTGAATACCGTCTACCGAAAATATTATAGTACCAATAGGTGTCCCCCCATTTGCCGCACATTTCATCAGCGACCTGAGCGAGAGTCTTTCCGGGCTTTATCAGACTCCTCAAATCATCCCAAAACTGTTTATACCTATCATAAACAGCCTGCTCTACAGGAATCATCATCCGCTTATTTTCTGGAGCCTTATCCATAAATAAAATATATGCCTCTTGTGCATGGACAGGGAAGTTCTCATTCATGTGCAGTCTTACATACGTGCGCAGCGATGACCAGAAAAGACGAGCTCTGCAGCTTATCATGGCATAGAACAAAGCCTGCTCTGATACCAGTTTGCTGTTGGTTTCGTACCAAAGACTGATGCTATTCACGATATAGCTGTCACTGTTTTCCACGCCGGTAAGTTCATCCGGATAAGAATGTCCCAATTCGCTCACCTTTGCCGAGACAGGGCTGGGATACCAGTTACGGTAAAATAGATGATGATGAAGCAGGTCGTTATAACGCTTCACCAATTCCGCTTCTCCCGTGGCCAGTGAACAGCGTGAAAGCATCTTCAGATAGAAAGGCGAGAAACCTGCCTGTATACCATTTTCATAACTCAGACGTATAGCTTCATTCTGCATGCCGTAGTTGTAATAGACCAAAGGCGATGCAATGTCCAAGAGTGTAACGTGGATTGAATCAGGATTGTTGATACTCACTGCGCTATTTCCCATTTTGAAAGAACGGTCGAGCAGCCCTCCCTCATTCATCAAGGCTACATTCTTGAGAAATACCATTGTGGTTGTCGGTTTCTTGTTCTCTTCAGCCATTTGAAGAACTTCTTTCCATTTGTCGTCAAAGGCATAGCGCACCATGCGCATCTCGTCGACATAGTTCTTATCTTGGAACATCAACGACCAAGTAAAGGCTATACCAGCAACTGCACTAAGCACAGGCAATGCAAAACGGCCAAACGACCAGTCTCTCAAACGGCCAAGCGACCAATTACCCAGTCGACAGGAAAAAAGCACTGAGACAGCACCAAGCACCCAGAACGGGATGGAAAGATGATCGGTCTTGTCGCTTGGTGTTACAAAGCGAGGAAAACCAGCCCATGCGACATCATCGAATTTCAGGTTCGAATAGAACTGAGTATGCCAAATACTTGCGGCAAAGAGCAGTAAAACAACACCAATCATCTCGCGCCAAGTCGGTTTCTCGCAAAGTATCAGACATAATATGAAAAGAAATGCGAACCACCCGAGCACAGGAAAGAAACAAATGCCCAACAGATACCACACAATATGCCATTTACGTGAGGTACATCGTGCCATCCACAATAGAAGCAACATGACGAGATAGCCTACCGACTGAGAGAACCAATAGCCCCTTATGGTGGAAACATAAATCCAATAGCCAAGATCAACAACCGATGTGAGCAGGCATGCTACGGGCAAAAGCATCAGGGCTCCCGTACACCCTTTTAGCAGGAATGCTTTTGTCCCAACATAGAATATGAGTGTCCAGATAGCAGCCAGCACAGCGGAACCTAAAGCGGGATAATAGAAAAGTTGTGTGAGCCAGGCACCCACATACTGCATCAAACCAAAGGGCTTGGACAATAATCTATTGAAGAAAGGTTCTCCGTAGAGGAACTCTGAACGGTCATGTGCCGTATAAAACACATCCTGATTGATGTATAATACATATACAACAAATAATATAAAAGCCGAAAGGCTCCCATAAAGGACGGCACTGGATGCTTTGCTTTTTGCTGTCATATATATGTTTCAAAGGGCTGGCCCATTGATTGAGCCAGCCCATTAATGATTATTCCGACAAGGAATGATTATTCCTCATAGTAAACGGACTTGATAGTGCAAGAACCAGAAGTGACCATGAGGTCAAGGTCTTTACCAGAACCTCCATTACCGCGCGCACAATCCTTAGCGATAGCCTCGGTGAGGGGGAGCTCCCACAATCCGTTGGTGAACTTCACATCCTTATCATCGTCGTAACGAGCGCTCCACCATCCGTTCATAATGCGGCCTGCACAATCGGGAGTGGCATCGGTAATCTCGAAGATGAGGGTCTTGAAGCCCCAATAGACATCGTCGGACAGATAGGGGAAGTGCTTACCCTCGTTGTCGCTGAAACGCATCTCGGCAGCATCCCAGGCTGCGGGAGTGAAGGGAGGCTGTGCAACAGGGTCTTCGCCATAAATCCAGAACTTCTGCAGCGGGTCGGTGATTTCCTGACAGTTCACGGTGTACTCGGTAGTAACCACTGTACCATCTGGGCAAAGCCCTGTCAGAGTTATAACGTGCTCACCAAGTTTCATTTTCTTCCAAGCATAGTTGCCCAGGAGCTCCTTTCCACCAATATCCCACTTGGCATTGACCGGAGCCGAGGTTGTGCAGGTGATGACGTTTCCGTTCTGCCCGCTGGCTGCCTTGTCAACAGTAACGCTGGATTTTGCCCTTAGTTCATCCACAGTGATGTGACCAGCATTGCTTATATCCTCGTGAGTAGGATCGCATGCAGCAAAAGCACATACTGCGGCAAATATCAAAAATATCTTTTTCATTTCGATTACTTGTTATAAGATTAATTGTAAAGATCAACATATTGGGTCTCAGGGTTCGAAGCATCCCATCCGGGATTCTGCTTGAGTCCGCCATTCATCAGAGTAATCTGCGACTGTGGCTTTGCCAGGAAGCCTTGAGTGTCAGCGTAACGCTTAGCCCAAGAGCAAGTCATGTGCTTCATAGAAACCTTGTTGGCAGTGTTACCTTTGACGACCACCTGTTTGCCGGCCTGAGCCTGAAGAGCCTTGGCAGCGTAAGAGGTCTCACTGTGATTGTCGACACCCGACCAACGGCGCATGTCGTTGAAGCGGATACCTTCGAATGCGAACTCCCAGCGGCGCTCATCCTGCACAGCCTTCAGAGAGTAGGCTGTCTCGGGCACATGTGCCCGACGCTGAACCTCATTCATATAGGTGGCATCACCAGTGAGCTCGGTGAGCATCAGCAGCACGTCAGAGTAGCGCATCAGATAGAAGTCTTCGTAATGGTCACCCTGCATAGGATTAGAAAGAGTACCAGAGGTGACATTCGGATCGATACCATCCCACCAAGGCGTGTCGCCTGTCATCTTATCAGTCGTAACGCCATTGTACTTCTTCACGCCATAGCCAGACTCCTCACAGTCGTCCTTCACGTAGGAGTATTCGGTCAGCTCATTATTACAGTCAATCAGAGAACCGAGTTTACGGATGTCGGTGTAGCCGCCATTGGTCTCGGCCATGGTCCAGTCGTCCCAGATGTTGCACGAAGGCGTTCCCTGGCCCCAGCCCTGAGTGAACGGATAGGTGTAGTCACGGTTACCATTGTTACCGTTTACACGGAGAGCCCAGAACACAGACAGGTAGTTACAGTACATACGTGCGGTAGAATAGGTGCCGCCGATACTCCAGTTGGATGCATTCATGAACTGGATCTGGAAGAGTTCCTCGTCGTTACCGTTACCCATGCCGGGCTGGTCGAAGCACAGCTCGCGGGGCATGTCGGCGATGAAGGCATAGGCGTGAGTTCCTTCCTTGTTGCCTGTTCCATCCTCATTGTCGTGTGCCTCATCCCAGACATAACTATTGGAGTACTGCCAGAGCGAACGGTAGTCCTGCAGCAGTTTGTAAGCACCGCTGGAGACAATCTCCTTCAGGTAGTTGACCACGTCTGCTTGAGAAAGAGAACCTCCCTTGCAGCCTTCCTGCTCTACGAGATCAATTGCAGGAGCTGAACCAGTTGCCAGCTCGCCGACCTTCTTATAGAAGCCGGCCCAGAACATATAGGCACGAGCAAGGAAAGCCTCGGCCACATACTTGTTGGCATGACCAGAGCTCTTCGTGGTGCTCATGAGGTTAATACCCGACACGAAGTCTGACATAATCTGAGGATAAATAACGTCTTCTGCGCTCACTTCTTGCCTCATCTCATCTGTAATAGTGGTAGATGTGATCAGGGGCACGTCGCCATAGAGCTGAGTGAGCCAGAGCGTGTAGAGACCACGCATGAAGTAGCCTTCGCCAAGAAGTTGGTCACGCCTAGCCTCATTGCCTGTCCAGTTCACGTTGTCAATCGTCTCAATCTGGTTGTTGGCACGGTTGATACCACCATAAAGAAGCACGAATGGCATTTCGTACTGGTTTGTACTCATCTCGACAAGGTGATGCAAAGATTTCACCTTGTTATCCTGCAGACCTCCTGAGCCGTAGCAGTTGTCCGACATGATTTCCCACCAGTAGAAAGGATGTTGTGTATCGGCATCGCCCCCACCCATGGTGTTCATGATACTATAGGTTGCAGTGTTCAGTGCTTCCACATCTCCTATCTTGCCTGGGAAAGTGGCTTGAGTCGCAGAGGTAACACGCGGATCCGTGTCGAGCATGTCATCGCAGGATGTAAACATAGTAGCTGCCGTCAGAACAGCTAACGATGATAAAATGTATTTCTTCATACTTTCAATTATCAATTCTAATTTTCTTAACTCTAAACTCATCATTCTTAATTAGAACTTAATGCTTGCACCAACCAAGAAGGTACGAGATGGCGGGTAAAGACCCAGGTCGATACCAGAAGCCCAGCTGTCAGCACCGGCAGCGTTTCCTACCTCTGGATCGAGACCGGTGTAGCCAGTGAATGTGACGAGGTTCTGCGCCTGAACATATAGGCGTAGCTGCTGGAACGGACTTGACTTCCAGATTTTCGTAAAGTCGTAACCGAGAGTCACGGTCTTGATCTTGAAGTAGTCAGCATCCTCCATATAACGTGTCGAAACATAGTTTGTATTAGGATGACCAGTACCAGAGATGCGCGGCACATCGTTAGAAGTTCCCTCGCCATGCCAACGATTAAAGATTGTCGTGTCGTAGTTATGCCACCAAGAGTCGCTGAACGAACGGTAGGAGCGCATGATCTGATGACCGAAAGCGCCAGATCCGTTGATAGCGAAGTCAAGACCCTTCCAATTCAGGCCGAGATTGATACCCAGCATGACATCCGGGTTAGGATTACCAATCTCATGGCGGTCGCAGTGGGCACCTTCAGCGTAGGTAATCACGCCATCACCATTCCAGTCGTCCCAAATAGCGTCACCGGGCTGTGCTCCGTCGAGGACTGCCTTGCCAGCAGCACGAGCAGCATCGATCTCTGCCTGGTTCTGCCAGATGCCGCTGTACGACATGCCATAGAAGTAACCGATAGGTTTGCCAATCTCTGCACGATAGATGTATTCTGTACCCTGTGAGAGGATGCTGCCACCACCGTTGATGTAGCCATTCTCATTGGCGATACGTGTAACCTTGTTCTTGTTAGTGGCCAAGTTGACACCGATGTTGTAGCTGAAGTCGCTACCTATTCTATCATTCCAGGTAAGGGCAATCTCAACACCAGTATTCTCAACGTCACCACCATTGATGTAGGCCGGGTTCGTACCCTCGATGGCAATACGCGGGGCAACGATGAGCCAGTCCTTGGTAGTCTTCTTATACCAGTCGAAGGAGAGACCCAGTCGGCTGTTGAGGAAGCGAGCATCGAAACCAAGGTCAAGCTGCTCGGAAGTCTCCCAAGTCACGTCGGGGTTAGGAACGATGTCTGCATAGGCACCGATATTGGGCTTTCCTGTCAGCGTGAAGCTATAGTCATCGCTGAACTTATAGCCGCTGTCGCCGGCGCTGCCCGACTGTGCGATGGTAGCCAGATACTGGTACTTGGCAATACGGTTGTTACCGTTCTGACCCCAAGAAGCGCGAAGCTTCAGGAAATCCAGCCAGCTGGACGCACCCTTCATAAATTCTTCATTGCTGATGACCCAACCTGCAGATACTGATGGGAACACGCCCCAGCGATGACCCTTGTTGAAGATACTCGAACCGTCATAGCGCATGGTAACGGTGGCCATGTAGCGCTCCTTCCAGTCCCAAGTCAGACGGCCGAACCAAGATGCGAGATACTCATCATCGTTGGGATTGCCACCCATAGAAGCCTTGGAGAGGTCCGTACTGAAATTATTCAGCCATGCTGAATTCCAATCCTTAAGAGTGGCCTTCTGCTGGCCTTCGTCAACCGTATTCGAGCCATTGATGTTCGTACTCCAAGCTGTGCTCTGGAAACTCTGACCGACCATAGCACTGATCTTATGACCAGCGATAAGAGGAAGATCGTAAGTCAGGGTGTTCTCAACAGACCAGTTGGAACTCAGCCAAGCACTTTGGCTGACGCTATACGATGTCACAGTACCTGAACCTGAAGAAGGAGAGCGAGGCATTCCAAAGTTACGATAGGCTCCCGAGCCCCAGTTGTAGTTGAACTGGCTGCGGAATCTCAGACCCTTGATAGGCTGAATGGTAACAAACGCCGTGGCGCTGGTGTTGATGTTGCGGCTCTCTTGAATAGAGTTGAATCCACCTTTATCAAGACCTTCGTAAGGGTTGTTGAACCAATAGTCGTTCCATCCTGCACCATTCTTAACATGCGTGTAAAGATCACCATTGTCATCATACATAGGTACGAGCGGGTTCGTCTGAAGCAAGCTGTGGATGTAGCTCCAGTACATGCCGTCCTCGGCCAAGTCGTGGCTCTTGTTGTAACCGATGGAGATGTTCTCACCGATAGTGATGGCGTCGAAGTCCTTAGCCTTCAACAGCACATGCTCACTGTTGACACGGATGGTGTGACGCTTGTAGTAAGAAGCGCGGTCGGCACCCATGATACCCTCATTGCCGGTATAGGTGTAAGACATGGCAAACTTGGAGCGGTCCGAACCACCGGTCAACGTCACAGAATGGTTCTGCTGCACGGCATTGTCATTCTCAAAAGCACCCCACCAGTCGGTACCTTCCCAACCAGCAGCGACTTTGTCGACGATACTCTGTGGCACGAAAGCTGAGAAGTCAACCTTCTGGCCTGAAGTGTTGAAGCTATACTCATCCATGATGGTCATGAACTGCTGTGCATTGAGCATCTGCGGACGCTTGTAGACGTTCGACCAACCCATGGCACCATTGTAGTTGAGTTCCACTTTGCCAACCTTTCCCTGCTTGGTGGTGACCAGAATCACACCGTTGGCAGCACGTGAACCGTAGATGGCAGCTGAGGCAGCATCCTTCAGCACGTCGATGCTCTCAATATCATTGGGGTTGATACCGTCGAGATTGCCACCGGCAACACCATCGATAACGTAAAGAGGCTGCGAGTCGCCAATGGTACCGATACCACGGATGTAAACCTTGAATCCCTTACCAGGCTGCGAAGAGGCCTGAGTGATCTGTACGCCAGGAGACGAAGAAGCCATGGCTTCCAGGGCGTTGGTGGTGTTCAGCTTGGCAATTTCTTCACCCTTCACCTGAACGGTAGCACCAGTGACCAGCTTTTTCTTCATCGTACCATAACCGATTACGACCACGTCGCTGAGCGATGTGTCTTCCTCCTTGAGCACGACTTTAATGTTTGTCTGACCATTCAGTCTCACCACCTCGGTCTGGTAGCCTACGTATGAGACCTCAATCGTTGCATTGGCTGACGCCCTAACAGAGAACCGGCCGTCCATGTCAGACACCGACCCTTCGTTGGTGCCATGCACTCTGACCGTAGCACCGATGACGGGATCACCCGACTCATCGGTTACTGTTCCACTAACAGTGCTCTGAGCCATTGCCCCTAACGGAAACAGGCAGAGCAGGAACAAAAACAACAATGGTTTTTGTAGATTCCTAAAGTTCCACATACTACATTTTTTAATAGTTAATATAAATTAGTTAGATAAATATTTCATGACTTTACGCCTCTCAAAAGAGCCTTCCGCTCAATCACTCTGCAAAATTATGAGAAAATAAATAATAGCAACATTCAGTTTGTAACATTATTTTTACACCACGTAACCTACCGTTATTATGTTACATTGTTGCATCGGTTATGATACATTTGCAAATGAAAAATATCAGTTTTTATGTGTACATTTGCAACAATTATAAAAGAACAACAATCAACTTATTATCAATGAACAGATTACTCCACCTTTTCCTCTGCAGCGTGCCCATCGTGGCCGTGGCACAGAACCCCGTCATCCGCGATCAGTTCTCGGCCGATCCCACCGCGCGCGTATTTAATAATAAGGTGTATGTCTATCCCTCGCACGACATTCTGCCGCCCGAAGGGCAACGCCAGGACTGGTTCTGCATGGAAGACTACCACGTGTTCTCGTCGGAGAACCTCACCGACTGGACCGACCACGGCGTCATCGTCACACAGAACAAGGTGCCGTGGGTGCGTCCCGACTCTTATTCCATGTGGGCTCCCGACTGTGTCTTCCGCAACGGCAAGTACTATTTCTATTTTCCATCCGCACCTAAAGACGGACGAGGCTTCGGCGTAGGCGTTGCCATTGCCGATCATCCCGAAGGTCCATTCACCTGCGAGCCCGAGCCCATCAAAGGCATCAACGGCATCGACCCCTGCGTCCTGCAGGCTTCCGACGGCCACGCCTATATCTTCTGGGGAGCCGGACGCTGCGCCAGACTGAAAGATAACATGAAGGAACTGGCAGACGATACCCCGAAAGAAAAAGTGAAGTGGGGCGACCGCGAGTTCGAGATGTACGGCGTCAACTGTCTGAAAGACCTTCCGAACCGTCAGGCCGAGGGTCCCTTTGCCTTCGAGTATAACGGCAACTACTACCTCACCTACCCCTACGTCAGGGAGAACACCGAGGTCCTCGCCTATGCCATGAGCAAGAATCCCATGGGACCCTACGAGTATAAAGGACTCATCATGGCCGAACAGCCCAACGGTTGCTGGACCAACCACCACAGCATCGTCAACTACCGTGGTCAGTGGTACCTCTTCTACCACCACAACTATCTTTCACCCAGCGACGACAAGCGGCGCTCCGTCTGCATTGAGAAGCTTTTCTTCAATCCCGACGGCACCATTCAGGAGGTGAAGCAGACCCTGCGAGGCGTGGGCATCAACAAAGCAACAGAGCGGATAGAGATCGATCGCTACAGCGCTGCTGCCAGCGGTGTGACGACTCAGCTCATCGACACCGTCAACACCTTCCGAGGCTTTGAGGCAACACTCCCCACAAAAGGCTCATGGCTGCGCTACTACGATGTAGACTTCAACTGCATCACCGACGGCTACATGGTTCTTTCGGCCAAGGCTTCCGACAATACAGAGCTCTGCATACGCGAGAAGAGCGCCACGGGCAAGGTCATCGCCCGCGTGAAAATGACCGTCAAGCCCGAAACGCCGGAAGGCACACCGGCCAGGTTCCGCCGTGACATGTCGAACCAATGGCTCACGCTCACAGCTCAGCTCGAAAACCTTCCCAAGGGTGTCACTGACCTCGTCGTTACCAACGAAGGTTTGGGCAGCGCCACCGTTGACTGGCTGCAGTTCAAGAATCGTCCGAAATACTTCTCAACCGTCACCACGCCTGCTGCACGTCCCGACGATGAGGGATTCATTCGCCGATGGATGCTGCTGGAACCCATCGACAAGCCCAACCGCGGCAATACGGTCTTCACCGACAGCTATCTGCGCGAGCATTTCAACATCGAGTATTTCAAGGGTCAGCAGACCATACTGCCCAAGGACGGGCAGAAAGTCAAGGCTACGGTGAAGCAGGAAGTGGTGCCGCCGGGCTTCGGACGCGGACCTCAGACCCAGCAACCTGCACAGCCCACGTTCAAGACCGTCAAACAAACGCTCACGTGGCATGCCCTCGACAGCGAGAACTTCAACGTGAAGCTATTCCGCTTCGCCGAGAAATACGGCAAGCAGGTCTATGGCGTGCTCTTCTGGGCCGTCACCATCATCGATTGCGAGGAGGACATTGAGAACGTCCGTCTGGCTGTCGGTTCCAACTCCGCCTCCATGTGGTGGCTCAACGGCGAGGAAGTCCTGCTGCTCAGTGGCGACCGCCGCATGGTGAAGGACGATGCCATGTCGCCGCGTCTGACGCTGAAGAAAGGCCGCAACATCCTTCGCGGTGCCATCATCAACGGTCCGGGCATGAGCGACTTCTGCGTGCGTTTCCTCGACGAGAAAGGTAACCCCGTGAAAAATTATGAGGTAAGAGTTCTTTGCAAAGCAAAGCGAGCAAGCTCGAGCGAAGAATTAAGAGGTAAGAGGTAAGAATTAAGAGGTAAGAGGTAAGAATTAAGAGTTAAGAATTAAGAGTTAAGAATTATGCATTATGCATTAAAATTATGCATTAATATGAAGAAGAGTAACATACTGGCTTTATCATTAGTCATTTGTCATTTGTCATTCAGCCCTGCAAGGGCGCAGACAGGCGAACCCTATATCCACGATCCTTCGACCATTGCCGAGTGCGAGGGCAAGTACTATACGTTTGGAACCGGTGGCGGAGGACTCATCTCCGACGACGGCTGGTCGTGGCACAGCGGTGCCGACCGTCCCGGCGGAGGTGCAGCTCCCGACGTGCTGAAGATCGGCGACCGCTACCTCTGCATCTACGGAGCGACCGGCGGCGGACTCGGCGGCGGTCACAGCGGCCGCATCCTCACCATGTGGAACAAGACCCTCGATCCGAAGTCGCCCGACTTCAAATGGTCGGATGCTGTCGAGGTGTGCTATTCCGACGGCATGGAGGATCAAGATGCCATCGATCCCGGCCTGCTGCTCGACCCTGCCACGGGTCGTCTGTGGGTGAGCTACGGTACCTACTTCGGCACCATCCGCCTCATAGAGCTCGATCCTGCAACGGGTCTCCGCGTGAAAGGCAATAAGGAAAAGGACATCGCCATCGACTGCGAAGCCTCCGATCTGATCTATCGCGACGGCTGGTACTACCTGCTGGGCACCCACGGCACCTGTTGCGACGGTGTCAACTCCACATATAATATAGTGGTAGGTCGTTCGCGCAGCGTCGAAGGACCTTATATAGACAATGTGGGACGCGATATGTTCCACGGCGGAGGCAAGATGGTCATCGCCGCAGGCGACCGCAAGGCTGGTCCCGGACACTTCGGACGCACCATCATCGACGAAGGTGTGGAGATCATGTCGTGCCACTACGAGGCCGACTTCGACCAAGGCGGGCGCAGCGTCCTCGGCCTTCGTCCGCTCCTGTGGAAGAACGGATGGCCCGTGGCGGGCGACCGTTTCCGCCCTGGAACCTACGAGATCGAATCGGAGCGTCGCGGCTACTCCCTTGAGCTGGCTGTCGACTTCGTGCGCATCCAGCACGACCGACAGGGCTGGTGGAACCGCGATGATAACGAACCCGTGAAGCCTGTGGCCGACCAACAGCTCAGCGACGTCGTCGACACATGGCCACAGGGCAACATTCCGCTGCGTATCGGCGACTACATGATGCGTCCGCACCAGCGGTGGACCGTCACCCCGGTGCCCGAAGCGGGCGGTTATCTCGGTGGTCCGTACTATAAAATCACGATTGCAGGAACGGAACGGGCGCTGGCTGCCACCGCCGACAAGGAGCTGACGGCCGTCCCGGCCTTCACAGGAGCCCCTGAACAGCTCTGGCGCATCGAGCAACTCACCGACGGCACCTTCCGACTCCTGCCGAAGGTAATACCCGGAATGCCCGGCATCAACACGCGTTACGTGCTCTATTCTGCCGGTGACAGCACCCCTACCCTCGCCGAGTACGACTTCCATTCCGACAACTCGAAGTGGAATTTCCGCAACCACTAAAGAATACGTGCGCCGACGCTGATTCGGCTATAGAACCGGCGCCATTCTGCCTCGTCAAAAAAAGCACCCGGGTACAAGAATCAGTACTCGGGTGCTTTTCTTTTCTGCAACGTTTCACCTGTTTCTGCAATGCTTTTCTCCTGTCTGTCGGCCCTCTTCGGTTTACCGGTAAGCAGGTCATGATTCGCCATTCCATTTGAATTGCCGCGCAATTTAATTAGTTTTGCCGTGCAATCTAAATTGTATTGCTGAGCAATTTAAATTATTTTGCAGCGCAGTTTAAATTATTCTGCAGCACAACTGAAGCGGCCTTGCAAACCTGCGACACGCTTTCAGCAAACCGTCCACACTGCCCAAGCAATGCAAGAAGAGTGAAAGCCCCACCCCACCCCATTCCCGCTGACGCGCCTACCCGTAGCCTTTCCCGAAGGAGAGGGAGTTAAGCAAGCGTTAAGAGTTAGAATTAAGAGTTCTTTGCAAGACCTCCGCGAAGCGCCTGAGCACCTACGGAGCGCAAGAAAGCGACCAAAGGTCGAGCGCTTTACAAGAAAGCGAGCGAAGAATTATGCATTATCAATTATGCATTATCAATTATGCATTAATCAGAGGCCTGAAACGACTTGAACATCGCTTGTGTCAGCCTGCTTGCCCAGCAGGAACTTGTCAATGAAGGCCTGAACTTCGGGGTATTGACTCTCTGGAAGCATGCAGTGAGGATGACCAGCCACGATAGAATAGCCCATGCGGTCGGCGATGCCGAACGTCTTCCACACCTCGCGGGCAGCACGTGCTGAGACCAAAGCGGACCGATCGGCCAGCCACTTATAGTCGGGATTGCCGAGAATGAGCAGGGCGCGGGGGCAGATCATGGCACAGAGCTCATGATGGTCGTAGGGCATTCGGTAGACGCTGTCGCCGGAGAATGTTGTGCGCATGCTCTCCAAGAACCAGTGGTAGTCTGTTTTTTCAAGACACTCCACACTGTCCATCTGATGGGAGATGCGCCAGGCAGCAGCCCCTCCCCCACCGGGTTCCTGGGCGATGGTGAGCGCCACGCGCTCGTCGAAGGCGCCGCAGAAGAGCGCCATCTTGCCGGCATAGGAGCAGCCAGTGACGCCGATGTGCTCGGTGTCAATCTTCGTATGAGACGGTCCGAGCTGCTGCAGTCCGTCAATCAGCCGACTCAGGCCCCACGCCCACTCGCTGTAGGCGCCGTTGTCCTTCAGTTCAGGGTAGAGACGGTCGAAGTTGTGCTGTCCGCGCTCCTTGTGAGGTCGCCACTGTGAGTAGTCGTTGACCTGATTCTCATGGAATACCATGGTAGCGATGGGACGGCCTTCGAAGAGTTGCTTCGGCAACGAAATGCCACTGGTGCCTATCATAAGGGCGTAGGGCGGTTGTCCCACTTTAGGATAGCGTATCTCGGAGCGCAGTGTCAGCGTGCGTCCGTTCACTGTCACGTTGACCACCAGGGTATCGGCGTCCATGTAGGCATGTACGGCGTCCTTGGGGACCGTCGGTTTTGTTCCGATGCCGTAATGCTGAATCTCGGCTGCAATCTCGGCACGCCGTCTGGACCAGTCGGCGAAAGAAGCGGCACGTCCGCTTCCGTTGCTCCATGCCAACGGGTCGGGCAGATTGCGTTCCTCTGGCAGCTGATTGAAGGAGGGCATCGCAGGCAAGGCGAAACTGTTTCCAGTGTGTTCGACCGAATAGACCAAAGGAATGGTAGCCCCCCTCCAACTCCCCCGAGGGGGAGAGATTACCATGGCCCTGTGACCCCCCTCCAACTCCCCCGAGGGGGAGAGATTAGCATGCAGGGTGCAGGCACAACTGATTGCGATGATAGCCAATAGATTCTTTTTCATATTGTTCGTCATTATTGTTTTTTGAATGTATATGTCTTACCCGCCCTTGTGTCAATGTCGTACTCATAGACAGGACGAAGGGGGATGTTTTCAAACGAAGACAGCTCTTTGGAGCGGAGAGGCTCTTTGACGACAGCAGGCATGAGCAACGCGTTGGGGCACTGCCCGGTTGCGGTCTTCAGATGCTTTCCTTTCAGCGGGACGTAAGATCGCAGGCGCAGCGTTCCTCCGATTCGCGAACGCACAGAAACCTGCTGCAGACATCCCTGCCGCCACTTCATGTCGACTGTGAAGCCCCCTCGGGCACAGAGTCCCTTCACTTCGCCTTCGGTCCATGCATCAGGAAGAGCAGGCAACAGATGGACGGCGCCGTCATGACTCTGCAACAACATCTCGCAAATGCCGGCAGCACAACCGAAGTTACCATCAATCTGGAACGGCGGATGGGCGTCGAAGAGATTCGGATAGGTTCGACCGTCGGGATGCTCGCGCATCGAACGGTCGTCGGGTAGCAGATGCAGCATGTTCGTGATGATGCGGAAGGCATGGTTTCCGTCGAGCATGCGTGCCCAGAAATTGATTTTCCATCCTAAGCTCCAGCCTGTTGCCATGTCGCCCCGTTGCTTCAGGGTATTGGCAGCGGCCGTAAACAGTTCGGGATGCGAATAGGGTGAAATCTGATTTGATGGGTAGAGGCCATAGAGATGGGAGATGTGGCGATGCTCATCGTGGGGGTCGTCGCCGTCGATGAGCCATTCCTGCAACTGTCCATACCGCCCGATCTGCATAGGAGGGAGTTTTTGGAGTGAAGAGCGAAGAGTGCTGAGAGAAGTATCATCCTTGCCCAGCACCTTGGCAGCAGCTAATACCTGAGAGAGGACGTCGAAAACAATCTGGTTGTCCATGGTCGACCCGGCAGTGACCGTTGTTTTCTTCCCCTTCGGCCCGTGCTCCGGTGAGACTGTAGGAACGGTCATGAGCCATCCGGCAGCACTTTTCACTTCTCCATTTGCAGGATAAGTCTGCATATAGTCCAACAGGAAGTCGGCAGCGCCCTTCATGATGGGATAGTATTCTGCCAAGAAGGCTTTGTCGCCCGTGTAGAGGTAATGCTGCCAGAGATGGGTTGTCAGCCATGCGCCGCCGGTGGGGAACATTCCCCAAGTGGTTCCGTCGACGGGCCCTGCAATGCGCCAGAGGTCCGTGTTGTGGTGAGCCACCCATCCTTTACAGCCATACATCTCCGTGGCAGTCTTGGTTCCAGTCTCACTCAAGTCGCGGATCATCGCGAACAACGGCTGTTGCGTCTCAGCGATGTTTCCTACGAGAGCAGGCCAATAGTTCATTTCAGCATTGATGTTGATAGTGTATTTGGAATCCCAAGGCGCATTCACCTTATCGTTCCACACGCCCTGCAGGTTGGCAGGCTGCCCTCCTGGCTGCGATGAAGAAATCAGGAGATAGCGTCCGTACTGCATCATCAGTGAAACCATGTCCATGTCCTTGCCACCGGCAAAGGCTTCGAGCCGCTTGTCAGTCTGCAGTCCTGAAGTATCTGACTTTGGCAGGACGAGCGACACACGTCCATACTGTTCGCTGTACTTCTTCAGATGGGAGTCGAGCAGTTGCTTGTAAGTCTTTCTGTTCACCGAAGCCATCCGGTTGTTGTTCTTCTTGACGGGATCGCCACTGACATCATGGTAATTCACGAAATTGGTGGCAGCAGAGATATAGAGCGTCGCGACCGTAGCATCCGTCACACTCAGCTGGTCGGCACCAACCCCCACCCTGCCGTCGGCTTTCACCAAGACGCGGCACTCGGCCTTCAGTCCGGCCTTGATGCCTTCATGGTCGACGCCATTGACGACGGCTGCCAGTTCATAGACGGGTGTCTGAATGCCGTCATGTGAAGTTACAGCTGACACTTTTGCCTGCAACGGGCTCGCGAAGTTCAAGTCGAACGACAGCGCTCCTTTCCTGCCTGCCTGCAACCGAACGATGATGACGCTGTCAGTCTGCGAGGCGAAGACCGTACGTTCGTACCTTACTCCTTTATATATATACGAAACAGAAGCGAGAGCACTGGCAAGATTCAGCTCGCGACGATAGTCACTCACGTCGGTATGGCCGAACTTCAGCGTTACACTGCCCAGGGGCAGAAAGCGCATGCCGTGAGGTCCATTGAAAAAGAACTGGTCCAAGAGGGCATGAGCAGCTTCTTCGCGACCCTCGAAAATCAAATTGCGCACTTCCTGAAGATGCTCCTTTGCCTCCGGACTGTTATTATTGTGAGGCGAACCGCTCCAGAACGTTTCCTCATTGAGCTGGATTTCCTCATTGTCCGTACCTCCAAAGACCATGGCCCCCATGTGGGAATTGCCTACAGGCAAAGCTTCCAGCCAATGGGTTGCCGGTCGTTGATACCACAAGCGATGCTCCTGGCCTTGCGCCCCTACGGGGCTAAATAATGCATAAATTATAATGCATAATGCATAATTTGCCAAATACGGCCTGCGGTCCTTCTTCATATTAATGCATAATTTATAATGCATAATGCATAATTTTTAAATCTTAATTCTTAACTCTTAACTTCTTAACTGCGGCCCCCTTCCGATTCCCGAGTGGTGAAACCCGAGGGGAGGCTTTCCAAGAAGTGGTAATCTCTCCCCCTCGGGGGAGTCGGAGGGGGGCCATTCACTTCTTTACTATGATAACGAAGCCACCGCGACTTTGTAACATCATGCTGTCTGGCAATTCTTCGAGTCTGCCAATGCTCCAGCCGTTATCGGGTGCGTCGGCAAAGGACAGCACGGAAACGAATGGGCCTATGAAACTCAAGTCGAGCGGGATTGTCAGCGGAGCATCATTGCCGTTGATGCCGGCAATGAACCATGTGTTCCCACTGCGGCGAGCTATCACCGCATGATCTGCAGGATAGCCCGAGACGAGCCGTGTCTCGTTCCATGTTGACGGAAGCTCTGAGAGGAAGTGTTGCACTTCGGCCGGTTGTGAGAAATACGACTCGGGCTTGTCTGCCAGATGCTGAAGGCCGGATTCAAAGAGAATGGTCAACGCCAGCTCGTGCCCTTTCGTCGTGATATGAGGGTGCTGCGAGTCGCTGAATGCGCAGGGTGTGTAGTCCATCGACCCGATTACGTTTCTTGTGAAGGGCAAAGTGGCATTGTGAGCCGCGGCCTTGTCGGTGAAAGTAGGCACATTGTTGTACCATTCTGCCCCGTATACGGCCTCTGTGGTCAGCAGGTTTGGATAGGTACGCTGCCAACCACGAGGAATGGTTGCCCCATGGAAATTGACGAGCAGATGGTGACGAGCAGCACATTCGAGCAAGTCGAGACAATAGTCCATATTCATCTGGTTGTCGCCCGAGAAGAAATCGATCTTCACCCCGGCAATGCCCATCCGCTCACACCATGCGAATTCCTTCTCACGGTCTTCGGGTTTGTTCAGCCGAAACTTGGGAGAAGGAGCGCCGTCGACCCATCCTACGGAAGAATTGTACCAGATCAGCGGGCTGACACCTTTCTCCTTCGCATATCCGATGGCGTCCTCGATGGTTTTCCCATCCTTCATTTCGTCCCATTCGGCATCTATCAGAACGTATGGAAGTCGGAGTGTTGCAGCCATGTCTACATACTGTTTGATGATGCGAAAGTCGTTGGAACCATGGTTGTAGGCCCAGTATATCCACGACACAACGCCGGGCTGAATCCAGTCCGTATCGGTCAGGCTGCAGGGATTGGAGACATCGGTGACCAGCGTCGATTCAACAATGTCAGCCAGCGTTCCCATGACGATGACGCGCCAAGGGGTGTGCCAACCACCGTTCAGTGCAACCTCATTCTTGTCAGGACAGACTCTGTAAAGCTCCAGTTGTCCGTCATTTCTCAAGCACGACGCACTCTGCCGACGTTCAATATTTGCCTCGGTGATAAGGATGAAACGCCCATCATAGGGTTCCAACAGCGCAGGATAGCCCCAACGGCAGTTGTACCCTTCGTTTGAAACAGCCGGCGGTCCGTAAGTCGGGACAGGCTTTACGCGCGACGTCGTGGCCAACGGAAAGAATCCTTCGTAAGAGTCTGTCCACTGCTGCATCCACCGACGCGTACCCTCTGCGATACGGTAAGTTGTCAGTTCGTCGGTGAAACAATCGCCTCGCAAACTGTCGAGCTCGTAACGGAAGGCAACTCCGTCGTTGTAGAGGCGGAACACCATGCGGACAGTCTTTCCAGAAGCATCAGTGAAACGATAGACATACTCATTGGCTTCGTTTCGGCAATGGCGCCGCTTTCCGGAAATCATGTCGTAACGTTCTTCAACGTGTCGTGCTCTGCTACGGTTTCTGAATGTCAGTGCTCCGCCTGTTGATGTCGTACGGATTCCTATCTGCAGAATCTCCAACATCAGTTGCTGTTCATGCTGAATGGAGAATCCTTCACCCGTCTGTTCCAGCGTGATACGGCCATTGGGTGAGACAGCAGGCTGTGCTGCTTGCGCCCCTGCGGGGCTAAATGACAAATGACAAATGATAAATGATAAAGCCAAATACGGCCAGCGGCCTAAATGACAAAGGATAAAGGATAAAGCCACCCTCCACTTTCTACTTTCCACTTTTCACTCTCCACTTTTTAACTCTTAATTGTTACCGAAAAAACGTCCACCAATCGAGCCTGACGTCTCCTTGTGTCTGTCCGAAACAGAGATAGAGATCGTGAACGCCCGTTGGCTGGCTTACCTTTCCTCCGAAGTCGCGGTATTTCTCCAAAGAGCCTGTAGATTTGACAACGGTCTTGCCAATGACCGGCCCGTCGGCAGAATCAAGACGCAAAGTGATGGTCGTTGTTCCTGTCGCCGATGCATTTATGGAGAACCGGCGTGCTCCGTTTTGTCCGAAATCTACGCCGCGCAGCCGGATATATTTGCCGTCGCTGATGTTGCAGACGTACATGTTACGTTTTCCGGTCGACGCCGGCATATCGGCCACCACTCCAGTATTGGCGATTCCCATCTTCGCCGACTTTAACCCGAAGCCCCAAGCCATGGTCTCAGCCTCCACGCGCTGGTAGGGATTGAGATTACGAAGGGGAGTGACGGGCTGCTGATCGAGCCAGTAAGGCACCTCCTTGATAGTCCCATCTGGAAGATACTCTATTTCGGTAGCACTCACCGAACGGCGTTCATGATGAACGAATGTCTCGAGATGCATCAGGTCGTAGTTCTGACCGAAGACCCAAGAGCGCCCCCCGAAGTCACAGATACCAGGATGATTGCCGCGGTCTCGCTCTGTCGGTCGCATGATGTAGCCCTTGCTCTCCCACGGACCGGTAGGCTGACCGCTCATCGCATACCCCAAAGCTTCGGGACAACAAGTGCTCGCGTAGGCCAAATAATAGTGCGTGGCCCCAGAGGGGGAGGCTGTTCTCTTGTATAACCACGGGCCTTCCTGATAATGTTCGATGTGGTAGTCGAGCTTCACGATGTTGCCTTTGAGTGAAATCATGTCTTCGTTCAACAGAACATAATAGGTATTGGGATTGCCCCAGTACATGTAGGCCTGTCCGTCATCGTCTATGTAGACGGTGGGATCGATGTCGTCCCAGTGCTCTTTCTGCCATACCAGAGGTTTACCAAGCGGGTCTTTGAAGGGTCCGTATGGCGAATCGCTCACCAGAACGCCGATGCCATGGCCGTGAAGCGGTGCATAGAGATAATATTTACCGTTGCGCTCGACGGTCTGGATGGCCCACGCCCCGTTGTCGCGCGACCGCCATGCAAAGTCTTTCAGCGATGCTACGGCACCATGCTCTGTCCAGTTGACCATGTCGGTTGTCGACCAGAGCAGCCAGTCGTACATGAAAAAGCCAGCAGAGCTCTTCTCGTTTTCATCGGCAATGTCCTCTGGCGAAGCATCGTGCGATGTGTAGAGGAACAAGGTATCACCGACCACAAGCGGAGAAGGGTCTGCAGTGAACTTTGTCTGGAAGAGCGGCATGTTGACTTGCTCCAGTCCTCGCATCTCCCACCAGTCAAAGTTGAAGAGCTTGGGGCCTTTTCGGCCTGTAAACACGAGATATAGGTCGTGCGTCCCCTGTAACGATGAGTTCTCGGATGCGAAGGGTGTGGGAGCTTGGATGTCGGCTGTCAGCGTCTGCCAATTCTCCCAGCCGCCTGTGGCAGGAACTTCGAGACGGACGAGCAACGGTCCTCGCAAGCTATCTGCGCGCACTTCTATTTGTCCGCCTCTCAGACCAGTAGCCACACGGGCTGTGAATGTTCTGGGCAGACGGTTTCGGAAATCCACATTGCGCAGTTTGATGAAGTCTCCGTTATGGATATCGGTGACATAGACACCCGTCTCGGCGTTCTGCTCCGTCTTCACGCCTTGCGAGAAGGCCATGGTCTCCGCCTCCACACGTCGATAGGGACAGAAAGTAGCAACAGGACTCACCCCTTCAGCGGTCGGATGGATAGTGGGCAGAGAACCGTCGGCATTATACTGGAACTCTTCGACGGCTACACTGCGACCGAATCCGCCGCCTCCCGGCAGTTTACCCGTATGGTAGAAGAAGTAATGATGCCCTTGGTAATCAGCAATGCCACAATGGTTCGTGAACGATCCCGTGTCTGACAATGGCATCACTTCGCCAGCATAAGTCCACGGTCCCAAGGGCGATGGGGCCGTACTGTAAGAGATATGTTCGGGCACCCCGCCGGCAGCATAGAGCAGGAAATAGGAGCCCCCCTTCAAGCCTCCCCGATGGGAGCGGCCGCGGCCCCCCCTTCCGTCCCCCCGAGGGGGGAAAACCCGAGGGGAGGCTGTGGGTGCTTTCATCAGCCAAGGGCCTTCCACATAGCTGTCTTTATACTGCTTGTCTTTCTCCCTTTCGTTCATGACCGGACCTCCGAAAGCCTCTTCAGTCATCGGCAACATGCCCACTTCACCTTCGTATGAAATCATGTCGCGGTTCAGCTTCAGGTAGTAGACGCGCGGATTGCCCCACATCAGCCAAGCTTGTCCGTCGTCGTCAATCATCACCGTAGGATCGATATGGTCCCACGAACCGTTCTCGAAGAGCGGTTTGCCTAAGGCATCACGGAAGGGACCGGTCGGCGAATCAGCCACGGCAACACCAATGGCCATTCCTCCTGAGAGTCGTGAATGGGCACAAATGTACCAGAAAAACTTTCCGTCACGCTCGATGCATTGGCTGGCCCATGCCCGATCGTCGGCCCAGCTGAAGCTCTCCAATGCTAAAGGCGAGCCGTGGTCTTGCCAGTTCACCATGTCCTTGGTACTGTAGACGCGCCACTCTTGCATCCAAAAGAAGTCAGCACCATCTTCGTCGTGGCCGGTGTAAACGTACATAGTTCCATCGTGAACCATAGGTGCAGGGTCGCTGGTGAACCACGTCTGCACGAAAGGATTTTGCGCCCTTGCAGGGCTAAATGATAAATGACAAATGATAAATGATAAAGCTACTATGCTGCTCTTCTTCATATTTTCTTAACTATTAATTCTTATCTCTTAATTCTTAACTCTTAATATTCTGCCTCTATCAAAAGGCCGCCGTTGCAAGGAATGGTGACGGAGAGTTGTTGCTTCTTGCCCAATCTTTTGGTGCCAACAGCGCCATTGAGTTCGGCATTGTCCGTGTACACAAGGAGTGAGGTTCCTTTATCGAACATGGGCAAAGACAGAGTCTTCTTCAGTGGCTGCTGCGATGCATTGATGCCTGCGACATACCATTTCTGCCCACAGCGCCGCGCCATGATGACGAATTTGCCGGGATAGCCGTCGATAAACCGTAGTTCGTCCCATGTTGTAGGCACACGCTTCATGAAATCAATAGCCCATGCTGGTGCGTCATTGAGATTGTTGGGTGCCAGAGCGAAATGCTGCACGGGACTCTGGAAGAGGACTGCTGTGGCGAGGGCGAACACATCACTCGTGCGTCGAACAGTTCCGTGCTGATTGTCTGCGCCATAGAACTTGTTGAGTGTTGATCCTCCGAAATCCATTGCGCCCACTGTGTTGCGGATGAAGGGATGTATACAGGCATTTCGAGCCTCGGCATCACAGGCACCCTGTCCGAAGTGAAGGTTTTCCGATGCTAAGACGGCTTCGCTGGCTGCATAGTTGGGGTACATCCGCTCCCATCCTCTCGGTAACGTACAGCCGTGGAAGATGACGAGAAGACCATAGTCATTGGCATCGGAGAGGATATCCTCGTAGAGTTGCATCATGGGTTGCTTATCGCCTCCGAAGAAGTCAACCTTGATACCTCGTATTCCGTTTTCCTGCATCCATCTCATTTCTTGGCGACGGACGCGTGCGTTGTTCATCTTACCGATGGGTGTCTGCGGAGCATCGTTCCACGAACCGTTTGAGTTGTACCAGAGAAAGAGTCCGACGCCTTTTTCCTTACCGTAACGCGCGAGTTTCTCAATGCCTTTGTAGCCGATCTGTTTGTCCCAAAAGGCATCGATGAGCACACTCTGGTAGCCCATTGCAGCCGAGAAATCAATGTATCGCTTCTGTTCATCATAGTTGCAGGAGGGGTCCATGCCGATGATCCAGCTCCAAGAACCCTTTCCATACTGATAGGTTTGCAATGCTTCGTATTTGGGCTGGACGAGATCGAAAGGAACAGTAGTCTCTACGATGTCTGCGAGAGACCCGACTGTGATGGTTCGCCAAGGTGTCTCGCCTGGTAAAGCCATCGACGGAGTCGTAGAGCCAACACCGTTTAATTCTCCTGACTGTGGAAAACCAATACAATAGTTGCCCCCTTGTTCGTTGAGCAGTCGGCAACCGACATAGCCTCCATCGGTTCCGGTCTCGCTGATGAGGATCCAGAAGCCCCCCTCCGACTCCCCCCGAGAGGGGGAGAGGTTATCTCTCCTCGGGTTTCCCCCCGAGGGGGAGACTGTTGTCTTGAAGAGACAGGGGAAGGTGAAGCCTTCACCCCATCCGTTTTTTCCGACAGGATCATCCAGCGTGTAGGGTGTTTCGTAGCTGGGTGAGGTGCGTGCGAACCCGCCCATGGGTTTCGACTGTGGACAGAGGAATGAGGTAGTTTGGGTGGACAGACAGAAGAAGGTTTGTTCCTTTTCTACCACGCACACCTTTTTTTCGCCTTTCGGATACACCTTGTAGCGGAACGCGACATCGCGGTTGCTGATGCGGAAGCAGATGTCAAGGACGTGATGTCCGTTTTGTTCGTAGTGAGCGACGAGTTCGGTTGCCTTGTAGTCTACGTGACTGCGCTTGATGTTGGGAAGGGAATAGCTCTCACTTATATCTCGTGTTTGTGTGTCTTTGAGTGTGAGGCCGGTACTGTAGTCGCCTATATTGGTGACGATGCCAAGCGCAGATGATCCGATGACCGGCTGGGCGTCGTAACTGATGCTATACATCGGTTGCCCTTTTTCGAGAGTCAACTGAAGTGCGATGCGCCCATTAGGACTTTTCGCTGTTGTGGCGGTCTGAGCTAAGACAACCGTGGGCAGCATCAACAGCAAAAGAAGAAGGCCCCCTCCAAACCTCCCCGAGGGGAGGCTTCCCAAGAGTGGGGAAACCCGAGGTGAGGCTTTTGGCTTGAATTGTTTTGTCATTTCTTTCTTGTTTTAATGTGTATCGTTTTACCTTTATAATCAACTTTCGTCTGCCAACCGTCAGGAAGCACGACACGGAACTGCCGTTTTTTGGCCATTCCTACGAACGTGCCTTCTCGTTTCCCGATGGTCAGTTCTCCCAGCTGCTCGTTCCATTGTATCGGGATACGACTACATTCGCAATGTTCGTAGTCGTTGGTTTCGCCATCATCCTCGTAGAGTGCGAATTGAGCATCGTTTCCGGGATAGACGTGAACGGTGATGACCGACTGATGAACGTCGCTGGAATGTTGCAGCTGTTCTCCTGTGACCAAAATACTTCCACCTCGGGCATAGATGGGAATGGGAAGGGGGGAAACGGCCGCGGCCCCCCCTTCCGTCCCCCCGAGGGGGGAAACCCGTAGGGAAGCTTTTGCAGTGACAGTCTGTCCGCCGTCGAGGTGTTTTCCTGTATGATAGTCATACCATCCGCCTGAGTTCTCAGGCAGGTAGGTCTTCCAAGATGTGACATGTGGTTCTGTAATCGGACTGATCAGCAGCGCTCGCCCGAACATGTACTCGTGCGGCTGCTCCAAAGCTCTTCGGTCTTGGCTGAAATCGAAGATGAGCGGACGCATGATCGTGCTTCCCTCGAAAGCCACTGCTGCTGCATTTGAATAGATGTAGGGCAGAAGGCGATAGCGTTCAGCCAGACATTGTGCGATGTATAGCTTTGCTTCGTCACCGTAGTTCCAGGGTTCGGTGTTGCTCATGTAGCCATGCACACGCATTAGGGGGAGATAGACGCTGGTCTCTATCCAGCGCAACATCCTTTCTATATATTCTTTGTCTTGGTATTGGTCTCTCGGACGGAAGAAGCCACCGGCATCGTAGGTCCACCATGGTATTCCTGCAGCCTGAAGCCCCAGTCCTGCTGTTATCTGTCGGCGGAATGTTTCCCAGTCATTGCCCACATCGCCTGACCACAACGCAGCTCCATAACGCTGAATGCCAGGGAATCCAGAGCGTGTCAATATCATCGGACGTCGTTGTGGTTGATCCTTGCGCAGTCCTTCATATACAGTCTTACATACCAACAACGGATAGACATTGCGCACCCGGTTACCGTCTATCAGTCCGTTTCCGACGCGGCGTCCTGCCAAATCATCGTTCTCGGGCTCTGTGGCATCCTGCCACCAAGCATCGATTCCCGTTGGCAACAGTCGCTGACTGAAGTTCTGCCAGTAGGCAGCTGCGGCTTGGGGATTAAAGAAGTCTATCCAGTCTGTCTGCGGGATGTAGAAGCCCTGCCGTTCCATTTCCCTGCCCACGTCAGATCTCTTGTCTATTTTCGACCACACGCTGAGCATCAGCCTGACATTCATCCTGTGCAGGCTGTCTGTAAGCTGCTTAGGCGAAGGATAGTGTTCCTCATCGAACTGCATCGAATTCCATCCGTGACGGCCCCAGTATTGCCAGTCCTGCACAATAACATCGATGGGAAGTTGCTCCTGGCGGAAACGATGAGCCGTAGCAAGAATCTCATCCTGCGAATGGAAACGCTCACGGCAATGGATATAACCCAAAGCCCACCGGGGCATCAACGGTGCGTGGCCTGTCAGCTTGCGATAGGTGCCCACGATTTCGTCGGGCGTTCCGACGAGAACCGTATAGTCCACGGCATCGGCCACAGGCGAGGAGAGCTCGGTCGTATTGTCGTTTTTTCGGTAGAACACGACGGGGTTGTCACCGTCGGACAGCTCTGCCCTCAGTTGATGACGGCCTGCCGTGAGGTGCACGGTAGCCGAGGCCGTGGGCGGAAGCCAGAGATTCTGCATCTCCACCACGGTCTGACCGTCAACACAGAGGTTGTGTCGTCGTGCCATTTTCTGTCCGACGTCGAGCAGCAACGCATAATCACCGTCCTCTGCTATGTCGATAGTGGCAGCAAAGATGTTACGTTGGCGCACTTCTTTCTTGCCGCCTTCCGTGGAAGTCACATCCACGACCTCCCTTTCTCCTGCTTCCGACTGTCGCTGAAGTCTCACAGAGTCTCTGCCAGGATTGAGTTCGGTCAGTCCGTAGTTGTTCCACAATATTCCCCATCCTTTGTCTGAGAGCATCAGGGGTACTGAAATCTGCGTATTCACCTGTGTCAGCCGACGCGATAATCCGCGAAGGTTTGTATGACCATCCTGAAACTGTCCCAGTCCACAAAGGTACTCATCGCGGGGAGAAAGGATGGTCAGCGAGGCACAGCCGTTGTCCAGCCGATGCTTCGTCGCAGTGAAGAGGGTGCCGCGCTTCTTGTCGCTCACGGTCACGACACCTGTTGCTGGGTCCGCCTTCACGTCAAGGTCGTTGCTCTTGTCGTCGCAATTGTCCACATAAATCCATTCAGGCAAGTAGCCCCGGCCCCCCCTTCCGTCCCCCCGAGGGGGGAAACCCGAGGGGGAGAGATTACCATGGCCCTGTGCCCCGCCCTCCTCTGTAAGGGTATACCTGATTCTGACAGCATTGCGCCCCATCTTCATGACGTGGAAACGTCCCTGCCCCATGCAGCCCAGTTGCGCCATGAGACAAACCGACAGAAATAAAATTCTAAGGTTCATTTCGTTTGACTATCAATGATTATCTTACCTATTTGAATCACAGCGTAGGTATTCAACGTACCAACCGCTACTGGTCTGACGACCGTCTACACCTGCCTTGCAGGCATCTTTGCATGCAAAGGTACAGAAAAAACACGCCTTCTTCCTTATTACATGTAACACGCTTTTTGCAATCTGTAAAGTAGTAACGGTTGGGAATGGAAATAGCGGACTGCAAGCCCGCTATTTCCTATACATGTCGGAACGGATTCCTTTTTCATCATAAAGTCATCGGCATTCTCTTCCCCCTCGTTATAGTTGACTCTAACTGTTTTGAAGAAGATGTCGCTGGAAGATCGGTGCCTCTTAACCCTTACCCGATGTCATTTATTCACCAGCCGGGAAGATGACACGATAGCGTCCGCTGAGGTGCATAAACGCGAAGAGACGGAGCAGGCCATCGTAATAGGCATCAAAATAGCCGTCGGGGAAAGGCTCGTGTTTCGCATTCCACAGGGCGTCGACGAACTCACGGCTCTTCGCATGACGGCACATGATGGAGGCGGCGGCCGTGGTGGCTACGAGGCCGATGCTGTGACGGAGCACCTTGCCGGAGCCGCCCGCAGGCAGTATCTCGTCTTCGGAGGGCAACGACCCGTCGACTCGATACTGGTCGACGAAATCGTTGATGCCCTGGGAATAGAAGAAGTTCTGAATCTTCTCGCCGTACTGTCGCTGCCACTCGCCGTCGGCACAGCTCCACTCATAGTCGAGCGCGATGTTCATGGGCACGCGCCATGAGTCATAACGGAAGTTGGCACCGCCGTTACGGCGTCCGCCCCAGCCGGACATCGGCGAACCGTCGAACTGAGTCATGTCGGGATTCAGACCCGTTGTGTCGTTGCATGCTTTGTGAAGGTAATCACGACTGCGCCGGGCACACTCGTTCCAGAAGTCGGCACGGCCGTCATCAGCCCACCGAGCCCACACCTCGTAGAATGCGGGGATGTGATAGCTGGGATCGGTGAACCGCTGACCGAAGCCGTCGGGTGTAAACGTGATGAGTTTCGTCTCCGGATCGATGAGAAAACTCTTCCTCGGTCCCTGTTGATTGCCGAAAGGACCAAAGGCTGGTGCATTGGGATCGGCAGGAATCTCGCGCGGCATGATGCAGTCAAGGATATGCTGTGCCTCTGCTTTGTAGTTGATTCCTGTGTCGTTGCCCCAACGGTTGGAAGCAAAGATCAGCGCCGTGATGAAATAGAGCTCACCGTCGGAGGCTGATCCTTCTGCATTTCGCGTGCCGTCGGTCTTGCAGCTCCAGGCAAAGTACCCCTCGCGGGGGCCCGACTGGTGCTGCATGTAACGCTTGCTCCATCGCCACAGGCGGTCGAAGATATCCTTCTCGCCGAACTGCACGGCAACCATCAGACCGTAGCTCATGCCCTCGGTGCGCGCATCGTGGTTCTTGATGTCCGACACATAGCCCATCGAGTCGCCCACTTCGAAGTAGACTTTGTTGGGACCACGAAACACTTCGTAGAACACTTGCTGCACCTTGGCATCGATATCAGCCTGTGAGTAGCCCATTTCGGCAAAGACATTGCGATACTGCCGTGTCTCGAAGGCTCCTTTCGTCCATGGTTTGAAACCTGCTGCCTGCACCTGAAGGCCCATATATAATAATGTAATAAGGAAGAACGCTTTTCTCATTGTCCGGATGATGAATTGTCATGGTTTACTTGAACAGCAGCTGTGCCATCTGGTACAGGCTGCGGCGCCAGGTCAGGAACTCATGGGCTGTGCCTTCTGACACGTAGCCATGAGCATTGAAACCAGCTTCCTTCAGACGGGCCGTTGACTCACGGATGGCATCAGGACGCTCCTTCGAGCCACAACTCTGGAAGATGAGCTTCACCTGTTTCTTGTCTTTGATGTCGGAGGGCTCGTACTGTCCGCCACTGAGCAAGCCATACGATCCGAACACCTCCGGACGGCGCAGTGTGATGAGCTTCGTCTCGATGCCACCCATCGACAGTCCGGCCATGGCGCGGTTCCACTTGTCGGCCTTTGTCTGGAAGTTGGCATCGATGTAAGGAACGAGCTCGTCGACAAGCACCTTCTCGAAGTCTTCAGCCGTGAACTCGCGGATGCCGCCGAAGCGCACGTCGTTGGTCATGCCGTAGGTCATGACGACGATGAAGGGTTTGATCTTACCCTCGGCAATCAGGTTGTCCATGATCAGACCGGCGCAACCCTGAACGGGCCAGCTGGTCTCGTTCTCACCCCATCCGTGCTGCAGGTAGAGCACCGGGAAGCGCTCTTTCTTGTTCTTGCCGTAGGTCGGCGGTGTGTAGACGAATGCTCGTCGCACCGTGTTCGTGCTCTGCGAGGGGAACAACACCTGTTGCACGTTGCCGTGAGGCACGTCCATCCGGTTGGCATAGAAGTCCTGGTCGTGAGCGGGAATCTCGATACCGCTCTCCCAACGGCACGAACCGAAGAAGTTGCCGGTTCCGGGGTCGTTCACCACGCCGCCGTCGATGGTCAGATGATAGTAATGGAAGCCCTCGTCCATCGGGCCTTCCGTCGTTCCGGTCCACACGCCGTCCTTGTCCTTGCGAAGCACAGTGCCGCCACGGCCACCCAGTCCGAGACTTACGATGACCGACTTGGCATCGGGAGCCACCACGCGGAAGCGGGCATAGCCCTCGCTGTTCACCTGCGGATAGTCCTGACCGGGCTGGTTGAGGACGCTCGGACGGAAATCTTCCTTCGGCTGATGGTTGTCGAGCGCAGCGTCGAAGTTCTTGATGACGAAATAGGAACGCTTCGGCTTGTAGTTCTCGTCGAAGGGCAGCGGATGGTTGTTCACGCCCAACCACGAGTCGCGGTCGCCCAGGTTCCAGAATGTCACGTTGTCGATGACGTCCTTATGCTTGCGGAAGATGCGGAAGATGCGGTTGTACTGATCTTCCTGAAGGGTCGAAATGTAGGGAGCCTGCGGCTTGGCCTCTCCGCGCGAGAAGCGCAGCTGTCCGCCCTGTTCGGTGTTGGTGCGCAGGTCGAGCTCCGTCACGTGGATGTGCTTCACCAGCTGTGCATATTTCGTGATGGCAGCATCGATGTCTTCCTCCGACGGACCGTAGATGTTGTAGTGTCCCTGCATGCCGATGCCGTGGATGGGCACGCCGGCATCCTGCATTTTCTTCACCATGTTGTAGATGCGGTCACGCTTGCCGGGGTCGCACTCGTTGTAGTCGTTGTAGAATAGCAGGGCGTTCGGGTCGGCCTCATGGGCGTACTCGAATGCCTTGGCAATGAACTCATCGCCGCAGAGCTTGAAGAGTTCGCTCTCGCGATAGGGGTTGGCAGGCCGTCCGGGCCATCCGAAAGCCTGGTCGGCAATAGCCTCGTTGACCACGTCCCAAGCGTAGATAATGTCTTTGTAGCGGTTGACAACAGTATGAATGTGGTCGCGCAGACGCTGGTAGAAGACTTCCTTCTTGACGGGTTTGCCCTTCTTGTCCTTCAGCATCCAGTCGGCGAACTGTGAGTGCCAGCAAAGGTTATGACCACGAAGCTTGATGCCGTTCTTGCGGCAGAAGTCGGCGATGCTGTCGGCAGCGCCCCAGTTCCACACTCCTTCTTTCGGATGGATTTCACCCACCTTCATGTCGTTCTCAGCCGTGATGCTGTTGAACTCTTTCTTGATGAGTTCCATCTGTGCAGCGTCGCTGACATTGCGCTTGTTCACCGCCACGCCGATGGTGAAATAGCCATCGTAGGTATCTTTCAGGCCCTTGCCTGCATTGGGGTCTTGGGGCTGTCCCCACTGAGCCATGAGTGGTGTGATGCTGAACAGTGCGAGCACCCAACCGAAAAAGATTCGTTTTCTCATAATCAATATAAATAATGTTAGTTAGTTAATTAATCCTCGTTCTTCAATTCAAAACTGTCTACGTCCACATAGCCGCCGGTCTTCTTCGTGGCATAACAGAAGATGGCAAACTTCGAGCCCATGAAGAAGCGCCGCCAATCGAAACGCAGCTTATAATCGGACAAGACCTCCGTCCATTGCCGACCGTCGAGGCTGTAGAAGAAGCTCGCCGTGTCGCGCCCTCCGTAACCGGCAGGCTGATCGGAGAGTGGACGGAAGTCTCCGTCGATGCGAAGCCAAATGCGCGAAGCCTTGCCCAGATCGACGGTCGACACCACTTTCTCTTCAACATGTTCGACAGCTTTCTCGCGCTCGCTGAGAGTGACCGACTGCTCGGACACTTCAAGCACCAGCCTGCGCCCTTTCTTCTTCACCGTCAGCACGCCCGAGTCGCTATTGAAGGCCGCAAAGCCGGCACAATCGCCGTCGCGGAGATGAGACACGTCGAGCGTCACGATGCCGCTGCACACAGGACCGGGCATCCTCTGCGTCAGCGTATTGCGCGCCAGGAAGAGATTCTCTGCCACATGGCTCGTCTTCAGTCGCAGCCATCCCCGTCGCTCGTCCAGGGTCCACGCATTGTCCACAGGGTTATGGTTCCATTGCCAATGAAGGCCGAGGCGAGAATCGCTGAAGTCATCACTCCTGACCACCGACGACGCTTTCTGACCGCTGACCAGCGGCCGAAGGCGTGCAGGAATCTGGCCGTCCTCATCGCCTAACATCGGCCAACCGTCGATCCAGCGGCATGGCATGATCAAGGGGACGCGCCCTACCCCACCCCTGTCTTGGAAGATGACGCCATACCAATCGCCGTCCTTCGTATCGACGATGGTTCCCTGACCGGCGTAGGAGAATCCTCCGTAGTCGGACTCCAGTATCACCTGCTTCTCGTATGGACCGCGGATGTCGTCGGCACGGTAGCATACCTCGCGGCGATGACGTCCGGGCGCATAGACGTGCGAGATCATCAGCAAGTAATAGCGGCCGTTGTGCTTGATCATACGGCTGCCTTCCAACAGCCCCGTTTCGTCGGCTTCGCGCTCGAAGATTTGCCTGTGCGTTCCCTCGATGACATCGGAGAGGTCGGGCTTCAGCTCCATCAGCTCGCCCGTGCCGTAGACGACATACACGCGATCGTCGTCGTCGAAGAAGAGCGAACAGTCGTGGAAATGGCGCAGACGCGACACCACCTGCCACGGTCCCTCGGCATGCTCGGCCGAACAAATATACGTGTCGCCCATGCTGCCACGCTCGTTCGGGGCAAAGAGAGCGTAGAAGCGTCCGCGACGGCCTGCCTTACGGTCGGCAGCACTCTGATGAAACTTCAGCGACGTGGCCCACTGTCCGCGTCCGTAAACCGTTCCTTGCAGCATGTCGTACTTGGGAGAGTCAGTAAGTCGGTCGAAGACATAGCCTACCGTCTCCCAGTTCATCAAGTCCTTCGACTTCATGACAGGCGCACCGGGCATCAGGTGCATCGTGGTCGACATGAGATAGAAGGTATCATCCACACGAATGATGTCGGGGTCGGGAACATCGGCCCAGATCATGGGATTCATGATGACGGGTTTGTCGGCCGAACCGGCTGACGAAATGCTGGGTATCAGTAAAAGAGTCGCCAGTAAGACAGAAACTTTGACACCTCGAAGCAAAGCTATCATAAGCAAGTGTTTTTTTGTTTGCAAATGTACGAAAAAAAAAGGCAATGAAGCCCGGCTCTTTGTATCACATTTATTCCCGATTGTAACATAAGCCCTTCTTTTCCGTTCATACAACGACATATAGCAGGTTCTACCTTTCAATTTGTCATCCCAACATATCTGAAATGTCATTTACAGCCGCGGTGACAGTCTCGATTGCTCATTTTGGGGAATCAACGCCGCAGCGTCTTGTCGGATAAAAGATTACTGAATACTGATTTTTTCTGACAAAAAGTGCGTTTTAAGCCTCTGAGAGTGCCGTCTTTCTGAATTAAAAATCCGATGGCCGTAAATGAGCGATTCTCGCGAAAGTTGTAACACGCTGGAAAGAAAGGACTTGTATTTTCTTTACATTTTTCGTGCCTTCAAAATGAATCATTTTACGTTCCAGAATGCATCATTTTGACTTGCAGAATGCGTCATTTCGGAGAGCAAAATGGCTCATTTCGGAGTGTAAGATGGCTCATTTTGAAAATCAAGCCGAAAATTTCAGCGATTCTGAATGGATTTTTCGACGTTTCAAGAACTTTCGTCGCTCTAAAACGGGAAAAAATCCGTGCACAATTTTTCGGTTATAATTGTTTACAAAAGCGATTTCGAAAGCAAGTATTATGAACAAAAAACGCGACCACTCCTGACAAACAGGACGTGGCCGCGCGCTTGAATATGAATAGTTGATAAGTTAATTGTCACCTGTCAATTGTCACCCCTCTTGAAGAGGTGCGGTATGAACTGACGGAAACAGCGACGCCATGTGAGCCACTCGTGGTGAGTGCCGGGCGAGATGTAGAGGTCGGTCTTGATACCGGCGTCGTTGAGGCTCTTGGCCAGCTGCTCGGTGCCGAAGTTCTCCTCGCTGCCAGCACTGACAAAGACGTAGTGCATCTTCTTGTTGAACTCATCGGGACGTGTGAACACGCCGTCGTAGGCCGTCTTTACGTCCATGCCGAAGATGGCACCGCTGAAAGCACCCATGTATGAGAACTTATCCATGTTGTTGAGCACGAGGTCGAAGGTCTGATGTCCGCCCCACGACAGGCCAGCCATGGCACGATGGTCGCGATCGGTCAGCGTGCGGAAGTTGCTGTCGATGTAGGGAATGAGGTCATTGATCATCACCTTATAGAACGATGCACCATAGTCGCTGACTCCCTGACGGTTGCTGCCGCCGCCTGCAAAATTGAACGGAGCCTTGATGTCGCCGCTCTCCATGACCACAATCATCGGAACAACTTCGCCTGCGGCAATCGTATTGTCCATGATGTGCTGCATGTGTCCCTGCTTGCTCCATCCTGTTTCGTCTTCACCCATGCCGTGCTGCAGATAGAGCACGGGGTAGCGCTTCTTGATGTTCTTCTTCTCATCGTAGCCTGCCGGCGTGTAGACCATGGCATGGCGCCACTCCTGTGTGGACTCTGCATAGTAGTAGATGCTGCGCACCTGTCCGTGGGCAATGCCCTTCTGCGGACGGTAGTAGTCGCCCTCGGGGCCTTCGGGAATCTCAATGCCGCCAGCCTCGCGGTTGCATCCGAAGAATGTCTCGGTGGCAGGGTCGATGAAGTTCACACCGCCGATGTTCAGGAAATAATAGTGGAAACCGACAACAAGCGGATCGGTGACGGCCATCCAACCACCCTTGCCGTCGGGCTGCATGTCGTACTTCTTATTGCAGATGTCGAGGACAACCTTGCGGGCTTCGGGAGCTTCGACACGGAAGTAAGCACGGCGGTCCTTGTCCACCTTCGGGAACTCATTCCCAGGCACCGTTGTCTCTGCAATGACAGCATCGGCAGGCACCTCGATGCGCTTGGGCATGTCGATATGCGGGCGTATGGGATCATAACCTAACAGGCGGGCCATCGTCTCACCGTATCGGCAGCCCAGCTCGCGGTAGCCGGCAGCGTCGAAGTGCAGGCGGTCGGCCAGATTGGTACACCCCGTCGACGAGATGACCTGAGCGGTGTGGATGGTCTGCGACAGCTCCTGAATCTGCTTGTTCATGGCGATGCACTGTCCCTTGCCGTCGGCCTGCACCACTTCACCTGCCAGCAGAGGCACCTCTTCGGGTTTCAGCTTCAGGTCGCCGAGCAGACGGTCGTACACCTTCTGTACCTTGTTGGCCCACTCGGGATCGCCGGTATTCGATTCACCCTGATGCATGAGCACGCCCTTGATGACGCCGTCTTTCTGCGCTTTCCGTGCCAGCGTGACCAGACGCTCGTAGGGATTGTTGCCGTAAGCTTCGAGCATCCCCTTCATCCATGACGGCGCCGTCTTTACGTATTCGGGAATCTCTTCGGGCATGAAGCCTTCAATCTTGATGCCGCCGATGGCAACGTGGATGACACCCACGCGGATATTCTCAGGAAGCGACTTCACCAGCGTGCGTCCGAACCAGTCGGCAGGTGTCAGTCCGTTATTAGGACGGCAGAGCGGCGGAACGGCTTCGCACCACTCGCCCATCTTGCGTCCTCGCTGAGGATCGTCGACGGCAGGCATCAGCAGGAAGCGCGGTCCCGGGCTTACGAGATCCTGTGCCTCTGGCCGGGCAGCACCTTCCATGTTCGACTGTCCGAAGCAGAGGAAGATGTAGAAGTTCTCGTCGGGCTGTACAACCTTTCCTTTCTTTCGCGAATCAGCCTGCATGCCCACAACAGACAGCAGTGCCAGTGCCACCAAGAGCACCCTCTTCATTATTTTTCTCATGATTGTTATGGTTATTTGTTTACGGTTTTCAACGGTGCAAAGTTAGCAATTCTTCAAATTCCGCATGTTATGATTTGTTGCAAGGACTTTATAATACGTTGCTAAAGCCTGCTAAGCACAAAAAAAGGAGACCACATCTCAGGGGGATGGTCTCCTTTTCACTATCTTTGCATGTCGGCCACCGTGCCTTCGGTTTTCCCCATCGGGGGGAAAAGGCTACGGAAAAAACAACAGTCTCCCCTCGGGGAGATCTGGAGGGTTCCGCTAACGGCTCAACTTCGGCACATACTTCACGGGGATGGCTTCACCTTTCAGGACATCGGCGAAGTCTTGCGGCCTGACATCGACGGGGCCTTTCATAAACTCAGGCACGTTATAGCACTTCATGAACTGCCGGTGATAATCGGGATCGCTGCACGGCAGTTCAAAGGGCTTCGACCAACGCCCGTTGCCGTCGACGTGTGCGAAGAAGGGGCGCGTATATTCACCGTCGTATCGACGGCTGCTGAAGACGAGCCACCGGCCGTTCGACGACCAAGAGTGGTAGCTCTCGGTGTCGTTTGAATTGATCTCGCGCAACGGCCGTGGGGTGTTTGTCTTCAAGTCGATGGCCCACAAGTCGCCGTCGCGGTGCCAGATGTGGAACACGCCATACTTACCCGTCGTAAAGACGAGCCAACGACCGTCGGGCGAAACTCTTGGCAGCGTGGCACTCATGTCGAGCGCTGCTGCGTCGAAGACCAGTTCGCGCTCGCCGAAGGTCTTCGTCTGCGGGTCGAACGACTTACGGTAGATGTTATACTTCACCTCTTTCCGCCTACGGATGATTTCCTTTCCGTGCTGCGCGCCATTGTAATCGAAGTGTGCACTGCAGTAGTAGAGCGTCTTGCCGTCGGGTGACCATGTCGGAAACACCTCCAGCTCGGTCGTATCGTTCTCAATGTTGGTCACCTCGTTGCGCTCGACGTCGTAGGCTATCAGGTCGCTCTCGGTGTCGAACACCTCAATTTTGTTCGGGTCAGTGACTTGGAAAGTCTGCCCGGTGTTGTTGGTTGAATAGACAATCAGGTTGAGCGACGGGTGCCAGGCGGGGTACACACCGGCAGAGAGGATGGAATCGTTCTTCATGTTGATCTTCCGCATCTTCCCATCGTATGCGATTAAGGTTCCTCCCATGTTCTGTCGGGCATGGAACTGCATCCGTCTGGGATTATACTGCTGATAGTTGTGGCAGTTGATGCACTGCCCCTTGCCTTCCTCGCTGCACAGGATGTTGTCGTAGATGACGCTCTCGTCATAGTTTTCCAGACAACGCTGGCTGATAGTGAGCTCTTCGTAGCTGACATACGAGGGATAGATGAGCCGGTAGCTCAGGTAGGGATCGATGCTGTCTTTCGACACGTAGATATTGAACGGCTTGAACTTCGTCCACTGGCCGTCGTTGCGTGCGTACACCTCAACGCCGATGCTTTTGCCGACAGCTTTTGATACAAGCTGTTGCCAATCATCCCGTCCGGGCTGAATCTTGTTGCCGTCACAAATCAGCTCTTCATCGCCGACGGAAAAACGTGCGACCATCTGTTCCACAGTGTTCGCCATTTCGAATGTCAGCGGTGCCATGTTCACCGGAACTGTCACATCCTTATAGTCAGGGTAGATGTCGGGCTGCTTGTTTGACTCTGTGAAGCTTTCCGGCAGCCGTGGCTGGCAGGCAACCGCCACCATTGTTATCGACAAAAACAGAAATATTTTCCTCATCATAAAATCCAAAGCGCAGGTTTAAATGTATAATATGTCGTCGGTCAAGAAGAACTGGAAGAAGTACGTGTCGCCAAACATCGGGTATAATGCCGAGCGCACCTCTTCGATATCTTTCCCATCATATTGGGGCAACAGACCGGTAAACTCCTTGTAGGTTTTCTTGATGTAGTCGTCGACGTTCACCCTGAAAGGAGCATTCCCCTCGAGGTCGGCGAAGAGAAGGGCGGCCTCAAGGTAATAGCGCGGAATGGGTTCGCCGCGGTGCTGTCGGAGATAATTGGCAAAACGAGGCCAGAACAGGCTGCTGTTCTTCGACCACAGAGCGGCAAGCAGGCACTGTTCTTGTAGATAAGGGTCGTCGCTATCCATGGCTGCCAGATGGTTCATCAAGTATTTCTCGGCGTATCCATGGTCGGTTCCGACAACATCAGGATAATGCATCATGTGCATGATGGGACCCGTCTCACTGTCCTTGCGCTTCAGCTCGGGTTGCTGCTGCAAAGTTTCCAGCCAGCTCGCCCACTCGCCATGGAACATGGTGTGCTTCAGAATCTCCGTATACTTGTACATGACATTCACCTCGCCTGACATCATGGCACACCGGGCGAGATATTTCAGGTGCTCCACGCGCCAACCATACTCCACACCGCCTTCTATACACATGTGGCGGCTGTCGTTCATCATGCCGTAATGGTAGTAAATCATGTTGCCGACGAGCATCGATGACGGAGGAGCGAAAGGCGACGCAGGCTTCTTCGAGCCGTTCGGGTATCGATACATCTCCGTGCTCTGACGGCCGAGTCGTGCCAGCGCCAGATTTCTCATCATCACCACCGAGCGTGACGGAATATCCTTCTGCTTGGCAGCTTCTTCCAAAACGTCTTCCCAGCGCGTCTGCTCCACAAGGCGCTCCATGGCTATCTCGCGATGGAAATTCTCGTCCTTCATCCACGCACTCCACACGCCAAACGCCATCGCTGCCAGCATTCCTGCAACAACGGCATTCTTCCACCAACCTTTTGGCAGTTTCTTCGATGTTGCACCTTTCTTCTTTTTTCTCGTGTCAGCTTTCGATTCTTTAAGGCTTTCTTTCGCAACACTTACACTCTTTTTCTTCTTGCCACACACCACCAGAATGACCAAGCTCGCACCCAACAACACGTATGGTACGTAATACTCTGCATTCACTTCAAGAATCTTGAAGACAGGCAGTGCTGTCCACCACAGGTTGACCATGTTCGTCTGGTAATACACATACTGGTAGGCAAGCAAAGGCACTGCCACCACTGCCAGCAAGGCTATGACGCTATCGGTCAAGGCCTGCCAACGGTTGCCGTCCAGTCGCCAGCTCCAAAGAGCCATCAGCACAACTGCCGCCAGAGCATACGAGCCGATCAACGGATAGCCGACAGCGGTCGTCAGCACAAGAAGGACACGTCGCCACATTCGTCGGGCTGACAACAAACGGAAAGCCCACAAGAGGGCGACAACGACCGTCACTCCCACGGTAGCATCAAAGTACCAGCCCTTCAGTTTGATAGGATATATCCAATACCCCATGTCGACATTGGCAATCAGCAATAGCGATACCGGTATAAGCAGCAACATTGACCAGGGCTCTCTGATATGGAACGTCCGTCGCATCATCTCTAACAGAAGGCCCCACCATACGCATAGCACTGCCACTCCCAACACAGGGTAATACAGCAGTTGGGTGAGAAAACTCCCCACATACGTCAGCAGTCCGCCAGGCACTACCATTTGTTGGCGGAAGAACAACGGAGTGTCCAAAAACAGATTCTGCTCTTGAATCTTCCACATTACATGGCGCTCGCAGACCAGCAGCACAACGGCTGTGATGATCAGCGCAGAAAGCCACACCAATGTCGTGGCACTACCTTTACGCTTGCTGAAAACGGATTTTATATCCATGAGGTCAATGTTCGAAAATGAAAACCTTGAATAAGTCTTTACTTCATCAACAACTTCTTGGAAGTGCCGTCGGCCCATCTCTCAATACAAAGGCCTTGGGGCTTGTCAAGTCGGCGTCCGAGTAGATCGTAATAGGTCTTGGAGCCGGAATTGTCAGAATTCGTCAGTTCCTTAATGACCGTACCATCGTCCTGAATCTTGAAGATATAAGTGCAAACACTCAGCGCAGGCAGTTCGACAGTCAGTTTCTGCGAAGGCTCAGCGATTTCGATGGGTTCTTTCTGACAGAGTTGATCTTCCTCATTGCCCCATGAAAGCCACATTTCGCCACTTGTAACACTGTAAGGCAATTTGATGATGAAATCCCTATCAGATGTATGGGAGTTGATGGCCATGATGATGAGTGAGTCGCCTTTGATGAAAGCAGAAGCTTCAAGAGCGGCGTTTGTCGTGAGATCGTAGGTGCTCGTTGATTCCAAAAGCGTGGAACCTGTGATATTCTTGGCAAAATGTGACATCACGTATGCACGGGGCAGCAGTTGATTCTTTCTCGAATTAGCACTACCATACTTCGACTCACCGGTGCTTACAAAGGCCCAATGAGCACGCATATACCAATAGATATAGCCTGTACCTCCAGCTTGAATACACTCGTTCACCTCACGTGCAAACTCCAACTGCTCATTCCAGTTGGGCAGACGTTCGCCGATATTGTCCGACACCGAGTGCTCCGTCATCCACACTTCCTTACCGTATTGTCTGGCAAGTTTTGCCGAGTTTTTCATATAGTCCAGCGGAGCATGTCCATAGAGGTGACCGGCAACGATATCGATTTGCTCGCGACAAGTAGCATCATTCATCAGCGGGTCGGTATAGTTCTGCGTAAAGCCCAGACTCTCGCCACTGATGAGTTTAACTCCTTTATACTTCTCGCGATCAAGCATATAAGCATAGTTTTTGACTAATTTCACTAAATCCTCCGGATCATAGAGACAGCCTGAATAGTTGACCCACCAGTCAGGCTCATTCTGGATGCTCACGGCATCAACGTCGACACCATGATCGTGCATCCACTCCAGGAAAGTATTCAACCAGGGGAAAAACTTATCATAGCAATCCTCCCGCAATTTACCTCTCTGATTACCTTGGTCGTCGGCATTGCCGCCCTGAGCTGTACCATTCGTCTTGTACTCTCCTGGTGGAGACCAAGGCGTACCGAAAACAATACCACCACGCTCCTTCACGATCTTGGCCGAGGGTAACGAGCCGTTCCAGTCGTAGTCGCCCCAGTTGTCGCCTGTGAAACTGGGAGAAATCTCCATACGCATGATGTTAAGCCCAACAACAGACTCATCTCCGTAGAGTTTTTTTACGGGACCCGTATCGGTGCCAAACGGTTTCATGGCTCCGTCGCAGCTGGCTGCGCCAAAACCCGTGATTGTCTGAAGGCGATTACTACTCACGGTGATGGTAAATTTGGAACGAGCGTTGACAATCGTGAAGGCTGCCAACGCCAGAAGTAAGGAGATTATCTTTCTCATTGACATGAATAATTGATTACTGTTGCAAAGGTACTGAAAATCGAGTGAAATACCTAAAATCCGCAGATATT
>DEJE01000015.1 GCA_002353205.1 Prevotella sp. UBA2756 | reverse complement strand
AACCTTATTCAGGAAAAGACAAATTATGCATTATTCTTTGGCCGTATCGCAATTATTTCATAACTCTGGCTTCGCCGAAATTACTTTTCGCTCGGAAATGAAAAGAAAAAGGTGTTTTTCTTTTCGTTTCTCTCACTTATTTCGTAACTTTGCACGGATTCATTAAAAAATCAACGATATGAAAAACTTAGATTGGTCCAGTTTGTCTTTCGGCTATATGCCGACCGACTACAATGTTCGTTGTTACTACCGCGATGGAAAATGGGGCGAGATTGAAGTGTGCTCCGACGAGTACATCAAGCTCCACATGGCAGCTACAAGCCTCCACTACGGACAAGAAGGCTTTGAAGGACTCAAGGCTTACCGCTGTCCCGACGGCAAGGTACGACTCTTCAGGCCCGACGAAAACGCCGCCCGGCTGCAACGCACATGCCGCGGCCTACTCATGCCCGAAGTGCCCACAGAGCTGTTCATGGAGATGGCCAAGAAGGTGGTGCGACTCAACCAGGAGTGGATTCCCACCTACGAGAGCGGGGCAACCCTCTACCTGCGCCCACTGATCATCGGAACCAGCGCACAAGTGGGAGTACATCCAGCCAAGGAGTACCTATTCCTCATCTTCGTCACACCCGTGGGACCCTACTTCAAGGGAGGATTCTCTACCAATCCATACGTCATCATACGCGAATACGACCGCGCAGCACCACTCGGAACGGGCACCTTCAAGGTCGGAGGCAACTACGCCGCATCCATGCTTGCCAACAAGAAAGCTCACGACCTGGGCTACGCCTGCGAGTTCTATCTCGACGCCAAGGAGAAGAAATACATGGACGAGTGCGGAGCTGCCAACTTCTTCGGCATCAAGGACAACACCTACATCACACCGAAATCCACCAGCATCCTGCCCAGCATCACCAACAAGAGCCTCATGCAGGTCGCCGAAGACCTCGGCATGAAGGTCGAGCGCAGACCCATTCCCGAGGAAGAGCTCGCTACCTTTGAGGAGGCGGGAGCCTGCGGAACAGCGGCCGTCATCAGTCCCATCTCACGAATCGACGATGTGGAGACCGGAAAGAGCTATGTCTTCAGCGAGGACGGCAAGCCCGGACCCATGTCGAAGAAGCTCTACGACACACTAAGAGGCATCCAGTACGGTACCATAGAGGACAAGCACGGCTGGACGACCGTCGTCATCGAGTAACAAATTCTTCATTCATAAACGAAAAGGTGGAACGCTTGCACATGTGCGTTCCACCTTTTTTCTAATTTAACGTGAGTTCGGTATAAAGAGTTGCTCCGCATGTAACCGAGTTCCATTCGCTTTGCTCGTCGAAGAACTGAAAGTCGCCGCCTTCGGGGAAAGGCAATCGAGAATCGGCGGCCGTAGAGAAAGCCAATCTTTCAAATTCAAATCTTAGTACTATGACTAAGATTTTGAATAGATATGTGTGATGCTTTGTAAATATTTCATACCAAAAAAACGGGTATAGATTTTCTTTCATTCTACGAAGACGGAAGCGCTTGTTTTGATAAAAGAATCGGACAAAACATGAAGATTTTTCTTTCCGTTTTTCAAAATGGCCCATTTTACGCTGCAAAATGGCCCGTTCTGCCGTTCAGAATGATTCATTCTGTCGAGCAAAAAGGGCCGTTTTCGCGTGCAGAATGAGTCATTTTGGAAGCCTGAAAAATGTAAAGAAAACACAAGCTGCTTGTTTCCAGCGTCTTATAACTTTCTCATAATTCGCGTGTACGCGTCCGTCGGCTTTTTATTTTGGAAAACCCGCCGTAATTTCGTATAATAAATGTTATTTTGTAAGCATAATTCAGCGTTTGCAAAGCCATCACCTGCAGAGGGAGGAAACCACGTTCTTACACCACTTTCTTATTCCGAACAGGCGTTGATTTAACACTGTCATTTTTTTGATGAACATAGAAAAAAATTCGAGGTGCGAGGAATAATCCTCACACCTCGAAAAAGAGATTCTACTATTTCACAATCACCTTCTTGCCGTCACGGATGTAGACGCCGCGCTGCGAGGGCTTGCCTTGGACAGGATGGCCTTGCAGGTCGTAGTAGCGCTCCATGCCGTCATTGTCTATGGTAGTAATCGTGTCGATGTCGGTGGGCGTTGAACTTTCTTCATTGTCCTCAAGCTTAGTGGCCACAAGACTGGTCACACCCGGCATCAGCATGAATGCAGAGAAGGGCATGAGCAATGTGTTTGATGTCACCTTCCCATTCACCGTCACCAAATCCCATTTCATGGTCGACGGGTTGAGCGTGCGGGCTTCCATGTCAACGGCGGTTTGCGCATTGACACGCACGAGCGTACCGCGTAACGTACCACCGAGCACTTCTACATCTTGACCTATGAGCTGCGGACCACTGGCCGGCACATCAGTCGCAAAGTTGTTGATGACGTAGTTGCGACCGCCACTTACGAGAAGGTAAGGATGCAGAGCCTCCATATCACTGTCAACCTGTGTGAACACAAGTTCGCGTCCACGGCGCTGTGTCAGTTTGTAAGCCTTCGTGTCGTAGGGAATCTGCTGTTTGTAGGGCAGGCAGATGGTTGTGGCCACATTCTTCAAAAGCTGACGCGAGAGACGAGTGAAATCGGTCTTGAAGGCGTAGGGGACGTCGTAGTCCCAAGCGTCGCTTAACTTATAGTAGCGGCTGTGCAAGCTACCTTCTGCACCAGTCACCACATTAGCCTCGGTATTGTCGCCGACACTCCACGGCATGTAGAGCAGTGCATCCTCAGAAAGGCCGATTTTCGACTTCACGTTACCTGTGAGCTCACCCGAAAGCGGACTGCCCGTGCGACAATCCATGAAGTCAACCCAGTGTAGTGACTTGCAGTCTGTGAAGAGCCCATCCTCAACTCTCTGCAACGATGCGGGCATCGCAACACGCTCCAGCTTTGAGAGCTTCGCAAAGTCCTTCTTATTGAGTGCGGTTACCGACGTATAGCGCAGCGGCTCCATCGTCCTGACAAGAGGATGGCTCGAGAACCATCCGTCAACGCTCGTGATCTTCGTCAGATCGTCGCGTGTGGCGGCGCCGTGGGCTGCAAAAGCACAGAACGACTCATCATCGGTGAAGATGCCCTTCGACACGTTGTTCGTGCGCTGCCACGACGACCCGGTGTAGTCGCTGTCGCGAAGGTAATCATTATAGAGCGAGGGACGAACGTAGAAGGCGTCGAACGTGGGGTTGTAGTTGTTGCACAGCCAGCGCCACACGGCGAACTCAGAGCCAATCTCGAGTTTCTTCTTCGACAGGATATACAGACGTTCGAGCGATGCGTCGTCGTCGAGGGCGTCCCAGTTGAACTCTTCGCAGTCGTCGCCCACGACGAGCGTCTCCAATGCCTCGCACTGCTGCAGTGCGCGGCTCTTCACTTCCTTACAAGTCTTGGGCAGGATGAGCGTCTTGAGGTTGTAGCACTGCAGGAATGAGTATGCCGGCAGCACGTTGTCGCTCTCGACCTTCACCACGCGCGTTGTCTTCCAGAACATGTCGGAGGCTACGGCGAAGTCGCTCGCCCTCAGCTCGGCATCGTACAGGTCGACGTACTCCAGCGGTGCGAAGGTGCTGCGGGTGTTCGTCCAAGGACAGAATCCGGCGAGGTATCGTATCACACTGAGGTCCTGACCCGATATGGGACCTACGACTCTCAGCTTGTGAACGTTGCTGTAGTCGCCGCGGATGGACGTGACGTACTGGTAGTCGTGCGCCCATACGGAGCTTTTACTGTCGGTTGTCACCGTCAGACCGAGCTTCTCGGCAAGCGTGTTTGGCTCGGTCAGCTCCACGGTGATAAGGTCGCCGTCGGAATAGAAGGCATTGTCGGCGTTGATATGGTCGGCATACTGCTCCCATGCCTCGCGGTAGCGTTTGCACCTGTCGCTGGGAACGAGGATGACAAAGTTCTCAGGAAGGTCCTCGAAGGCATCGCGCGCAAGCTGCGGCACAGAGTCGCAGGCCACACGGATGGTGTCCAGCGAGGCACATCCCCGGAATGCTTCCTGGCCGATTTCCTCTGTCATACCCGGAAGCGTGATGCTCTTGAGCTGGTCACAACCGCTGAAGGTGCTATCCAGCTTCTTCACACCCACGAATTGCCAGAAGTCATCCATGCGCGTCAGCGGAACGTCGAGTTCTTGGTTGAAGATGCCCTCCACGTTCCTGAGAGTGAAGTAGCTGCTGGGGAAGAAGAATCCTTTCTTTGCCAGAGCGTGCACGGCGGCATCGTCCTTAAACGGAGCGGAAACCGACATGGCGCTGTTCATCAGTCCTGCATCGCCGAGATAGTCGCCAAGCTGCGAATTAAGCGTGTAGACCTGGTTGATGGTCTCTCCCCAAGGCTCGTTGGCGTCACTCGTTGCGGCTTTGTCCGAGTAGAACACCATCTCATCAAGCGGAAGGTTCAGAACGTGGAAGCTGCTGCCGATGACGTTTGACGAGCTGATCGATGCGTTGCTGCACACGGCAACCTGCCTGAGCGAAGAGGCATCGCGGAACGCTTCTTCGGAAATGTGGACGGTGTTCTTCGGAAGGATCACCGTCTCCAGCTTGTCGCACTTGTAGAAGGCGTAGGGAGGAATCCAGTTGTCGTAGTTGGTACGGTAGTTGGAACCGCCCACTTCGCAGTAGAAGTTATCCTGATCCTTCTGCAGTGACGCATCGTACAGGTTCAGGTAGCGGAGCTGACCATCGGTGGGACGACCGTTGTTCGTATAGGCATCGCAACCAGACATGTAGCGAAGGACGGCAAGGTCGAGGTTGTTCAGCGGACCGCTGACGGTCAGTGAGTCGTACTTGGAGTAGTTGCCGCCAAGATAGCGGAGCTGTTTGGCCATGTAGATGGAGGAGCTTTCAGCCGTCAGATCAAGCTTCTCGGCCAGTTCGCCGACCTTTGTCGTCACCACATGCTTGATGACGGGAAGCTCGTCGATGCTGACGATGTAGCTGGCATAGTCAATCCATTTGCTCTTGTACAGGTTCACCTTGCCTTTCGGGACATAGATCTTCAGTCCCTGATTCTTCGGAAGGGCCTGGAAGCGCAGGTCGGCAGGATCGTCACCACGCACGATAACGGTATTCAAGGCCGTACATCCCACGAAAGCCTCTGGTTCGATAGACTTCACAGAGGCGGGAATCTCGATCTCGCTGAGCGCTGTGCAGTTCTTGAAGGCGTGTTCCTGAATGGTCTTGATGGTCGACGGAAGGGTGATGTTGCTCAGACGGTAGCAGCCGTCGAACCAGTTCTTGCCCACGTAGTCGAGGCCTACCGACCCGAAGTACTTGAAGTTGCCGAACGAGCGAAGGTCATCCTTCTCTGCAGTAAAGCGGCCGTTGAGCCAGGAGAAGCCGGCCCCGGCGATACGCATCAGGTCGATATATTCCTTCCAGTAGCTTGGGTCGTTGCCTGTGGCAGCCATGTCGTAGTAGGACATCGGCTGCAGAGCAGCGAGAACGCCCTCGTCTCCCTCGTGTATGATGCAGGGGCGGAAGCGATCCTTGTAGGCTGTCCATGCGGAGTCGGCCTCGAAGAGGGCAACCTGTTGCGGCAGCATCTTGATAACGGCGTCCGTTCCGTGGAACACGCCCTTGCCGATCTTCACCTGTTGGGGCGTGATGGCGTCGATATGGTTGTCGCCGTCGGTGACGAGGTAGAGCATGTCGATGTTGGCAAGGTTTGGACAGAAGGCGAAGCAAGAGTCTTCGAGCGTCACGTCGAGTCCGGTGTAGCATGTTCCGTAGGCACCCTGGCCGTAGAGGTCGGTGAAGTTCACCACACGCAGGTCCTTGTTTCCCTTGAAGGCGCCGGCCTTCACTGCGTCGAGTTGGAAGTTATTCCATTCGCCGATGTCGTTGCAGAGCTTCAGTGCGCCCTGGTGCTTGCTCAGCAGATACTCATTTTCCTTATCCGTTGCGCCGACAACGACGGTATGTTCAATCTTGTGGCCGCTCACCTTGTGCACCTTCTGCACGGTGCCGTTCTCGTAGGAGTAGGCATACTGTGCGCCGTACTCATTATAGTGGCTCGCGGGCTTGGCATTGTCGTAGACGAAGAACTTCTCCAGGGGCTTCCATGACTCGCTGTCGAGGAAGTCCTGCTTGCGCGAAGCATCGATGCGGATGTGGAATTTCTTCGGGTCGAGTCCGGCGAAGATGCTGTCGCCCCCGAGGATGAAGCTCTCAGGACCGAGCGCGTAGGTACCGTTGTCCTTCGTCTTGAGCAGAAGGTTCAGCTCGCGAAGGTTGGAACAGCCGACGAAGGCTGAGTCAGGAATCGTCAGCAGCATCGGCATGGACTCGTTGGTAGAGACATTGTTCTCGCTGAACGACACCGTCTCGAGGTTCTTCTTGTTCTGGAAGGCTTTCTTCAGCATGGCCATCGTCCGCGCTGAGGCGTTCTTCCCCTGCCCCTTGTCAGTACCAGCCATGATGACGGCGTCCTTCACGTCGTCCGACACCTCTTTTATATACGTATGGTAGACGATGTTCTTCTGAGGCGTGGTAAAGACATAGCCGCCGCCAACAGCCCCCACCTGATGGATGTTGCTCAGGATGTTCTCCCGCATACCTTTCTTCAGATACTCGGTGTTGCAGTATTCGTTCAGCTGACCGGATGAGTACAAACCGGTGATAGCAGCCATACCGGCAGGGCCTGTTGCCAGCAGTTCTGCACCAAGGGCATGTCCGGTAAAATCTCTGATCAGCTTAGAGACAGATTGTCGCAACGTTGAAGCTCGTTCCCCTAACGTCAATACGGCAATATCTCCGTACTGCGCAACGACTGATGCTGCATTATAGAGTTGCTTTTCGTTCATATTAGCAATGGTTCCTAACAGAACCAGCTCTTGCTCCTTGTTCATCAGACCGCACTCTATAAGTGCTTTAAATACGCCGTAGTCCTCACTTTTGTTGAGTACAGAAAAACCTAAACCGTCGAACGTTTTACCCTCAAAGGTTCTCAGGACCTGTCTCATACCATCATAGTTCTTTGTGAACAGATAATTCCTCAGCAAATCGGGAGTCTTTGCAATATCTTTCAAGTGAGTGCCGTTCCTGGCCAATTCCGACAGTTCGTCCCAAGCGGCTTTAAAGGCGCTATATGCCTTGTAGCTTGAATAGACCGACTTCAGTGTCAGCAATGTTTCGATCACTTCAACGCCGATACGGGGCACCGTCCACCACGACACATCCTGGCTCACCGTCTGCGATGTTTGCCGGATGCCACCGGGGTTGGTCATGTAAGCGTAGGTCAGACCGTCTCGATTGAAGTCGCTTTCGCTCTCCACGCCCCACTCCACCGGCTCAAGATAGGCTGCGTAGGGCAACCAGTTCGGGTCGCTCAGGAACTCGTTCATGCGATCGCTCGCAACGAGAATCTTGAAGTCCGAAGGATGAACTGCTACCATGGCTTCGGTTTCCTCTGGCGACGGTACGCCGGAGTTTTCGTCGAAGGGTGGCTCACCGAAGATGTTGTCGCCCGGAATGACATTCTCCGGACCCAGCGACTCCCAATGATCGTCGCCGTCCTGTACATAGTAGAACATCCGCAGCTCCTTCAGGTTCTTGCAATTCTTGAACGCACCGTTCTGAATCACCATCTTCAGTTCGTTATATGAGTTCTCCGAACGGCCGTTGGTCTGCCAGAACTCTATGGCCTTCAGGTTCTCGTTGCCCTCAAAGGCATTCTCACCGATGGCGATGGTCTTGTAATTATAGTACGAACCGGGGTCGTTGTAGATGCGCATGGTGCCGTCGCTCGAGAGACTGCTGTTGTCAACACCCGTTACCTGAGTGTACCAGATGTTCTTCTTGTTCAGCTCGGCAAGCAGGCTGGCAGCATTGAAACGCACGTAGTCGGCGTTCCAGAAGCGCAGCGTCTGCATCAGCGCCTCATGCCCCGCGGCATTGTTCTTCACAGCCTCGCCCTTCGAGTTGCGCATATAGCTGTACACCGCGCCGTTCACCTTCATGTCGGCGTCAGCCTTCATGTAGAGCGACAGCCGGTTCCAGTATGCACTCCATTCGTCGTTGCTCAGATAGTCCTGATAGACCGACGGATCCACCATGATGTGGCACTTGTCGGAACCATCGAAGGCATTGTCGGCAATATCGATAATCCATGAGGGAGGCATCACCTCCCATTTGTCCGAACCCGTACGGTTGTAGTACATCAGTATGAACCGCTCCAGGTTGGGACAGTCGGCAAAGGCTTCTTCGCCGATGACGAAGTCAGGCTGGTGGACAACGGTGTAGAACGCATTGCCGGCATCGCTCTGGAAGGCCAGGTTCTTCAGCTCAGTGCAGCCCTTGAAGGCACGCGGGGCGATGACGCCGAGGTGCGTGCGGTCGTTGGTGCTCCCCAGGTTGTCGTTCTGAAGGATGGTGCCCTCAAAGGCGGTCTGCCAAGGCCAAGAGCCGTCGAAATTGTTGTTCAGGCCCGATTCATAGCCCACGATAGCCGTGATGAACAGCTTGTCGCCGTCCTTGTCGTACGTCACCAGGTAACCGTCGCCGTCCAACTTCCAGCTCTTCTCGCGGCACGTCTCGTCAGAGAGGTAGAGGTGATAGTCTGTCTTGGAGAGGTATCGATACTTCACGCCATAGAACGTGTGGTTCGTCTTCGCATCAGGCATCGACGTGGCAATGTTGAAAAGCGGAGTATGCTTCACGTCGACAATCGTGTGACTGCCGCTGCGGAGCCAAGGGTCGTTGATGTAGCAGCCCGTCATACCCGTGTCCCAGTGGTCGAAAGGCACACCGTCGGGCGCCGTGAGCTTCACACGGGCACCGCTCTTCCAGTATTCCTTGCCGTTGTAGTTCACTGTGGGCTCGCTCTCGAACTCGTACGAACAGCCTTCGGGAACAATGATCTTGTCGAACACACACTCGCCCTGCAGCTCAGAGCCGTCGATGCGTTCCACAGCCTCCGTGAAGTAGCAGTCAACAAGCGTAGCCGTAGCGCCGCCGGCCATGCGCGCAAACGTGCGGCCGCCCGTGACGATGACGGGATGCGAGAAGTCTACCATGCTGTTGCGGATGGTGATGTCGACGTTCGACCAACCAACCATACCGGCGCTGTTGTTGCCCGTGAACGTGCCGGTGAATGAACTACGCTCCACGACGAGGCTGCCTGTGTTGACAGCTCCCACCAAACCGCCGTGGGCGGCATTCGACACATCGTGGGCAACGATCTCCATATCCGAATGGCAGTCGGTGAGCATCGTACGACCGGAGCCGTTGACCATGCTCACGATTCCACCCGCATATTGCTGCACCGTGTGGATGGCACCCGTTGTGCGCAAGTGGCGGATCGTAGCACCGCTGACGTAGCGGAACGGAGCGCAACGCTCCAGGGCAAACACACTGCTGCTGCCCTTGCTGTAGCTCAGCGTGTGGCCGTCACCGTCGAAGATGCCGTCGAACGGATGAGCTTCCTGCGCACCCGCCGTCTGCCCTTCGGTGTCGATGTCGGCCGTCATGCGGAACACTTCGCCTTTCACGCTTTTACCATAGTTGAGCCTGTCGACAAGCTCAACCCAGTCGTCGTAGGTTTGGATGAGATACGGATCGTCCTCCGTTCCTTCACCCTCCCAAGCACCTGCATTCTGCACCATGCAGAGCAGGACTGTTGCTAAAAAGAATGTTGCTTTTCTTCTCATATTGATTTGTTTTCCGAAAAATCAAAAACTCTGACAATGCCTTACCGAGACATTATTATATTTGTTGTTCCCAAACTGAAGTTAATGAAAGCAACTTGCATATTTATGTGCAAAAGTACGAAGAAAAACAGTAGCATTATATATTTAATTGATGCTTTTTGCTTTTTTAACACGGTTTTCTTCATGTAAATCAACATCTTGCAGCTCCAGCAAGTGCGTCTAGCGCACGACGAAACGTACGGAAAGGCGATTTCGGAAGAAATATTGCACTCCCTGTTTTCTGCTTTCGTAGATTTTCATTACCTTTGCAAACAAAACGACGTACACACTATGGGCAAAGGAAAACTGGCGAAGTTCGCCGACATGGAGCAATACGAGAATGTGTTCCAGTACCCCTACTCCGTCATCGACGAGAAACCCTTCACGATGAAGGGCCGATGGCACGAAGACTATTTCCACAACCAAAACCCCATCGTTCTCGAACTGGGATGTGGCAAGGGCGAATACACCGTGGGGCTGGCAAAGCTCTACCCTGAGATGAACTTCATCGGGGTCGATATCAAAGGCGCACGCATGTGGACAGGTGCCACACAAACCCTGCGCGAAGGTCTGAAAAACGTTGCTTTTCTGCGCACTAACATCGAGATCATCGACCGTTTCTTCGACTCTGACGAGGTGCACGAAATATGGCTCACCTTCAGCGACCCGCAGATGAAGAACCCGCACAAGCGCCTCACCTCAACCTTCTTCCTGCAACGCTACCGCAGCTTCCTCATCGACGGGGGCCTCATCCACCTGAAAACCGACTCCAACTTCCTCTTCACCTACACAACCTACGTGGCTCAGTGCAACCACTTCCAGGTCCTCATCAGTACAGAAGACCTCTACGGCTCATCCGAGCCCTCCGAGGGGGAAGGCTCTCAGAAAGCCTCGGCTTTATACTCTCCCCCTCGGGGGAGTTGGAGAGGGGCCTCGGGCCCGGCCGGCCTTCCCACCTCCATCCAAACCTACTACGAGAGTATGTGGATGGCACGCGGACTCGCCATTCGTTATCTCTGCTTCGCGCTGCCGCGCGAGGGCATGCTGGCCGAACCCGACGTCGAAATACCGACGGACGACTATCGCAGCTACAAGCGCGACCGACGCAGTCCGAAAACAACGGCAAAATAAAAAAAACGAAAAAAACGGTACAAAAATGCGGCCGTTACAAAAAATCTGACTATATTTGTACGCCTTAAACATGCTAACCCTTAAAACAAATATTTATGCTTTCACAACAAGACCTCAGACAGATCGCCCAAAAAGGCATCACTGAAGAACAAATCAAACTGCAACTTGAACAGTTCAAGACCGGATTCCCATTCCTCAAGCTCGAAGCCGCAGCTGCTGTGGGCAACGGCATCATGGCACCAACAGACGAAGAGCGCAAGGCATACATCGCCGCATGGGAGAAGTATAAGGCCGACGGACACACCATCGTCAAGTTCGTGCCTGCCAGCGGAGCCGCCAGCCGCATGTTCAAGGACATGTTTGCTTTTGTCAGCGCGCCTTACGACGTGCCTACCACCGACTTCGAGAAAATCTTCTTCGCACACATTGAGAGCTTCGCTTTCTACGGAGCACTCGACGAAGCATGCCGACGCAACGAAGGAAAGAGCATCAGCCAGCTCATCGCCGACGGTAACTACAAAGCTGTCGCATCCAACATGCTCGCTCCCGAGGGCCTCAACTACGGACAGCTGCCCAAGGGCATGCTCCTCTTCCACCGCTATGGCGACGATGCACGCACCCCGATGGAGGAGCATCTCGTGGAGGCTGCACTCTATGCCGCATCCGACGGCGAGGCACGTGTGCACTTCACCGTATCCCACGAGCACATGGAATTCTTTGAGAAGAAAGTGGCCGAGAAGAAAGACGCGCTGGCCGAGAAATACGGCATCAGCTACGACATCTCCTTCTCAGAGCAGAAGCCCAGCACCGACACCATCGCTGCCAATGCCGACGGAACGCCATTCCGCAACGATGACGGTTCGCTGCTCTTCCGGCCGGGCGGACACGGCGCTCTCATACAGAACCTCAACGACATCAAGGCCGACGTGGTCTTCATCAAGAACATCGACAACGTGGTGCCCGACCGACTGAAGGCCGACACCGTGGAGTACAAACAACTCATTGCAGGCGTGCTCGTCACACTGCAGCAGAAAGCCTTCGACTGTCTGCGTAAGCTCGATGCCGGCGTCAGTGCCGACGAGCTCAAAGAGATAGCCGACTTTGTAGAGAACGGTCTCTGCTGCAAACCAGCAACCACAACACAAATCACAGCCGACTATCTGCGCGCGAAGCTCAACAGGCCTATGCGCGTCTGCGGAATGGTGAAGAACGTGGGCGAGCCCGGAGGCGGACCCTTCCTCACCTACAACCAGGACGGAACCGTCAGCCCGCAGATCCTCGAAAGCAGCCAGATCGACAAGAGCAACGAAGCCTACACACGCATGTTCACTTCGGGAACACACTTCAACCCCGTCGACCTCGTCTGCGCTGTGAAGGACTATCAGGGACAGCACTTCAACCTACCCGACTTCGTCGATCCCACAACAGGATTCATCTCGTCCAAGAGCAAGAACGGACGCGAGCTCAAAGCACTCGAACTGCCCGGACTGTGGAACGGAGCCATGAGCAACTGGAACACTGTCTTCGTGGAAGTGCCACTCAGCACGTTCAACCCCGTGAAGACCGTCAACGACCTGCTGCGCGAACAGCACCAGTAAACACGAACAACCACAACACCACAAAAGAGGGTGTGTCAAAATAG
>DEJE01000012.1 GCA_002353205.1 Prevotella sp. UBA2756 | reverse complement strand
TCTTACATCGAACTCACGTTAAAAATCATTATTCGTTCTATTAACACGATTAATGATAATACTACTCTTATTTACTTGGCAAATTAAGAGAGCAAGGGCTTCGTCAGGAATTGTTTTCCTGGAAGATGCTCATACGCTGCTCGAGGAGATCATACTGATGGTCTTCGATGAACGATGTGCACACGCGAAGTCCCTCCTGTTGGCTGCCTGTGGTGACGAGACAGATGGCGCTGACACCGTAGTACATCAGTTCGTGGGCCAGCTGTCCACTCGTCATGTCCTTATAGCCAATAGTGAAATAGAATCCATCAGCAATGGGTTCGTCGAGATCTTTGTCGTAGACGACATGAAATCCGTGACGGCAGAAGATGTCCTTCAGTTTGTGTGCTCTCTCACCGTAGATGCTGACTTCGCGGCGGAAGTTGTAAGTGCCGTCGGATGCTGCCTTGAGCATGGCTGCCATGGCATACTGTGCACTATGGCTTGTGCCAGACGAAAGAGCGTAAAGCATGCGTGTTGAGAAGACAGGCCCAAAGGGAAGTCCATCATAACGTACGGCGAGGTCGTCATAGTGCCGATGGTAGAGTTTGTCAGCGATACATGTAACGCCAATGCGTTCGCCTGCATAGCTGAAGGCTTTGCTTCCGCTGATGAGCAGGATATAATTGTCGGTGTAGCGTGCGACAGTGGGCTGATATGGAGGCGCAAAGGGAGTGCTGAGGTCTTTGCGAAAGTCCATGGCAAAGTAAGCAAGGTCTTCCATCACAATAGCATCATACTGGGTGGCCAAAGTACCGATTGTGCGCAGTTCTTCCTCATTGAAGCATATCCAGGAGGGGTTGTTGGGGTTGCTGTAGACGATACTACAGATGTTGCCCTGAGCGAGGTAGCTCTCGAGTTTGTCGCGGAGTTTGTCACCTCGGTAATTGTAGACATCGAATGTCTGGTATTTGACGCCCATGACCTGCAGCTGCATCTTTTGGACGGGGAAGCCTGGGTCAATGAAGAGGACAGTGTCCTTCGCGTGGTCGGTCTGTGAGCATGTGAGGAAAGAGGCGAAGGTTCCTTGCATGCTGCCGCAGACAGGAATGCAACATTCTGGAGCGATGTCCACGTCTATAAATGCCTTAACGAAGCGTGAGGCTTCACGCTTGAGCTCGGGCAGACCCTGAATATTGGGATAGCTGTGGGCGATGCCGTCCTGTAGGGCACGCACCTGAGCTTCTACACCTGCTGCGGCAGCAGGCAGTCCGGGAATTCCCATCTCCATCTTGATGAACTCCACACCCGACGCCTTCTCAGCCTCGGAGGCCACCATCTTCACCTCGCGGATGGTGGCCTTAGCAAAGTCTTGTATTCCAAATTGGGTGATGAGACCGTCGATGGTCTCTTTACTGATAGGGGTTGCTCTCATGATAATAGTGCGTTAAAGGGTTGCTCACTGTGCTTGGCGTCCTACGGCAAGAGCCTTGATATTGGCCTCGACGACAGCGTCTCCCTTTCGTGCGAAGACACGGCGGATGGCTGCCTCGAGTTTTTCATAGTCGATGCCGAGAGCATGCTGGGCTGCTCCGAGCAGTATGACGTTGGCCGAACGTGGCACGGAATTATCCTTGGCCAAAGCTTCGATGTCAAGCATAATGACATGAGGCAGCCGCGCATACTCTGCTTTTATGGCCTCGATGTCGGGATAGTTGGGGATGTTGACAAAAGGTGTTGCCGATGTGATTATCCAGCCGTTTTTGCACAGATAGGGAATGTAACGCAAGGCTTCCATGGGTTCCATGGAAATAATGACGTCGGCACCTCCGAGTGGTATGAGATCGCTGTTGATAGGGGTCGACGAGATGCGCAAGTTGCTCTGCACGTCGCCGCCACGCTGCGACATGCCGTGCACTTCAGCCTGCTTGATGTATAGGTTCTCCTTCATGGCTGCTTCGCCAATGATAGTTGCTATAGAGAGGATGCCTTGTCCTCCCACACCGCAAAGAATGATGTCTGTTTTCATTTCCTATCCTCCTGTAATTTCTTTTGTTTCAAATGACGTTGTAGTGTCTGCATACACTCGCGGCGCGGGATGATGACGCTTGTGCCATGGTAGTTGATCTCGTCGCGGATGGTTTGTGTGATCTCAGCCATGTTTTTTGGCAAGGGGACGACAACCTTGAGGTGACTATCATCGATACCGAGGCCCCGGCAGATGGCTTCAAACTTATTAGTGCCGGCAGAATCTTGTCCACCTGTCATAGCTGTAGTGAGGTTGTCGCTGATGATGACGGTAATGTCGGCATTCTCGTTAATAGCGTCGAGCAATCCGGTCATGCCGCTGTGAGTGAACGTGGAGTCGCCGATGACTGCCACCGAAGGCCACTGTCCGGCATCGGCTGCACCCTTGGCCATTGTGATGCTGGCCCCCATATCTACACAGCTGTGGATGGCTTTATATGGTGGTAGGAAGCCGAGCGTGTAACATCCGATGTCGCCAAAAACGCGGGCATGGGGATACTCGTTGAGAACCTTGTTCAGAGCTGTGTAAACATCGCGGTGGCCACATCCCTGACACAATGCTGGCGGTCTAGGCACCACAGTCTGGCTTGGTGCATAAGTGTCAGTGGCGGATAGACCAAGTGCCTTGCGCACGAGGTCGGGTGTCAGTTCGCCTGTCCGTGGCAACTCGCCGCTGAGTTTTCCCTTCACAATGGCATTGCCAGGCATGATGCCACGCAACTGCTCTTCGATGAAGGGTTGTCCCTCCTCGACAACAATGACACTCTCGCACGAAGCGGTCATCTTGCGGATGAGATCCTTGGGCAGCGGGTATTGGCTTATTTTCAGTACAGGGAATGGACAGCCGTCAGGGTAGCACTCCATAAGGTAATTGTAACCGATACCGCTGGCGATGACGCCCATCGAGTGGTCACTACCTTCAAAATAGCGGTTGTACGGACTTCTCTCGGCATCTCTCTCGAGTTCGACTTGCTGGGCTGTGACCATGTCGTTGCGACGACGAGCATTGACGGGCAGCAGTACCCAGTTGGCTGCAACTGCGTCGTAGTTCATAGGATTTTCGGGACGTGGCTCGTCAATCACCTCAACTACTGCACGGCTATGTGCCATACGTGTAGTGACGCGCATCAAGACGGGGAGCTTCAAGCGTTCGCTATAATCGTATGCGAAGGCCATCATGTCGTAGGCTTCCTGTTGGTTACTTGGCTCAAGTGTGGGAATCATGGCAAACTTGCCATAAAAACGAGAGTCTTGCTCGTCTTGCGAGGAGTGCATCGATGGGTCGTCGGCCACGAGAACCACGATGCCGCCGTTGGTACCCGTCATGGCGGAGTTGACAAACGGGTCGGCACACACGTTGAGCCCCACATGCTTCATACAGACGAGAGCACGTTTTCCCATGAACGACATACCTAATGCAGCCTCCATAGCTGTTTTCTCGTTGGTTGCCCAACGTCGATGGATACCGCGCTGGGCAGCTAATGGGGAGTTTTGGATGAACTCCGTGATTTCCGTCGAAGGAGTTCCAGGATATGCGTATACACCGCTCAATCCTGAATCTAATGCCCCTTGGGCAATGGCCTCGTCACCTAATAGTAGTTTTTTCATAGAAGTGATATTTTAATGGATTCTGACCAAAGGTCAGGATAAGTAATATCCTGTCATCCGGCCATAGAAAAAGAAGGTTTATTTCATATTATCGATAAAATGCTGGGCTATCTGCCGGAGCAGATGATTCCTTGTATTGCCTCCGTAAATGCTGTGATTGCGGTTTGTGTAGACATTCATGCGGAAATCCTTGTCGGCCTGCACCAACGCCTCTGTATACTCAAAAGTGTTCTGCACGTGCACATTGTCATCAGCAAGGCCATGGCAGAGAAGGAGTGAGCCGTGAAGCTTCGGTGCCCACTGAATGGGGTTTACGTCGTAGCCTGCAACATTCTCCTGGGGTGTCCGCATAAAGCGCTCGGTGTAGATAGTGTCGTAGAAACGCCAGTCGGTGGGTGGGGCGACGGCGACACCAGCCCTGAAGACTCCCCTACCCTCGCTCATGCTCATCAATGTGCAGAAGCCACCGTAGCTCCACCCCCAGATACCGATGCGGTTGCTATCGACAAACGACTGGCGGCTGAGCCAAAGTGCGGTCTCCACTTGGTCACGGGCTTCGAGCTCGCCGAGATGTTTGTAGACACATTTCTCGAAATCGGCTCCACGTCCGCCAGTGCCTCGTCCGTCGACGCAGACCACGATGAATCCCTGCTCTACTAGCCATGAATCGTAGAGGGCACCGCCGCCCATTGAGCCAAGGTTCCATGAATTGACAACCTGTTGGCTGCCAGGACCGCTATATTGCCACATGATGACGGGATACTTCCTTGAAGAATTGAAGTCGGAAGGTTTGAGCATCACACCGTTAAGTTCCACGCCTTCGGAGGTCTTCAGGGTAAAGAACTCTTTCTGAGGCATCTGAATGGCCGATAGTTGGCTCCTGAGCTTGCTGTTGTCAAGGAGTGAGGACTGCTTCTTACCATTCGACAAGTAGGTGGCATATTCGTAGGGGGTGCGCATGTCGCTCCACATTCCGATAAAATACTTATAGTCGGAGCTGAACATGGCCGTATTCCATCCTTCGCGACCGCACAAGACCTGCGTTTTACCGTTACCAAAGGTTACACATACTTGTCGGTTCATCGGCGTATCACCAGTCGTCTGGTAAAAGGTATTGCCAGTCTTCTCATCGTAGCCGTAGAAGTCGGTCACCTCGTTGCCGTTGGTGAGCGTACGCTGCAACTGTCCTGTCAATGAGTAGAGGTAAAGCTGCATTTTTCCGTTTCGGTCACTTGGCAAGATAATGTGAGAGTCAGTAATCTGAATATTGTCGATGGCCTCTTCCTTTACATATCTGTCGACATGCTCCTTGATGAGCAGCTGGGCGACGGTGGAGCTGGGGTTGACACCGTAGATACACAATTCGTCCTGATGGCGATTCATCGTATAGACAATCACCTTGGCGGCATCGGTCGTGGCTTTGATACGGGGAATGTAACCGTCAGCGTTGAGCGGGACCTGTAGTTCTCGTGTTTGTCGGCTCTTGATGTCAAAGGAATGCACTGACAGAGTCGCGTTTCGCTCTCCGGCCTTAGGATATTTGTAAGTATAGGTTCTCGGGTAAAGTCGGTTCTCGTTTACCGAGGGATAGCTGCCTTTAAACTGCTGGAGCGTATATTCTGGCACCTGCGACTCATCGTATCGCACCCAGCAAATCATAGTGCCGTCAGCGTTGAACGTAAGTGCGCTGTTAAATCCGAACTCCTCCTCGTTCACCCAGTCGGGGACTCCGTTGATGATGGCATTCTGCTTGCCATCGGTCGTCACCTGGCTCTCGGCATTGTCGTAGAGTAGCTTTACAAGGAAGATGTTGTTGTCGCGGACGAAGGCCACATACTGTCCGTCGTTGCTCCAGACAGGTGCTTGCTGAGGACCGTAGTCGGATAGTCGGTCCATGTGTTTGGTCTGAATGTCGTAGATATAGTAGACTGCCTTAAACGAACGCCGATAAATGCGTTGGGTATTTGTCTGAATGAGCATTTTTCGGCCGTTGGGGCACATGATATAATTGTCAAAGCCCTGAACACGCTCACCCTTCGTTGCGGTGACATCGAACAGGACGCCCGTTTTTGCTCCTGTCTTGTAGGAAAAGGACTCCACGCGAAGGCCATCGTCGCTGATTTGTGCATATTGCTCACCATCGGGAAGAGCTGTCACGGTGCGCAACTGGCTGGCTTGATACTTCCCGTCGGTGATGTCTTTCAGATCTAATGGCGATGCGGCGAGGGCTGTGGCACACGCCATCATGGCAAACGTGATGATAAACGCTGTTTTCTTCATACTGTTCATTATTTACGAAAAACACGAGATGCTATTTCCAGTCGGGGGTCGCAAACCGTCCGTCGGTGGTCTGAATGAGTTGCTTAGCCACCTTCTCGGGATAGCCCGTTCGTGTGACCTTTGCTCCGAGCCCTGTCTCCGTGCGCAGGAATCGTCCGTTCTCCTCGGGTTTCACCACCATGTCGTTGAACTTCACCACCATGTGCCATCCGAGCTGCTTCCATCGCTCCAGCATCTGCTGGGCTTTCTCTATGCCGTAGTTGTTGAGGAAATAAACGGCCTCGGCAGGATTCTTGGAGTGTAGGGCGAGAGCTTTGTCTTCAACAATCTTTTGGTTAGCGAAATAGGAATTGTCGAGCGAGTCGCGCACGGCTTTCAGTGTTGGAAACATCTGCGAATAACGGGGGTATACCATATTGCTCACCCAGTTGCAGACCCAGAATGCGTTCTTGTCGGAGAACGTCACGTCATCGGCTCCCGGTGTGTTATAGCACTCGGGCTGCCGAGTGGAACTACAATAGATGGGCGTATAGGCTGCCATGTTGCCGTCGTCGTTGGCGAACCAGATGATGCCACCGATCTCGCGCGGGAGCCATGAGCGCAACTGGCAGACGTATGAGAAGCCTGCTTGTTGCGTTGATATCGGTCGCTCGTTAAAATACTCCTTATCGTCAACTTTATAAGTAAGCGGTGTGATGCGGTAAGGCATTTCCCATAGCCCCTGGCCCATATCGTTGCCAAGGTCAAAGGGAGTACCCTCATAGTGGTCGCGCATGCAGGCTTCCATGTCCTGAAGGGTCACTTTGCGGTTGGGCTTTATCCACAGGGGCATAGGTTCGGCCTCCTTCACCATGCCGGAAGCGTAGGGCAGATACTTCTCCATTTCGCTTGAGAAATGGTTGAAGAAGCTCCATACACGAGCCTCACAAAAGCGTCGGCCTGAGAAGTCGGGATAGGCAAAGGCATCGTTGAACGAGAATTCGTTATCCTTACCCGTAAACCATCCCATGTCTCGGGCGTACTGAATCATGCCTTTTGCGAACATCACGTTCTTCTTGTCTTTTTGGTTGAACGTACGTATACGACTCTGATTAGCGTGAGCACAGATGCAGTCGTCGGGAATGCGCAGGGCGACCCATACCACGCGGGGTGCCTTCGCTGTATGATATTGAGTGCCGGGGGTGCCTGTTCCCATCATCTCCATGATCCACGCTTCGTTGGGGTCGCAGATGGTGAAGGTCTCGCCCTCGGAGCAATAACCATACTTCTCTGCGAGCGATGTCATGACCTGAATGGCCTCCCTTGCCGTCTTTGCCCGTTGAAGGGCAAGATACATCAGCGAACCGTAGTCGATGATGCCCGTCGTGTCGACCATCTCCTCACGCCCTCCGAATGTCGTTTCGCCTACCGATACCTGATGCTCGTTGATGTTGCCTATCACGTTGTAGGTGACGGGAGCTTCAGGAATCCAGCCGTGATTTTCGTCGGTGTCATAGTCGATGATCCATCGTTTCTCGTCGGCAGAATGAGTTCCTGCCGGATAATGGCAGAGACCGGTGAACATTCCATAGCTGTCGGCACTATAGGAGCAGAACACGCTGCCGTCGGCCGTAGCGTTCTTTCCTGCTATCAGGTTCGTACATGCTTGTGCATACGACCATGCTCCAAGCATCATTGCTGCTATCAAAGTCTTTTTCATCCTTATTCTTTTTTTATCTTAATTCAACTATCTCAAGCTCTGCTTGTCTTTTGGGAGTTTAGGAGTTTGGGAGTATAGACATTAGTGCTTGTGGGACTGGATAAGAGCCGTCAGTCGCCCTCTTGCGGTTCTCTGAGCACGACCGAGAAGACCCCACCCAGATCAAGCGTCCGCGCCGTCAGCCACCCATCATGGTAAACACCTCCCAGATTACGCCCGTCGCAATCGATGGCAAGCAGGGATGTGTCGGCCACGTCTTGTTTCACGCGAATGGAAATCAGGGCTTCACGAACCAAAGGCGACGACATCGGCATCAGCTGATAAGCATCTGAAAGAGCCCCATCTCTGCAGACTACCTCGGGCATGAGTTTCATGTGGTCGGCCAGAAGTCCAGGGCGCACGATCAGTTGCAATCCTGGCAGCTGGAAATTATTCATTCTGTCCCAATATAGTGTATTTCTTGGATCGGCTACTTCGGCGAGCGGTATTTCCTGTCGCTTCCCTAAAACGCGGAACGAATAGTCGGACGTATTGCCAAAGGCATCTGTGAGCGTATATTCCACCAGATAGAGACGCTCCTCGTCGAAACTCACGATGCCACGACTTTCATTGGTGCGAAGGATAGGCAACGGGTTACCGGGAGCCACGAACGATTTCATGTACCACACATGGTTGGCGCGGTAGTGAGCATAGTCACCCCAATCGTTCACGAAGCGGTTCATCGCCCAAGGGATGCTGTCGACATCGGTAGAGAAAACTTCCTGTCCGTCGACCTTGAGCACCGTCCGCTTGATACCATATTTCTGGTAGCATTCCTCCATGTGGTCGTTGGCCCAGAGGCCGAACCCCACTTTACCCCATGCCGTGAACTCTCGCTCAAGATGATTGTTCGTGAAGCTGAACGTGTGGGGCTTGGGAAATCCTTCAAAAACGCCCTTCCCCTCTACGGGATAAGCCTTGAAAGCGTTGGCAATGGGAGCTTCGGTGTCTTTCAGGTACGAATGGAGGTAGATGAGGGGGTCGAGCATGGCCCAGTTGCTCGTATGATGGATCTCGAGGTGGAGGTGGGGAGCCTGACTGCTTCCCGTGTTGCCGCTCGTGCCGATGACCTGTCCGGTGGCCACGGGGCAATCGGTGGGCTTCAGTCTGATGTCGGCTCGAGGACTCGACCGTCTGGGCCTGTCGATCACGTCTTCCTGCCCATGTTCCCGACGCCACCGGCTGACAATCGTCCGCAAGACAGGCACGAAGTTCTGCATGTGGGCGTAGACACTCGTCTTGCCGTTGGGGTGGCGCACATAGAGCGCATTGCCATAGCCATCGCCGATGGTGATGCGACTTACGTACCCCTCGGCCACTGAAAAAACGGGCATGCCCTCTACCCTCTCGGTCCTGACATCAATTCCTCCGTGGAAGTGGTTAGGACGAGGCTCTCCGAAGTTTCCGGCCAGCGTGATGGGGATATGTACGGGCGAAGTGAACTGCAGGGAAGCAGCCAGCAGGATAGTGCTCAGCATGCCTTGAAACTCATGTCGAGACCTTTCACCGAGTGTGTCAGTGCTCCCACCGACACGAAGTCGACGCCCTGCTCGGCGTAGTCGCGTATAGTGTCGAAGGTAATACCTCCGCTCGACTCCGTTTCATAGCGCCCGTCGATGATCTCCACGGCTTTCCTGGTGTCGGCCACGGAGAAGTTGTCGAGCATGATACGGTCCACACCACCGCAATCGAGCACCTGCCGGAGCTCGTCAAAGTTTCTCACTTCAATCTCTATCTTCAGGTCGAGATTGCGAGCTTTCAGATACTCGTGGCAACGGTTGATGGCGTTGCTGATACCTCCCGAGAAGTCCACATGGTTGTCTTTGAGCAAGATCATGTCGAAGAGCCCGATGCGGTGGTTCACGCCGCCGCCAATTTTCACCGCAGCCTTCTCCAGCATGCGCATGCCGGGAGTTGTCTTGCGGGTATCGAGCACGCGGGTGTGTGTTCCCTTCAACCGTTCCACATAGCGGTTGGTCATCGTGGCGATGCCGCTCATGCGCTGCATGATGTTGAGCATGAGGCGCTCCGTCTGAAGCAACGAGCGCGTGCGACCGCTGACAATCATGGCCACGTCGCCTTTCTTCACACGCGCACCGTCGCCCATGAGCACCTCCACTTTCATTTCGGGGTCGAAGCGGTGGAACACCTTCTTGGCCACTTCCACGCCAGCCAGGATACCGTCTTCCTTGATGAGCAGGTGCGACCGTCCCATGGCGTCTTCGGGAATGCAACACAGAGTGGTGTGGTCGCCGTCGCCGATATCTTCTGCGAAGGCCAGGTCGATCAACCTGTCCTCCAATTCGTTAACACTTAGCATTTTGTATCTTTTGATTGTTTCATTAGTCGTTCAGGTAGATACCGAGCCCTATTCTCACTCCGATGTTCGAGTAGTCGGAATGGTTCTTGATGCTCTGGTTGTAGTAGATGGCAGGTTCGAGCGTCACCGAGCGGCTCAGGAAGTAGGCATAGCCGATCTCCACTCCTGGCATCAGGTCGTTATAGCTCTTGTGGGCATGGATGAAGCCCAGCTTGGCTCCGATGAAGAGGCCGTTCTGTTCAATATAGTAGCGGAAGCCTGCTCCCACGGATATGGAGTGCGGGCCCTTGCCGCCGTTGTTATAGCCCACCTCACCGTAGCCGAGCACGTTGTCGAAGAAGAGGTAGCCAAGCTGAGCCTTCAGGTCGATCTTCACGTCTTCCATGTCGCTGTAGTTGAAGTCGAAGCCCGAGAGCGAGCTGCCTACGAAGATCTTGTTCTCGTGGAACGGCGTGCGAAGCTTCTGGTAGTTGTAATACTGGGCCTGTGCGGCAATGGCCATTGTCAGACCTACAATCATCATAGCAATTTTCTTCATACCTTTTATAATTATGTTTTTTCTTGAATGTTGCTTATTCATCACATGTGACTTAAATGCCACAGAAAGTCATCGCGACGCACGTTTTTCCTTCTTGTACCAGCCGAGGAACCAAGCTGCCGAAACGATGAGCGCAGCTCCGCCAACGCCGTAACCAACGGCCATATCGAAGCCGAAGGCGTTTTTCGAAATCATCAGGAACGTGGAGCAGACTACCGTCATGAAGATGGCTGGCAGGAGCGTGATGATGAACGCCTTGCGCTGGCGAACCAGGTAGACGGTAATCGACCATAGCACGAAGACAGCGAGCGTCTGGTTGGCCCATCCGAAGTAGCTCCAGATGACGTTGAACCCGTCGGGGTTCTCGATGTTGAAGAAGAGCAGTGCCATCGTGGCGGCGAAGAGCGGGACGCAGATCATCAGGCGCTTCGAGATGGAGCGCTGCTCCAAATGCAGGAACTCAGCAATGATCAGGCGGCTCGAACGCAACGCTGTGTCGCCGCTCGTGATCGGAGCTGCCACCACACCAAGCATTGCCAGTATGCCGCCGAACATGCCGAGCCACCCTTGGCTGACGGCTGTCACCACCTCGGGAGCCTGGAGCGTAAGGGGCTGGCCAAGGTCCTGTGCTGCGCCGCCATAGAAGAAATACATCGACACGGTGGCCCAGATGAGCGCCACCACGCCCTCGGTGATCATCGCCCCGTAGAACAGCGGCCGTCCCATCTTCTCACTCTTCACGCAACGTGCCATCAAGGGAGTCTGCGTGGCGTGGAAACCGCTGATGGCGCCGCATGCGATGGTGATGAAGAGCGCCGGGAAGATAGGCTCTTGGAAGCCTTCGCCCCACAGACCGTCGCTCAGCTCGGGCAGCGAGGGCCACTTCACGAAGAGGACACCTGCCAGCGCTACGGCCATGAAGAGCATGGAGATGGCAAACAGGGGATATATCTTGCCGATGATCTTGTCGATGGGCATCAGCGTGGCGATGAGATAGTAGGCAAAGATGATGCCGCACCAAATATAGACCCATGTCAGGTCATCGCTGCAAAGCTTGCCCAGGATGAGCGCAGGACTGTAGACGAACACCGCCCCCACCATCATCAGCAGGAACACCGAGAAGACGAGCAGCACCTTCTTCGTCGCCTGTCCCAGGTAGCAGCCCACAATCTCGGGCAGCCCAGCACCGTCGTGGCGCATCGAGAGCATGCCGCTCATATAGTCGTGAACCGCACCGGCGAAGATGCAGCCGAAGACAATCCACAGGTAGGCGGCAGGACCGAACTTCGCTCCCATGATGGCGCCGAAGATGGGCCCAGTGCCCGCAATATTGAGAAACTGGATCATGAAAACCTTCCAACCGGGCAGCACAACATAGTCCACGCCGTCATTGATGCGGACGGCGGGCGTCTGCCTCTCGTCGGGACCAAAGATGCGCTCCACAACCTTGCCATAGACGAGGTAGCCCACAAACAAAGCCACAAGGCTCAAGACGAATGTTATCATTTTTCGTGTGTCTTTTTGATATTTCGTAAATCTTGTACAAAGGTATTAAAAATATTTGGAATAAAGAAATAAATCAGTAACTTTGCACAGAATTTACAATATTTTGCACATGAAGAAGACCACGGCACTGCTCTGCCTCATCGTTTTCACCCTCACGGCCTTCGCTCAGGATAACGAGACGAGGGCTGTATGGCTCACAACAGTGAAAAGCCTCGACTGGCCAAAGGTGAAGGCCACCAACGCCGCCAATGCCGAACGGCAGAAACGCGAGCTCACTGATATGCTCGACCGCCTGAAAGCCATCAACATCAACACCATACTGCTGCAGACGCGAGTCAGGGGCACCGTCATCTACCCCTCGCGCATTGAACCGTGGGATGCCTGCCTGACAGGGCGCGAAGGACTTTCGCCCGGCTACGACCCTCTGCGCTTTGCCATCGATGAATGTCATAAAAGAGGAATGAAAATCCAGGCTTGGGTAGTCACCCTTCCGTTGGGAAAATGGAACTCTGTCGGATGCCGTCAGATGCGCGCAAAACACCCTAAGGCGGTGAAGCGCATAGGCGATGAAGGCTTCCTTCATCCGGAAAAGGATAACACTGCTGACATCGTGGCAGATATATGCGCCGAGATTGCTTCCAACTACAACGTTGACGGAATCCATCTCGACTACATGCGCTACCCCGACGGATGGAAGGTCAGGAAGAACCGTTCGGAGGCCCGTGCTGACATTACACGCATTGTAAGAAAAATTCATGACCGCGTGAAAGCCGTCCGACCACAGGTAAAGCTCTCGTGCTCCCCCATCGGGAAGTATAGCGACCTGACCAGATACTCGTCAAGGGGATGGAACGCGCGCGACGCCGTGTGCCAGGATGCGCAGGCGTGGCTCCGCGAGGGCATCATGGACCAGCTCTTCCCCATGATCTACTTCAAAGAGAACAACTTCTACCCCTTTGCCGCCGACTGGGCCGAGCAATGCCCCGAGAGCCGACAAGTGGTGGCAGGACTGGGAACGTGGATGCTCGACCCCCGCGAAGGCAACTGGAAACTGGATGAAGTGGTGCGCCAGCTCAACGTGTGCAGGCAGCTGGGACTCGGCCAGTGCCACTTCCGCGCCAAGTTCGTGATCGACAACCACCAGGGCATCTACGACTTCCTACGCACGTTCAACTTCCCCGACTGCTGGCAGCCCACGGCCGACAGCCGACGGCACATCTTCAAGGGCATCAGCAAGCCCGACGGCCAAGAGTCCACGACGGTACCAGCCGCTTCGCAAGCCATTCCGGCGAGACACGTACCGTTGCTTGAACACGACGGACAGACATTGACGCTCCCCGATGCCGAAGGCTCTAACACCAACCGCTTCGTGCTCATAAAGACACTGGCCGGGACCACCATCGCCACACTTGTCATCAACAACGGCACCACAGCATCGATGAAGGGCCTGCCGCTCGGCTTCTACCAAGTATACACAACCGACAATCGCGACAACCTGCACCGCATTGGCTTCCTGAGAAAGAAGTGACGCAAGTTTCGAATGTTTGAGGAGCTGACGAGTGCGCCATCAGGGTCTGACGAGCGTGCCATTAGGGCCTGATGAGCGTCTCATTAGGGCTTAGTGATGTCGTCATTAGGCTGTAGACAATATCCGTCGGAAGTCAACGTTCTTAGCAAAAGAGTCAACCGTCTCAGTAATGGTCGTCAACTTTTTCCAGTAGAGCGAGTCAACTTTTCCCGTATGGATAGGCAAATGTTAAAAAACAAGGGTTGAAAGGAGTCCGCTCGAACTTGTTCGCTTTGCATGCAAAGAACCTTATTCAGGAAAAGACAAACAGATATGTGCCTCTGTGACATGTGAATTTGTGACATTAAGCACCTCGAGAAGTGCAGATGCAGTATTATTATAAGTTATTATTATATATATTATATATAATATATATAATAATAAAATTCTACTCCGACTATTTCCGCACCTAATGAACCTCCTTAATGTCACAAAGTCAAAAGTCACAAAGT
>DEJE01000046.1:19581-29234 GCA_002353205.1 Prevotella sp. UBA2756 | reverse complement strand
GCATCGATATGCTCCAGATAGCGCCACAGCAGCGCCATCGCATCCTGTGCCGCATCTTCGGCATCCTCTCTGTTGCCAAAGAAGTCGAGGCCTACTTTCAGCACTCTCTGGCGTAGCGGCATGGCGATATGTTCGAATTCTGAGCGTGTCATACATCTATAATACGCAGAAGCCGAAAGAATGTTAAGTTGGGATGAAGAAAAAAAAACGACTTATTTCAATTGTTCCAATAGGTCAGCCAGTCCTTCAAGGTCACGAGGATCCACCCTTAAGTCGAGCAGATTTCCGTCGCGATTGAAAAGCTTGTAGGTGGGAAAGGCGTTTATGTTCAGGTGGCGCTCGATGGCAGCCTGCTGTTCTGGGGGCAGGTTATAGTGCGCTACGTTCGGGCCGCTGACGTTATACTCCTTGATGACGTTTTCCCACGCCTGCTGCGGACTGTTGTTGGCGAGATAGAGATATTGGATGTCGTAGTCTTTCAGTCGGGCATACTCCTCGGTGGAGTGGCTCAGGGCTTCCTTGCAGGGACCGCACCATGTGCCCCAGATGTCTAAGAGCACGAACTTACCCTTATACGGTTCGAGAATCTTCTTCAGCAGCACCTCGCCTTCGCTGAGGTCGGCAAGGTTATCCGACGATTTCAGCACCAGTTTGTCGAACTCGCGGTTCTCGATGGCAAGGTAGTAGTCGTTCGCCTTTTCTATCCGCTCGATGCCAAGGGGATTCTTCACCAGCGCCTTCAGCGTGTCGATGACCATCGGCGACACGGATGTATGCGTTTCGTCGATGATGCGATAGACTAACCCTGAGAGCCATACGTCTTTGATAATTTGGTCGGCGCCGATGGAGTCGAGTGCAAATGTCTCTTGCTTCATCCTGATCAAGAGTTCCTTTCCACGAATCACCTTTATGGCTTTCGATGACTGGAGAATCTTGTCCACCTCCTTAATCATGTCGGCATTGTCAGCGTTGAGTTTCTCGGCCACCTTCTGCCTCTCTTTCTCTGGTGCGGCCATCACCCTGGCATTGGCATCGATCATCCAGTCTTTCCACTGGTTAAGCAGCGCCAGTTCCTCGTCGTTCGAGGCTATCTCGTTGTTGTAGTTATAGATGTTCCAATTCTCCCTCCATTGTCGGTTGCGCATAATCTGGTCGAGATAGTCATCCCTGAAAGTGGCGAAGTCGCGATAGAGCGTGTAGGGCTTGACGGCCTTCTGCCAGCATTCCCTGGTCACATAGTCCATATACTCCTGAGGCAGTTTGTAGTTCGGCATCGCATAACGCCCCTGCATCAGCGACTCGCCCTGAGACGTCGGATAATAACCTTTAACAAAGTCAATGTAACGCTGCGAGAGGTTTGGATGCTGGGCGATGGTCTCTTCAAGGCCGGCTGTAGCGAGGGCACGGCTGTTGTCAGTCTTAGCCTTGAAGTCCATCGCATTCACCTTGCCCCGTTGGTCTCTCGGAATACGTTCTTTAATCCCGTCATAAGGATATGCTATGAGTTCGTTCTGCAGTCTGACATCGTCGCCCATCCAGAGCGTCTGACCCGTCATAAAGTCGGAAAGGTAGAAGTAGGTCTTGCCTGGTTCCAGCACGCTCCTTTGGTGTGAGCGATCCCAGTCTATGAATACCTCCGAAGAGTTGAGCAGGGGCATCTTCAGGGTGAAGCGTCCCAGCGAATCCATCATGGCGTAAGCGGTCTCTTCCTCATTAACGAGGAAGTTCTTAACGCTCACATTAAAGTCACCGCCTTGCCTCCTGGCCTCCTCCGGCATGTCCTTCATCCAACCGATGATGGTCACGCTGTCCTTCGGGTTGTAGCCGTTGTCAACGAAGCCTATGCGCTGGTCCTTCGTAGGATAGTCGGGTAGTGCAGCACCCGTTATCGGGCTACAAACAATGGGTTTGTCGCCATCGATGGTGATGGTACGCATTCCTTTCTTAAGTTTGCTCACCTTGACAACCTTGGGCTCTAATGAAAAATCCTTCGAGTAAAAAGCGCATTTTACTCCTGGCATGTTGGTCCAGAGGAGTGTAAATGTATAAGCATCTTTTTTCTCCACCTGGCTGACGATGTCCCACACCTTATTATTATATATGACATGCTGCTTGGTGAATCCTATCAGCCAGTCGCCCGTTGCCTCATTGCGCCAGTAGGTATTGGCAATGCCCGTGGGCTGGCTGTCAGCATCGTGCACGTTGGCAATGCTCCACGCATTGGGCTCAGCCACGCTTATAAGATACGTATTTTCGGGGATAGGTTCGAAGATGAGCGAGAAGTCCACATTCCCGCCTGCCGGGATGGTGTAGGGCTCGGTCAGCGAGATAACAGTGGCCCCTTTCACGGCGTATGTCTTCCCGTCAGCCGTTAGCATGGGCTTGGTGGCCAAGGGCACGGACTCGCCAGTCATCTGCTGAGGCACTTCAAAACGCAGGAATACCTCCGTGCGGTCATTGTAAATCGCTACTTTTGTTACCTTAAAGTAGGGTACGTTGGTATGGCCCGTCACAACGTTGTCCCATACTTTTTGCTGCGCCCACCCCGTCATTGCAACGAGAACGAGCAGGAGAAATGCTATTCTTCTCTTCATTCCAATTATTGGTTGTATATTTGTTATACGACGGTTTTTAGGGAATATCCCGCTATTTTCCGTTAAATTCCCATAAACCGCCGTACATTATTTCAGCACCAAGCGAGCTGCGGGCAGACCTTTGGCGGTGACGGTCAGTGTGCTCTTGCCCTGCCGGCCCGTGTTGCGAACCACGGCCAGGGCGCGTCCGTGCCATGCCCGGTGGCGGTTATCGAAGTAGGGATCCTCGTCCTTGGTGTCGGCATTTCCGACGGCGAGCAGCGTGGCATTGCCCGCTACGCTGAAGGTCATCTCGGTGTCTGCCGTAGGCACCACGCGGCCCTGGGCATCCGTAATCTCAATGGTGACGAAGGCAAGTCCGCCAGTTGCCATGCGGTCGCGGTCGGCAGTCAGACGAATACGGGCAGGAGCTCCGGCCGTCTGCAGTTCGCTCTGCTCCGTTCCGGCAACGGCACGCAGCGTGCCGGGCTGGTAAGGCAGGGTGAAGGTGGCCTTCATTTCGGCGGTCGGCTGTTCTGCCACCAGCTGATTGTTCAGGTAGAGACTGACTTTCGGCTCGCGGCTATACACTTCCACCTCGATGGGCTTGCCTTCCCATCCCGGCCATGTCCAGCTCTCCTGTGTGGGCCATGTGCTCCACATCGTGGTCTTCACCTTGCCGTGGTAGCCGTCGGGTTCGCGCACCGCGAGGAACAGGTTTTCGCCTTTCTCGTTCCACAGCATGGAGCGGTAGTGGCTGATGGGCTTGCGCATTCCCGTGAAGTCAACATCGCCGCAGTAGGCAGCATGCCAGGGATAGAGCGGACGCTCCCACGACTCGCCCGGCACTTCGCCCTCGTAGTAGTAACGGCCGATGCCCGACTCGCCCAGATAGTCGAGTCCGGTCCATACGAAGTCGCCGAAGATATAGCTGTGGTCCATCGTCTGGCGGTAGTTGCGCCATGCGTCGCGCGGGTAGCTCTCCGTCTGCATCATGACGCGGCGGGGCACGCGCTTGTGGTCGCTCTCGGCCAGGAATATCAGATAGTTATAGCCCACGATGTCGTGCTCGGCAGCCAGCGGGTCGTAGATGTCCCAGTCGCGGTCCCATGCGGCCAGTGCCGAGGTGACGGGACGGTGCTGGGGGTCGTTGGCACGGATGCTTTCGGCCAGGTTGTGGGCGGTCTTCACCACTTCAATCTTCTTGCGCTCGATGACCTCGTTGCCCGTCGACCAGCAGAAGATGCTGGGATGCAGGCGGTCGCGGCGCACCATGGCCTCCACGTCGCGCTGCCACCACTCGTCGAAGAGTGTGGAATAGTCGTGCACGTTCTCGTTCTTATGCTCGCGCCATCCGTCGAAGGCTTCGTCGATAACCAGCAGTCCGATCTCGTCGCAGGCGCGGAGGAAGGCTTCCGACGGCGGGTTGTGGCTGGTGCGCACGGCGTTGAATCCGGCTTCTTTCATCAGCCGCGCCTTGCGGTATTCGGCTTCGTCGTAGGCGGCAGCCCCGAGGATGCCGTTGTCGTGGTGCACGCAGGCTCCGTTGAGCTTTATCGGCTTGCCGTTGAGGCGCAGTCCTTTCTCGCCGTCGAACTCAATGGTGCGGATGCCGTAGCTGACGCTGATGCGGTCGGTGCCCGGTACTTCGAGTTCCGTCTGGTAGAGATAGGGATCGTCGGGCGACCACAGCCGGGGCTCGGCCACCTCGATGGTGCGGCTGATGGGATAGGTGGTGCCGTCTTCGCGGATGACGGTGGCCGAGATTTCCACATGGTGAATGTCGGGCGTGGCAACCTGCACGCTCCAGTCGTCGATGTAGGTCTTGGGCGTGGTGACGAGCCACACGTTGCGATAGATGCCCGAGCCGGAATACCAGCGGCAGTTCTTCTGCTGCGAGTTGTCCACGCTGACCACTATCTCGTTCTGCCCTGTTTTAACGTAAGGTGTGGCATCCACCCAGAAGCCTGAGTAGCCGTAGGGCCAGCCGCCGGCCAACTGGCCGTTGATGTAAACGTGGGAGTTCATGTAGACACCCTCGAAGTAGAGGCGCACTTTCTTGCCCTCGTAGGCCTTGCCCAGCGTCAGTTGGCGGCGATACCATCCTTTGCCGGTGGGCAGATAGGCGCCGTCGTTGCCGGCCGGGGCATGACGGTCGAACCGTTGCTCTATGCTCCAGTCGTGGGGCAGCGTCACCTTTTGGGCCTTGGTGAAGTTGCTGTCGTTGAGTACGAACTGCCACTGGTCGTTGAGCAGTTGCTTGCGCTGCATGTTGTCCGTCTTGGCCGAAAGCCCTGTTGCCATGAGCAGCATTGCCGCCATGAGTAAGACTGTTGCTCTTGTTTGCTTCATGTCGTTGTTTTTTAGTTATATTCCAGCTGCAAATATACCAATTTTTGCTGATAACGACAAGAAATCATTCAGTATTCCTATATTTTAACAAATCCCGATGCCTGATGATGGTTTTCTTGTTGTATGCCCAAATATGGGTAACGACACCGTTTCCTACTGCCATTCCGGCCACTATGCCCTGCCCCACCCCTCTTCTTTCCCTGCAATATAATTGATTTTGGTACGCAATCTAATTGGAATTGCCACGCAAAACAAATGATATTGCCACGCAAAATCATTTGTTTTACAGAAAAAGAAAGTCCCCGTGACAACCGAAAACGGCTTTTCAGCTTGCGAAAAAGACATGAGCCGCATCACTGCGGCCCATGCTGTTCCCGGGATCTTCAAAAATATTAACCAAAAACGTATCGGCATGAGCCGCATCGCTGCGGCCCAAGTCGTAACCATAATAAAACCTATATTTTTAGTTGTAGTATTATGTCATGGCTTCGTCATCTCGCCCAGATACTTCTCTATCTGGCTGGTGATGTACTTCTGCAACTTCTGTGCGCTCTTGTTGTGATGAACGCTACTCGCTTCGTTGAGTTTCCTATTCTGGTCACGGTACATATCTAATATGAACTTGTACATCTCCATCTGTTCATTTAGCGACAAGCAGTTGTCTTTCACCGTCTTCGCTAATCCTTGGAAGTGAGTATCAATTGACTTGCTCAAAGTGAGAATCTTCTTGTACAGCGACTCCAGCTGGTCTCCATTAGCAGGATACGGTGTATTTTTTATCGCATCGAAGGTTTCATCAATTATTTGCGCATCGGCTCGAATGGCATTGACTCTGGCTTCCATCTTTGCCTCCTCCTCTGGCGGTATCCCTAAATCAGAGTCCTTGTTGTCTTCCGAATCATCAGTTCTGATTTCTTGCCGAGGTTGTAGCAGACTCTTTCCAGAGAATCGGCCCACGCGTTGCTCATAGGCCACGTCATCATCGTAGTAGCCATTATGCACGGTAATGTGATAGGTCTCACCAGGTACAAAGTCGAGATCGATCCATGCGGAGCATAGCGAGCCGTCGGGGAAGATGCATCGTAGACGGCCTACACAGGGATGGTCGAGTTCGGTTTGCCATTCAAAGCGTTTGTTCACAACGGGCACACAAGCCACATATTCATTATCCCCAAGGGCATTAAGAGCTTCGTGCGTGTTGGCAATGTAGATATTGTAGAGCGAGTCCTTGATGTTCTCGTCCACCCGTCCCTCAATCTTGAACATCCGCTTGCTGCTCTCCACGTTCTTGGTATAGAGGTCTGGGCGCAGCGAGGAAATGCCATAGATGGTGCCTTCGGCTTTCGTGTCGAAAGCGTCCGTCTCCCACACGATGGCATAAGCATCGCGCAGCTGGGGGTTCTCCAGGTTCTTCGCTGCCAGATACCACATCTCCTGCGTCGGCTTCGTCCGGATAGGCAACGTCTTGCTGCGCTGCCCGTCGGCAGAAACGACCTTAATGTCGAACTGCTGGGTGTTGCCGGGTAGTAGGTGCAGAATCTGATAACTGAACGGCTCGTCATCCATATACACCTGGTCGATGGTCTTCAGTTCATCGACGAGGCAAATGAAGTGCGTGATGCGCTCGGCCGACTCGAGGAGGCCAGTGTCAGGATTCTTCAGCACGGAATAGGTCTGGCCCTCCTTCATGCCAAACTTGTCTCGGATGGACTTGAGCAGACGGAACACGCGGAGCGGATACTTTTGCTCCTTGTTCGTCATGATGGTAAGGTCGTACTTCTTCTGCTCTTTCGACTTCGACTGTGCCAATGCTGGTGCGGCTGCGTTGCCCAAGATGAGCAACATGATGATAAGACGTTTCATAGTTCTTTATAATTGTTTGCAGTTTGTTCTAAGTTGTGTTTTGCAATCTCCAGTTCCAGTTGCACTCTTTTTACGTATGCCTTTTGGGCCTGTTCTTTCATAAGGGCGAGATCCTCTGACGTGTAGCGGTAATTCTCGGGACGTGTGATGGGAATGTCGCGCTCGGTCAGCACGGCGGGTTGACCCCCCAAGCCCCCGAGGGGGATGTCGGAACTGGTGATGAGATTGCCTTTGACTTTGGCCGGCGAACGAAGTTTCTCGCTTTCGCGTTCATCCGAAGCCACCGAAGAATCATTTTGTTCTATGGATGCCGTCTGTATGGGAACCGCTTTCTTCTTGGGCTTTCGTATCGTCTTACTTTCGGCAACGGCCATAGCTTTTGGTTCGCCAGAACTGGGGGTGTCCCCCTTACTCTCAGCAACGGCCATAGCTTTTGGTTCAGACGAATTTGTAATTCGGCTGTCTTGAGTATTGGGATTTGCCATCCGATGATTCTTTATTGCTTCCGGGGATTTCAAATCCCCTACCCCATTCTGTCGAATTGCATATTCGCCAGAACCGGAGCTTTCTTTTGACGGAATTAATGCTACACCTATGCCAATGATGATGAGCAGGCAAGCGGCAGTTCCCACCAACCTCCCCCAAAGGGAAGCCCCCTCCAACCTCCCCCGAGAGGGGAGGCTTTTGATTCTCCCCTCCTTTGGGGAAAGGCTACGGGTAGGCGGGCAGAGCCCGGGAATGGGGGCGGGGGTGGGCTGTAGGGGTCTCTCCTTCAGCCCGTCAGGCATCTGCAGCAGCTTCTGCTCGCGGCGGCGGATGGCTTCGCGCAGGTTGTCATCTTTTTGGAGTATAGTGTAGATATCATTCTCGTTCATGGTCGCATGTTTTCAATCATTTTGTAGAGTTTTTTGCGTATTCGGCATAGTTGCGAGCCGACGGTAGAGGGATTAGAGCCCGTGACGTAAGCAATGTCGGCGAGGCTCATATTGTCGTAGTAGAACATCGTGATGGCGGCCAGTTCGTGAGGAGGGAGCATTTCCAGCGCTTCTTCGAGAGCCTCGACGGTATGGCTGTTGCCTGCATTTTCTTCGGGCGTATCATCGAGACTATTGAGTCCCAGGTCGTGCTCGTCCATATAGACGATGTCTGGTTGTCGGCGGCGCACAAAGTTGACGGACTCATGGTAGGCTATCCGGCAGAGCCATGTAGAGAGCTTTGCCTTCCGGCTGTCGTAGCCGCCGATGCCTCGCAATGCCTTGACGAACACATCCTGCCAGACCTCTTCGGCATCCTCCTGCTGCATCACGATGCGGCGCACCATCTGGAACACAGCGGGTCCATAGTCGCCCACCAGCCGTTGGCAGGCAGCGCGGTCTCCCTTTCGCAGTTGCTCTATGAACAGTTCTGTCTCTTGTTCCATCATAATGCTCTTCTACTCATATATACACGCAAAACGAAAAAACATTGCATGATTTCAGAACTTTTTCCGTCCGCGGTCTGTTGCAGGGGCAAATAAAAAAACGGGTCGCAGTGATGCAGCCCGTTTTCCTTGATGCCAGCAGGATGGTGATGATGGATAGCTTGTTCATTGTCCGTCTCTTACAAATCGGGTTCTCCTTTCTTTTATGACGCGTTTGTAGGTGCGTTTCATCTTGTCATTTAAGAAGGAGCGGTCGATGAGTGTGTATGTCTCTTGCGGAATCTCCGTAAACATATCGAGCACAGAGGCAGCACGTTTCTTCGGCAATCCGATTCTTTCCGCGAACCGTTCGAAGTCCAGCCTGCAAGGATGACCTGTACGGTCATACGCATCGCTTTTCTCAATATCTGGCGAGAGACCGCCCCGCAGTCCCAGGTCGCTGCCACTTTGGATATGGATGCAGGTGTTGATAAGGTCGTATGCGGGAGCCAGAAAATATTCGCCGTTTCTGTTTATCAATGAGAAGTTCTTCATGTGGGCATCCTCGTTGGCAAACAGATAGTTGAACACTACCATCCGGAAGAACTGCTCCATTTGTGGCATCCATGCAGGCACGAACCGCCGGATGGCATCGGCTATCTGCGCATAGTTGCCATGATATTTGAAATTGCTGTCGCTGCCTTCCTCCGTCAACTGCAGAATGGTGGCAAAATCCTCCTGCGCCCCTTCTTTCATGCCGTTTACCACGTCAAAGCGCTTCGTGATATACACTGGTTGCCCACTGTTGCTGAAACACAGACCATTGCTGGCTGTGCGGATGCCGTAAACCTGAGATGCTATCTGCATGGTCAAGTGCTCGTTGGCAGGTATCTGTTTGCGGGTGGAGAGACTCAGGTTGAAAGGTGCAGGCTTCAGGATGTATGTGGCTTGTTCGCCTTTGTGAGCCAGACGGATTTTCCCGTCATCAACGATGGCGGAGAATTTCTCCTGAGCACCAGAGATCGACATGTTGTTCATGTTCTCCATCGCCTGCTGCTGGTCACGCTCGTTCTCGAAATCGATGTCGATAAAGGGCGACACCACCACACCGTCGAACAATTCCTTGACGGATTGGGGCGAATAGGTGGTAAATCCTGGCCGCAATGTCGATGGGCAAACTTCTATCGTCTTCATTCTTCTGGCCTTTTAAGTACAAACTTCCCGATAGCATCCATACCGCAAATCATCTCCAGCATACCGAAAAAATCATTTTCGTCCACTTTCCTCGCTCTGCACAATGCCCTGCGGTTGGCTCCCTCTGGCAACATATTGGTGAACACAGGGAAGATGCGCTCCGAACGATATACCTTCTGGCTCTTGGGCAAGTTGACAGACACAGGAGGAGTGCTGCCGTCGGCACGAAAAGCATCATCGTAGGTGAATTCATAGTTGCCCCTTGACAACTC
>DEJE01000046.1:0-19554 GCA_002353205.1 Prevotella sp. UBA2756 | reverse complement strand
CCGGCATAGACATCACCGTAATATACATTCACTTTTCTCATGCTCTATGCTATTTAACGGTCTGTTTTACCTGCAATACCATTTCCATGCCTACCACATCCAGTATCTTCTGTAGTGTCTGTAGCGACGGATTGCCCACACCTCGCTCCAAGTCCTTGACGGTAGAGATGCCTACTCCAGAATAATCCGAGAGGTCTTGCTGCGAGATTCCCAGCAATGCCCTGCGCTCCTTAATCACTGTTCCTATATCCATCGGCGTATGATTTATCGTACTTTTGGCGCAAAGATATGAAGAAAACCTGATTTAGCAAACCAAAAGTATGATTTTTCGTACTTCCTTAATTCAATTTAACTATATTCCCTTCATCCAATCCCCACGCATTTCCTTTTCACATGATGGCTTGTTTGTTCATAATTCTATTTGTCGTTAAAGATTTCTGCAAGTTTCTTCTCTATGTCCTTACCACGTAGTCCTCGGGCGAGAATGGTGCCGTCGGGTGCGAAAAGGATGATGTGGGGGATTCCATCGATTCCATAGATACCAGTGATTTCTTCAGATACGTTGAGTATCTGGGGATATGGAATCTTCTTTTCCTCAATCACCTTCATTGACTCTTCGGCTTCCTCCCACACTGCGACACCAAGAACGTTTAAGCCACAATCCTTGTATTTGTTGTGGACAGCAATGATATTGGGCATCTCGCGAAGGCAAGGCCCACACCATGAAGCCCAGAAGTCAGCGAGCACATACTGGCCATGCCCTACATAGTCAGAAAGGCGTACGGTTTTGCCATTGTACTTCACAGCGAAATCTTTAAACATTGCACCCACACTTGTTTGTTGTAATGCAAGTATGGTTTGGCTCACATCTTGGATGAAAGGAAAACTTTGCTGTTTCGGGCTGAGCATCTTGATATATTCCATCAGGCGTTCGTTGCCCAAATCTTCCAAAAATGATATGATGACAGCCCCTAAGACATCATTGTGATGCTTGATGACAAAAGGCGTTGCGAGGCTGTCGAGTTTCTGTCTGGCCTCGGTTTGAGTTATCCGTCCTTCATCTGTCGCAACTTCAATTGTATTGAACTGAGAGTAGAAACTTGACCACTCATCATTGAGCGGCGTGCCCATGTAGGCAGCTCCTATTGTTGTCATTGCTGCTGGACGAAATCTGACAGTGCCTTCTTCCACAAAAAGACAAGGGAATTGCACAATTGGCTTTCCCTTAGAGTGTAACAATGCTAAGAATGGTTCTTGAGCATAACCTTCAAAATCACAAATTTCTCCGTTTTCTACCCATAGGCTGTCCACATCTGAATAAGGCTTGTTACTCTGGTTCATCAGATAGAGCCATCCGGTAAAGTCGTTTGTGCCGATATTGCCGACGATACGATACTGAAATGCCTGCCCCGTCATAGCAACGAGGGCAAGCAGGATGGTGATAATGGTTGACTTCTTTTTCAACATAGTTCGTTAGTTATTTGAATAAAATCTTCTCGTTCGGGCGAACAAAATCTATTGTTTGCTTCTCACTTACTCAGATTTTTTATACGAAATCTTGAAATAATCGAGTAGTGATTTGTATTGGTCTTGTGCTGTCAGGCAAGTATCCATTAGATACCCGTTGATATGCCCCCATTCATGGAGTCCGCGATAGTAGAACATCTTGAGTTCATCGGTAATGATAAAAGGAATGATTCCGTTGGCCAGACATTCCTTAAACATGATCAGACGGCCCACACGCCCGTTGCCATCCTGAAAAGGATGAATCTGCTCGAAGCGTACATGGAAATCGAGGATGTGTTCCAGCACCTTTTTTTTGCAATGGTTATAATTGCTGATGAGATTCTTCATCTCGCGATGTACTTCCTGGGGGGGGCAGGTTTCTATGCCGCCTACTTCATTGGGCAGACGTTTGTAGTCGCCAACGGCAAACCACTCTTTCTGGCTGTCCGATGTACCTGTCTTTAGCTGCAGATGGAGTTGTTTAATAAGACTTTCCGATAAAGGTTCCTCTGCATGGTCGATGATATAGTCAAGGCATCGGAAGTGATTCACCGTTTCAACGATATCATCCACATTAACAATCCCGTCGCTAATGCCAATGGTGTTCGTCTCAAAGATATAGCGCGTCTGGTCATGAGTCAGGCGGCTCCCTTCGATATGATTGGAGTTATAGGTCAAGTCAATCTGCGTACGATGATAGATGCCTCCTTTCAGACGTGAGGCTTTTTGCTCCCGCAGCATAGTCAGCAGGGGCGACACTTTTTTCCGGACATTCTTTCGTTGCGGCAGAACGGCATCTTCAGGAATGTTCCACGTTTTACCTGTGAGGAACGCTCCTTCAATCTTTCCGCTCGCACAATAGTTGCGGGCGGTACGTTCTGATATACCGAATTTCTCGGCAAACTGCATCACTGATATATACTCCATCTCTTCTATCGGCAAGTTTTTATTTCATTTTCCGTTGCAAATATATCACTTTTTGCCGATATCGGCAAGAAAACGGTCTATATTCCTTTATTCAGTCAACATTTTAGTTCTTATTGATGCCTGCAGGATGGTGATGATGGTTTGCTTATTCATATTCATTACGTTCTATTTGTTATCGTTGAATATATCTTCGAGTTTCGCTTTCAACGCTTTGCCCTCCAGATTGGTGGAGATAACCTTTCCGTCAGGGGCGATGAGAATGACGGTGGGGATGCCGCTTACGCCGTAGAGGCGGAGCGCATCATCTTTACGGGCGGGACTAAGGAGGGAAGTCCACGGAAGCTGATGCTGATTGAGTGCCTTGAGCCATGCGTCGCGGTTCTTGTCGCATGATACGCCCAAGAAAATGATGCCACGGTCTTTGTAAGTGGAGTAGAGTTGCTTCATGAAAGGAAAGGAAGAAATACAAGGGCCACACCACGAAGCCCAGAAATCAATCAGCACATACTGGCCACGGCCCGCGTAGTCAGAGAGACGGTGTTTGGTGCCATCGGTAGCTTCTGCCACAAAGTCGATAAAGGGTTTGCCAACGATATTCTTTTGATGAAGTATGCTATAATAATGCTTCCATGGACGTTCCATGGCGGGATGATGAGCATAGGGAGCATCTTCGTGGACGAACTCTCGCAATTCATCGAACGTCATCTTGTCGAAATCAGTATAGAGATACCAGGCAGGAATGATGTTATCCTTGTTCTCTCTGATGTTCTTTCTGACAAGCGCAGCCCTATCGCCCATAAAGTCTTCAAACTTCTCTAAGTTTGCACTGTCCTTGACCGTTGCATCTGGCAAACCTTCCTCTCTCATGATGATGATTCTATTCTTCTCATCATCGCTGAGACTGTCCCACCAAGGTTCTGCTATTTTGTCGAAGTCACGTTCGCGCATCTGACAGCGTATAAAGCGTTGTTGCAGTTCACTTCCCTTTACGTCGCCCGTGATAAGGTTAATGTGGGTCGGTGTCTCTTCAATGATGAATCGAAGGTCATTTCCTGCATAGTCGCCGATTTGGAAAAACGTGTTGCGTGGTTGCCTACCAGTAACGGTAAACTTTCCGTCACGAATGGGGAACTTTACACTCTGCCCGATGGGAGCACAGGGGAATGCAGAAACGCTGTCGTTCGTGCTGCTCGTCGTGCCAGTAATGATGAAATCGACGCTATCCTCCACAATAGGAGTGAACGTCTGCGCCTGCCCCGCCATAGCAACTAGGGCGAGGAGGGTGAGGATGATGTTCTTATTCATATTTGTCAGAATCTTTCTGCGAGTTTCTTTAGTTCGGTGCTTTTGAACTGGCCGACGTGGAAGTCGTGCTCGATGAGTTTGCCATCCTTACTGACCAAGGCACCACGAGGAATGGCAGTGAAGTTCAGCATGGTCTCGAACTGCTTCCATTCGTTGTTGGTGATATAGATGTGCTCGCCCTTGATATTGTTGTCAGCCATCCATTTCTCGCCAGATGTTTTCTGGTCTTCGGTGGTGATGTAGAGGAACTTGACGGCCTCGTCCTTCATATCCTCCACGAGTTTCTTCTGACTCATCATACCCGCACGACATGGGCCGCAACTCATCGCCCAGAAATCGAGGAAGAGGGTGTTGCCCTTGTAGGGCGATACAATCTTGTTCCACAGCGCATTCTGCTCTTCTGTCCAGTTGTTGCCTTTTTCGTCTGCACCTGACTCGGTAGCCTTTACGAAGTTACGGTACTCGCTGACGATGGTTTGTGCCACCTGCACGTTCTGTATGCCAGCCAAGGTCTCACCGACTGTGTTTGCCATGTAATCAAGTATTCCATCACGGTGTCCATGTTCATCAAGCCGACCTAACTTGTCTTCCTTTAGGTTATTATCCATATGGTTAACAATATCCTGTGAGAGACGGAGGTCGTTCATGAAGGTACCCGCCATTCCATAATCATCGCGGCGTCGCTGACCTACAATAATACCTTGCTCGTTGGTTATTGTCTCCCATTGCCCAAGCAACGGACCGAAGAGCGTACGATTCACGAATACCCACTGGCTGCTTTCGCTCACGGCAAGAGGGTTGTTGTAGATGAGCTCCTTATTCTTCAAAAGTGTACCATAGACAGCCTTCAGGTCAAGCGGAACGTAATTGGAATTCGGCTCACTCTTCCAACTGCCATCTTCAAGTTGTGTGTTGATGGTCTTCTTGTAGTCATAGCTATCCGCCACATCTTCTATCTCAATGCATTTGTTGGCCACGGCCGATATCATAACGAGATCCTTACCCATGGTGCTCAACGGAGAGTTGATGAGAGCCTGACGGAAGGCCTCGTCGGCAATTATCTCGTTGGTCTGACGAGCCCAACGCTCAAGCATGGACTGGGTGACATCCTTACCCTTCGCTATCATGGCTTCAGCTTCTTTGTAGTTGTATTCCTTCCTGCCATATTTCTCCAAGTATTTAGGCAGAAGGGTGTTTATCATGGCTGATTCGCTGTTGCTGCGGAAGGTCTTGAAACGAGGCCCTCTGCCATCAGGAGCCCCTTCCATGGTGGTGAACATCTCGAGCGTGTCACCAGGAGCGACGTAGATATCACCGAAAGGATTTGTATAAACAAACTGCTGATGAGGAATATCGAGTTCGAGCGTGTAGCAGTTGTTTTCATCCTTCGAAGCAACTGCATTCTCCTCGTGGCGCGTAATCTGATCAGACACCCTTGCCGAAACATCGGGAAGCATACTTGCAAGTTCCCTTGGTGTCTTTGTCACGTAAATCTTAACCAGTGCCTTTCCAGATGGAAACCCATTCTTGTAAGGTTTGTTGCTGAAGTGCCATGCGGTGTCGGGGGTGAAAGGACGACTCATATAGTAGTCGAAATCAAGTGATTCTGGGTCGAACACCTTTGACTTTTTAGAGGCCTTTGCCTTTGGCTGCAACCTGATGCCATAGTAGTTTCCCAATGGATTATTGCCCACCTCTATATAATTGAACTCCTTCACGCTTGCATCCAGCGGTTCGAAGTATATGGTGCATGGTGTGCCGTCGGCAGTAGCCCGCTCTTGAGCCTTTACGCCTTCCACACGCAAGAACTTAAACTCCTTGCCTGTGTTGCGGTCTGCAAGCACGGTGTTGTTGAGGATTGACGAGCCCTGCCTGAGAACACCTCTTACGATTGTGGCCTCTTTCGTCAGTTCAATCTCGGTAATCTCCATCCACGAAGCGGAGTATTCAATGTCCGGATTCTTAATCACTTTTCCCGCAATCACCTGTAGCGAGACTAATAAGCTCAAAAGTGTTGTTGTAATAAACCTCATTGTCTATTTTTTTATTTTGATTGTTCATTTTATTATATATACGACGTTTTTGCAGAAATATCCCGCTGCAAGGTGTTAAAAAAACGAATTCTTGATAATATTTTTACGGAAAAACATGGGACGCATCGCTACGGCCCATGTCATTAATTTAAACCTATAATTAATGTTGATTATGCAGTTTCTTTAATACGGAACTGAGTTCTTCAATGTTACGGGGGCAGGCTACGATAGTTCCTTTGGAATCGATGACAATCAGTTCCGGATAGGAACGTATGCCGTAGGCAGCAAGTGCGTCGCGCGGGTTAGTGTCTGGATGGGGCATCAGCTGCGGCCATGGTAGCTGGCGCTGCTTTACTTCCTCCCGCCATCTCTGCACACCGAAACTGAAAGCCAAGGTGACGAACTCCACACCGCGGGAATGGTAAGCCTCGTAAAGCGTTTTCATGGACGGATGGATTTCAGAACCATCACCGCCAAGACCATGCCAGAAATGCAGCACGACATATCCCTTGCCGACGTATTCGCTCAGCAGATGTGGGCGGCTCTTCGTGTCCACCAGTTGGAGGTCGGTGTAGGGAGTGCCGGGACAGCGCTTCTCCAGTCCTTCCACGTATTCGCGCATCGGTGCCAACAGGATGTGATGCGAGAAGGCATAGTCGTCGCTGAGGTAAGGCTTCAGTTCCTCGTAACTCATTTCGGTATAGACCTGACTGAGTGCATACGCAGAGAGGATATTATCACGGTTCTCACGGACTGCCTTGAGAAGCCGCTCGCCGCGCTGGCGGTTGATTTCCGCTTTTTTCTGGCTGTCGGTCTCATGGAGTTCGGCCAGTCGTTCGCGCTCTACTGTCTGCAGGAAATCGTTCACCTTTTGGCTGGCCTTGCTGCCCTTTACAGTCTGGTGCTCCATGTCCGCAATGATAGGCTTTCCGTCTGTATAGAAGAAAACAGCATCACTGTTGTCAAGATACACCCGACAGATCTCGTTCTTAGGCAACTTGCAGGTGAGAGAGAACTTGCCATCGACTACTGGGCACGTCCCCATTGGCTCCAAAGTCACATTACGTCTTACGGAAATATTATTTCCACTCAATGGTGCCGTACCGGATATCTGGCACTCCACCATATCTTTCTCCGCCGATTCGTTCATCAGCATACTGTTATAGACAATCGTCTTCGACACCTGCGAGGTGGTGATTTCTGAAGCAACTGTCGGCGCACGTGTGACATCTGTGTCTCTGTCACCCTCGTATAATTCGCTCTTCTTGTAAATCATGTAGCAGGAGTAGCCCAGGATGCCCTTCAGGTTTTCATTTTTTGCGCTATCAACTAACGGCTGGATATTGCTCAGTAGGTCGAAATACTGCTCTTTTGTCAGTTTTCCGCTGAATGCGTTGCACGTCTTATTGAGCACCACTCCGGCCGCCGTCTGTCCCTGCGGTGTCTCGCGCTGGAATATCTCGCAGGTGCGTTTCACCTTAGCCATGAACTCTTCGACGCTCCCCATGTCCTGGGCAGTAGGGGGGATTATTTCCCTCCCCCCTCGTGGGAGTTGGAGGGGGCTTCTGGTAATAAATGGTCTGTCGTCCATTTTCCTGCCGCTGATTTCGTAAACCATGCCGTCCATTAGGAACGTATCACCGACTTTCTTGTCTTGGTCAACGGTCTGGTCCCACATCAGCAGCAGGGCATAGATTTTGCCGTCGGGCTCTTCAAAGGAAATCAGACGGATATTCTTGTTGAGGTCGAATGTCACGGATTGCACCATCGGATGTTGGGCATCCATCATCAACTGGAACTTAACGCCTGGCAAGGGCGAATCTCCGTCGCAGGCATCATGGATATAGATGGATTTGGCATTCACGGCCTCAGCCCTGATGGCTTTCTCCAAGTCCAGCATTCGTGGCGTGAACAACGGGCCGTAGTACTTGCCTCCCAATTCATCATCGATGGCAAATTGCTGGGCAAACTGATAGACATTGAACCCGTCTTTTGAGAAACTGAGCCGGTGCACACCGTACTCATTCGATTCAACAAAGGCACTGAGTTTTTCCCGTATGTTGTTGGAGTGAGTAGTCTGAGCATGGCACCAACCACCATCACCCAACACCCAACAGCCAAAACCCAATAGGGCTGCTATGGTTATGAAAAGTCTATTCTTCATCTTGCTCTGGTTTTTCGTTATACATATTCTCTGCCGTTTGCGGGCGGCCATCCTTGTCGAGGGTATGCAGGATATAGCTGTTGACCATGCGCTGCAGTCGCTCGTCAGCACGTATCACCTTGTTCATCCGCTCTATGTAGAGGCTTTCGTCCACTTGGGCCAGTTCGCGTTCTATCTTGTCGATATAGTAATCCAGACTGTCTGTTGCTTGGGCGGTTGGTTGCGGTGAAACCGCAACATTCTGAACGTGGGGGGGCGTTTGGGGAGTTGGGGTTGTTCGTGCAGGACGTTGGCTGATGGCCTTGCTTTTAGCTATAGGAAGCTCCCTCCAACCTCCCCCGATAGGGGAGGCTTTTTTACTATCCTCCCTCGGATGGGGTTGTTCCGTCTTTTTCACTACCAACGACTGAGTCTTTGCCAGTTCTTCTTTAGGCAGCAGCGTCATGCCAACACCAATGATGATGAGCAGGCAAGCGGCGACAAGCCCCCACCAACCTCCCCGATAGGAAGCCCCCTCCAACCTCCCCCGAGAGGGGAGGCTTTTGATTCTCCCCTCCCTTTGGGAGGGGTTGGGGGTGGGCTCCTCCCCTCGGGGAGGAAGGGAGGGGGTCGCCTGCTCCAATCTTTCCATCAGTTTGTCGGTGAAGTCCTCCGGCAGCATCATACGCTCGGCGGTCTCATTCCTGCGCTGCAAGGCTTGGCGCAGTCCCTTGTCTTTATTTCCTTCCTTGTTCTTCATCGCTTTCAAGTGTTTTGATGGTAATGGCCAGTCTTTTGCGTATCCATTGCAACCGCGAGTGGAGATAGCTCTCTTCGTGCTCCGTGATGATGGATATTTCGCGCATTGGACGGTTGTCAAAGTAGTAGAGATTGAGCAGCATCTGGTCGTCGGGCTTCAGCGTTTCGATGGCTCTTTCCAAGAACTCCACGCGGTCGGTGTCGTCAAGCAGGGCGTCGGTCTCTTCATCAGGAAAGGTGTCGAGCCTTTGTCGTTCCACTCCCACCATGTGCAGCGATCTGTGCTTTTGTCGGTAGTGCTTCAGGGCCGTGTGGTAAGCTATGCGCATGAGCCATGTCTGGAAGCTGGCTTGCCGGGCATCGTAGCGGCCCAGGCTTTGGAAGGCTTCCATCAGCGTGTCCTGCGTTGCCTCCTCGGCTTCTTCGGGCGAAGGAATCAGGCGGGCCACCATCCGCAACACCTGTCCGGCATATCGGTTGGCCAGCTGGCGGAACAGCGCAGTCTGTCCGTCGAGGATGCGGCTGATGAGCAGCGTCTCGTCTTCTCTGGCTTTGGATGTGTTGCCTGTCGTTGTTTCCATTCGCTTAATGTCCTTCTACTTGTATATTACCACTTTTCCGGTAATTCTATAATCTTAGGATGGATTCTTTTTCTAACTTTCCACTTTTGCCTGTAAAAGTACGGATTATTTTTCAAAGCCATTATCTTTTGCTGTTTTTTCGCAAAAGATAAGATTATAATGAAAAAACATGAAATGCAAAACAACGGCCTGGTCCACGAATTTGTGAACCAGGCCGTTGTTCTGTGATTGCGGAACTTTCTCCACCTGTTCCAGCCGCCTGGCGATGGTGCGCGGCTGAAGCGGTGTCAGCCTCTTGCCTTCTTATAAATGTTCTCCATGTCTGCAGCCTTCAGCACCTTCAGACCGCCACAGGTAGCTGTATAGTCACGGCTGCACTTGCGGGTCATCTCACGAATCTCGTCGTCGGTGATGTCGCGGCCTATGAGTTCCTTGATGTTGATCGGCATGCCGATAGCATGGTAGAAACACTCCATAGCCTCGATGCCTTTCAGGGCCGTAGCCTCCGGATCGGTGAAGTCGTTGGGCACATCCATCACATTGACAGCGAAGCGGACAAAACGACTCAGGTTCTCGTGCATCACGTAGCGGGCCCAACTCGGCCAGATGGCAGCCAGTCCGGCGCCATGAGTGACGTCGAACATTCCGCTCAGCTCGTGCTCCAACTGGTGGGTTGCCCAGTCTTCTTCGACGCCCTTGCCCAGCAATCCCCAGTGTGCCACGCTTCCGCCCCACATGATCTGTGCGCGCTGGCGATAGTCGTTGGGATTCTTCAAGACGTCGAAGACGGCCGTCTTGATCCTGCGGATCGTTGCTTCGGCAAGATCGGTCGTCAGGTCCATATCGTCATCCTTCGTGAAATAACGCTCGAAGATGTGCATCATCATGTCGGTCACGCCGGCGGCCGTCTGGTAGGGAGGCAGGGTGAAGGTGCGACATGGGTTCATGATGGCGAACTTAGGACGGAGGATGTCGTTAGAGTATCCCAGTTTGACACCGCCGTCCTCGTTGGTGACGACTGTCGACTCGCTCATCTCACTGCCGGCTGCGGGTATCGTCAGCACAGAAGCCACGGGCAGGGCGCACTTCGGAACTGCCTTGCCCAGATAGAAGTCCCACACCTCTTCGTCGGGATTCGCCAGCCCCATGGAGATGGCCTTGCCTGAGTCGATGACACTGCCACCGCCAACGGCCAGGATAAAGTCGACTCCTGCTTCGCGGCAACGCTTGATGCCTTCGTGGACCAGCGACAGACGGGGATTGGGCACCACACCGCCCAGCGTGATGAAGTCGACGCCACCCTCGCGCAGCAGACCGCATATTTTGTCGAGCAGGCCTGAGTTCACGGCACTCTTCCCGCCATAGTGTACCAGCACTTTCGTGCCGCCATATTTCTTTACTAAGAGAGCGACTTGTTCTTCCGACTGCTTACCGAACACAACTTCCGTCGGTGCATAATAATTGAAATCCTTCATGTGATTGTAGACTCTATGTAAAAAGTAATATCCTATTTATATATATTGTGTTATTTGACGTTGGGCATCTTAGAAAGTCTAAGCGCACGCGCTTTAATTATGTAACATTAACAAAATCCAGAGTATGAACCCGTCGTTATCATTTCATTTCCACTTTTTTACCATCATCATTACAAAAAGATGGAAAAATGTTTGTCGGTTTCAAAGATTTGATATAAATTTGCACCCGAAAACATCAAAATGACATCGAAATGAAGTCTTACGCTTACTTTTACGGCTATTACTTTTACTTTGCAGAGAACTGTGAAGCGGGAAGTTGCGTATGATTTTCAAGTTGCAAAAGGTTACAGCTCAATAACGACAAAGTCCCGCTTCACAACATGAGGTGGGACTTTTTTTAGTTAAGAGTTAAGAGTTAAGAATTAAGAATTAAGAGTTAAGAATTAAGAGTTAAGAATTAAGAGTAAGAGTTAGGAATTAAGAAATCCGATATAGATGAAGAGAATAGCCATACAAGGATTGGTGGGATCGTTCCACGACATGGCAGCCCACCAGTATTTCGAGAACGAACAGATGCAGCTCATCTGTTGCGCCACGTTCGAGCAGGTGTTCGACAGCATCCGGCGCGACCCTACTGCCATCGGCATGCTGGCCATCGAGAACACCATTGCCGGTTCGCTGCTCCACAACTACGAACTGCTACGCGACTCAGGTACAACGGTCGTCGGTGAGCATAAACTGCACATCTCGCACTGCATCTGCTGTCTGCCCGACGACGACTGGACCACCGTCGAGGAGGTCCACTCCCACCCTGTCGCACTGATGCAGTGCCGACATTTCCTCAGCAACCACCCCACGCTGAAGCTCGTGGAGGCCGACGACACGGCTGGCTCGGCCAAGCACATCAGCGAGAACCAGTGTCACGGATGGGCCGCCATCTGCAGCAGCGACGCCGCGCGGCTCTACGGCATGCGCATCCTGGAGGACCATATCGAGGACAACAAGCACAACTTCACGCGCTTCCTGGTGGTCTGCAATCCGATGAAAGCCGACTTCCTGCGCCCGTTAGAAAAGGCGAACAAGGCCAGCCTGGTCTTCTCGCTGCCCCACGAGGAGGGTAAACTGTCGCAGGTGCTCAGCATCTTGTCGTTCTACAAGATCAACCTGACGAAGATTCAGTCGCTCCCCATCATCGGACGCGAATGGGAATACATGTTCTACGTGGACGTCACCTACGACTCGCTGACGCGCTACCGACAGAGCATCGACGCCATCATACCACTCACGCGCGAACTGAAGGTGCTGGGCGAATACAGCGAGGCGCCCTCGGCTCCCGTCAACAGCATCACGCCCACCCTCGGCTAATTCGCCAGCGAACCTATTGGTCACCACAATCACATTTACACAACCGTTCAAGCAATGAAAAAAGACATCACGCCCGCCGCAAGACTACAACAAGTCTCGGAATACTATTTCAGCCGGAAGCTGAAGGAAGTGGCCCAACTCAATGCACAGGGCCGCGACATCATCAGTCTGGCCATCGGCAGTCCCGACATGCCGCCGTCGCCACAGACCATCGAAAAGCTGTGCAGCGTGGCGAACGACCCGAATGCCCACGGCTATCAGCCCACGATGGGAACGCCCGAACTGCGCCAAGCCATGGCCGACTTCTACCTGCGTTGGTACGGCGTGGAGCTGAACCCTCAGACCGAGATACAGCCGCTCATCGGCAGCAAGGAGGGCATCCTGCACACCACACTGGCCTTCGTCAACCCCGGCGAGCAGGTACTCGTGCCCAATCCAGGCTATCCCACCTACACGTCGCTCAGCAAGATTCTCGGTGCCGAGGTCGTGAACTACGACCTGATGGAGAACAACGGCTGGCAACCCGACTTCGACTCGTTGGAGAAGATGGACCTGAGCCGCGTCAAGCTGATGTGGACCAACTATCCCAACATGCCCACCGGCGGCGCAGCACGCATGGAAACCTACGAGCGTCTGGTGCGGTTCGCACAAGACCATGGCATCGTCGTGGTCAACGACAACCCCTACTCCTTCATCCTGAACGACCATCCGCTGTCGCTCCTGCAGGTGCCCGGCGCCAAGGACTGCTGCATTGAGTTCAACTCGATGTCGAAGAGCCACAACATGCCGGGGTGGCGTGTGGGCCTGTGCGCCTCGAACGCCCAGTTCATCCAGTGGATCCTGAAAATCAAGAGCAACATCGACAGCGGAACTTTCCGCGGCATACAGCTGGCAGCGGCCGAAGCCTACAGCAACAGCGAGCAGTGGCACCGCGAAGCCAATATCACTACCTACCGCCGACGCCGCAACCTGGCCGAGGAGATCATGCGCACGCTGCAGTGCGACTTCGATCCCTCTCAGGTGGGCATGTTCCTCTGGGGCAAGATTCCCGCCCGCTATGCCAATGCCGAAGAGCTCACCGAGCGTGTGCTCCACGAAGCCCGCGTCTTCATCACGCCTGGCTTCATCTTCGGCAGCAACGGCGAGCGCTACATCCGCATCTCGCTTTGCGCCAAGGACGAGAAGATCAGCGAGGCCCTGCAGCGAATCAAGCAGCTGGATTTCCCAAAAAAAATAACGGAATAACGGCATTACGAAATACCAAAATACCGAAATGACGGAATACCGGCATTACGAAATACCGGAATAACGGCATTACGAAATACCGAAATAACGGAATACCGGAATTACGAAATACCAGAATAACGGCATTACGAAATACCGGAATAACGGAAAACCGGAATACCGAAATAACGAAAAAACAAAAATATGGAACTCGAATTAGAAAAACTCCGCTTACCCAGTGACCAAGAACGTCCCTTCGTCATCGCAGGCCCCTGCTCGGCCGAGACCGAAGAGCAAGTGATGACAACCGCCCGACAGCTCGCACAGAAGGGCTGCCACAACTTCCGTGCCGGTGCATGGAAGCCGCGCACGAAGCCCGGAGGCTTCGAGGGGCACGGCGAACCGGCGCTGAAATGGCTCAAGCAGGTGAAAGAAGAGACGGGCATGCTCGTCACTACCGAAGTGGCAACGCCCGAGCACGTAGAGCTGTGCCTGAAATACGGCATCGACATCCTATGGATCGGCGCACGCACCTCGGCCAACCCCTTCGCCATGCAGGCACTGGCCGACTCGCTGAAGGGCGTCGACGTGCCCGTCTTCGTGAAGAATCCCGTCAATCCCGACCTCGAACTGTGGATAGGCGCCCTGGAACGCATCAACCAGGCCGGCATCAAGATGCTCGGAGCCATCCACCGCGGCTTCTCCAGCTACGACAAGAAGATCTACCGCAACCTGCCCATGTGGCAGATACCCATCGAACTGCGCCGCCGCATTCCCGAACTGCCCATCATCTGCGACCCCAGCCACATCGGAGGTCGGCGCGAACTCATCGCGCCGCTCTGCCAGCAAGCCATGGACCTCGGCTTCGACGGACTCATCGTGGAGAGCCACTGCGACCCCGACAAAGCCTGGAGCGACGCCAAGCAGCAGGTGACACCCGACGTCCTGGACTACATCCTCTCGCTGCTCATCATCCGCGACGAGAAGATGTCGACCGAAGGCATCACACAGCTGCGCAGCCAGATCGACGAACTCGACAACGAACTGATGAACCTGCTGGCCAAGCGCATGCGCGTATGCCGCGAAATCGGCATGTACAAGAAGGAGCACAACATGACCGTGCTGCAGCCCACGCGCTACAACGAGATTCTCGACAAGCGCGGTGCACAGGGTTCGCTCTGCGGAATGGACAGCGACTTCATCAAGCACATCTTCGAATCGGTCCACGAAGAATCGGTCCGTCAGCAGATGGAAATCATCAACAAATAAGGAAAAGGTATGAGAATATTAGTCATGGGAGCAGGAAAGATGGGGAGCTTCTTCATCGACCTGCTGAGTTTCAACCACGAGGTGGCCGTCTTTGAACGCGATCCCCGGCGCATGCGGTTCACCTACAACTGCCAACGCTTCACCAAGTACGAAGAGATTGAGGCTTTCGAGCCCGAGCTGGTCATCAATGCCGTCACGCTGAAATACACGATTCCTGTTTTCCAGGAGCTCATCCCGCACCTCCCGCCAACGTGCATCATCAGCGACATTGCCTCGGTGAAGACCAATCTGAAGGAGTTCTACGAACAGTCGGGCATGCGCTACGTCTCGTCGCACCCCATGTTCGGACCCACGTTCGCCAACCTGAACCAGCTCCACGAGGAGAACGCCATCATCATCAACGAGGGCGACTACATGGGGCGCATCTTCTTCAAGGACCTTTACCAGAAGCTGGGCCTCAACATCTACGAATATTCGTTCGAGGAGCACGACAAGACGGTGGCCTACTCGCTCTCCATACCCTTCGTCTCCACCTTCGTCTTCGCTGCCGTCATGAAGCATCAGGACGCACCCGGCACTACCTTCAAGCGCCACATGCGCATCGCAAAGGGTGTGCTCAACGAGGACGACTACCTGTTGCAGGAGATTCTCTTCAATCCCTACACCCACGACCAGGTGGCACAGATACGCACCGAGCTGAAGGAACTGCTCGAAATCATCGACGACAAGGATGCCGACGGCATGAAAGCCTACCTGACGAAGATCAGGAACAACGTGCGCCGCGACATTTCATAAGCCGTAACCTATGTGGCTCTCCGTCATACAACTGCTGTGCGGCATCTTCACGCTCGTGGAACTGAACTGTGAGAACCTCTTCGACTGCCGCCACGACTCGCTGAAACAGGACCAGGAGTTCCTCGCCGACAGCGAGCGACACTGGAACACTCACCGATATTGGGACAAGCTGAACCACATCGGACAGGAGATCATCGCCTGCGGTGAGTCGGCTGATGGCTGGTCGCTGCCCGATATGGTGGTGCTCTGCGAGGTGGAGAACGACAGCGTGTGCCGCGACCTGTGCCGACGGTCCATGCTTCGGCAGGCTGGCTATGAGTATATCGTCACCCAGAGCCCCGACCTGCGCGGCATCGACGTGGCACTGCTCTACAGTCCGTTCTCGTTCCGCCTCATCAGCCACCACGCCATCCGCGTGGAACCGCTCGAAGACATGCGCCCCACGCGCGACATTCTCTACGCGGCAGGACAGACAGCCGACGGCGACACGCTCCACGTCTTCGTGGTCCACGCGCCCAGCCGATACGGAGGCGAGCACGCCACACGGCCTCACCGACTGCAGGTGGCCGACCGTCTCTGCACGGCCATCGACTCCCTGCGGTCGCTGTCGCCCGAGGCACGCATCATCGTGGCTGGCGACTTCAACGACTACCACGACAACGCCGCGCCGCAACAGCTCGAACGCCACCGTCTCCACAACATTTCAAAGACCGCCACCGGTACGCACGGCGCCCGCGGCACCTACAAGTACCAGGGCAGCTGGCACAGCATCGACCACATCTTTGTCAGCCCGTCGCTCGCGCCGAAGTGTCTCTCGTGCGTCGTCTGGGACGCGCCCTTCCTGCTGGAAGACGACAAGAAGTACGGCGGCGTCATGCCCCACCGCAACTACAACGGCCTGCGCTACAACAACGGCTACAGCGACCATCTGCCCCTCGTGGCCCGTTTCCGCTTCTGACGAAGAGGCGGTTTTTTTCTTTTCTGAGAACGATTTTCTTGCAAAAAGACGAGCACGTTTCAGTTTTTTCTCGTATATTTGCAACAAAATTTCAAGCATGAACATCTGCATTGTTGCCGGAGCCCGACCTAACTTCATCAAGGTGGCTCCACTCATCAGAGCCATCAGGAAGACCGAGGGCACTGATTATAAACTGGTTTACGCCGGACGGGCCGACGATCCGACGCTGGAGGGAACGCTCTTCGACGACCTCCAGATAGCACGTCCCGACGTGTATCTCGGCGTTGACAGCGTCAGTCTGAACGAGATCACGGGTCGCGTGATGGGCGAGTTTGAGAATTATCTCACCCAGAATCCCACCGACGTGGTGGTCGTCGTCGACGACCTCGCATCAACCATGGCCGCCGCCATCGTCACCAAGAAGCAGGGCATACGCCTGGCTCACCTCGTGGCAGGCACGCGCTCGTTTGACATCTCCATGCCGAAAGAGGTGAACCGCCTCGTCATCGACGGACTGTCCGACCTGCTCTTCACCGCAGGCATGTCGGCCAACAGCATCACCAACCGCGAGGGTGCCGAGCAGAGCCGCGTCTACATGGTGGGAAACATACTCATCGACAACCTGCGCTTCAACCACGACCGCTGGCAACGGCCGTCCATCATGGACGAACTGCAACTGAACGAAGGCCAGTACATCGTGTTCACGCTCAACCGCAAGGCCCTTCTACAAGACAAGGACGACCTGCAGCGAATGATCAGTGCGATGACTTCCACCGACATGCGCAGCACGCCCGTCGTGGCCGTGCTCCGTGGGAAGGCGCGCGACATCGTGGCAAGCCTCCTGCCCGACGGTTCCAACATCCACACGGCCGACCCCCTGCCCTATCTGGAGTTCGGATGGCTCACGGCCCACGCCAAAGGCATCGTCACCGACAGCGGCAACGTGGCCGAGGAAGCCACCTTCAACGGCGTGCCATGCATCACCCTGAACAGCTACACCGAGCACATTGAGACCGTGAAGACGGGAACGAACGTCCTCGTGGGCGAAGATGCCGAGAAACTGGCTGCCGCGCTGGCCGACATGGTGGGCGGCAACTGGAAGAAAGCCGCACTGCCCGACCGCTGGGACGGGCGCACCGCCGAGCGCATCGTGCGCATTCTCAACTCGTCAACCCGTTAACTTGTCAACTCGTCAACTTGTTAACTTGTCAACTCGTCAACTTGTCAACTCGTCAACTTGTTAACTTGTCAACTCGTCAACAATGAACAATGAACTAAAATAATCATGAAGGATTTCAATTTCTACAGCCCTACGCAGGTGGTCTTCGGACGCCAGAGTGAGGAACAGGTAGCTGCCTTGGTGAAGCACTGGGGCGGCACGAAAGTATTGGTACACTACGGTGGAGGCAGTGCCCGGCGGTCGGGTCTGCTCGACAAGATGTTCCGCCTGCTCAGCGAGGGGGGCATCGAATACGTCGAGCTGGGAGGCGTCGTGCCCAACCCCCTGCTCTCGAAGGTGAAGGAAGGTATAGAGCTCTGCCGCAAGGAAGGCGTCGACTTCATCCTCGCCGTGGGCGGAGGAAGCGTCATCGACTCCGCGAAAGCCATTGCCTACGGCATGTGCTACGACGGCGACGTGTGGGACTTCTGGGCCGGAAAGGCCAAGCCCCAGGCATCCATGCCCATCGGCTGTGTGCTCACCATACCCGCTGCAGGCAGCGAGATGAGCGACAGCTGCGTCATCACGCGCGACGAAGACCAGAACAAACGGGGCATCAACAGCGACCTATGCCGCTGCCGCTTCGCCATCATGAACCCCGAGCGAACGTTCACACTGCCCGAATACCAGACAGCTGCCGGCGCCACCGACATCATGATGCACACCATGGAGCGCTATTTCACGTCCGAACAGGACGTCAACCTGACCGACGCCCTGGCCGAAGCACTCATGCGCACGGTCAAGGACAGCGTCTTCGAGGTGCTGAAGAACCCCGAGGACTACCGCCACCGCGCACAGATCATGTGGGCAGGAAGCCTCTCGCACAACAACCTCATGGAGTGCGGACTGGGCAAGGACTTCGCCACACACCGTCTGGAACACGAGCTCAGCGCCGTCTACGGCGTCACCCACGGAGCCGGACTGGCCGCCATCTGGCCGTCGTGGGCCCGTCTGGTCATGCCCAAGCACGTCAGCCGATTCGTGCAGTTCGCCGTCAACGTGATGGGAGTCAGCAACGACTTCACCGATCCCGAGGGCACCGCCGAGCGCGGCATCGAGGCCATGGAGCGCTTCTACCGCGCCATCAACATGCCCACCTGCCTGAGCGAACTGCTCGGACGCACCATCAGCGACGACGAAATCGGCGTGCTCGTGGACAAATGCAGCCGCGGAAAGACCATCACCGTCGGCTCGCTCGAGGTGCTCGGCACCGAAGAAATGGCACAGGTCTACCGCATGGCCAACCATTAATCGTCCATCTGTCACGACAACAATCCCCAACCGGCATGGAAGCCCCGTGCCGATTGGGGATTTTTTCATGCTCCGTCGTGACAGCATCCGACGCAAATTTGTAAATGTTTTGTACCGAAAAATCGTGCACGGATTTTTCTTCATTCTAGAGCGACGAATGCTTCTGTTTCGACAAAAAATCCGTTCCGAAGAGGCGAAAAATACATCGCGATTTTCAAAATGAGCCATCTTACACTTCAAAATGCGTCATTTTGCTCGCCGAAATGACGCATTCTGCGCCCCGAAATGAGCCATTCTGGAGTGTAAAATGATTCATTCTGAAAGCCCAGAAAATGTAAAGAAAACACAAGTCGCTCGTTTCCAGCCCCTTAAACACTTCGCCATAATTCGCTCATTTGCGCCCACCAGCTTTTAATTTCAGAATTTTGCAACCACAGAGCGTCAAAACGAGAATTTTGTAAGGAAAAATCAGCGCAGGCATACGGAATCGCGGGTCTTTGAAAGAAACTTTGCTCCATCGATTCTGGAACAAAGAACAAGGCAAAATAATGTGGTTTTCACATTGTTTAAGACAGTAAGATGCTTGTGTTTTTGAGATTTTTGTAACTTTGCGACGGAAATAGCGTGTTGTCATGAACGACAATCAAGACTCGACCGACGATCTCGGTCGGTTGTCCCTTTTTATAAGAAAGATAAAATAACATAGAAAGACAAAGAAAATCAAAAACCTAAAATCCGCAACTA
>DEJE01000030.1:40279-44382 GCA_002353205.1 Prevotella sp. UBA2756 | reverse complement strand
CCATCTCTTTCCTTATTTTTATAACATGTTGTCTGAAGGCTCCAATCGTCAGGTGCAATCCATGTTGCATCATATCGATGAAAACGATGATTTTGGTATCATGCTTGCAACAGCCGGGCACGATACCATCGGAGCCGTAACCATTAAACCGATGTGAAAATGATAGAGGTCAATGTTTGCCCTTCCACCTTGCAGGAAGGCTTTACCACCTATTCCCCTGTAGCACGAAAACTATTGTTTGACGGGAAGGAGGTTTCTCATGTATTGGATTTTGACAGTCCCAACAATGAAAGTGCCGACAATGAAGCCTATCTGAAGAACGTGGGGCGCATCTCGCTCTCTGGCGTTCAGCCCAAGGCGAGTTTGGTGCTGGATAGTGAGGGACATTTGGTAAAGCCAGCCGAAGGTGAACGTGGAACATACATCTTGAAACCGGCTCCTTCATCCTATGCTTTGCTTGACCGCAAGTATTGTCCAGCCAATGAACATCTGACGATGCAGTTGGCCTCACAAGTCTATCACATTGAGACTGCCGCCAATGGCATTTGTTTCTTCCAAGATGGTGAAGCCGCCTATCTTTGCCGTCGCTTTGATGTCGGTCCCAGCGGCCAGAAGTATAGTCAAGAAGATTTTGCTTCTCTTGCTGGACTGACAAACGCCAACGGAGGCAGTGATTTCAAATATAGCAATCTGAGTTATGAGGAATGTGCAGACATCATTCGTAAGTATGTTAAGGCTGCTCCTGTTGAAATCCTAAAGTTCTTCCGTATCATCGTATTCAATTATCTTACCCTCAATGACGATGCTCACCTAAAGAACTTCTCACTTATCAATCGAGGCGATGGGGAGTATCACCTCGCTCCAGCATACGACCTCATCAATACCAGTCTGCATCTGAGTATGCCACGCATTTTCGCCCTTGACAAAGGTTTGTTCAAGGAGGGAATGCAGTTATCTGATACAAGAACCGTTGGTCGTAAGGACTTCGAGGAGTTTGGACGACGCATTGGCTTGTCTGAGCGATTGATAAAACGAGAAATAGATTTCTTTGCTATGGAGCATCTGCTGGCAAAGGAACTTATTGATCATTCCTTCTTGTCCGACTCCTTGAAACGAAGTTACTGGCTTTCGTACAACTATCGACGAGCGACCCTAGGATTTAAATGATGCAATTACACTTTTCCAAGACGTTTTTAACTCTTTTTCTACACTTTTGTATAAATTGCTAGCGCTCAGCATTGCTTCGGCAAGCTTAGTACGACATTTGCCAACTCACAATTTTCCAAGATTTACATAAAATGCTCGAATGATTGCTGTTATCAGTAATTCATTTGGGCATCTGGTATTTCACGGAAGCCTCCGTAGTCATCATCATACCGAACTCCCGTCGGCTACAGGAACATTCTCATTGCCCCAGCGGTTCGTCTTCTTACGTGCATGGAGGTGGATTCTTGCGTAGGCAACATCCATACAGTGATAGGAACTATTATCATCATACCACTTCTGATAGTCCTGCTCGCTGTCGAGGTTCAGCCATTTTATCTCATCTCCCTTGCTATTATACCTTACAAATACTTCTTCGTCAGACTTGTTGGCAAAATCAGACTTAGGTTCAGGACGATAGCTGTCATGTGTCCTATATGCTTCATAAAGAATACGCCAGACGTACATGTAGGTTCTTAGCGTCATCTTATCTGCTGACCACAGGGGCAAGCTATCACTCTTCTTTACGATACCCACCACTCGTGCAGGATTATCGAACGTCCTGTATATAGGGCAGATGCAATTCAGGTCAGCTCGTTTGATGATTCCATCCCGTTTCGAGTAAGGTAGGTTCTTTTCGACATAGGTGTTGTATTCGTCAGCATTCTCACAGATGTTGTCTACCATAGCAGTGATATACTTCTCAAGCTTCAAAAGAGACTTCGACACATTCCCATGCCAGACATCAGGTCTTCGTTCTCCCCCAATGTAACTTGCACTCCTCAGGTCAATATATCTCCACTGGCGGTTTCTGATTATCATGTAGTTGAAACCCTTATAGTTAACCGTAAACACCTGATACCAGTAATTCCCGTTAACATCAGCCGTTTCCATGCGATTACGCTTGCCAGGTGCCACCGTTGCTCATCATCACCCATTTCCTCCAGTCGCTGCATGGTCTTCTCAATACGGAGCATCACTTCAAATGCCGCATCGTCTACAACCACACCGTTCAAGTGGTGTTCATGTGTTAGGTACATCAGATCTCTGAGATCATTGTACCTCAATACAGGTATATTTTTCATTGTTTTACTACTCTTGTTTGTTCAGTTTGCTTATTTATAATTCTTTTAACTTGCTCGAATGATATTGGAGCATAATTATTGTTGTCCACCCCTACATCATATTGGGTTGGATATAGATACTGAAGCCTCTCTGCATCATTTCCTGTGTTATTCTTTCGGGTATGGACATGACCGAATAGCTGCCACACTTCCTTGTATCCACCTTCAAAACAAAGGAAAGGATAGTGACAGAGGTATATTCTCTGCTTGCCGACTTCGATGTGCATCTGCATGGCTACATGTTCAAAGCGGCTGATGAATCCTTGTCGAATGTTCTTCAAATCGTGGTTACCCATGATCAGATATATCTTGCCATTCAGACGGTCGAGTATCTTTGTCCATTCAGCTGCGCCGCCCAGGCAGAAATCGCCCAAGTGGAAAACCGTATCATCTTTACCTATCACGCTGTTCCAATTTGCTATCATCACCTCGTTCATCTGCTCTACGTCTTTGAACGGACGATTACAAAACTTGATAATGTTCGCATGATTGAAGTGCGTATCTGATGTAAAGAACGTATGTTCTGCATTAAACTTGAAATTCATTTTCTTCTTTGTGTTATTCTCTCCATGCCCCATCTGGAGCACGGAGAGAGTTTGTTAACTGAGTATGTATGCCTGGCTCATATAGACCTTCTTCACCAACTCGGTGGAAAGCTTGTTCAACTCTTTGTTGAGCAACTTCTGTTCGCTCTTTTCGAGACAGCCATACTCACCACCATGTTCCTTCAGGAAATCTTCGAGCACGTCCTTGGAGAACAGCCCCATGATTTTTCCGAAGTCTTTAGGCACATGTACCTCGCCGATGTGGCTTACCACATTTGCCAGGCGCTGTTCGGTAACATATGCCTCCACTTCTGGAATGAGTGCCTTCAAAGCCTCGCTGTAGGGAACAGGTTCAGCAAAAAGCTTGTTGCGCTTCTTCACACTCTTCTTCTCGGCAAAACGCTCGTTCTTGCTCTTGATGAGCACCCTGCTTCCATTCCTCAGGTACATGGGAACGACAGGTCTTATCACGATACCCTCGCAGATGTTGTCTTCGATGGCTGGGAAGCCAAGCCATTCAGCAATCTTGCTTTGAAAAGCATTGGGGTATTTGAGACATTCACCGAGAGTGCCCTTGAACAGAGTCCTGGCATAGAAGAATCCGTGCTTATCGAAAAGCTCGTTCACCTCATCTACTGGCAGATACCTACCGCCATCGTCGTTGATGACATAGATATCAAAACCATAGAACTCATGTTCAGGAGTGTAGCATACACCCTTCTGGATGAGAGACAACTTGCGGTTTGGCTGCACATCCTTGTGAGGATAGGTTCCGCCGAACATCTCACCGAAGACATTGACACTCTTCACGTCCTCATATCTGCCGAGGACATCCTTGGCAAGTGCCACGACTTTGTCTTTGTACCTTTCAAGCAACTCGGGATAGTCATAGAACATATCCTCAGTTTCCAGCATGGAGGTACGCTTTGCAAACCTTACGTCTTCTCCGTCACAGAGGAAACTGGTATTGGCACCATGTACCTTTTCCTGTACCACATATTCCAAATCGGTTGGCATCTCTGCCACGATGCGCTCCATGAACTCTCTGTTGAAGGAATTCTCGATGGAGCTGTACTTTTTGAATTCTAACATTTCTTTGTTCCTTCTTGTTTTTGCGCATCGCTGCGCGATTAATAATTGATTGACTACATGTTGTGCCATAGGCCAGGCCGATGAGGAGAAGTCTTGTCGGTGGTAAGTCGACAGTGTTCATGGTTGTGATAGGCACAAA
>DEJE01000030.1:2873-40222 GCA_002353205.1 Prevotella sp. UBA2756 | reverse complement strand
CAAACGAAAAATGGTTGGAAAGCATTGCTGACTTTCCAACCACTTCGTTAATCTCGTGTTTGCACGTACAATTATGTCAGGAGTAATCCACTCCCTCCTCGTACAATATGGAAAGTTGCGAATAAGCGAGACCAAAACAAACTTGTTTGAGCTTTGGCGAGCGTGAGCAAGTTATTTAAAGTCTTCCTATCTGAATAGCGTGGTGCAGCAATGCTTGACGTATGCATATAGGAATCGCATTCAAGGCACCATGTGCTCTGAATGTTCAATCCGCCTAATGTGTTAAATTTCCGTCTCTGCATTACTGCTATTTTTATGGATTTTCGTATAATTGGCTGCAAAGGTACAGTTTATCTTCAACTTGGCAAAATATAATTAGAACTATTTTTAAGGCATTATTTGCTTATACACAACGTGTATAAATTTTGTATGTGGAAACTTTTTTGTTTAAGGATACTATATTAGAAAGGGTAAGCAGGCTTGGAACTTATAATAATCTTTGATGCTATTATTGAAAAAAGATACTGGTATTTCTGGATGACATATGCCTTCAAAATGGTTTGCGAACAAAAAAGTGGAATCTGCCAACAAAATTAGAGAATCTGTTTTTGCAGAAAGATTATATTGGTATTCGCGAAATGCAATTTTGTTCGCAAATTGTTCGCAAATAAAAGAAAAAGCACCTACAAAATCTTTGTAAGTGCTTAATTTTCAGTGTGGACCAGCCAGGGCTTGAACCTGGGACCTCCAGATTATGAGTCTGTTGCTCTAACCAACTGAGCTACAAGTCCGTTGAAATAGGTGTTTTGTCTATTTCGGCTGCAAAGATACGAGGTTTCGTGCAAATATGCAAATAATTTGGTTAAAAAATCAAGGAAAAAGCGTACCTTTGCAGGCACGAAACAGATAAAAGCGTCGGCGTAGGACCGTCGGCGTGCGAAGAGAGTAGTCATGGAAGTCATTGATCTGAGCCAGTTGAAGCATCCGACAGGCGTTCCGTCGTGTGTGGCCACCGTCGGTTTTTTCGATGGTGTGCACCTTGGTCACCAGTATTTGCTGAGCCGTGTAGCCGAGGATGCCCGCCGTCATGGGCTTGCCTCTGCCGTCATCACCTTCAGCGACCATCCGCGCCAGGTGTTACAGTCCGACTTCCGTCCTCAGTTGCTCACGACGACGGAGGAACGGCTGGCCTTATTGTCCACCACAGGCATCGGTTATTGCGTGGTGCTGCCTTTCACCCGCGATTTGTCGTCGCTGTCGGCACGGGCGTTCATGGATGAAATCCTGCGGCAGACTGTTCACGTGAAGCGCCTCCACATCGGTTACGACCATCGTTTCGGCCACGACCGTACAGAAGGTTTCGATCGGTATGTGGCCTACGGTCGCGAACTGGGCATCGAAGTGGTGCGCGAAGACGGCCTGCGTGTGGCCGACCTCAGTCATGGCGCGTCGCTGAATGTCGCTCCGGAGACGGCTCTCAGTTCGTCGTTGATCCGTAGGTTGCTGCTCGACGGACGTGTGCAGGAGGCATCATTGCTGCTGGGTCGACCCTATCATCTTGCCGGACGTGTGGTCAACGGCGAGCACGAAGGTCGCCATTTGGGCTATCCCACGGCCAACATCGACCTGCAGTCGAGCTCCAAGCTGGTGCCCGCAGCGGGTGCTTACAGCGTGTTTGCCGTTGAAGGAGCTCACTCTTTTCCGCCTCCCACAGCCCAGTGTCATCATGCCATGATGAATATCGGCACGCGTCCCACCTTCGGCGACGGCCATCCCCAAACGTTGGAGGTGCACATCCTGAACTATTCGGGCAACCTCTACGACCAGCACCTCAGCGTCTTTTTCGTTGACAGGCTGAGGGGAGAGAAGCGTTTCGACAGTCTGGCCGAGCTGACTGCGCAGTTAGACAAAGACGTCATTATGGCAGAACAGCAGCTGAACGCCGCTTCCAAGACATCCTACGATAACGAAAGTCCTTCGGCCGGGGCTTGCAATCATCAGGCCGACGCCGCAGCCGAGACGCCATCCCGACAAACTGCGAGTCCATCAGCGCCGACCGTAAATAATCAGACAGAAAGAAAGGAATCATCGATATGACAAAGAGAATCATCACGTATATCATCGTGTACTTCATGCTGCAGTTATTCGTCACCATGGTCATTGGCGTGGGTGGCATGTTAGTCAACGGTCAGAAAGGTTTTGAGATGACCGGTCAGCAACTCGTCATCGTGCAGAGCGTCTTCGGCCTGCTCTGCCTGCTGTGGTTTCTGTGGCGCAAATGGACGCCCGTGTCGCCCCATTTCCTGCAGACTCGCCCCTACACCGTGCTCGCATGGGCCGTGGTTGCCGCCTTGGGCACGTTCATCCCGTCGTTGTGGCTTCAAGAGAACGTCACGTTCCTGCCCGATCTGGCAGGCAAGCACCTGCTCGACATGATGGGCAGCCGTCTCGGGTTCTTCGCCATCGCCGTGATGACGCCCTTCGTCGAGGAGGTTCTCTTCCGTGGAGCCATTCTCCGCGAGCTGCTCGACCACCAGGAAGAGCTCTACGGCAGCGAGGCTAACGGCAGAGGGATGTGGCTGGCCATCACCGTCTCGGCCCTCATCTTCGCCGGTGCCCACATGAATCCGGCGCAGCTTCCCCACGCTTTCCTCATCGGACTGCTCCTCGGTTGGGTGTATGCCCGCACGCGGAGCATCGTCCCCGGCATCATCATCCACGTTGTGAACAACACGGCGGCCTATCTGCTGACGGCGGCCTACATCAACACCCCCGACATCACGCTGAGCCAGATCTTCGGCGGTTCGCAGCTTCATGTGTGGCTGTCGGTGCTGTTCTCGCTGTGCCTCCTGCTGCCGGCGCTGTTCCAGCTCAACCAGCGTATGAAAAAATAAAAGGATCAAGTCATGGCAAACCTGAAATCATTAGCCAAAGATACGGCTATCTACGGTCTTTCCAGCATCGTAGCCCGATTCATCAACTTCCTTCTGGTGCCCATCCAGACGGCGCGGTTTGCTGCCTCGGGCGGCGAATATGGTGTCATCACCAATGTCTACGCCTACGTGTCGATTCTCATCATCCTGCTGACCTTCGGCATGGAGACCACCTTCTTCCGCTTCATGAGCAAAGAGGGCGAGAATCCCGAGCGCATCTACAGCACCACGCTGCGCATGCTGGCCGCCACCTCGCTGCTGTCTGTCGTGCTGGTGCTTGTGCTGCTTCACCCCATAGCCTCGGCTTTGGGCTATGCCGACCACCCAGAGTATGTGGCCGTGATGTATGTCACCGTGGCCGTTGACGCTTTCATGGCCATTCCCTTTGCCTATCTGCGCTATCAGCACAAGCCGGTGAAGTTTGCCACGCTGAAGATCATCAATATCCTGCTCAACATCGCGCTCAACCTGCTTTACCTGATTGTATTGCCTGCACTGAAACTCAATCCCTTCGGCATCTACGACGATCAGTTCACGCTCGATGTGGGCTTCGTGTTCTATATCAATCTGGTGTGCACGCTCTGTTCGCTGCTGCTGCTTTGGAAAGAGTTGCGCGGTTTCCGTTTCGGATTCGACGCGCAAGCCTGCCGCCGCATGCTCAGCTACACGTGGCCGCTGCTCGTCATGGGTGTGGCCGGTCAGCTGAACCAGGCTGCCTCGCAGATTCTCTTCCCCTATCTCTACGATGGCTCTGCCGAGGAGGCGCGCGCCCAGCTGGGCATCTATGGTGCCTGCATCAAGATCGCCATGATCATGGTGATGATTACCCAGGCCTTCCGTTTTGCCTATGAGCCGTTTGTCTTTGGCAAGTCGAAAGAAAAAGACAACCGCGAGACCTATGCCCAGGCCATGAAGTTCTATGTCATTTTCACGCTGCTGGCTTTCCTCTGCGTGATGGGATATATCGATGTGCTGAAGTTCATCATCGGCCCGAGCTACTGGGAAGGTCTGAAGGTGGTGCCCATCGTGATGGCCGCCGAGATCATGTTCGGCGTCTTCTTCAACCTCTCGTTCTGGTACAAGCTCACCGACCGCACCATCTGGGGAGCCTACTTCTCGGGCATCGGTGCCGTGGTGCTCATCGTCATCGACATTCTCTTCATCCCGCGCTTCAGCTACATGGCATGTGCGTGGGCCGGTTTTGTTGCCTACGCCACGTCGATGTTGCTGTCTTACTTCATCGGACAGCGTTACTATAAGATTGACTATCCACTGAAAGACATCTCGCTATACGTTGTGGCAGCCTTCATCCTCTTTGGGTTCATGCGAACAGCCAGCGACTGGCCGTTGCCGGCCTCTCTGGCCTTCAACACGGTGCTCATCCTGCTCTTTGCTGCCCTCATCGCCAAGCGTGACCTGCCGCTGAGCGAGCTTCCGTTCATCGGAAAATACTTCCGCAGATAAATAAAGACAACAATAAAAAATACGACCGAAAAATGAAAAAAACACTGCTGGTCGCACTGTCGACCATCCTTTTCGCCCTCATGCCACTGAAAGGGCACGCCGACGAGGGCATGTGGACACTCTACAACCTGCCGCAGGCCGTCTACGAACAGATGAAAGCCGAAGGCTTCGAGATGCCTTATGCCGACCTCTATGAGAGCCAGAACGCCATCAAGAACTGCGTGGTGAACTTCTCGGGCTACTGCTCGGGCGTCGTCGTCTCGCCCGACGGCCTTGTCTTCACCAACCACCACTGCGGTTTCGAGGCCATCCGCTCCCACTCCACCGTGGAGCACGACTACATGCTCAACGGCTTCTGCGCACAGAGCTACGCCGAGGAGCTGCCCAACGAGAACATGTTCGTCAGCTTCATGCGCTCGCAGAAAGACATCACCGACGAGCTCACGGCTCTGGCCAAGAAGCAGGGCGTGGCCGACAACGACTGGGACGAGATCATCGACTCCCTGCAGACGGCCATGAACGACAGCGTGAAGCGCATCGACAAGACGCTCCACGTGGAGATCGACGCCTTCTACGAGGGCAACTCCTACTATGCCACCACCTACCAGCGCTATAACGACCTGCGACTCGTCTTCGCCATTCCCAAGTCGATGGGTAAGTTCGGAGGCGACACCGACAACTGGATGTGGCCCCGGCAGACCTGCGACTTCTCCGTCTTCCGCATCTATGTGGACCCGAAGACCAACGGACCGGCCGACTATTCGCCCGACAACGTGCCCTACCACCCGCAGTCGTGGGCTCCCGTGTCGATGGAAGGCTACAAGGACGGCGACTTCTCGATGACCATCGGTTACCCCGGAAGCACCAGCCGCTACCTCTCGAGCTACGGCATCCAGGAGATGCGCGACGCCGAGAACACCACCCGTGTGCAGGTGCGCGGCGTCAAGCAGGAGGTCATGAAGCGCCACATGGACGCCTCCGAGGCCGTGCGCATCAAGTACGACTCGAAGTTTGCACAGAGTGCCAACTACTGGAAGAACTCCATGGGCATGAACAAATGTATCGATTCCATCGGCATCATCCGCCAGAAAGAGCAGTACGAGCAGCGCATCCAGGCATGGATGGACACCACCACCACGGCCGGCTACCTCAAGGACAAGCTCGACTTCGCCAAGCTGAAGCGCCTCTATGCCGAGCGTTTCGACGACCTTCGCGCGTTCTACTATTATTATGAGACCTTCCGACGCACCAACGAGCTCGTCACCAGAGCCATGCGCGCCAACAGCGGCATGGAGCTGAAAGGCCCCGAGGACAAGCCAAAGAAGCAATACTTCGAGTTCGATGACAACAGCGACGAGTGGGACGAGGCCCTCGACAAGGAGGTGCTCGCCGTGCTCTTGAAGAACTACCGCGAGCACGTCGACGCCAAATACCTGCCCGACTTCTACCAGACCATCGACCGCAAGTTCAAAGGCGACTACACCAAATACGTCGACGCCCTCTACAAGAAGTCGTTCCTCATGAAGGGGAAGAAGATCTACCCGGGCAAGAAGAGCTACATGAAAGACCTCGGCGTGCAGATGGGCGTCGACCTCATGGCCACCGCCGGCATCATGCAGGACGCGCTGATGAAGTCGTCGGCCGAGATCAGCGAGCAGGAGAAATATCTCTGCGCAGCCAAGCTCCTCATGGACATGGACCAGCCCCACTATTCCGACGCCAACTTCACCATGCGCCTCTCCTACGGACAGGTGGGCGAATACCTCCTCAACGGCACACCCTCGGGCTACTACACCACGGCCGAGAGCATGGTGGAGAAGATGAACCGCGCGGCCGAGATCCCCGACTACTTCGCTGAGCCCGTCATGCACGAGCTACTCGGCGCACGCGACTTCGGAAAGTACACCGACCCCGTGACGAAGAAGATGCAGCTCTGCTTCCTCACCAACAACGACATCACGGGCGGAAACTCCGGATCGCCCATGTTCGACGGCAAGGGACGCCTCATCGGACTGGCCTTCGACGGCAACTGGGACAGCCTCTCGAGCGACATCTTCTTCGACCGGCAGCTGGCACGCTGCATCGGCGTCGACATCCGCTACGTGCTCTTCATGATGGACAAGTGGGGACACGCCGACCGTCTGCTGCGCGAGATCAACGCCAAATAACCTTTCCACCCACAGGGCTATGCAGAAGATACTCATCACAGGGGCTTCGGGCTTCATCGGAAGCTTCATCGTCGAGGAGGCCCTCAGCCGAGGCCTCGAGGTGTGGGCCGCCGTGCGCGGCTCCAGCTCCCGGCAGTGGCTGCAAGACGAGCGCATCCGCTTCCTGGAGCTCAACCTCTCCGACGAGCAGCAGCTCACCGAGCAGCTGAGCCACCACCAGTTCGACGTCGTGGTCCATGCCGCCGGCGTGACCAAATGTCTCAACCCCGACGACTTCCGCCGCATCAACACCGAGGGCACGAAGAACTTCGTGCGCGCACTCATCGCCACGCAGCACTCGCTCGCGAAGTTCGTCTATCTCAGTTCGCTGAGCATCTTCGGTGCCATACGCGAAGAACAGCCCTACCAGCCCATCCGCGACACCGACCAGCCACGGCCCAACACCGCCTACGGGCGCAGCAAGCTCGAGGCCGAGCAGTTCCTCGACTCGCTCGAAGGCTTCCCCTGCGTCACCCTGCGGCCCACGGGCGTCTACGGTCCGCGCGAGAAAGACTATTTCCTCATGGCCAAGAGCATCAAGGGGCACGTCGACTTCGCCGTGGGCTACAAACGGCAAGACATCACCTTCGTCTACGTGAAGGACGTCGTGCAGGCCGTCTTCCTCGCCATCGAGCGCGGACAGGCAGGCCAGCACTTCTTCCTCAGCGACGGCGAGGTGTACCAGTCGTCGACCTTCTCCGACCTCATCATCCGTGAGATGGGCCGCCCCTGGTGCCTGCGCATCAAGGCGCCGATATGGGTGCTGCGCATCGTCACCTTCGTCGGGGAGCACATAGGACGGCTCACGGGCTCCATCACGGCCCTGAACAACGACAAGTACAACATTCTGAAGCAACGCAACTGGCGCTGCGACATCACGCCCGCCCGCGAGCTGCTGGGCTACGAGCCCCACTATCAGCTCGGGCGCGGCGTGGCCGAGACCATCGCCTGGTACAAGGATCACCACTGGCTCTGAGAACATGAAACAACTGAAAGATCTCTTCACCATCGAGAAGAAGCCCCACAAAGGGCTCTTCGCCTTCGAGTGGGTGGTCGTGGCCTACCTCCTCTTCACGCTCCTGCTCATCTTCTTCAGCGCCACTCGCCTCCACAACACCGAGGCGATGATCTGGGGGCGCGTGCGCGTGGTAGCCACCACGGCGGCCGTCTATGCCGTCTACCGCATGGTGCCCTGCCGCCTGATGCACTTCGTGCGCGTGGCCGTGCAGATGGCGCTCCTCTCGTGGTGGTATCCCGACACCTACGAGCTCAACCGCATCTTCCCCAATCTCGACCACGTCTTCGCATCGCTCGAGCAGGTCGTCTTCGGCTGTCAGCCCGCACTCCTCTTCTCGCAGGCCATGCCCTGGGCGTGGTTCAGCGAGTTCATGGACCTGGGCTACGCCTCCTACTACCCGATGATCGCCGTCGTCACGCTGTTCTTCTTCTTTTTCCGCTACAAGGAGTTCCTGCGCGCATCGTTCATCATCCTCGCCTCGTTCTTCATCTACTATTTCGTCTTCATCTTCGTCCCCGTCGTAGGACCCACGTTCTACTATCAGGCCGTGGGCGTGGAGGAGATAGCGCGAGGCGTGTTCATCGACGTGGGAGCCTATTTCGAGACCCATCAGGAGTGCCTGCCGTCGCCGGGATGGACCGACGGATTCTTCTACGAACTCGTGGAGAGCGCCAAGGCGGCGGGCGAACGGCCCACGGCAGCCTTCCCCAGCAGCCATGTGGGGGTGTCGACGGTGCTCATGTTCCTCGCCTGGCGCACGGGCAACCGCCGTCTGCTCTACGGTCTGCTACCTTTCTTCGTCCTCCTCTGCTTCTCCACCGTCTACATACAGGCCCACTACGCCATCGACGCCATAGCAGGCCTCATCACCGGCACCGCCCTCTACTTCATCCTGTCAGTGGGAAACTTTAAGAGTTAAGAATTAAGAGTTAAGAATTAAGAGTTAAGAATTAAGAGTTAAGAGTGGAAAGTGGAAAGTGGAGAGTGGAGAAATAACTTGTCCGCTCGAGCTTCGCTCGCTTTGCTTGCAAAGAACTCGTCAACTTGTCAACTCGTCAACTTGTCCGCTCGAGCTTCGCTCGCTTTGCTTGCAAAGAACTCGTCAATTTGTCAACTCGTCAACTTGAAAAACAACTCGTCCGCTCGAGCTTCGCTCGCTTTGCTTGCAAAGAACTTGTCAACTCGTCAACTTGTCAACTCGTCAACTTGTCAACTTAAAAAAGAATATGCCAAAAGAAATCATACAGAAAGAGGAACAAATCCTCATAAGGATCACAGGACAGGACCGCCCGGGACTCACTGCCTCCATCATGGGCATCCTCGCCACGCACGACGCCAAGGTGCTCGACATCGGACAGGCCGACATCCACTCAACGCTCTCGCTGGGCATCCTCATCCGCATTGAGGAGAACCACTCGGGACAGGTGATGAAGGAGCTGCTCTTTAAGGCCACCGAACTGGGCGTCAACATCGGCTTCGCGCCCATCACCGACGACGAATACGAGGCGTGGGTGGGACGGCAGGGCAAGAACCGCTACATCCTGACAATCATCGGCCGATCACTCTCGGCACGACAGATAGAGGCGGCCACAAAGGTCATCGCACAGCAGGGTCTCAACATCGACAACATTCTGCGACTCTCGGGACGCATGAGCCTGCGCAACACTGAGAAGAAGGTGCGCGCATGCATTGAGTTCTCGCTACGAGGAGAACCCGCCGACCGCGCCGCCATGCAGGCCGAGCTGATGCACCTCTCGGCCGAGATGGCTTTCGACTTCTCGCTACAGCGCGACGATATGTACCGCCGCAGCCGACGCCTCATCTGCTTCGACATGGACTCCACGCTCATACAGACCGAGTGCATCGACGAGCTCGCCATGCGCGCCGGCGTGGGAAACGAGGTGAAGGCTATCACCGAGAGCGCTATGCGCGGAGAGATAGACTTCAAGGAGAGCTTCACGCGCCGCGTGGCACTCCTCAAGGGGCTCGACGTCAGCGTGATGAACGACATCGCAGAGCACCTGCCCATCACCGAGGGCGTGGACCGACTGATGACAGTCCTGAAGCGCTGCGGCTACAAGATAGCCATCCTCAGCGGCGGATTCACCTATTTCGGAGAATTCCTGCAGCGCCGATACGGCATCGACTACGTCTATGCCAACGAGCTCGAGATCGACGACAACGGCAAACTAACGGGGCGCTACGTGGGCGATGTCGTCGACGGCCACCGCAAGGCGGAGCTCCTCAAGCTCATCGCACAGGTGGAGAAGGTGAACCTGGCGCAGACCATCGCCGTGGGCGACGGCGCCAACGACCTCCCCATGCTCTCGCAGGCCGGTCTCGGCATCGCCTTCCACGCCAAACCGCGCGTCGTGGCCAACGCCAAGCAGTCGATCAACACCATCGGCCTCGACGGCGTGCTCTACTTCCTCGGGTTCAAAGACTCGTACTTAGAGAGTTAAGAGTTAAGAGTTAAGAATTAAGAGTTAAGAATTAAGAGTTACGTTTTTTAGGAGTTGAGGAGTATAGGGTAACTACTCAGCACCCTATTCAACTATGGACAAAAATCTTCAAAAATCATACAAAAATGTTCGTCCTGCACGGTTATGATAAGGCTAAAGGGAAAGATTTGTGTCAGATTTTTGAAGATTTTTGTTTAAGAATTGGGGGGACTGAGTAGTTACAGTATAGGAGTATTCGCGGCTTTCAGCCGCTGGAGTTTAGACATTTGTTCTTGCGCTCCGTTGGTGCTCAGGCAAGCAAGCTCGGAGTCCGGTTCAACCATCACCCAAACACTAATGTCTAAACTCCTAGACTCCCAAACTCCTAAACTCCTAAAAGACAATCTGAACTTGAGGTAGTTGTGCAAAGAATTATTTTTACAAAAACTTCATTTTGACGCTCTGTGGCTGCATTATTCTGAAATTAAAATCCGACGGGCGAAAATAAGCGAAATATGACGAGGTTTCTAAGATGTTGAAAATAAATATCTTGTGTTTTCTTTACATTTTTACGCCTTCCAAAATGGCTCATTCTGAACTCCAGAATGGGCCATTTTGCTTTGCAGAATGAGCCATTTCATCGAGCAAAATGCGTCATTTTGGAGTGTAAAATGGCTCATTTTGAAAATCGCAACGAAAATTCCCGCGATTCTGAACGCGTTTTTCTCCGTTTCGGAAGCATTCGTCTTCCTAAAACGATCAAAAATTCCTGCAAAAATTTTCGGTTAAAATTGTTGACAAAATGAAGAACAGTGACCCCCCTCCGTCTCCCCCGAGGGGGAGAGGATATACCCAACTCTCAGAAAGCCTTCCCCCTTGTTCGAGCGAATTTGTAATTCGCTCGCTGTGAGTATAAGCATTTGTAATGCGAGAAAACCCACGGAGTGACCGACTCCTTTATTCGGTTGGGACCTTTCTTTGCGGATTACAAATCCTTATACTCAATGCTGGCGAATTAGGAAATTCGCCAGAACGAGGGGTTCCGCCTCCCCTCGGGGAGGCATGGAGCCTAAAACTCAACACCGAAATTCAACATCAGCGCACTGTTGCGCGCATCGTCGAAGGCGTTGTGCGACACGTTGGCCAGTCCAAGGTCGTAGGTCACGTCGGCATAGAGCATGTCGTAGCGCAGACCGCAGCCCAGCCGCAGTCCGCCGTCGAAGCGCTGGAACGTATAGGGCGAGTCGGAGAACGACTTGTAGGCCTCGCGCTGTCCGAAGTCCTTGATGTTGCCACCCACGCCGCAGGCCACGTAGCCGCCGATGAAAGGCTCCACGGAGAAGGCGTTGTCGACATAGTGCTTGTATTTCAGCACCAGCGGCACCTCCATATAGTCCAGATTATAGGTGAAGCGCGAGCCGTCGATCTTCCCTTTGCCGCCCTTCTGCGTGTAGTAAAGACCCGTCTCAAGGTAGAGAGGGGCGCGGTAGGACAGACCGAAGCCGGCAGCCACACCGGCGTTCAGGCCCGTCTTCATGCTGCTGCCGTCGAGATAGGGGTCGTCGCTCGTCACCGTGGTGAACGTCGGTCCTATGCGGAACGCGAAGTAAGCATCCAGATAGCCCGGGCGCTGACGCACAGTCGACGGTCGGCTGCCGCCACGATAGTCGAGGCGACCGGTGCGCGGGTTGTAGTAACGGCTGTCCTGATAGTGCTGCGCCTGCAGCGGCATGGCGGCCATGAGGCCGACGATAGCCATGAGAATCATCTTCTTCATCCTGTTTTCCCTTTCCTTTGTTTTAAATATGTATACCAAATGTCGTTTCCTTACAGTCGCGGCCCAAACGAGCCGTCCTGCATTAACTGCTGCAAAGAAACATCTTTTTCCCCATCCCCGCAAAGGTTATTCCCTAAATGTCCGCGGAATATCCCTATAACAGACAGAAGAACATGTTTTTAGAAGAATAACAGAAGAACAAATTTCTTTTAGACAGAATAACAAAAGAACAGATTCCTTCGGCCCCAAACGAACCGCGCACTATCAACTATGCACTATCAATTATGCACTATCAACTATGCACTATGCGCTCGGCGCGAAGCGACGCTTGCAAAGCAAGAACTATGAACTGTGCCTCGTCCTGTACTCCGACGGCGTCATGTCGTGGTAGCGCTTGAAGTAGTTGGTGAAGGTCACGGTGTTGGTCATGCCGCAGGCCTTCGCTATGGCGTCGATGGTGAAGTTAGGGTGCTGGTTCATCAGCATGATGGCGTAGTCGATGCGCATGCGGTTGAGGAACACGGTGCAGCTGTTCACCTGCCCGTACTCCTTCATGATGGCACCGAAGCGGTTCTTGTCGACACCCATGATGGCGGCGAGGTCGTCGCGCGACAGCTTCGGGTTGAGAAAAGCCTTCCCTTCGAGCAACCGTTTCTCCATCCTGATGAAGAGATCTTCGTCGGAGAGCACACCATCGTCGGCACCCTTCGTCTTCGGGTCAGCGACGGCGACTGTCTCCCTGTCACCCCCCGGCGCACCCTGCGGCTCGGCCTTCATCGACTGCGCACTCTCTTTCAGCGCGCTGAGGGCTTCGTCGATCTGTCGGCGCAGCTCCACATGCTCCGTCTTGTAGACCCCGATCGACCGCCGCAAGTTCCTGTTCTGCACGTAGAGACCCACGAGCAGACCTGCCAACACGACAATCACCACCATAGCAGCGATGAGCCACGGTTCGGGCGAAGAAGCTATTTGCAAAGCCATGTTCATGCGTAATGTTTCAATTCCGCTGCAAATATAAGTAAAAAATTTTGAATTCATTACAATTATGCACAAAAAAATTAACATCTTCGCATGCAAAATATCATTTTTGTGATAGCAAAGATTTTAGAAAATCCTCAAAAAAACTCTCTTTTCTTTTTGTATATGAAAGATTCTTCGTATATTTGCAACCGAATGTGTATATACATATACTAATGTACGCGCGAAGACCGACTTCACGTCGGCTGATGCACGCACCCATCCAACGAGAATACACCCCCATGCTGCTCCTGCTGAAACGACTGCCACTCCTACTGCTGCTGCTCTGCAGCACAACGAGAATCGCATCACAACCGTCCGGGAAGGACACCCTGCAAGCAGGAACCTACACACTCGCTCCCGACAGCAGCAACTTCGTCACGGCAAGCATTGTGCTCCTGTCAGAGACAAACGCGCTCTACTCCGTCTTCGGCCACGCCACGCTCCGCATGGAGTGCCCCATCCACAACCTCGACTATGTGTTCACGTATGAAAGCGACACCAACGTGGGCGGCTTCATGACCTTCATAGCAGGAAAAGCGAAAGCACGATATGTGGCCGTACCGACGGATGTCTTTCTGAGAGACACAAAGAAAGAGGGACGAGGTGTGCGACAATATGAGCTGAACCTCACCCACCACGAGAAACAAGAGCTGTGGCGACTGCTCGACGAGGAGATGATGGCAGGCGCAACGCGCCATTTCAACCTCCTCACGTCCAACTGTCTGTCTACAACCATCTACAACATTGAAGGGTGTTTGGTCGACGACGAATTCAAATGGGGACCTGCCCGACATCCGATGACGCTGCGCGATGGGGATTTCCTGCGCCATCACCTCCACAGGGCACCATGGGCAGAGTTCATATATGTGACGTTCCTCGGGACTATCTACAATAATTTCTCCCCATGGGAGCATAAGCTCAGCCCGAGCTTGATGATAGACTTGTTGCGCGAAGCACGCTTGGTGAGCAAGAGTGATGGGAAAGAGCGTCCTGTCATCGTGGATCAGGGGAAGACACTGTGCGAAGAGACCGTCCACGAGGAGGCCACACCCTTTACGCCCGTCATCGCTTTCAGCCTGCTGTTGGCAGTGGCATTGCTGGTGACGCTGGCAGAATGGAAGTTCGGGCAGACGCGAATGGCTAACTGGTTCGACATCGCGCTGTTCACGGCACAGGCCTTCGTAGGTCTCCTGCTCCTCTTCGTGACGTTCTACTCAGAACTGTTCGGCAGCAACTGGAACTGGTACATCGTGGAGTTCTTCCCCGTACCGCTGCTTTTCTGGCTCACCGTGCGCGGAAAAGGCATCGAGCCTACATGCTGGCTCACTTACAGCGCAGTGCTCGCGCTCTTCATCCTGATGACTCCATTGCTCGGAGAGCTCGACCTGCCCCATCAACTGATCACAGTCGCCCTGCTCGTCAGGAGCCTCAATAGATATCTGGTAAAAAGAAATAAAAACAAGAAACTCAGTTAAAGCAATATGAAAAGATTCAATCAATATGTCAAAGCATTGCGATGGACGCTCGCCATCGTGATGTGCGTGGTGTGCTCAGGGAATGCGTGGGCAGGACGTGACTATTATTACTATCATGCGGAGGCTCATGCCGATCCTACTGCTGGAGGAACTGTATACATAAGCGAAAATGGAGCGAATGGGGATTACAATGGTAGTACGGCAGATGGGAGCGCCCACGTTTATTCTACTCCTTCAACAGATTTGTATTTCAAAGCCATTCCAGCTGAAGGATATGGACTGGATCATTGGGCAAAGGGTTCTGCTACTGGAACAAACGTAGGGAAGAAAAATCCGTTACATGTAACAGACGAATACCCTTCACAAGACCAGAATTCTCGTACCAACATCATTTATTATGCAGTGTTTAAGCCCGCAGTGGTAAATGTACAGGTTGCGGCAGGAAACGAAGGCAGGGGCAGCGTCAGCATTGATGGAAACAATGCTAATGGAGGTAGTGTTACCTTAACAGCGACACCAAATACAGAAGACGGCATGGCATTTTCAGGATGGACTTATAAGAATGGTACTGATTATGTTTCAACGGATGAAAACTATACCTTCACCATCGACAATAACAACCAAGGCACCTACTACGCTCATTTCAAAGAGTTAGGGAAGTCATTTGTCAGATTGCAGAACGTGAGTACGGGGAGGTTCCTGAGTCTCTACGGGAACGCAGCAGCTACTGCGCATAACTATAAAAACGAAAGTGACAACCCCGACGGTTTCTCTTTCAACGGAAGTCTGAAGATGATCTCTGAGACAGATGCTCAGGGCAACCCCATGACCGTGTTCATGAGGATGGGAACCAATGGAACCAATGGCACCGACTTCACCGAGGGCAACCTGAAAGCTGCCGGAGTGGCATACAACACCCTCATCAACTCCGCTTCCTATCCCCTGACCATGCATAAAAAAGCGAATAGCAACAACTACGTCGTTTACACAACGAAGAATGTGAAGACGAAGAAGTTCTATATTACTTATACTGAGGATGGTACTACATATTATCTGCAAACCAATGGAAACTTCACGACTTCACCACGAGCAGAGTGGGAAATAGATGACAATGGGATAATATCCAGAAATGGTTACTATCTAATATATGACACAGAAACTGGTAGTAATAAAGACTTCGTCGAAACTACGACGAGCAAACCTACTTCTGATAATTTTAAGTTTGCACTTGATAATAATAATATTATACAGAAAAACAACCCAAAGTATTATATTAGATTTATATCATATAGATCATGGGGAACAACTTATCGTAAGGGATATCGCAGTAACAATGACACTTATGATAAAGCCACATATCAAGAAACCGACAACTACAGCAATCAACCGTCTGTAAGATACAGCTTCCTGTGCGACGAAGAAGATAGTGATTCCCCTGTGATGAAGACGCTGGTGACGAAGACTTCGAGCCAATATAAGAACCCGGATTCTGCGCCCGACGGTGCCGAATGGAGAATTTACGAGCTGAAAGAAGGAGGACCAACAGAGGGTGCTTTTGGCGCCAACGCTAAAGCTGCGAACACAATGAACGGCAAGTACTACACCTCGATGTTCGCATTCTTCCCCTACAAGTTGTCGAGTGGCGTCAAAGCTTACTACCTGCCGATGGATGAGAGCATGAGCTATGACCGCGATGCCAATAAGGTAACGCTGACCGAGGTTCCTGATGACATAGTACCAGCCAATACGGCTGTCGTATTGGAATGCAATACCCCGCAAAACGATGCTTCGCAGGACAATAGTGTGAACAATCTCCTCTACCCCATCGTTGATGAATCAACCGTTCAGGCACTGGGTTATGAGAACCTGCTGAGAGGTTACAACTATGTCGTCGGAAGGGATCAGCAGGTGGCCAACGACAAAGAGAACATGTATATTCTTGCCACCAAGAACGGAAAACTTGCATTCTACCACTCTTCAGGAACGAACATGTCGCCCAATAAGGCATTCCTCGATTTGACCAACCTGCCTACAGACTTGCAGCAAGCAGCAAAGAACGCCTCGTTTGTGTTCGGCGACATCGACGATGAAGAAGAAGGAACGGTGACGGGCATCACCGTGGCTACCGACAACAGCAGCACCGATGCTCCCATCTACGACCTGCTGGGCCGCAAGGTGGAGAATCCCGGGCGCGGCATCTATATCAGGAATAACAAGAAGTTTGTTGTGAAATAAAAGAGAAACGAAAGAATGAATACGAAGAAAACAATATACGTGAAGCCCGAGACGGAGGTGGTGCGCGTATGCCCCGAATCCTACTGCGCCGGTCTGGATGTGCCTATCAGCAACCAGATCGTAGATCCCGACAACGAGGCCGCCAAGGAGCAAAACGGCATCTGGGGAGACATTGACGACGAGGAACTCACCGACCCCTCAAAGACGCTGTGGGGCAACGACGACGATGACAGCTACGGCTACTAAGCAGACAGGATAAGCACAAAAAAACGGGGTCTGCGCCCCGTTTTTTGTGTCGTGGGAGCATCTTCAAGGTCGGTATCAACAAAATAATGTGCAATCTGCATTGTTTTTCGGAATATTTTCGTATATTTGCACAGAAAAAGAAAGAGAAAGGAGATACTCATGCAGACAGTTTTCAATCCTATCCAGCTGCAACTGTTGCAACTCTTCTCACGAATGCAATCCGAGGAAGAGCTGAAAGAAGTGCAGCAACTATTATCCGACTTCTACTTCAAGAAAGTAGAGGCTCGTGCATCTCAGCTTTATAAAGAAAAGGGATGGACACAAGACACGCTCGATGAAATGGCAAACAATCATTTCCGCACGCCTTATAAATGAAGATAGTCTTAGACACTAATTGTCTCATTCCTATCATTATTCCCAACACATACGGATATGATATTTGGAAGGCTTTTCGTACAGGTATGTACACGCTGTGTGTAAGCACCGAGATTCTTCTGGAATACGAGGAGCTTCTACTACGCATAACCGAGGACAAAACATTTACAGAGGAGGTTCTTTCTGCCATTGAGAGTGCTTACAACGTAGAATTTGTGAACCCTGTGTACCGTTTTAACCTGATTAAAGCTGATCCCGACGACAACAAATTCGTTGACTGCGCTATTACCGCGGGAGCAACTTATATTGTCAGCAATGACCGCCATTTTGCTGAGCTGAAGAATTATGATTTCCCCAAAGTTGATGTTCGTACACTAACAGAATTCCTCAACATCGTAAAATATTTATCCGTTAGGGAGTGATGAATACCGCGTCGTCTTCTACCGCCGCAGGATATATTCACGGCCGGGCTCGGTGACAAGATCGTAGAGATAGGTCTTCGGGACGCTGACCTTTTCGCTGGCAGGCGTGGGCACGACGGGCACCTGACAGAGCGGATTGGGATTGGCACCACGCGCTGCGCGCAGGCCCTTGCCCTTCAGGGGCACAAGCGAGCGCAACCGACAGACGCCGCCACGCTCCGAACGCACCACAGCGCGCGACAACCGACCGTCGGACCACTCAAGATCGACCTCGAAACCACCACGCGCACGCAGACCGCTGACGCTGCCGCTCCCCCATGCCGTGGGCAGGGCGGGCAGCAGGAAGAGGAAACCGTCATGGCTTTGGAGCAGCATCTCGGCGATGCCGGCCGTGCAGCCGAAGTTTCCGTCAATCTGGAACGGCGGATGGGCATCGAAGAGGTTGGGATAAGTGCCGCCGCGCTGCTTCTGTGTGCCGAAGATGAGGAACGTGTCGGCGGTGAGCGTCAGCTGATCCTGAATGAGCTTATAGGCATGGTCGCCATCCAACAGCCGCGCCCATGAGCACACCTTCCACCCCATCGACCACCCTGTAGACACGTCGCCACGCGCCTGTAGCGAGGTGCGGGCAGCGCGGAAGAGCGCCGGTGTGCGGTAGGGAGAGATCTGATTGGAGGGATAGAGGCCGAAGAGGTGGGAGAAATGGCGGTGGTTGTCCTGCGGATCGTCAACATCGTCGAGCCATTCCTGCAGCTGTCCCCAGCTTCCCACCTGCATGGGCGGCAGGCGTTTGAGCTGTGCCGTGAGCGTCTTGAGCAGTGGGTCGTTGTCTCCTACGATGCTCGCCGCCTGCAACACCTCGTTGTAAAGCTCGAAGAGAATCTGGTTGTCCATCGTGACGCCGGCATCGAGAGGCGACTGTCGGCCCTTTCCGCCGTGTTCGGGCGACTCACCGGGGCAGATGACGAGGTACGGCTCGGATGTTCGGGTCGTCAGCGAGGGATGCTCCACCAGTATCTGAGAGTAGAAACGGGCTGCTTCGAGCATGATGGGATAGGCCTGGCGGAGGAAGTCCACGTCGCCCGTGTAGAGATAATGCTCCCACAGATGACGGCAAATCCAACCGGCTCCCGTGCACCACAGACCGCTCGAAGCGTGGTCGATGGGTCCCGTGACGCGCCATTGGTCGGTGTTATGATGGAGCACCCAGCCCTCGGCACCGTACATCTTCTCTGCTGTCTGCCGTCCAGTTTGGCTGATTTCATCGATCAATCGGAACAGCGGACCGTTCATCTCGGTGAGGTTGGTCACCTCCGACGGCCAGTAGTTCATCTCCAGGTTGATGTTGGTGGTGTACTTCGAGTCCCACGACGGCAGCATCTTCTCGTTCCAAAGCCCTTGCAGGTTGGCAGGATTGATGTTGTCGGGCTGCGACGAGCAGATGAGCAGATAGCGTCCGAACTGGAAATAGGTGGCCACAAGATGGTTGTCGGCATGCTCGCGGAAGGTGCTCACGCGGCGGTCGGTGGGAACCGTGGGGAAACGGTCGTCGCCGAGGTTGAGGCGCACGCGGTCGTAGTAGCGGTGATAGAGTTCCTCGTGGCGCTTCTTCAGCTGTTCATAGCCCAGGGCCATGGCTTCGTGAAGCCGGTCCCGGCTCTGTCTGACCTCATCGCCCGTGATATCTTTGTAGCTGACGACGTTGGTGCCAACGGTAACGAAGAGCGTAGCCTCATCGGCACCGAGCACGCTGACCTGTCCGTTGCTCTGGCTGACGGTGCCACCCGTCGCCACTGCCGCCATCCTGCCCTGAAAGCGCACTTTCCCCTTCAGGTTCTCGTGCTTGGCCGACACACCGTGGAGCGTAGCCTCCTCCCCTTCACCTCCGATAAGCACATCGTTGTGAGGCGTGGTAAACGATGCCGTGAACGAGATCTTGCCGGGTCGGGAGGCCGTCAGGTGCACGGCGATGACCTTGCTGCCGAGCGGGGCTATCGTCTCACGCTCATAGAGCACGCCATCGACGGTGTAACGCACGATGGAATGGGCGTTTTTTAAGTCCAGGAACCGCTCGTAACCGCTATAGTCAGCGTGTCCGGGCATGGCGATGAAGAGGTCGCCGAAGGGTTGGAAAGGCATTCCCGAGTTCTGCCCCGCCCCCACAGGCATCACCTTCTCGTTGGCCAGCTGCTCAGCTTCCTTGTATTTGCCTTCGTAGATGAGCTGGCGCACACGGGGCAGGTTCTCGCGTGCCGCAGGATGACACACACTGTTGGGCTGTCCGGCCCAGATGGTCTCTTCGTTGAGCTGGATGCGCTCCACGGCCGGCGTTCCGAAGACCATACCGCCCAGCGTCCCGTTTCCGATGGGCAGCGCCTGCGTCCACGTCTGTGCAGGTCGGTCGTACCAAAGACGATAAGCCTGCGCCTGCGCTTGCAAAGGCATGAACGACAGCAGGCTGACAGCCAGCATGGCCATCGCCCATTTTGCAACACGGTGCACTCTCCTGATTCCTGTTATCTCTCTCTTCATAGCTGTGTGAATCCTACTTCAGTTGGGTTTGCATCATTTCCTCCGGCTCGATGGTCACCTTACTCTCGTCGATCATACCACGGTCGAGGGCGAACACATCGGCAAAGAAGTCGTAGACTGCCTGCCGCTTGTTGGGACCGAAATCGTGCCGCTCGTTGGGCAGATGGACGTTGCGCACCTGAGACTTGGCATCGTAGAAGCCGAAGATGCGCTGGATGAACGGATATTCGAGCTCGGGATTGGTGGAGGTCCAGTCGCCACCGTCGCTCACCAGCAGCAACGGCTTGGGGGCGATGATGGCCGCCAGTTCTGCTTCACAGGTGCCGCCGCCAGCCAGCTGCACGGGCATGCCGCTCTCGCAGGGACATCCGCCGTAGAAATGTGAAGCCACATGGACGACGGGGGCAGAGGCTGTGATGCGGTCGTCGAGCAAAGCCAGCAGCACGGTGTGCGTCCCGCCGCCGCTACCACCGTTGGCCGCCACACGCGTGGGGTCGATATCCTTGCGGTTGGCCAACATATAGTCGAGCAGCTTCAGCCCGCAGGCGGCCTGGAAGATGTGGGCACGGGCTGAATGGTGATCGCCCACCTCAGCTTTCGACTGGCTGTAGCCGTAGAGATCGAAGTCGACGCAGACGGCTCCCATGCGGGCCAGCGTGGCCAGACGCTGCTGCTCGTCGTCGCGATAGCGCGAGGGCCAGTGTCCGTCGGGACATACGATGAGCGGCTTCTTGCCTTTCTTCAGCGAGGTGTAGATGGTTCCGAAGACATGTTGGCCGGGTGTCAGCTCGATGCAGATGTTCTGCGTAGTGTAGCCGTCGTGCCTGCGCACCTTGGAAAGGATGGGCTTGGCATCCTTCACGCACGAGTCGAGGAAGGCATCTATCTCCAATCGCGCGCGAACCTCTTTTATTAATATCGCGCGACGGGCCTCCCATTCCTGAGCGTTGTGGTATTTCGCCGAGAGATAGTCGAGCATCTGCCGTCCCTCATCCTCGTGTCGGCGCGGGTACTCATAGCGCTTGATCTTATAGAGACGACCGCTCTGCTTCCACCAGTTCCAGTCGAAGTGCTTACAGATATTGTCGAGCGTCTGCTCCAGCGAATAGGGTCGGATGCGGAAGTCGGCGTATGGCAGCGTCACGCCGGCGGTGTCGACATTGCCGTCGAACTTGAATTTCACGTCGAAGCGCTGGGCAATGTCGTTCATCACCTCGCTCACGGGTCGACGATACTGCGTCTCGTAGGTCTGAGCATTCAGGTGTGAGAAGGTGAAAAGGAGGCAGCCCACGACGGCCTCGCGCAGTGTTGTGATGTTAAAAATCGGCGATTTCATCATTATATTGCAAGTTTTTTCGTTATCACGGTGTTTCAGTATGACGGTTATTCCAACCGGGGTCTTTTAAGGCATGACCCGCAAAAGTCCCAACTCCTTCCTGTTTGCTTTCAGCTTGCCGTCGACAAGGATGGAGAGCCCCGCGCCTTGGTGGTATCGCTGGCCGTCGCGGTCCCAAATGATAGTAAGAACGTGCCCGCGGTAGTTCACTCCGTCGAGACAGAAGTAGTCCCACTTGTCTTTCGGTACGAGCGGCCGGACCACGACGGAGCCGTCGTCTTGCGGTCGCAGGCCACAGATGCCAGTGATGATGAGGTCGTTGAACGTGGAATGGTTGTAGTAGCGCGAGCGTTCGCGGTCGCCCATGAGCCACGCGCCGTTCTTTTCGTCCAGATATTCGCCGATGTAGGGCCGTCCGCGGTGGTGCTGGCTCTCCACGTAGAGCTCCATCTGGCGGAAGAAGACCGAGTCGGTGAGCACTGGCGAGGGGTAGTTGTTCAGGTAGTTGGCCATGGCGGTGAGCGTCTGCGACGTAGCGAAGGGCCAGACGGCGCCGTCCCACTCGCACCGCCCCACGCCATGCGAGCGGAACTCGGGATGCCGACGCTCGGCGGTGGTCAGTCCGTAGGGTGCAGAAAAGCCCATTTCATCGGTCACTTGCTGCCATGCCACGTCGTATTGGCTGTCTTTCGGCGGCAGGTTGAAGTACCACGGAATGTATCCGATGGCCTCGCGGACCTGTGCCGACGAGTCACCGCGCATGGTTTCAAAGAAGCGATGCTGCTTGTTCCACAGCTTGTCGAGGATGAGCGACCGCAGCGAATCGGCTTCGGCCAGATAGCGCAGCGTCTTGTCAGATTCGCCGGTCAGCGCGTTGAGATGGGCCAGGGCATAGGCATTGCCGCACATGTACGAGTTGATGGTGGGCCGTGCATACTGCTTCTTGCGTCCGCCGGAGATGCTTTCCTCCATGCCGTCCTGCACGTCGCCCTGCCAGTAGAGTCCGTTCGCCAGTCGGTTGGTGCTCTTCCAACGGGCGTATTCTTCCTCCAGCCGCGGTTTCAGGGCTACGACGAAGGCTGTGTCGCCCAGCACCTGCCACGCATTCATGACGGCCCAAGGGTTCCACGACGAGAATTTGTTCATCTTCTGCATCGGTTGCCCGTCGTTGCCGTAGTACCACGTGCGCAGAATCTGGTGCAGATAGGTGGTATCGCGCAGCCAACGGGTCTCCATGACGTGGTGCCCGATGGCGCAAGCGATGAGGTTATAGCGGTCGGCATAGGAGCGTGGAACGAGGAATTCGGTCATGCCGTAGCCCACAGGCGTGCGCTTGATATGCTTGCGCAGCGACCACCAGCGGAAGTAGTAGATGTCGTTGAAATCCTTGTCGGGACAATCGAAGAGGGGAATGTTCTCAGCCATCCAGCGGGCGGCATCATCGTTCGTAATATCAGGCTGTGGGGCTTTCCGTTCTTCCGTGTCGTGGGCGTAGATTGCTTTTTCGTCTGCGGCAAAACGGTCGGCGTATGCCGGAAGGATGTCGGTGGAAAGCACGGTAGGCTGCATCTGCAAGGCAGGACGCGCATTCAGACAGTTGTACTGGTTCACAAACAGACTGCCACCATGAGCGGCCAGTGCCGGTGCATCGCTGCCATGGAGGGGGAATACGCCGTCGGCCATCGGTCTGCTGACCACATTGGCGATATGATAGCCGGCTGCAGGGTCGAGTTCATCGGCACGCGGCATGTCGAAATCCTGATCGGCGGGGGTCTCATTGTTAGGCTCCGTGAAGACTTTTCCCGTGCGGAACACGATGCGCGTGATGGCTTCCACGGGCGTATCAAACTGCCGTTCGCTCACTTTCTTGCCATCGACGAAATAGACGGCGCGGTGCTGACTCGTGGAAAGCAAGGCCTTGATATGGTATACCACACCCATCTCATATTTTTTCACAAGGGTGCCATAGCGGGCACCGCCCTTCACACGGATGGCTCCTGTAGAATCAACCACGATGCGTGAGCAAACGTTGCCGCCGTTGTCCATGAACTCGATGTCGAGTTCTCCGTTGTCATCTTGGTCCATCATCAAGTCGAACTCCACTTCCAGTTCCTTCGTGGCTGGAATCACACGTTCGGCCTTGGCATAGTCGTAGGGGTCGCAGTCGTAGAGAATCAGCCATCCGTTCTTTAGGAAGATATGGCACAGACTGGGTATATAGAGGTTCCAGTTGGTCAGGCTACTGACGGAACCGAGATTGAAGGTCCAGTTGTTTGATTCGCTCACCGTTTCGTTGTTCTTGAACTCTCCGCCGGCATGCGTCGTAGCGTTCAGACGTACTGGAACGGGGATGCGCGACACCCAGATGTCTTCTTTGTTCGTGCTGTAGGTCACCCAGAGGTTGCCGTCTTTCGGCGTGCCGTTACCCTCCTGGATGCCGCGCACATACTGCGGACCGTAGCTCTTGAACTGTCCGCCGTGGCGCAGGGGCATCACGTCGCCGTGAACCAGCGAGAGCGTGTTGTAGTTCAGTCCGTCGCTGCTCAGGCTGATGGCCAGCGGCCAGCGATATTCAGCCGGGTTATAGACCGTGGCGTAGGAGCCGTCGCTCAGCCGCTGTCCCCAAATCTTGGCGTTGCTGTTCACCAGTCCGGGAGCGCGGTAGGCAGGCTCGCGCCAGGTGTTACCGCCGTCGGCAGAGATGGACGTCAGGGCATGTTTCCATAAGCCCACCTTGCGGCCGTCGGGCAGTGTATAGCCGCAGAATGCCTTCAGGGGCGACTTGAAGGGCAGGATCTCGTCGCCGCGGTCGCTCTCTTCGGCCCATTGCATGCGTTGCATGGGGTCGGCTATCAGGGCATCGACAGCCTTCACGAGCTGCTTGTCCTTCGCTTTCTTATAGTAGGGATAGTCGGTGTTCTTCTCGTTGAAACCGTGATTATAGTGGATGAAATAGATGGGACCGAACGATCCGTCCTTCCTGATCTCGCGCACCACGCGCCCGATGCCGTTACCGTCGTTGGGATCGTCCTTCATCGTCTGGCAGATGCCGTAGTAGCCGATGGCCAGCAGCTTGCCGTTGGGCGCCACATACCATCCCACCCGCTGGTGCATCACGGCCTTCAGGTTGTGGGCGGCAGGCAGGTCGGACCCTTCCTTGCAGAATCCTTCGGGCACGTTGTATTCGGGGAACAGTTCCACGGGGTCGCTCCATGCGTATCCGTCGTCCGAAGTCTGTAGCATGGTCTTTCCCGGAGCTTCGTGTTCATGGCGCGGGTCGGTGAGATAGTGCATATAGAAGCGTCCGTTCCAGTAGGCCATCATGGGCTGGTGGTTATAGGTCCACGGTTTCTGGCCGCGCATGGTCTGGATGTTGTGCACACCGATGGTGGGTCGGAGTCCGCCGTCGTGGCGTTCAGGACGGGCAATCGCCGTTCCCGTATAGCGTACGCAGTCGCGGTTGTACTTCTTCAGGTTCTCCACCAGTTGCTCGTCGGCCATGAATACCGTGCCGTGCTTATGCCCCAGGGGGAAGCTGACGCTGCCCGTCTGGTCCTGGAAGGTCTTGAAGTCCTTCGTACGATGGGCGCCGTAGATCTTGTGTCGGTACGAGTCGTAGTAGATGTAGTACCAGTCGCCGAGCTTGGCTGTCGAGGGTCCTTCGGTGAAGCTCTCGGTGAAAGGCTCCGAAGCCTGGCTCCACGGCCCGTAGGGACTGGCGGAAAACGCCACCTTGATGTTGCGCATGGGGCGCGAATTGTCCTTCACCACCATCACGTAGTCGTTCTTCGAGCGCTTCACCAGCGTGGCGTCGATGGCCGAGAAGTCGGGGTCGTAGAACAGTTGCGTCTTCGAGAACGTGCGGAAGTCGCGCGTGGTCATGTAGTACAGACGGTGGTTGTTCAGGTGATCTTCCTGATAGTCGGGGAACTTGCCGGGCACGCACGAGGCCCAGATGACCATGAACTGCCGACGCACGTCGTCGTAGAACAGCTCGGGGGCCCATGTGTTCACCGTCGTTGTGTCCATGCCGGTGCTGATGAAGCGCTGCGGGGTCCAGTGGATGAGGTCCTTCGACGACGCGTAGCCGAAGCCGCGGTCGCCGCGCCACGAGCTGGTCCAGACGAGATGGAACGTGCCGTCGGGGCCGCGCACGATGCTCGGGTCGCGCATGACATGCTGTTTTCCTACCTCGGGCCGCAGGAAAACGCCCTGAATGCTATCCCAGCGCAGTCCGTCGTAGCTGTAGATGAAGCGCAGTCCTTCGGTGGCTGGTTCGTGGAACGAGGTGGAAACAAAAACATCGCGCGCAGTCGTCACCGTGACAACTGCCAGCGCGATGGTCAAAAACAACTGTCTTTTGCTCATAGCGTGTGCATCTTGTGTATATTACCGACGCACGCGCAAGCGTTTTGTAATCATTTCTTCGGGCCTTTGCCCGCGATTCACTTCTTGAAGCAGAGCGCTGCGCCGATGGCCGTACAGAACTCTGAATACTTCGGGATGGTGAAATGGACGCCGTAGAGCTTCTCCAGTTCGGGGAAGATGATGTGGCACTGCGGCAGCAACGTCAGGTTGCCGATGAGCACAAACTCGCGGATGTCGCTCCCCAGAGCGGCAAGCACCGTGGCCGACCCTATGGTCTGCAGCACCGTGCAGATGAGTCCGGCGGCGATATCCTCGTGCGTGGCGTTCGTCTTCACGTTGCCGAAGATGGAAGCCGTAGCATCGAGCGGCAGACCCGGCAGCGGCGTAGCACTGATGTCGCCGATCTGAAGGTTCACGTTCTTGATGTCGCCCTTCTCGGCCAGCTGTGCCACATGCTTCACATCGCCCGTGTTGAGCAGCAACTGCGACAGGCCCTTCAGCGTGCCGCCGCCGATGCCCATACCACCGATGTGGCGGATATCGTCGCCGTCGACCTTCACAAACGATGTTCCCGTGCCCATCGACACCACGAGCATGCGGTTCTGCTTGCTCTCGTAGCGCGCTCCAAGACCGTCGGCCATGAATTCCTCGGCCTTCTCGGTGGGCAGTCCGTAGATGGGTTTGTCCACGTAGGCCGCCCCCACGCCCGTAAGCATCACCTGATCCACGTCGGTCAGGCTGATATGGTTGTCGTAGAGATACTTGCCAAAGGCGCCGTAGAGCGAAGTCACGGGGTCGGTGGCGCGGATGCGCGTCGGTGAGATGACCACGCCCTCGCGCAGTCCCACTATCTTGGTGGTGCTGGTGCCCACGTCGATGCCGATGATGATTCCCATTGCTTGATGATTTAGATATGTTTCGATTGTCGCTGCAAAAGTACACTTTTCACGCGACACCCGCAAACAAAAGCCCACATAAAAGCACTTCGGCATGAAAAATGTTGGCCACGGACGCACTTCGTTCCTACGAAAGCATTATCTTTGCACCCGAAAGTAATGTTTTGAAGATGAAAGAACGTATACAGGCCCTGCTTCAGGAAATGAACAGGGGAATCTATGAGAAAGAGACGGAGGTGATGCTGGCACTGCTGGCGGCCATCGCCGGTGAGAGCATCATCATACTGGGACCGCCGGGGGTTGCCAAGTCGATGGTGGCGCGAAGGCTGAAGAGTGCATTCAGGGATGCACGGAGTTTTGAATACCTGATGTCGCGCTTCTCCACGCCCGACGAGATCTTCGGGCCTGTTTCCATCTCGCTGCTGAAGTCGTCGGACAAGTATGAGCGCGCCATCGACGGATATCTGCCCACGGCCGACGTCGTTTTCTTGGACGAAATATGGAAAGCGGGGCCTGCCATACAGAACACGTTGCTGACCGTTATCAACGAGAAACTGTTCCGCAACGGTGAACGCGAAATCCGACTGCCGCTGAAGCTGCTCGTGGCTGCCAGCAACGAACTGCCTGCCCAGGGCGAAGGACTGGAGGCGCTGTGGGACCGTTTCCTTGTCAGAGTGGAAACGGGTTGCGTCAAGAATCAGGAGAGTTTCGACAGGATGCTGCTCGACGATACCGACGGCGACGTCGCGTGCGACAGCAAATGGCAGGTGACGGATGAGGAATACGTCGAATGGTCGGAGCTGATAAGGGGCATTGCCGTGGCCGACAGCGTGCTGGGGTGTATTCATGTCATCCGCAAGGCGCTGGGGGCCGTCACGTTGACGAGTAGTGACGAGCACCGACAAGTGTATGTCAGCGACCGCCGATGGAAGAAGATCGTGAAACTGCTGCGGGCTTCGGCCTTCCTGCAAGACCGAAAGGTGGCGGACGTGACCGACCTGCTGCCCATTTACCATTGTCTGTGGAACGAGCCTGACGAGAGGGAGGCCATCCGCCGCATTGTCATCCGGTCGCTCTTTGCCGAATATGGCACCGAGCTTGCGAAGATGAAACTGGCTGTTGAGGCCGACATCAAGGTGACGAGGATGCAGGGCGCGACAAGGAGGGCGAAGGCTGCCGTACAGAACAGGGATGGCAACAAGAAAATATTCGACAGCTTCTACTATCATCTGCTGGACCACGACACGGGCAACACCTATGTCTTTATGGCCGACTATCAGCGCATGAGGGATTACAAGGAGGAGCGGACGGGACAGCTGGGCGTGCTCTATAAGGACCCGAAGGACGGGAGGCGCACCATCATCCGCGGATACGACGGTGCCGACTACCCCGAAGGGGCACGGCAGGTGGTGCTGGGGCGCGACGATGACTATCTGTATATCGACGGCGTGAGGTTTGAGGTGGAGACACTGAGACCTGGCGAGAAACAACCGGTGCCCGTGGCGAAGGGAAGGGCGACGGAACGCGACTACCATGCTGAGCTGGAAGCGATCGGCGATAGGGTGCGGAGGCGCGAGGCCGACATCGCGGCCAACATCTTCCTCTCGGAGGATGACCGGCGCGAGCTGGGCGATTACCTGAAAGGACTCTACAAGGAAATGGCGGTGACAAGACAAGAACTGGAGAAACTGGATGACTGACACACACGATAAGGATGTGGTATACTGGTTGGAACGCATCCGCAGGCGAAGACTGTCGGCGGGTGAGTACCTGAAACTGCTGGAGAACTTCGTGAAAAACGGAGAGCTGCCGGAGATAGAGACCAACGTGCTGACCGACTACCCGTGGGAGATGTACAAAGATCCTATTCTGCGTTACATTGTGGAGGTGACGCACGACCCGATGGTACAGGCACGTGTGCTGACCAGCAAGATGGCAGCGAGGGTGTTCTACGAGACCATGGGGCACTTCGTGGCTGACTGCCTGCACGAAGAGAAGTTCTGCACGCAGAAGTCGTGGTCGGAACGAAACGAAATGGGAAAGACCTGCGAGTGGTCGATGCAGAAGAAAAAGGACAACTGGCAGTCGCTCCTCACGGCCATTGACGAGAAACACCGCGAGGACGGATTCGACAAGGAATACGTGAAGAAGCTGTTCCAACGTCAAGGATGGCGCGACGAGGCCAACTGGGAGAAGCTTCGGCAGGAATGGGCTGGTGCCCTGGAGCGGCAGATGCAGCGCGAGGTGGGGGAAAAGGTGCGCAAGAAGATGCCTTCGACGCGTGCCGCTCTTACGAATATGATGAAAATGATGAGCGAGCAGCACCACCGTTTCGACAATGCCGACGATGCCTTGATGACTCAGGCTTGGGATCTGATGGACGGACAGTTCTCGGAGAGTGAGTTTGAGAAGAAACTGAACATTGTCAGGATTCAAAACAAATACCCGGAGATCGGGGATGTGGCGCGCCGCATGGGACGAACGGTGCAAGAGGAAGGACGTGACCATATCGCCGTGCAGACGGGTTTCCACTTTAAGATAGACCATTCTGCGGGCAGTGACATTGAAGGTGTCACCGTGGGCAACGACATCAACGCCCTGTTGCCACTGGAACTGACGCAGTATGCCGACGAGCAGCTGGAGGATCTCTTCTATAAGAAATTCCTTACGCGTAGGCTGCAGACGTTCCGCTATCGATCGGAGTTGAACAAGCCAGCTCGCCAACTGCATCAGCAGCGCGCCGTCAGAAGAGGTCCGATGATCGTATGCGTCGATTCATCAGCCAGCATGTACGGCGTACCGCAGAAAATAGAGATGGCGCTGCTCTCGAAACTGGAACAGACGGCAGAGGAACTGCAGCGCGACTGCTTCCTCATCGACTTCTCGGTGTCCATTCGTCCCATCGACCTGCGTGCCCGTCTGCGCAAACGCGCCATGCAGCGTATGGGAATGAAGCCAGAGAAAGACTGCGAGTTCGTGCGCGGGGACTTTCCTTTTATCGGAGGCGGCACTGACGCCGAGAAGATGCTGCGCCTCACTTTCGCCCTGCTCGAGGGCGGAGACAATCACTACATGAATGCCGACGTGTTGTGGATAACCGACTTCCTCATTCCCAGAACGACAGAAGACCTGTTGAACAGACTCCCCGAATACAAGAAGAGGGGCACCCGTTTCTACGGATTCCAGATCGGTGAAGGCAAAAACAACTGGGAACATTATTTTGACCATATCTACAGAATCCACTATGTGAGGCCGAGAATGTATTGACGAGAATGAAGAAAACATCAGTCTTCTTACGGTTCTTTATAATTATAAGGACAGTGATCGTTCTGAATTGTTTTCCTTTCCATGGAATTTTCTTTTTCCATTAGAAAGAAAAACCCTGCAAATGCGTCGTTTCCTCAGCAATTTGCAGGATTTTGAATAGTTCTAAAAGTACCCAGAGCCGGGGTCGAACCGGCACGGGTTGCCCCACTGGTGTTTGAGACCAGCGCGTCTACCGATTCCGCCATCTGGGCTTTCTGACGTCTGGCACCTCACGCGATTGCGGAGGATTGCGGCTGCAAAGTTACACATTATTTTTGTAATGACAAACTTTTTGCGCGGAAAAGTGATTGACAGAGTCAACCGGTAAGTGCGTGAAAGCGATAGGCGGGACGTGAAAGCAGGGGTTGTTTGTAAAAATTTTGAAAAAGACGATAATTATTCTACAAAAAACAATAATCGTTTTGCCGTGTCGTTATTTATATGTAACTTAGCCACATCTACCAAATCATCTATCATGAAGACATCGAATAAAGATAATTTTTGCGTGATTCTCGCCGGAGGGAAAGGTCGGCGTCTCTGGCCTTGCAGTCGTGTGAAGAAGCCGAAGCAGTTTGTTGATTTTTTTTCTACTGGCCGCACTCTGCTTCAATCCACGTTCGACCGCATGAGCAAAATCATCCCGCTGGAGAATATCTACATCAGCACGAACCACGAATATGCTCATTTCGTGCTCGAACAGTTGCCCGAACTGCCTCGCGAGAACGTGCTGAGCGAGCCTATCCACCGCAACACGGCGCCGAGCGTGGCATGGGCTACGTACCGCATCCAGCGCCGCAACCCGAATGCTCGCATGGTGGTGGTACCGTCGGACCAGGCCGTATTCAAGGAGGATGTTTTCGTCAACGAGATTAAGAAAGGCCTGACGTTGGTGTCGCAGCACGAGCAGATCCTGGCGCTGGGTGTCACTCCGACGCGCCCGGAGCCCGGCTACGGCTACATTCAGATGGGCGAACAGGTTTCCGAGGAGAATGTCTACAAGGTGAAATCGTTCACCGAGAAGCCCGACCGCTCGTTTGCCAAGATGTTCATGGACAGCGGTGAGTTCCTCTGGAACACGGGGCTCTACATCTCCAACGTTCACCACATGCTCGACTGCATGCACCGCATGTTCCCCGAGATGCTCCACAAGGTGGACCTTCACGTCAGCGGTGCAGCCACGCTCGACGATGAGCTGCTCTACATCGAAGAGAATTTCCCTGCCTACCCGAACAAGTCGATCGACTTCGGCCTGCTCGACCAGCACGAGGATGCGCGCGTGATGCGCTGCGAGTTCGGCTGGGCCGACCTGGGCATGTGGCACTCCGTCTACGAGAGCCTGCAGAAGTCGCCGGGCGACAACGTCATCATCTCGAGCAACGTGATGATTGAGAACAGTCGCGACAACATCGTGAAGCTGCCTTCCGACCACATGTGCGTCATCAACGGCCTCGAAGGTTTCATCGTGGCCGAAGAGGGCAACGTGCTGCTCATCTGCAAGAAGGAGGACTCGTCGGCGCTCATCAGGAAGTACATCAGCGAGATGGCCATCAATCACGGCGACGAGTATATTTAATCGCGCGCACCTTATTTTATATATATAAGAGCAACGAGCGCAGGAACTTGCTTGAAGCAGGTCCCTGCGCTCGTTGTTTTTTGTGTCGCGAGGCTCGCTCAGAGTTTCTGGAACTCGTCGTAGATGGCAGCGGCCGTCGCCTTGAACTCCTCCTCAGTGAGCTTCAGCGTCTCCTTGCCGAAGCGCATGTCTTTCTCGCTCTGCATCGGCACGAGGTGTATATGCGCATGAGGCACCTCGAGTCCGAGCACGGCCATGCCCACCTTCACGCAGGGACATGCGCGCTTCAGTGCCACAGCCACCTTCTTGGCAAACTGCATATACTCTCCAATCTCGTCGTCGTCCATGTCGAAGACGTAGTCTACCTCGCGTCGCGGAATGACCAGCGTGTGGCCTTTCTGCAGCGGGTTGATGTCGAGGAAGGCATAGAACTTCTCGCTTTCCGCGCACTTATAGCTGGGAATTTCGCCAGCGGCAATCTTTGAAAAAATGTCCATGATGAATTGCTTTTTGATGTTACGTAGCCGAAGGCTGTCCTAAATGCTGATGTTGTCGATGCGCAGCTTGATGGTGCCGCGGGGTATCTTCACCTCCACCTCGTCGCCCACCTTGTGGTTGAGCAGTCCTTGTGCGATGGGCGTGGTGATGCTGATCTTGCCCTCGCGCAGGTTGGCCTCGCTCTCGCTGACGATGGTGTAGCTCATCTTCGCCTTTGTGGTCATGTTGGTCATGTCCACGCGCGTCAGAATCTGCACCGAGTCGGCGCTCAGCCGCGATGTGTCGATGATTTTCGCATTGGCCAGCGTGGCTTTCATCTGGTTGATCTTTGCCTCCAGTTTAGCCTGGGCTTCCTTGGCGGCGTCATACTCGCTGTTCTCGCTCAGGTCGCCCTTGTCGCGAGCCTCGGCGATGGCCGCCGACGCCTTCGGGCGCTCGATGCTTTCCAGCCGTTGCAGTTCGGCCACGAGTTTGTCGTAGCCTTCTTGTGACATGTATGCCATAATATCTTCTCCTTTGTTAATAATTCCTATTATGAAAAACGATTGAGCAAAAACACCGAGAACTCCGGCACTTCTGTCATGTCGGAATCCTCTTATCCTTAAACGTCCTTTGAATCTGTTTTCGTCGGCAAAATTAGGAAGAAAATTTGAATCTTCCAAATTTTTGACTTGAAAAATGCTTACTCTCCGACCTTTCCGTCAAAAAAAATGGTGCCTGATGAATGAAGAATGAAATAATATTCGTAACTTTGCCCCGAAAACCTGAAGAATCGACAGCAATGACCATTGAAGAGAAAGACACGATCCTGAAGCTCATCCGACAGCAGGTGGTTCCCGCCATCGGCTGCACCGAACCTATGGCCGTAGCCCTCTGTGTGGCGAAGGCATCGCAGCTGCTGGGCGTGCGCCCCGAGCATATCGAGCTGCGGCTGAGCGCGAACATCCTGAAAAACGCCATGGGTGTGGGCATTCCGGGCACGGGCATGGTGGGTCTGCCCATCGCCATCGCCCTCGGAGCCCTCGTTGGCAAGCCAGAACTGGGCCTTGAGGTGCTGCGCGACAGCAACAAGGCGGCGGTGGAAGCGGGCAAGGCGTTCATCGCCAAGAACCGCATACACATCGCCCTCGAGGAGAACGACCCCGACAAGCTTTATATTAGTGTAGTGTGCTCGGCTGGCGGCCACGAGTCGCAGGCTGTCATCAAGGGTTCCCACACGAACTTCGTCAGCCTCAGAGTTGACAATTCACAGGTGACAGGTGATAGTTCACAGGTGACAGGTGATAGTTCACAGGTGACAGGTGAAAACTGTCCGCTCGACCAAAAGACACCTGCGAAGCAGGACCTATCCACTATCAACTGTCAACTATCCACTATCAACTGCCAGCTCTCCATGCGCAAGGTCTATGAGTTCGCCACCACGACCGAGGTCGACGAGCTGCGCTTCATCCTCGAGGCCAAGCGGCTCAACGAGGAGGCGGCGCGCAGCGGGCTCCGCGAGAACTACGGCCACCAGCTCGGCAAGACGATGTGCTCGCCGCTGGGGCGCGGCATCATGGGCGAGAGCATCTTCTCGAAGGTCCTCTCGGTGACCAGCTGCGCCTGCGACGCCCGTATGGCCGGTGCCATGATTCCCGTGATGAGCAATTCGGGCAGCGGCAACCAGGGCATCTGCGCCACGCTGCCCGTCGTCGTCTTTGCCGAAGAGAACCACAACACCGAGGAGGAGCTCATCCGCGCCCTCATCCTCAGCAACCTCACCGCCATCTACATGAAGCAGTCGCTCGGCACGCTGTCGGCTCTCTGCGGATGCGTCGTCGCCTCCACTGGTTCGTCGTGCGGCATCACCTTCCTCATGGGAGGCTCCTTCGACCAGATCTGCTATGCGGTGAAGAACATGATTGCCAACCTCACGGGCATGATTTGCGACGGCGCGAAACCTTCGTGTGCCCTGAAGCTCACATCGGGCGTCAGCACCGCCATGCTCAGCGCCATGCTCGCCATGCAGAACAATGTGGTGACGGCGGCCGAGGGCATCATCGACGACGACGTGGACAAGAGTATCCGCAACCTCACCGCCATCGGATCGCGAGGGATGGACGAGACCGACCGCTACGTGCTCGACATCATGACGCATAAGGGGTAGCCCCGACCCCATTCCCGCTGACGCGCCTACCCGTAGCCTTTCCCGAAGGAGAGGGAGAGAATGACTGGAGGGGGAAACAGGAATGATAACAAGAAAAAACAATAAGATGATGAAATCCAAAAGTTCTATTGTCATGTGGCTGATGCTGCTGTTCGCGACGACGGCATTGGCACAGGATCCCGTACACTTCACGGTGTCGCAGAAACAAGTGTCGCCCACCGAGGTCGACGTCATTTTCACTGGAAAGATAGATGCCGGATGGCATGTCTATTCGCCCGGACTGCCTGCCGACGGCCCTATTCCTGCATCCATAACGACCGAAAAGGCCGAGGGCGCACAGCCTTTAGGGAAGATTCAGGCGCGCGGCAAGGAGATCAGCACCTTCGACAAGGTGTTCGAGACCAACCTGCGCTACTACGAGAACAGCGTCACCTTCGTGCAGCGGTACAAGATAACCGACAAGACCTACCATATCAGCGGCTTCCTGGAATACGGCACCTGCAACGACGAGATGTGCATGCCGCCGGGAAACGTGGAGTTCGACTACAAGGGAAAGGGTCCCGACAAGGTTGAAGAGAAAGCCGACGAGAAGGCTGAAGAAGCCAAGGCCGACGAGGCGAAAGCGGAGGCGAAGGGCGACAGCGTGCCCGCCGTGGCCGACACCCTCGCCGCTCCTGCTGCCGATCAGGCCAACATCGCCGGAGCTCTGGCCACGGCAGCCGCCGACTCGTCGCTCGTGGCCCGTTGGTGGGAGCCTGCCATCAGCGAGCTGGAGGCCTTCAACGGCGGTGGCGACAAGGACCACTCGCTCTGGTACATCTTCCTCATGGGATTCCTCGGAGGCTTCGTGGCCCTGCTCACGCCCTGCGTGTGGCCCATCATTCCCATGACGGTGAGCTTCTTCCTCAAGCGTGCCAAGGACGATAAGAAGAAAGGCATCAAGGATGCCATCACCTACGGCATCTCCATCATCGTCATCTATCTCGCACTCGGACTGGCCATCACCGGCATCTTCGGCGCCAGCAAGCTCAACGAGCTCAGCACCAACGCCGTGTTCAACATCTTCTTCTTCCTCCTGCTCGTGGTCTTCGCACTGAGTTTCTTCGGATGGTTTGAGCTGACGCTGCCCTCCTCGTGGACCAACAAGGTGGACTCGAAGGCCAGCAACACCACCGGACTGCTCAGCATCTTCCTCATGGCCTTCACGCTGACGCTCGTCAGCTTCTCGTGCACGGGTCCCATCATCGGCTTCCTGCTCGTAGAGCTCACCACCAGCGGCAGCATTCTCGGCCCGGCCGTCGGCATGTTCGGCTTTGCCTTAGCCCTCGCCTTGCCCTTCACGCTCTTCGCCATGTTCCCCACATGGCTGAAGTCGGCACCGAAGTCGGGCGGATGGATGAACACCATCAAGGTGGTGCTCGGCTTCATCGAGCTCGCCTTTGCGCTGAAGTTCTTCTCCGTGGCCGACCTGGCCTACGGCTGGCGATTGCTCGACCGCGAGGTGTTCCTCTCGTTGTGGATCGTTATCTTCGGCGCAATGGGTCTCTACCTCATCGGCAAGCTGAAGTTCCAGAGCGACTGGGAGGGCGGCGAGATGGACAAGCCCATGCCCGTGGCCTGCATCATGCTCGGCCTGTGCAGCATCGCCTTCGCCATCTATATGATTCCCGGCCTGTGGGGCGCTCCGTGCAAGGCCGTCAGCGCCTTCGCTCCTCCGATGTCAACGCAGGACTTCAACCTCTACAAGGCCAATGTCGTGGAGGCTAAATACACCAATTATGAGGAAGGAATGGCCGCCGCGCGCGCCCTCGGCAAGCCCGTCATGGTCGATTTCACCGGTTTCGGCTGCGTGAACTGCCGTAAGATGGAGGCTGCCGTATGGACCGACCCGCAGGTCGCCGCCCGCCTGACCAACGACTACGTGCTCATCTCGCTCTTCGTCGACGACAAGACGCCGCTCCCCGAGCGCATCGAGATCATGGAGAACGGGCAGAAGCGCATCTTGCGCACCGTGGGCGACAAGTGGAGCTACCTCGAGCGCTCGAAGTTCAACTACAACGCTCAGCCTTTCTACGTCACCCTCGACAACGACGGCCGTCCCCTCGGACCTTCCGCCGTGTACAAAGAGGACATCGACCTCTTCATGAAATTCCTAGAGACAGGACTGAAAAACTACAACAAGTAGTTGCTGCAGATGACACAGGTCATCTCTGATGAATAGTCTCACACAGAAATCACGGAAACCACAGAAAGAATAAGACTTCAAAATATTTCTGTGATTTCCGTGATTTTCTGTGTGAGATTCACCCCTTTCTTCCCTTCACTACATTTTAATCTTCTTGCCGCCCTGAATGTAGATCTGCCCCTTCACGGGCTGGCTCACGCGCTGGCCCTGCAGGTTATAGAGCGGAGCAGAGGACTCCTTGGCAAGATTGGCTACAGCCTCGATGCCCGTCACGATGCCACCCACGGGAGCCGTGAAGTAACCGGGCCCACCATTACCGTCGATACGGGCGTAGGTCTTGTCGGTATGCGAAGAGTCGTACACTGTTCCCATGCCACCCACAAGACTACCACATTTGAAGAACATATATGTTGAATCCTTCACCTTATCGGTTTTCCAGTCGTCTCCTACATAAATCGTTTCCAGGGAGGAACTCATTTGAAACAAGCGGGCCATATTCGTCACTTCGCTGGTATTGAAGCTGCTCAGGTCAAGAGTTTTGAGACTGATACAGTCCCTGAACATAGATTCCATGTTCGTCACTTTGCTGGTATTGAAGCTGCTCAGGTCAAGAGTTTTGAGAATGGAACAGTTCATGAACATAGATTCCATGTTCGTCACTTCGCTGGTATTGAAGCTGCTCAGGTCGAGATTTTCCAAATCATAACAATATGCGAACATCCAGGACATATCTGTCACCTCGCTGGTATTCAGATTCTCGATACCCTTTATCTCTCTCAAACCCTTAAAACCAGCGAACCAATTGCGCGTGGTTGTGGGCCTGTAGTTGCTGAAGTAGTAGTCGAACGCCACACACTTGATTTCATTCTTCTGCGCGTAGTCATACCACGACGGTT
>DEJE01000030.1:0-2808 GCA_002353205.1 Prevotella sp. UBA2756 | reverse complement strand
GACGTAGAACTCTTCACCTTCTTCTTGCGACAAGTAAGCATAGGCCTCCATCAGCCACAGATAGCCAGGTTCATCATCACCACAGTCACCGCGCGCATAGGTCTTGTCGGTGGGATTCTCTTCGTCCCACTTCGTCCCTTCGCAGCCCTCGAGCATATAGCAGTTGTCGAACATATAATTCGATGTAGTAACTTTGTCAATATTCCAGCCGTCGCCCACATAGATGGTTTTCAGGTGCGACCACGCGAACATGTACTCCATCGTGGTCACATTGCCGGTATCGAAGTTACTTAAATTAAGAGTTTTCAGTTCGCTTTTGCCGTAGAACATAAAAGACATATCTGTCACCTCGCTGGTATTCAGATTCTCGATTCCCTTTATCTCACTCAAACCCTCAAAACCATCGAACCACTTGCACGTGGTTGTGGGCCTATAGTTGCTGAAGGAGTAGTCGAACGCCACACACTTGATTTCATTCTTCTTCGCGTAGTCATACCACGACGGTTTATCGGCATCAAGGACGTCGAATACAGTAATGCCATCTTTTACCATACCCCTCTTATGAGGATCATACCTGAAGACAAGTGAATTCAGCGGCAGCATTTCCAATTCTTCTTCCGTGACGTAGAACTCTTCACCTTCTTGCGACAAGTAAGCATAGGCCTCCATCAGCCACAGATAGCCAGGTTCATCACCACAGTCACCGCGCGCATAGGTCGTGTCGGTGGGATTCTCTTCGTCCCACTGCGTCCCTTCGCAACCTTCAAGCGATTCGCAACCACCGAACATATCAACTGACTCAGTAACATTGCCTATATTCCAGCCCTTGCCCACTAAAATCGTTTTCAGTTTGGAACAACAGTCAAACATAATTGTCATGTCCGTCACATTACTGGTATTGAAACTGGTCAGGTCGAGAGATGTCAAATGAACTGAACCTGCAAACATCGCAAACATGGTCGACACGTTGCTTGTATCGAAGTTGCTCAGGTCGAGGGCTGTCAGTCCAGTACCATAGAACATATAGTTCATTATTTCTACCTTGCTGGTGTTAAAGCTACTCAGGTCGAGGCTTTTCAATGCTGAACAGTCGTTGAACATGGCATACATGTTTGTCACCTCGCTGGTGTTCAGATTCTCGATGCCGATAATCTCTTCCAGTTTCTGGCATTGATCGAACCATTGGCGGGTGTTGGTCGGTCGGGCATTGGCAAACGAAGCGTCGAAGACGACCTTCACAATCTCCTTTCTGACCTCTACGGCCTCTATCCAACCGGGGGTCTCACTTTCTTGGTTCAAGCTGTAGACGGTTCCCGTTGTCTGCTTGGTGCCGTACTTGAACGTCAGCGTCTTGCTGGAGGAGTCGTACACGGCATACGCCTCATTGGCGGCCTGGGTGCTGGTGGCTGTCATCAGAGCCATAAGCACTGTTGCGAAAATAAAGATGATTTTTCTCATAAGTGTATACGTTTTTGTTAATGATTCTTGATAGATCCATGATGCACGCCTACGCACGCAACTTTCGGGGACAAAGATACAAAATAAATGTCAAACGACCGCAAAAAAGGAACAAAAATTTCAATCTCATCTGATAATTCCAATATTCTATCCAAGCTTAACGGCATCCCGATATAACGTTATCACGAAAGACGAAGCGGCACCGGCAGTGAAACTTCTTGACAAAATGTTCGTTTTAAGCCTCCGTGGCTGCAAAATTCTGAAATTAAAATCCTACGGCCGCGTACACGCGATTCTCACGCGATTTGCAAACGCTTGAAAACGAAGCACTTGTATTTTCTTTACATTCACGGCACTTCCAAAATGGCTCATTTTACACTCTAAAATGGCTCATTTTGACTCGCAGAATGAGCCTTTCTGCGCTCCGAAATGGCTCATTTTGGAGTGTAAGATGGCTCATTTTGAAAAACGTGACCGATTTTTCGACTTTTCGGAACGCATTTTTGGCCGAAACAGAAGCTTTCGTCTCTCTAAAACGACAAAAAATCCCGGCACGATTTTTCGGTTATGATTCTTGACAAAAGCCTTCGTTTACGAAGAGCAGGACAGTCGCTTTCCCACGCCCGCACCCGTGAAGGTGAGAGACAGAATCATGCTGTCGGCCGAAAGAAAGGAACGAGACAAAAAGAGGGGGAAACGGGTGTTTGCGTGCACAAAGATTTGATTTAAATCAATAAAAATGCGGAAAAACGAAATATTCATGCAGTAAATATTGCGGGAATGGAAAAATCGTCGTACCTTTGCATCGCATTCGGGAGAATGCATCCGTTAAAGTTTTCATAGGTTAGTAGTTTGATAGATTTAAGGTAAAGATTATGTTATTAGATTTTGAAACAACAGTGATGTTGGCGATAGCTATTATTATGACAATACTTAGTATCGTTACACTGGTTAACACCGACGTTCACTAAATTGTTTTCAGGAGGCCGAAGTGAGTGATTCATATCGTCCTCTTTTTTTTGTCCCTACAATTTACATCCCAATATGTTAAGAATAGCCGCGGACGGTGATCGCCCGCGGCTATTTCGTTGTGTGCGTCTGTGGTCGGGCATCCCCCTTTCAGGAGCCGAAGCGTGCGGTGATGATCTTCGCAATGCGCACGAAAAAAGCAACGATTCTGTCCATTTGGTCATTAACGAACGGCAGTCCGCACAAAGCGACAGGCCTTTATCGGCTACAAAAATACGAAAAATAGGGGAAATATGGAAGAAAATAGTTATCTTTGCGCTGGAAAACCTAAGAAACAGAAAGAGAGATGAAAGTTTTATTGATTAACGTGAGTTCGATGTA
>DEJE01000053.1 GCA_002353205.1 Prevotella sp. UBA2756 | reverse complement strand
GCGAAGGAATGCAGACGAGGCCAATAGGCGCGTGTCTGCGAGTTGTCCTCTATGCGATGCTCGCTGAACTTCTCGGCAATAGCAGAGATGACAGAAGAGTCAAGTCCGCCGCTGAGCAGTACGCCATAGGGAACGTCGGACATGAGTTGGCGGCGTACGGCATCCGTCAGCGCATCGTGGATGGCGGCGGCGCTGGCGGGGTTGTCCTTTACGGTATCATACTGCATCCAGTCGCGGCGATAATATCGCCGCATACAGGACTCACGGCTCCAATAGTAATGTCCTGGCAGGAAGGGTTCGTATCGCTCACACTGCCCTTCGAGTGCCTTCAGCTCGGAGGCAACATACACGGTGCCGATTCCCGACGTTCCGTCGCCTACCCGTTGCCTTTCGCTGTCATAGCCTATATACAGAGGTATCACGCCGATGGGGTCGCGGGCTATCAGGAAGGCATCCTTCACTTCGTCGTAAAGGGCGAAGGCAAAGATGCCGGAGATGTCCTCCAGGAAGTCGATGCCTTTGTCGCGATAGAGAGCAAGGATGACTTCGCAGTCGCTGCCCGTCTGGAAGTCGTAACGTCCGGCATATTGGCGACGAATCTCTTGATGATTGTAGATCTCGCCGTTGACGGCCAGCACCACCTTCCTGTCGGGCGAGAACAAAGGCTGGCCGCCGCTCTCGGGGTCGACGATAGAGAGACGTTCGTGAGCAAGGATGGCCGAGCCGCCACAATAAATGCCGCTCCAGTCCGGACCACGGTGCCTGATTTTCTGACTCATGCGCAGAGCCTTCTCGCGAAGCTCGTGCGTCTGCTTCTTGATGTTGAAGATTGATACTATTCCACACATAATGTTATTTACTATTTAATAGCCCCAAAGGGGGAGCGGAGAGGGGGCTGTTGGTGTTTTCTCTATATTTCACAAATGCTTGGTTGACGAGACGGTTGCCGCCTGGAGTAGGGTAGTGGCCTGTGAAGTACCAGTCGCCTTGATGCTCAGGGCAAGCGGCGTGCAAGCCTTCGATTGTCTGAAAGACGAACTCCACCGGTGCTTGCATTCCTGCGGGACGAAGCATTTCGGCCATCTTCCTGTTGATGTCTTCAATGCTGAACGNNTCGTAGATGGCACTGACGCAGTTACGTTGCTCTGCTGCTGGCTTAAGGAACTCGGCATGACAAGCCTCGTAGACATCATTTATCATCTGCCACATACCACGCTCTTCGATGAGGGCGATGGCGGCACGAAAGGCACAGAACTCCTCCAGGCGCGCCATGTCGATGCCATAGTAGTCGGGGTAGCGAATCTGTGGCGAACTGCTCACCATTACTATCTTCCGAGGATGCAAGCGGTCGAGTATCTTGAAGATGCTTTCCTTCAAAGTAGTGCCCCGAACAATGCTGTCGTCAATGATGACAAGGTTGTCTTCGTATGGCTGCAGGGAGCCGTAGGTGATGTCATAGACATGCGAGGCAAGGTCGTTGCGCGAGCCTGCTTCTGTGATGAAGGTGCGCAGTTTGATGTCCTTCCATGCCACCTTCTCGCTCCGTACGTTCAGGCCCTGGCTTCGCAGACCCTCCATCATTCCATAAAATGCAACCTCGGCTGTGTTAGGAATGAAGGAAAAGATAGTATGCTCGGTGTCACCGTCGATGGCCTTGAGGATGGGTGCCGTGAGCTGCTGCCCAAGTTGTTTGCGCTCACGGTAGATGTCGCGGTCGGAACCACGACTGAAGTAGATGCGCTCGAACGAACATCGCGTCTGCTTCTTGGACTCCAGGATAGTTTCCAAAGCAGAGGCGCCGTCCTTATGCACGATGAGCGCCTGGCCTGCTGGCAACTCCTGAACGTCATCGTAGGCGAGGTCGAAGGTCGTCTGCAATACGGCACGCTCACTGGCAACGGCCACAACCTCATCATCCCGATAGAAGAAGGCAGGCCGTATGCCCCAAGGGTCGCGCATAGCAAACATCTCGCCGCTGCCTGTCATACCGCACATCACGTAGCCTCCGTCGTAGTCGGCCATCGTGGTGCGCAATACATTTGCCATCTGAACGTTGTCTTCGATGTAATGGGTGATGTCAGTGCCTTCCAGTCCTTTTGTTTTAGCTTCGACAAAGAGGCGTTCCACTTCTCGGTCCAGGCGATGCCCCATCAGTTCGAGTGTGATGTAGGAGTCGCTGTAAATGCGCGGCGACTGTCCCTGCCTGACCATCTTCGTGAATATCTCGTCAATGTTCGTCATGTTGAAGTTGCCGCAAAGACAGAGGTTCTTTGCCCGCCAGTTGTTACGGCGCAGGAAAGGATGGACGTACTGCAAGCCGCTCTTGCCTGTCGTGCTGTAGCGCAGGTGTCCCATATAAAGAGAAGCCCCCTCCCAACCTCCCCCTTGGTGGAGGCTTTCGAACATTTCTGTGATGGCATCTTTGCCCATCGCCTTCTCACGAAACATGTACTCCGAGCCAACGGGTGCATTCATGTCAACGCAGGCAATGCCTGCACCCTCCTGTCCGCGGTTATGCTGCTTCTCCATCATCAGATAGAGCTTGCCAAGGCCATAGGACGCTGTGCCATACTTTTCTTTATAATAGTCTTGCGGCTTCAACAGCCTTATCAATGCCACACCGCATTCATGCTTTAACTGTTCCATATCAGATGCAAGCTTTTATAAACGACATGAACAAGGTATGCGGATGTAGCACCGTTGAGGAGTATTCAGGGTGGAACTGCGTTCCGATGTACCAACGTAGGGACGGTATTTCCACAATCTCGACAAGGTTTGTGCCGGGGTTGATGCCTACGCACTTCATGCCCCCGACTTCATATTCCTCTTTATATATATTATTGAACTCATAGCGATGCCGATGCCTTTCGCTAATCTTTGTCGTGCCTCCGTATGCTTCACAGGCACGGCTGCCTTCGGTGAGTTCGCAATCATAAGCGCCAAGTCGCATGGTGCCGCCCATCTGCGTGACAGACTTCTGTTCTTCCATCATGTCGATGACGTTGTGTTCGGTCTGATTGTCCATCTCACTGCTGTTGGCATCCTCGTAGCCCAGCACATTCCTCGCAAACTCAATCACCATCATCTGCATACCGAGACAGATGCCGAAGGTTGGTATGTCGTGAGTGCGGGTAAAAGCAGCGGCGACGATCTTTCCCTCGATGCCACGCTGTCCGAAGCCTGGGCAGATGACCACGCCTGCCATGCCGTCCAGCTTCTCCGCAACATTCTCCAGAGTAATACCTTCGCTGTCGATGAAGTGCAACTTCGCCTTTACATTATTATATATACTTGCAAGATGAAGACTCTCGCGAATGCTCTTGTAGGCATCTTGCAGGTCGTACTTGCCGACCAAGCCGATGTTGATTTCACGTGTAGCACGACGCCAGTTGTTGAGAAAGTTGCGCCAAGGTTTCATGGCAGGAGTCTCGCCGACGGGTATGCCTATCTTACGCAGGATGGCAGCATCGAGTCCTTGCCTCTGCATACTCACAGGTACTTCGTAGATGCTTGCCATGTCTTCGCTCTGCACTACGCATTCCAGGCCGACATTGCAGAACGAAGCCACCTTCAGACGCAATGCGTCATCGAGGTGGCGTTCGGTTCGCAGCACAAGGATGTCGGGCTGGATGCCCATGCCTTGCAGTTCCTTGACGGAATGTTGGGTGGGCTTCGTCTTCAGTTCGTCGGCAGCTTTCAGATAGGGAACGTATGTGAGGTGTACGCAGACAGCGTCGTGCCCCAACTGCCACCGAAGCTGACGGATGGCTTCCATGAACGGTGCGCTCTCTATGTCGCCGATGGTGCCGCCAACCTCTGTGATGACGAAGTCCAACTCCTCTTCCTCTACATCTTCGCGAAGCATTCGCCGCTTTATCTCGTCCGTGATGTGCGGCACCACCTGGATGGTCTTGCCCAGGTAGTCGCCATGACGCTCACGGTCGATGACTGTTTGGTAGATGCGTCCCGTGGTGATGCTGTTGTGGCGGGTAGTGCGTATGCCTGTGAACCGTTCATAGTGCCCGAGGTCAAGATCTGTCTCCATGCCGTCCTCCGTCACATAACATTCGCCGTGCTCGTAGGGATTGAGCGTTCCGGGGTCGATGTTGATGTAGGGGTCGAACTTCTGGATGGTGACCTTGTAACCACGAGCCTGCAGCAGCATGCCGATGCTGGCGGAGATGATGCCTTTCCCTAACGAGGAGACGACACCGCCCGTGACGAAAATATACTTTGTCTGCATCATATATATATTGTAATAAATGTTATTCTGGGCATAATCCCTCTCCGCCCTCGGACGATGGCGGAGAGGGGGATACCTGGCGAAGATTAAGGCTGCAGCGTGAAACCGAAAACCAGGTATGCCTTCTGCGAACAGGGATTGCCCGTCAGCTGTCCGAAGATGGGGATGGAGAACGAGTCGGTCACCCGTATGTCCTTCGTCGCCCGCAACGAGAGGTTGGTGACGGCGAAGCCTTTGGTGCCGTATGTGGTCGTCGCGTAGGGAACGGCACCGACCGTGGCAATCCAGTCTACCGTGGCGAGGCGGAAGGGGACACTGACCTCTATGTAGCTGCTGTAGGCCCGCTTGCCGCTTTTGTTGGTGCCGTCGTTGCCGGCGAAGTTGGTGTACCACTGTAGGGCCACGAGACCGAAGTCGTAACCGATGTTGGCTTCGAACAGATGGTTGGTGCCGTGGGCATCGAACTTGAAGTAACGTGCGTCGGGGTCGAGTCCCTCAGAGAACCAGTAGTCGGTGATGCCGATGTTCAGGTTACCGATGGTGTAGCCGAGCGTCAGATCCAGCTCCTTCACGTCGTCCTTGTTCGACAGGCCGTAGGAGCCCCAGGCGGTCAGGCTCAGTCCTTTGTAGCCCACGCCGAATGTCGGTTGCACGGCCACGTCGCCCAACTTCAGGCCACGCCAGATATACTCGTTCACGAAGTCGGCCTTGATGGTCGTTTCCACCTTATCCTGAGCAAGGGTGGTGCTGCTCAGCACCAGACCCATTGCAAATAAAACAATCTTTTTCATACCTTTTTCTTATGATTAGTTATAGCAACTCTCACCATGTTCGTAGATGTCGAGCCCTTCCTCTTCGATGCGACTGTCGACGCGCAGGCCGTGCAGACGCTTGATGCCGTAGAACAGCACCAGGCCGCAGGCGGCTGCCCAAAGGTCGATGCAGAGAATGCCGAAGCACTCGGCGCCGAAGAATCCCCAGCCGTGACCGTAGAAAGCACCGCCAGAGGTAGAGAGCAGACCCGTCAGGAGCGTGCCCAGAATGCCGCACACACCGTGTACCGACGAAGCGCCCACGGGGTCGTCGATGTACAAGCGGTGGTCGATGAACTCGATGGCATAGACCAGCACCACACCGCACACAAGTCCGATGATGATGGCCCCCACGGGCGACACGAGGTCGCAGCCGGCGGTGATGCCCACCAGTCCGGCCAGCACGCCGTTGAGCGTCAGCGAGAGCGACGGCTTGCCATACTTCATCCACGTGATGAACATCGTGGCCGTGCCGCCTGCCACGGCGGCAAGGTTGGTGGTGAGGAACACATGGCTGATGGCTGTGCGGTTCACTTCGCCCGAGGCGGCCAGCTGCGAACCTGGGTTGAAGCCGAACCAGCCGAGCCAGAGGATGAAGACGCCCAGCGAGGCCAGCGTCAGGTTGTGGCCGGGAATGGCGCGGCTCTTGCCGTCGCTGCTGTACTTGCCAATGCGCGGACCCAGTGCCATGGCACCAATCAGGGCCAGCACTCCACCCACGCTGTGCACGATGGCCGAGCCGGCAAAGTCGTGGAACACCGAGCCGAAGGTGGTCATCATAAACCCGTCGGCAGCGTCGTTGCACAGCCAGCCGCCGCCCCACGTCCAGTGGCCCTCGACAGGGTAGATGAACAGTGAGATACATGCTGAATAGACGAGATACATCGAGAACTTGGTGCGCTCGGCCATGGCACCGCTCACGATGGTGGCCGAGGTGGCACAGAACACGGTTTCGAAAATCAGGAAGCCCTCTACGGGCAGGTCGCCTTTATAGAAAGAGAGGTCGCCCCAGTTGGGCATACCGATGAAACCGGCACCCTCGCTGCCGAACATGAATCCGAAGCCGAGGAAGAAGAACAAGAGCGAGCCAAACATGAAGTCTACGAAGTTCTTCATCAGGATATTGGCCGTGTTCTTACCCCGTGTGAAGCCGGCCTCGCACAGCGCAAAGCCCGGCTGCATCCAGAATACCAGCATGGCTGCCAGCAGCATCCATACGGTGTCGAGTGATAAGTTATCCATAATTTACGATTTTACAGTTTACTTGTTTACTTTTTGTCTCTCAGTACGGTGTCGCCGTTCTCGCCTGTGCGAATCGACCATGTATCTATCATGTCGCTCACGAAGATGCGGCCGTCGCCTATTTCGCCCGTATGCGCCACCCGAAGAATGACCTTCACCGTTGGCTCCACCAGCGGGTCACGGCAGACGATGGTCAGCGCCACGCGCTCTATCACGTCGGTAGAGTACTGCACGCCGCGGTAGATGCGCTCCTGGCGGCTCTGCCCTATGCCGTGCACGTTGTGGTACTCAAACCAGTCGATGTCCGACTGCAGCAGTGCTTCCTTCACCTCTTCGAATTTGGTCTTGCGGATAATTGCTTCAATCCTTTTCATACCTTCTTACCTTTTTTATTAATACTACTTGAAAGCTTTCGGCCGCAAAGTTACGGTGATTGTTGAAAAGAATCCGCATAAATTTCCAACTTTGCGCCGACTTTTTTTGTCGGAATGACAAAATGTAAACAAAAGGGCGTAACGGGCGAACTGTTTGTTTTCACTTTGTTCAAAATATCGCCAAATTGCGAGCAAAAAGAAAGTTGTACACGATTAAAAAGTAAAATTATGTCGCCAATATGATTGTTTTACTAACTTTTTGTATTATCTTTGCACCCAGAATCGAGCATAAGGAAAGATTAAGTAAGGATTGTATGACAAAAAGAAAAATAAACGGACTTTACCAGCCACAATATGAGCACGACGCGTGCGGTGTGGGCATGGTGGTGAACATACATGGCGGCAAGAGCCACGATCTGGTAGACAAGGCGCTACGCGTGCTGGAGAACATGGAACACCGAGGTGCCGAAACGCGCGACACGGTTGCGAGTAAACGAGAGCAGAACCAAGCCCGCTTGGATTCTGCCGAGTGTGAGCAAGCTCGCCCAACGGGCAAGACGGGCGATGGTGCGGGCATTATGCTGCAGATACCCCACGAGTTCATTCTGTTGCAAGGCATACCCGTGCCGGAAAAAGGACAGTACGGCACGGGCCTGGTGTTTCTGCCCAAGGGCGAGAGCGAGCAGCAGCAGATTCTCTCGGTGATGATTGAAGAGATAGAGCGCGAGGGACTGCAACTGATGCATCTGCGCACGGTGCCCACCTGTCCCGAGGTGCTGGGCGAGGCTGCACGAAAGGCGGAGCCGGCCATCAGGCAGATATTCGTGACGGGTGTTTCCGAAGAGAAAGCCGATGTCCTGCCACGCACATTATATATAATCAGGAAGAAGATAGAGCGGCGCATCACGCACCCGGACTTCTACATCTGCTCGCTATCCAACACAAACATCATTTATAAGGGCATGCTCACCAGCGGACAGCTGCGGCGGTATTTCCCTGACCTGACAAACCCCTACCTGACAAGCGGACTGGCGCTGGTGCACTCCCGTTTCAGCACAAACACATTCCCTACGTGGGCACTGGCCCAGCCCTTCCGCTTGTTAGCCCACAACGGCGAAATCAACACCATTCGCGGCAACCGCGGATGGATGAAGGCACGCGAGAGCGTGCTCTCGAGCGAGGCCTTGGGCGACATCCGTGACTTGAGCCCCATCGTGCAGGAAGGCATGAGCGACTCGGCATCGCTCGACAATGTGTTCGAGTTTCTCACCATGAGCGGACTCACTCTGCCGCAGGCCATGGCCATCCTCGTGCCAGAGTCGTTCAACGATAAGAACCCCATCTCCGATGACCTGAAGGCGTTCTATGAGTACCACTCTATTCTGATGGAGCCATGGGACGGACCGGCGGCGCTACTCTTTTCCGACGGACGCTACGCAGGCGGCCTGCTCGACCGCAACGGCTTGCGCCCATCGCGCTACACGATTACCCGTCAGGGAGTGATGGTGGTGGCCTCGGAAGTGGGCGTGATGGACTTCGAGCCCGCCGATGTCGTCGGCAAAGGCCGGCTGCAGCCTGGAAAAATTCTGCTTGTCGATACGCAGGAAGGCAAAATCTACTACGATGGCGAAATCAAGGATCAGTTGGCCAAGGCCCATCCCTATCGCGAGTGGCTCAGCGAGAACCGTGTGCAACTTGAGAAACTCAAGAGCGGGCGGCACGTCGACAATGCTGTGAGCAACCTGGAGCAGAAACTCATCACCTTCGGCTTTGGCCAGGAGGATATCGACCGCACGATTGTCCCCATGGCTACGACGGGTCAGGAGCCTGTGGCGGCCATGGGCAACGACACGCCGCTGGCCGTGGTGAGCGAACGCCCGCAACTGCTGTTCAACTACTTCCGCCAGCAGTTTGCCCAGGTGACCAATCCCGCCATCGACCCGATACGCGAAGAGCTGGTCATGTCGCTCACGGAGTATATCGGCGCCGTGGGCACCAACATCCTCACGCCCGATGCCTCGAACTGCAAGATGGTGCGCTTGCCGCAACCCGTGCTGACGAACACACAGCTCGACATACTCTGTAATATAAGGTATAAGGGATTCAACACGAAGAAGCTGGCGATGACAGTAGAAGCCCCCCCTTCTGCCCCCAAGGGGGCTACTATAGACCAGAAAGCCGCAGAAGCCTTGCGCCATGCCCTTGACAAACTATGCAAGGATGCTGAGAATGCTGTTGACGATGGTTACAACTACATCATTCTGACGGATAAAACTAATGTAGCCCCCTCGGGGGCAGAAGGGGGGGCTTCCGGGGCATGGTTTTTCATCCCATCGCTGCTGGCCGTGAGTGCCGTCCATCATCATCTGATTAGCGTCGGCAAGCGCGTGCAGACTGCCCTCATTGTCGAAAGTGGCGAGATACGCGAGACCATGCATGCAGCGCTGCTCTTGGGCTATGGTGCCAGTGCGCTGTGTCCCTATATGGCGTTTGCTGTTCTCGACGACCTCGTCAGGCGTGGGAAGATTCAGGAAGACTATGCCACTGCTGAGGCCCACTATATCAAGGCCGTGGACAAGGGCTTGAAGAAAATCATGTCGAAGATGGGCATCTCTACCATCCGCAGCTATCGCGGTGCAAAGATTTTCGAGAGCATTGGCCTGAGCGAAAACTTGCTGAGCAGATACTTCGGCACTGATATCAGCACCATCGGGGGCATAGGCCTTAGGGAGATTGTACGCGACCAGATGCGGCTGCAACAGCAGGCTAAGGAGCAGACTGCGTTGAAGAATCAGGGGCAGTTCTCGTGGCGTAAGGACGGCATCAAGCATGCTTGGAATCCTGAGACAATTACTAAACTGCAGCTGGCTTGCCGCAAAGGAAACTACGAACTGTTTAAGAAGTGGTCGGAACTGGTCGACGAAAAGGAATCGCCTATTTTCCTGCGCGATTTTCTCGGCTTCAAGAAACTCTCCAGCTCTTCGGAAATGGTGCCCATCGACGAGGTCGAACCTGTTGAGTCCATCGTCAGACATTTCGTGACGGGTGCCATGTCGTTTGGCGCACTGAGCATAGAAGCCCACGAGGCATTGGCACTGGCCATGAACAAGCTCGGCACACGCTCGAACACGGGCGAGGGCGGCGAGGACAATGTCCGCTACCACACGGAAGTCGATGGCATCTCGCTGTCGAGCAAGACCAAGCAGATTGCCTCGGGACGCTTTGGCGTGACCGCTGAATACTTGGTGAATGCCGAGGAAATACAGATCAAGGTGGCGCAGGGTGCCAAGCCTGGCGAAGGCGGACAACTGCCAGGCTTCAAGGTGAACGACATCATTGCCAAGACGCGCAATGCCATCCCCGGCATCAGCCTCATTTCGCCGCCGCCCCACCACGACATCTACAGTATTGAGGATCTGGCACAGCTCATCTTCGACCTGAAGAACATCAACCCCACGGCCGCCGTCAGCGTGAAGCTCGTGGCCGAGAGTGGCGTGGGCACGATTGCCGCCGGTGTGGCCAAAGCGAAGGCTGACCTCATCGTCATCAGCGGTGCCGAGGGCGGCACTGGTGCAAGTCCTGCTTCGAGCATGCGCTTTGCCGGCATCTCGCCCGAGATTGGCTTGGCAGAGACGCAGCAGACGCTGGTCAGAAACGGCCTGCGCAATCAGGTGCGCCTGCAGACCGACGGACAGCTGAAGACGGCAAAGGACGTCGTCGTCATGGCCATGCTCGGCGCCGACGAGTTCTCGTTTGGCACGCTGCCGCTGATTGTGCTGGGCTGCGTGATGATGCGCAAGTGCAACACAAATACTTGTCCGATGGGCGTGGCCACGCAGAACCCGGAGTTGCGCAAGCACTTCGAGGGCAGGGCCGAATACGTGGTCAACTACTTCACGATGCTGGCACGGCAGGTGCGGGAGTATCTTGCCGAGATTGGTGTCCGTTCGCTGAAGGAGATAATCGGCCATACCGAACTCATTGAGGTTGTTAGCAGCGGTATGACGGACAAGCAGAAAACCATCGACTTTACGCGCCTGCTGCACAAGCCCGACAGCGGTAATGCCTTGTACTGGAATCGTGGCGCCTACACAAAGGTGACTGGCGTGAAGGACGAGCAGATAATACGTGCTGCCCAGAAGGCTATTGATGGTGGCGAAGAGGTGACGCTCGACTATGCCATCAAGAACACCGACCGCGCCGTGACGACTATGCTCTCGGGCGTCATTGCCAAAAAGTATGGCGAAGCCGGTTTGCCTGCCGATACCATCAATATCAAGTTCAAAGGCTCGGCCGGTCAGTCGTTTGGCGCATTCGCCGTTCGCGGTGTCAACATCAAGCTCGAGGGCGAGTGCAACGACTATTTCGGCAAGGGACTCAGTGGCGGACGCATCTCGATACTGCCGCCCAGTAGGAGCAACGACAACTTCAAGGCGGAAGAGAACATCATTGCCGGCAACACAGGACTCTACGGCGCCACCAGTGGCGAAATGTACGTCAACGGCAAGGTGGGCGAACGCTTTGGCGTGCGCAACTCGGGTGCCATCGCCGTCATCGAGGGCGCTGGCGACCACTGTTGCGAGTATATGACCGGTGGGCGCGTTGTGGTGCTGGGTAAGACGGGCCGCAACTTCGCAGCCGGCATGTCGGGCGGTGTGGCCTATGTCTACGATCCCGACCACACCTTTGACTACTACTGCAATATGGATATGGTGGAACTCTCGTTGGTAGAGGACAGCGTGTCGCGCAAGGAGCTGCTCGAACTGATTCGCCAGCATTATCTGCACACCGGCTCGGCCTTGGCAGGACGCCTGCTTGACGACTGGCATCGCTGCATCGACGACTTCATCCAGGTGGTGCCCATCGAGTACAAGCGCGTGCTCGAAGAGGAGAAGATGGCGCGACTGCACGAAAAGATTGCCGACATCCAACGAGACTACTAAATTGTAAATAGTAAATTCTCAAATAGTAAATTGAAATGGGAAATCCGAAAGCATTTTTAGACGTACACCGCCAAGAGGCGGGATATCGCCCTATTCACGATAGAATTCACGATTTCGGCGAGGTGGAGCAGACGCTCAATACGCGTGAGCGTAAGCTTCAGGCAAGCCGCTGCATGGACTGCGGCGTGCCTTTCTGCCACTGGGCTTGTCCGCTTGGGAACAAGGCACCCGAATGGAACGACGCCCTGTATAAAGGCGAGTGGGAACAGGCCTACCGACTGCTGGCAAGCACCAATCCCTTTCCCGAGTTCACAGGCCGCATTTGTCCGGCACTGTGCGAAAAGGCCTGTGTGCTCAACCGCTTCAACCATGAACCGACGACCAACCGCGAGGACGAGGCTGCCATTGTCGAGGCTGCTTTTCGCGAGGGATATGTCCAGCCGCGAGTGCCCGTCAGGAATGGCAAGAGGGTAGCTGTGGTCGGTGCCGGTCCTGCCGGTCTGGCAGCAGCCGACGTGCTCAACCGGCAGGGCTATGCTGTGACCGTTTTCGAGAAGAACGAAGCCGCCGGTGGCCTCTTGCGCTATGGCATTCCCAACTTCAAACTGAACAAGGCCATCATTGACCGCCGCATCCGACTGATGGAGCAGGAAGGCATTGAGTTTCGCTACGATAACCCCCTCCCCATCCCTCCCCGAGGGGAGGGCGTAAATGGCTTGATGGCAGCTCTCAACGAACAAGGGTACAGCACCTCCACCTCGGGGGAGGCCGGGTGGGGGGTCATCATCGCCACCGGTACCCCCACCGCCCGCGACCTCCCCATCCCCGGCCGCTCGCTCAAAGGCGTGCATTTTGCCCTCGAACTGCTGTCACAGCAGAACCGCGTGCTGGCAGGCATGGAGTTCAGCAAAGACGAGCGCATCACTGCCAAAGGCAAGAATGTGCTGGTCATCGGGGGGGGCGACACCGGCAGCGACTGTATAGGCACAGCTCATCGGCAGGGCTGCAAGAGCGTGACGCAGATAGAGATTATGCCGCGCCCGACGGAAGGTCCCGACGACCCGCAGAACCCGTGGCCCAACTGGCCGCGCACGCTCAAGACCACCTCGAGCCATGAGGAGGGCTGCACGCGTCGATGGAACATCAATACGCTCGAATTTCTTGGCGAGAACGGCCGGCTCACGGGCGTCAAGGTGCAGGAGATTGAGTGGAAACCAGCCCCCGTGCCCGGCGGTTCTCCGGCGGGTTCCCCGCCCCCTCGCCCGCAGATGGTCGCCAAGGGCGAGCCCTTCGTCATTAAGGCCGAGCTCTGCCTGCTGGCGATGGGCTTCCTGAAGCCCGATCACCCGCAGTATCCCGAGAGTGTCTTCGTCTGCGGTGATGCTGCCAACGGTGCCTCGCTCGTGGTTCGCGCCATGGCCAGCGGTATAGAGACGGCACGCCGCGTGGATTCCTACCTCCGAACGGCGAAATAGCTAAATCGTAGAATCGTAAATTAATCGTAAATAGTAAATTGTCAAATAGTAAATTATGCTGGTACCATTTACCAAGATGCACGGCTGCGGCAACGACTATATCTACGTCAATGCCATGCAGCACCCGATAGTCCATCCTGAGGCCTGCGCCGTCGCATGGAGCGACCGCCACAAGGGCATCGGCTCCGACGGGCTGGTGCTCATCGACCGCAGTTACGTGTCCGAGGCCGACTTTGCTATGCGCATCTTCAATGCCGACGGCAGCGAGGCGATGATGTGCGGCAATGCCAGCCGCTGCATCGGCAAGTACCTCTTTGAGAAGACCCACCCCTGGCCCCTCCCTGTGAGGGAGGGGAATGGTTACCTTGAGACTGAGATTCGCCTGCTGACGCTTTCGGGTATTAAGACGCTCTACCTACATATTAATAATAATGAGGTGGAAAGCGTAACAGTCGATATGGGTGAACCCATCCTTGAAGACGCGGCTCTCTACAATCCAAATCTCGTAGAAGGACTATCTACTCCCCTCCCTGACAGGGAGGGGACGGGGGAGGGTCTGCTGGTTGATGGCATCTTCGTCTCGATGGGTAATCCGCATTACGTCATCTTCACCGATGACATCGACCAGGTCGACGAGGCAGGGCGCATCCTCGAATATCATCCTGCCTTTCCCCAGCGCTGCAACATCGAGTTCGCGAGGTCTATAGAAGCCCCCTCGGGGGCCGTAGGGGGGGCTTTCCGCACCCGCGTCTGGGAACGGGGCAGTGGCATTACGATGGCCTGCGGAACGGGGGCTTGTGCCACAGCTGTGGCCGCCTGTCTCAGCGGGCATGCAGGCCGCGAGAGTGACATCGTGATGGACGGCGGCACGCTGCACATCGAGTGGCGCGAGAGCGACCGCCACGTCTATATGACCGGCCCCGCCGCCTTCGTCTTCGACGGCGAGGTCGAAATACCGTAATGTCGAAATACCGACATACCGACATACCGAAATAACGAAAGAAAACGAAATAACAATGGCATTAGTAAACATCCACTTCCTGAATCTGCAGAACAACTACTTGTTCGCTGACATTGCCAAGAAGGTCAATGTCTTCAAGGTGATGCACCCTAAGGCCGACGTCATCTCGCTCGGCATTGGCGACGTCACACAGCCGCTCTGCCCTGCCGTGGTCGAGGCCATGCACAAGGCCGTCGACGAGATGGCCACCGCCGACGGTTTCCGGGGCTACGGCCCGGAGCAAGGCTACGACTTCCTGCGCGAAGCTATCCTGAAGAACGACTTCGCCCCGCGCGGCGTGCGCCTCAGTCTCGACGAGGTGTTTATCAACGACGGTGCGAAGAGCGATACAGGCAACTTCCAGGAGCTGCTCCACTGGGACAACTTCATTGGCGTGACCGACCCCATCTACCCCGTCTATATCGACTCCAACGTGATGATAGGGCGCTGCGGCACCTACCGCGACGGCCGCTGGACCAACGTGCGCTACATGCCCACCACGGCCGAGAACGGTTTCGTGCCCGAACTGCCCAAGGGGCGCCCCGTAGATGTTATCTACCTCTGCTATCCCAACAACCCCACGGGAACCGTCATCACCAAGCAGGAACTGCGCCGCTGGGTGAACTACGCGCTAAAGAACGACGCGCTCATCCTCTTCGATGCCGCCTATCAGGCTTATATCCGTGACCCGGAGATTCCTCACAGCATCTACGAGATTCGCGGTGCGCGGAAGTGCGCCGTCGAGTTCCGCTCGTTCTCCAAGACGGCCGGTTTCACGGGGGTGCGCTGCGGCTACACCATCGTGCCAAAGGACGTCAGCGTGGCCACCTTCGAGGGCGAGTGCATTTCGCTCAACCAGCTGTGGCTGCGCCGGCAGTGCACCAAGTTCAACGGCACGAGCTACATCAGCCAGCGCGCCGCTGAGGCCATCTACTCGCCCGAGGGCAAGCAGCAGGTGCAGGCGACCATCGACTATTATATGGAGAACGCCGCCCGTATGCTCACCGTCCTGCGCAGCCTCGGCTTCGAGTGCTATGGCGGCGAGAACGCCCCCTACATCTGGATGCGCACGCCCGACGGCACTACATCCTGGCAGTTCTTCGAGCAGTTGCTATATGGTGCCAATGTGGTCTGCACCCCCGGCGTAGGCTTCGGCCCCAGCGGCGAGGGCTACGTGCGCTTCACCGCCTTCGGCAGTCATGAACAGACCGAGGAAGCCCTGCAGCGCATCGCGCAATGGAAGAATAATTAAATAAATAGTAAAAAGTAACTTGTCAAATCGTAAATTAAAATGATGGAAACATTAAGATTTCAGGTTGTCGGCGAGGCTTTCAAGAAGAAGCCGCTCGACGTAAAAACACCCGCAGACCGTCCGGCCAAGTATTTCGGACAGAAGGTCTTCAACCGTGAGAAAATGTACAAGTACCTGCCCAAGGACGTGTACGTGAAGATGATTGACGTCATTGAGAATGGGGCTCGCCTCGAGCGCGAGGTGGCCGACGCCGTGGCTGCCGGCATGAAGCAGTGGGCCACGGAGAACGGGGTGACACACTACACCCATTGGTTCCAGCCGCTGACCGAAGGCACGGCCGAGAAGCACGACTCGTTTATTGAGCACGACGGTAAGGGCGGCATGGTAGAGGAGTTCACCGGCAAACTGCTCGTGCAGCAGGAGCCCGATGCCTCGTCGTTCCCATCGGGTGGCATCCGCAGCACCTTCGAGGCCCGCGGCTACTCGGCTTGGGACCCCACATCGCCAGTGTTCATCATCGACGACACCCTGTGTATTCCCACCGTCTTTATTTCATACACGGGCGAAGCACTCGACTACAAGGCTCCGCTGCTGCGTGCTCTCCATGCCGTCAACGTGGCCGCTACGGACGTGTGCCACTACTTCGACCCGACTGTAAAAAAGGTGACCTCGAACCTCGGTTGGGAGCAGGAGTACTTCCTGGTAGACGAAGGCCTCTACTCGGCTCGTCCCGACCTGCTGTTGACAGGACGCACGCTGATGGGCCACGACTCTGCCAAGAACCAGCAGATGGATGACCACTACTTCGGAGCCATACCCGAGCGCGTGGCTGCCTTCATGCGCGAGTTGGAAATCGTGGCTCTCGAACTGGGCATCCCCTGTAAGACGCGCCACAACGAGGTCGCTCCCAACCAGTTTGAACTGGCCCCGATATTCGAGGAAACCAACCTGGCCGTAGACCACAACATGCTGCTCATGTCGGTGATGAAGCGCGTGGCCCGCAAGCACGGCTTCCGTGTACTGCTCCACGAAAAGCCCTTCGCAGGCATCAACGGCAGCGGCAAGCACAACAACTGGTCGCTGAGCACTGACAACGGCGTGCTGCTGCATGCCCCCGGCAAGACAGCTGAGCAGAACCTGCGCTTCGCCACCTTTATCGTCGAGACACTGATGGGTGTCTATCGCCACAACGGTCTGCTGAAAGCCAGCATCATGTCGGCCACCAATTCCCACCGCTTAGGAGCCAACGAGGCGCCGCCAGCCATCATCTCCTCGTTCCTCGGCAAGCAGGTCAGCGAGCTTTTAGATCACATCGAGAAGGCCGACGTGCAGGACATCCTCGCCATGGCCGGCAAGCAGGGCATGAAGATGGATATTCCCGAGATTCCCGAACTCTTCATCGACAATACCGACCGCAACCGCACATCGCCCTTCGCCTTCACCGGCAACCGATTTGAGTTCCGCGCCGTAGGCTCCGAGGCCAACTGCGCCTCAGCCATGATTGCCCTCAACAGTGCGGTGGCCGAAGCCTTGGTGGAGTTCAAGAAGCGAGTGGATGCCCGCATCCCTGAGTTCGAGAAGAAACTGGCAGGCACAGAACACAGCGCCGTGTTCCACGCCATCATCGACATCCTCCGCGAGGACATCAAGGTGTGCAAGCCCATCCGCTTCGATGGCAACGGCTACAGCGACGCGTGGAAGGCAGAAGCCGCCAAGCGTGGACTAGACACAGAAACTTCCTGCCCAGTCATCTTCGAGCGTTATCTCGACGAGGACAGCATCCGTATGTTCGAGAGCCTCGGTGTGATGACAAAGAAGGAATTGGAGGCTCGCAACGAAGTGAAGTGGGAAACCTACACCAAGAAGATTCAGATTGAAGCTCGTGTGCTAGGCGACCTCTCCATGAACCACATCATCCCCATTGCCACCAGCTATCAGAGCCAGCTCCTAAGAAACGTTGAGCGCATGTCGGGCGTATTCCCGAAGGAGAAGGCCAGCCAGCTGAATGCCCGCAACCTCAAGCTCATCGAGGAGATAGCAGAGCGCACAGCCACCATCGAAACACAGGTGGAGGAGCTTGTCAAGGCCCGTAAGGTTGCCAACAAGATTGCAGACGAGCACCAGAAAGCCATCGCCTACCACGACACCATCGCCCCGATGTTCGACAAGATTCGCTACCAGATAGACAAGCTCGAACTCATCGTTGACGACGGCCTCTGGCCTCTGCCCAAGTATCGCGAACTGTTGTTCATCAGGTAAGTATGACACCTAAACTTTATATCAAAGAGGGTGTGTCAAAATAGGCACATTCTCTTTTTTATGAAACAAAGACTCCCCCTACAGCCATCTTTAATCCATGATTTACTCTTCATCTACTAGCCTGTGTGCAAGATATGAAATAAAATTATTACTAACAAGTTTATTACTAACAAAGTTGTTACTTTAACATTTCACACCTCATTCCAATAAAAACTATTTTATTTCCAATCTCGCTAGTGTTTTCAACGAGGATGAGTATTAAGGCTAACATCTAAGCCTAAACAACATAAAACCAGCGAGACAAACAAGTGTCTTTTGTTTGTCTCGCTGGTGTTTTATCTTCTTAAATGGCAATCAACTCCTCCCCCATCTGATGAAATGCTTGTTTGATTTCCTGCATTCGTTTACTGCTGGGCTTCTTGATACCATAGATATATTTGGCCAGTAGACTTTTGTTGATACCGATATACTTGGCCATTTCTGATACATTAATCTGAGGGAATCGGCTAAATATTCTTGCCACCTCATTATCAGGATTGGGTTCAACAATATCATAGAAACTGGATAAGTGTATGTCTTCATCCAACTTCTCCCAACGTATGTCATCACCAAATCGTCCAATTTTAAAATCAAGTCGCTCAGATTCAGAGGCTTCTTTCAATACAGGAAATGCTTCCAGCGGACGACTTAAAGTCTCGCCGGAGTCTGTCAACAAATAAATGCGATTGGCATCAAACCATAATTTTTCAATCTTTGCCATAATTATTCATCGTTATCATCCATGTGTTCGTGCCATTTCTCTATGAACTCTTCTTGAAAAGTCTCGCACAGAGCCTTGGCTTTCTTTAAATCTTTTGGCTTCATCCCTTCATTCTTGACAAGTTCTACATCTGGTTCCAGAGAGAACTTGGCACGTCCATCTGCGTTCTCCACATGTACATGAATAGGTCTGTGCTCCTCAGAATAGAAGTAGAATCGTAATCCAAACGCTAAGAGTATTGTGGGCATATTTTCACTTTTTGATGCAAATATAGGGATAAATTTTTATCCCACCAAATAATACCTTCTCTTTTTACGATATTTTTGAATAACAGGGCAATGCCCTGGGCTATAGGAAGGCTGCCCCCTTCGGGGCGCACTTGCGAAAGTTGAATTCTGTTATCTGACCCCATATATTATCTGATACAAAACTTCATCTTTCGATTTTACTTCATACACATGAGTTTGCTTGGCTTCTTTTTCCGCTCATCCACAAGCACCGTCTGGGAGTGCCGGAAGAGCCTGGGCGCGTTGCCAACAGATCGTCGATGCGCTGGCGGTTGGTTCGTTCCGCGTGGCAACATCAATTAAATTGCTGGGTAAAACAATTAAAATTGCTGGGTAAAACAAATTGTTTTGCGCACCAAAACAATTTGTTTTCCATGCCATCAAGCGGCGGCGGGCAGCGCAGCAAAGGCCGAATGACCGATGCTCCGCCGCCTGCTGGCGAGCGGAAGGCACGCGTGCGTCTCGTGAAATGTCACAC
>DEJE01000054.1 GCA_002353205.1 Prevotella sp. UBA2756 | reverse complement strand
AGCTTTTCGGTGAAGGTGTATGTCTTCCCCGTGGCCCAGTTGTGGTAGGTGTAGTGCCACGTCTTCCCCTCTTCGAGCAGGGGAGCATAGTCGGTTTGCGCCATCGCCCACAACGGCGCAAGCATCATCGTCAATGTAGTAAATAACTGTTTCATAATCACATCCTTTAATAGTTTACGATTGCAAATATACACTTTTGTTTCGAATTGACAAAGAAAAGACAAGAAAACTTACAGGATCTCGCCGCTTTCTATGGTTAGACATTTATAAATCCATAATACATAATAGTACCCACGCGCATGTATAGAGTGTAGGTACCCGAGAGGGACGTGGGGAGGACCTTCTTGTCTTCACCGGGGGAAAGAGTAGCGGAGAACACCACGTTGTCGCTCGCGTCTACGACAAAGACGGGAACCGTCGTGCTGAAGACGTCATAGAAATAGAGGATGTTGCCGTCGATGCTGACGGTAGGCACTTCTACGAGGCTTTGGGGAACATTTGTACCTAAACCTTCTCCATCTTCCCACGCCACATGAAGTGTAACACGTGAACCTCGAATATTTCCTGTCGGGGGGAAAAATGGAGGCGATGGCATAAACGACATCGTTGTCAGGACAACGAATAGTAACAGCATTGTTTTCTTTTTCATTTTCATATTTATTTGTTATACAAAATTACAAATAAAGAATAATATGACAATGAAAAGAATTCACATCGTTTTTCACTTTTTTATTAACCGCCAAATATATGATATTCAACGGATTATAAACCAACGCCTTAAAAATAAGCTATTTTTTCACTTCTATTGTTGCATTATTTCACACTGTCGAAATTTGCAACAAGAGAATTGAATAGTATTGCACTGTCTTCATCCAGGCCAAACAGTCTGCTCACCAGACGCCGCTTTTTCATCGCAAAAGCCGAGGCTCCAGTTGTCTCTATAAGTCGCATCGCTTGTCCGGACTTAAACCCAGCTTTTGTGAGGTACACTATCTGATGTTCCTCGCGTGATATATCAGGATACTTTTCTTCTATTAAAACAGGCAAATGCGTACATACCCTGTTCACAGAGTCCTTCAATTCCTCCCATTGAATGTTTGTCATCGCTGGCGCATTGCTTTTTACCTTCATCCTTAACTCTTGAACAATGGGAAGTTCTTTCAGCCTGTCATTCACCTCAGACGGCCATTCCTTTCCAAGCTTTGCTGACAACACACTAATAAGGATCTCCTTTTCAATTATTTCAATATGCTTGGAGTTTGCGAGTGACTTATAGGCATTTTCTATTTTTAGATATTCATCCTTTATACTGGCTTCCGATTTCTGCATGTCATTTAGACGAGCTAACACTGAAGCCTTTTCCGACAACAGCCGATTATATTCTTTTGTCTGCCTGCTCAAATCCAAATAGCTTTGGTCAAGGTCCTTTTGCATTGTTAACGTCTTCTTTCTGTTTCTTCTGACATACAATACTGTCAGGACTATAACAGTCAAGAAAAGTAACAAGGTGATAACCCAATATAGCCAGGCTCTAAGAGCCTCGTCGCTTTTAATGTCAGCGATTTTTTGCTGACGTGAAAAGTTGTATGAATTTTGGTTTCTTGTATAGTATTCCGTTATCTTCTTTCGATGGGAAGAGTCATTATAGGAATAAGCAAGATTTGAATACTTCAATGCAGAATCGGCCCTGCCCGTAAGCTCATAAACGCGTGACAATCCCCGATAAGCGCACTCATAATGGTTCAAGCTATTTGCTGTGCGGAGTAATTTGCGAAAGTAATACTCTGATGAATCTGACCTATGAGAGGCAAGATAGTAGTTTCCTTTTACATAATAGTAGAGTTCTTTTCCTTTTGATATGTTCAAGACGGAGTCAAAAAAGCCTGACTTTGTTTCATATAGCTGCATCGCAGCTTTTGCATCTTTTAATTGACCTTGTCTCACCATGACACCTATAACATTACCTATGGAATTTGCTGCAAGAGAGTCTTGGCCAAGAGACATGAAACTTTTACTTACCAATAGGCTATTATTGATTGCGGAATCAGGATAATTGAGTTTATCTAAGATAGGACTTTTTTGATTACGCAAAGACAAGTATGCTATGGTATCTTTGCAGCGTAAAGAAAAAACGGCAGCTTTCTCCAGCTCGTCCAAAGCGTTACGCAAAGCATCATGATCAAGCAACAGCCTTCCCATCTGCCCGTGCACGCGGCTGAGCAGCTTGTAGTCGCAGTCGATCTGTGTGGTGTCGGCGCAGTCGGCGGCCTCGTGATAGTATTTCAGGGCCAAGGGTGTCTCTCCCATGTCGTAGTAGGCGCGTCCGAGGAGGTAGTTGGCGCGCATGCGCTCGTTGGGCGTGCCGTGGCTGTCGTAGTAGCTGACGACGGCCTTGAGCACGCTGTCGGTGGTGAACTTCACGAAGTTCTTGTTCTGAGCGTCGGCGCGCAGCAGCTCGTAGCGCATGCGCTGGCCCTTGCTCATCCGTGCGCGGTCGGCCTCGGGGATGCTGTCGAGCAGGGCGAGGGCGGCGTCGGGACGGACGTACATCAGGCTGTCCGCCCGACTCATCAGGCGGTCGCCGCCGCGCCACCCGCCGCAGGCGGCGAGCAGGAGGGCGATCAGGAGCAGATGCGCTGTTCTTCTCATTTGTTTGCAAAAGTAAGATAAAAACAGCAAAGTGCAAAGAAAAATCTCGTTTTTTCTTCGCAATTTTGAACTTCGTTCATCGTTCTTGTGGGTTGATAGGTAGAAAAAAAGGAGTGCTGCCGTGGCAACACTCCTTACAATATGAACCTAAAAGAATGAATCTTGATTACAGAGCGAGGATCTGCTTAGCCGTGTCGTTGTCGGGCTGCAGCTCGATGAGCTTCTGAGCATACTCCTTCGACTTGGCGGTCTGGTCGTTCTGGATGTAGTAGACAGCCAGATAGTTGTAGCAGGTGGCGAGCTTGCGCAGGTCGGAAGCACTCTTCTCTGCCTTCGGCTCTACGAGGCTGATGAACTGCTCGTAGTAGGGCTTAGCCTGACCCTTCTTGATGTCGCTGTTGATCTGGTGGTTGATGGCAGCACGCTTGAAGACGGCATACTCCTTGGCATAGTCGAACTTGTCGGCGATGGTGCCGTAGACCTTGTCGGCCTCGAACAGTGCAGCAGCCACCTCACCCTCGGCAACGTTCTCGGACTTGTCGATGTAGATGTCGGCAAGCGTCTCATACTCCTTATAGGTGGCAGCGGTGCCGATGGCATCGATGTACTTGTTGGCGTAGTCGAGAGCCTTGGCGTGGTCTTTCTTGGCGAGATAGATCTCGGAAGCCGACTTGAAGAAATCGGTCTTCGTGTTGTCCATCTGGAATGCCTTCTCATACTGAGTGATGGCCTCTTCGAGCTGACCGGCACCCTTCAGGGCATCGCCATAGAACATGTAGTCGTTGGCCTTGATATTCTCGGCTTCCTCGGTGCTGAAATAGCGCTGTGCATCGCTGATAGCTTCGACGAAGTCGCCCTTCTTCGTAGCAGCATAGTAAGCCATCTTGAAGTAGCTGGCATACTTCGGGTTCTTCTGGATACCGATTCTGGCAAGCTTCAGTGCTTTGTCGTAGTCCTCAAGACTGTAGGCAGTGGTGAGATAGTCGTAGAGGATGTAGTCGTCGAGCGCCTGATAGTTGGTCACCTTGTCGTAGTATTCCATAGCGGTCTTCAGACGGTCGTTCTGCGAGTACATATAGCCTGCGGCAGCATCGACGGGATAGTCGGGCTTCACCTGGCGCAGCTTTTCGAGCATCTCCACGGCACCGTTGGCGTCGATCTTCTGGTAGACGCGTGCGTACTTCACGTAGCCATTGGTGTTGTTCGGGTCGAACATGGTGGCCTGCTGGTACCAGCTGGCAGCTGTTCCGCCATCATCCTGCATGGCAGCGATGTCGCCTTCGAGGATGTAACCAGCGGCCTTGTTCTTTCCGACCTTGCGTGCCAGAGCGGCATAGCGCTGTGCCTCGGCCATGTTGCCGGCCCTCATGAAGGCGCGGCCTAAGCCTGCCAGTGCGTCGGCATCTTTCTTGTAGACCTTCATGAAGTCTTTCACTGCGTCCTTGGTGGCTTTGATGTCACCCTTTGCATCGACGACGGTCTTGGTGATAGCGTCGATCTGAGCCTGCACTTCTGCAGACTGAGCCATTGCTGTTGCGGAGATGCTGAGCATTGCTCCTGCAACGAAATATTTGATTGCTTTCATATCCTTTATTTGTTTTAATGGTTAATACTCTCTATTTCGTAATTCCACGGTTTTGTCTATATGATGAAACCTCGCTGAAAAGGTTTAAGCTGACCGATGTTCAGGACAATTTTATTCACAAAAGGACGGGGTTCTTTGCGACGCGGCCCCTCTGCTTATCAAACTGGTCTGATAGAGTCGTCACGGGTTCACCTTGACGTCGATGACGTAGGTGTCCATGATGATGGGCAGGATGCCCGACTTCTTGATGATGAGCTGTCCTTTGTAGCTCTCTATGAAATGTGCGAAGCCCCAAGGCAGGCCGCGCCGGGGGTCGTTGAGCAGTGCGTAGACGGTGCGTACGATGGGGTAACGTCCGTTGTAGATATAGGCCTGATAGGGCTGATAGCTGTTCTCGGGCTTGGCATCGTCCATTCGGCTGACGTGCATCACGCGTGTGTTTTTATAAAAGGTGATGTTCGTCGTGTCGCGTGGATCGTTGAGCCAGTTGCTTCCGATGATACCGATGGCGTTGGGCGTGTCTTGCACATATTGGATGACCTCCTTGCTTGTCTTGGCAGCCACGATATTGGGGCTGTTGATGGGTTTTCCTCCGAGCAGGGAGTCCACACAGAAGTGCACGGTGCTTGACTGCTTGTTGTCGAAGCAGACGATAATCTCGCCGCGCTTGGAACCGGGTGCCACGTCGCTCCAGTTCTTTGCCTCTCCGCTGAGCACACGCTTGATGTTGTTCACAGAGATGCACGAGTCGGTGTTCTGATTGTTGATGATGAAGGCGAGGCCGTCCTTGGCCAGGCGTACTGCCTGTGGCTGGTAGCCGCGCGACTTGAAATTGTCGTATTGCTGCTTCGTGAAGTCGTGGGAAGCGATGGCAAGACAGACGCTGTCGCTGAGCAACAGGTTGACGGCTTCGAGCTCGTCGGTATAGATCGGCGTGACGTGCGCGTTCCGATATATACTCTCGAAGACTTCGATTTCTTCGTCGATGATGGGGTAGAAACTCTCGTCGCAAGTGAATTGTATGCTTCCCGACGAATAGGTGTCTGTTCTACCGTTTTTCGGTTTGTCCTCGCATGAGGACAAACCGAAAATCAGAGATAATCCTACGATATAGTAGAATACGTTCTTGTACATTTAATTATGCTTAGCGTCTTAATTACTGAAGTTTGAACTGCACGGGAAGCGTGTACTTCACACGCACGTTCTGTCCGTTCTGCTTACCAGGAGTCCACTTCGGCATTGACTTGATCACGCGGACGGCCTCCTTGTCGAGACTCGGGTCGATGCTCTTCACGACAGTCACGCCAGAGACAGAACCATCTTTCTCCACGACGAACTGGCAGACAACGCGTCCCTGGACACCGTTCTCAGCAGCGATAACGGGATACTTGATGTTGCTGCTCAGCCACTGCATCAGAGCGGCATCGCCACCGGGGAACATAGGCTTCTGTTCAACGACGTCGAACACCTTGTTATCCTCGACGGGTTTCTCGGGCTCTGGTGGAGGAGCAATCTCTTCCTTTGCCTTCAGCACTTCGCCACCAACCTCATCGTTACCTTCGACGGTGAAAGCACCCACGGCCTCCTTAGAGTCCTCAACCTTCTTCAGGTCAATCTCGTCCTCTTCCTTCACCTCGTTATCTTTCTTGATGACGGGTGCGGTGAACTTGATTGAGCTCTTCACCTTCTCGACAACCTTTTCAGGCTCAATCTTGGGCTGCTCCACCTTCTCCACCTTCTTGGCTTTCTTAGCCTCCTGGATCATGGAGAGCTCCATTTCCTGAGTGTTGGCAACAGCCTGCTGCTCCTGAATGAAGTTGATCAGCTTAATACCTAACAGTCCTAACACAGCAAGCAGCAATACGGCCACCATAGCATAAATATTTCGCTTGGAAGTGCCTTTACGCAGCACGTATGCTCCGTAAGACTTATTTCTTCCTTCGAAGACGAGGTCGGTCCATTCATTGGACACCAGATCTATTTTTGCCATTGTCTATTATTCCTTTCTTTAAATTACCGTATTACTTGATACCACGCTTGTCAAGCAGAGCCTGATCGTCGTCGTTGATCTTGTCGATCACATAGGTACCAATGCTGCAGATAGCCATTTCGTCGAGAGCGTCGACCATGTTCTTGTAGGAAGCCTCGTCGGTACACTTGATGATGATGGTCATCGTGGGCACCTTGGCCTCGCCGCCGTAGTCGGCCAGTTCACCTTTCTTGATCTTCGTCAGTTCGCGATCATAGATGCTGTCCGGATACTGTGCGGGGTTGGCGAGTTTTTTCCTGTCCAGCTCGATCTTGGCAGCCATGATGTCGGCCACGGGAGTAGAGCCGTCTTCCGTGCGGTGCTCGATGAGCACCTTGCGGATGCCTTCTCTGCCCCACGAAGTCTCCTTCAGGCAGCTGGGGTCGTCGTAGTTGGGGATACCGTCGACGTGGTAGATCTTATCATTGCCACACACAAACATGGTGATGGTCTGAGAAGCCTTTGCCGCGTTACGGTCCTGGTCTGAAATATTCTTATCGTTACTCGGCATGGTCAAGTTCATCGTCTGAGGTTTAGACAGAGACGTACAGAGCATGAAGAAAGTGATAAGAAGCATCATCATATCCACCATCGGCGTGAAGTCGACTCGGGTGTTGAATTTTTTCTGCTTACTTGCTTTTTGCTTTGCCATAACTTAATCCTCCGCTGATTTAAGAGATGTGATGAGGAAGTAGCGGTTCTCGCTCATGTCCTGCAGTTCCGACATCATCTTCTTGATGACCTTGTAGGGGGTGTCCTGGTCGGCCTTGATGGCAATCTTCATCTCAGAGCCGTTGGCCGTGCGTGCCGTTTCCACCCATGTCTGGAACTCACTCATCTTTCCGTCAATACTGTCAGTCGGGATGCCTCTCGAAGCCTGATACTCGTTCAGCTTCTCCACATCCTGATTGAGAAACTCATTAAGATCTTGCATAGAGACGCCGACATTAGCCGAGCTGCGTCCCTTCTCAAGCTGCTTTGCGTTCAGCGCAACGCCATACTGGGCTGCCATGTCGCTGATCAAGGCCTCCATCTTACCCGGAGTCTCCATGCCGAGGAAGATCTTTCCGGTCTTGTCGACCAGGATGGAAAGAACGTTTTCCTCCGGAACCTTGATTTCAGATACCGATGACGGTGCATTGACGCGCACTGCCTCATTCTTCACGAACGTAGACGTCAGCATGAAGAAGGTCAGCAGGAGCACCATGACGTCGCTCATCGGGGTCATGTCAATCCAGACGTCCGCTTTCTTAACTTTTACTTTACCCATAATGATAAATGTTTTAAAGGGTTAGCAAAAATTAAGCCTCATCCGTATGGTTTGCTTCGTATGTCTGGGCAATGGTGTAACCAACCTCGTCGAGGGCGTATGTCAGCTTATCGATCTTGTTAGAATAGTAGTTGTAGGCAACTACGGCGAACCAAGATGTCAAGATACCTGATGCTGTGTTCACAAGAGCCTCAGAGATACCTTCAGACAGTGCGAGCGAGTCACCACCGCCACCGGAAGCCAGAGCTGCGAACGAACGAATCATACCCACCACAGTACCGAACAGAGCGGTCAGGGTACCCAGCGTAACGATAGTAGCAAGGATCGGCATGTTCATCTGCAGAGTCGGCATCTCGAGCTGAGTTGCTTCCTCGTGAGCCTGCTGGATCTTAGCCACTTTCTGAGAGGTCTTCATGCCCGAGGTAGCCTCCATCTCCTTGTAAGCGCGGAGAGAAGCACCTACCACGTTGGCAACAGTACCGCGCTGGTCGTCGCAGAGCTTCTGAGCCTTTGCGAAGTCGTTAGCTGCGAGAGCTGCCTTGATGCTGGAAACGAACTTGGGGAGTTTGCCCTTACCGAAAGCGGTGCGCAGAGCGAGGAAGCGCTCAACGCTCAGAGCGATAACGGTGAACAGCAGGGTGATGATCACCGGCACCACGATACCACCTTTGTAGATAAGACCGAGGATGCTACCGTCTTTCACGGCGTTTTCAGGATTGCCATCGATGAAGTTTGCGGGGTTACCCATAACAAACTTGTAGACGCAGCATGCTGCAATGAAACATGCAACGATAATCCAAATCGCTGCCTGAACTCCCTGGAAGCCCTGCGATTTTTTCGGGGCTGCCTTAGCTTGTGTAGTTGCCATAATTTTTTGTTTTTAATTTTTAGTTATTAATAAATTAAGTAATAAAAATCCGTTTTCGTAAGTTGCTGCGTTCGCAACGATTTTGACCCGTTTACCTATGCGGTTTTTAAATAGACTTCGCAAAGATAGCAATTCTTGTGGAACTATCGTTGAATTTAAGGACTTTTAACAACGATATTCCTAAAAAAAGACTCTTTGAAGCTTATTTGCGGTATCAATTCCTGCTATGATAACTTAGCGAGTGTTTCTTTGATTCGTCTCATGGCCTCGCGGATGTTGTCGTCGCTGGTAGCATAGCTCATGCGGAAGCACTGCGGGTCGCCGAAGGCATCGCCGCCTACTGTTGCCACGTGTCCTTCTTCGAGCAGATACATGGCCAGGTCGGTGGAATTGGCGATGGTTCGCTGCCCGTCGCTCTTGCCGAAGAAGCTACTGCACTTGGGGAAGAGGTAGAAGGCACCTTGTGGCACGTTCACCTCGAGTCCGGGAATCTGGCGGGCGAGTTCCACGATGAGGTCGCGACGTCGCTCAAAAGCCTTGCGCATGGTCTCCACGCATTCCTGCGAGGCTACGTATGCCTCCTCGGCAGTCTTCTGACTGACGGAGCACGGTCCGCTGGTGTATTGTCCCTGCAGCTTGTTACATCCCTTGATGATCCACTGCGGGGCGGCCATGAAGCCGATGCGCCATCCTGTCATGGCGTAGGCCTTACTGACGCCGTTGACGATGATGGAGCGCTCCTTCATTCCCTCGAAAGCAGCAATGCTGGCGTGCTTTCCCGTGTAGTTGATATGCTCGTAGATCTCGTCGGCCAGGACGAAGAGGTCCTCATGACGGAGCACCACCTCGGCCAGCGCTTTCATCTCTTCGTGTGAGTAGACGCTGCCCGTCGGGTTACTGGGCGAGCAGAGGATAAGCATGCGCGTCTTGGGTGTGATGGCAGCCTCGAGCTGTTCGGGGGTCATCTTGAAGTCCTGTTCAAAACCGGCTTCCACGATGACGGGCGTTCCGCCTGCGAGCTTCACCATCTGCGGGTAGCTCACCCAATAGGGAGCGGGGATGATGACCTCGTCGCCGTCGTCGACCAACGCCATGACGGCATTGCAGACGCACTGTTTGGCACCGTTGCTCACCAGGATCTCATCGGTGGTATAGTCGAGGCCATTCTCGTTCTTGAGCTTGGCAACGATGGCTTTTCTCAGGTCGGGATATCCCGGTACGGGTGAATATTTCGAATAATTGTCGTCAATAGCCTTCTTGGCGGCCGCCTTGATGTGGTCGGGCGTATTGAAGTCAGGCTCGCCGACGCTCATGTTGATGACGTCGATGCCCTGTGCTTTCATTTCGCTGCTTTTCTGCGACATGGCCAGCGTGGCCGACGGTGCGAGACGATTTAATCGGTTAGAAAGTCTTGCCATTGCAAATGATGATTGATATTCCGTGCAAAATTAAGCAATTTTTTATTTATAACGAAAAAAATGCGCCGTTATTTCATGGAAAACGGCCAAAAAGTTGCATTTCGCTCACTGCGGAACGTGCGCGGCAACCTTTTCTGTAGCTTCGGAAAGCAGGTGCCGGCAGCCGTTTTTAAAGGTGCAACGTGTGGCCCATGCGGTCTTTTTTCGTCTTCAGGTAGCGCAGGTTGTAGGCGTTGGGCGTCACCTCGATGGGGATGTTCTCCACGATTTCCAGCCCGTAAGCCTCCAGTCCGACACGCTTCACGGGGTTGTTGGTGAGCAGCCGCATCTTCTGCACGCCCAGCTTGCGCAGGATCTGTGCGCCGCAGCCATAGTCGCGCTCGTCGGGCTTGAATCCCAGATGGACGTTGGCTTCCACCGTGTCGAGCCCCTCTTCCTGCAGTTTGTAGGCAGCAATCTTGTTCATCAGTCCGATGCCGCGCCCTTCCTGCTGGATGTAGACCACAACGCCCTTGCCTTCCTTGTCGATCATCTGCATGGCTTTGTGCAGCTGTTCGCCGCAATCGCAACGTAGGCTGCCGAGGATATCACCTGTGGCGCACGACGAATGTACGCGCACCATCACCGGCTCGCCGTCGTCCCATTCGCCTTTCTTGAGGGCGAAATGCTCCAGTCCGTTGCTCACCTGCCGGAAGGGAATCAGCCGGAAGTGCCCATAGGCCGTCGGCATGTCCACCTCCTGCCCCATCTCCACGAGCGAGTCTTTCTTCAGCCGGTAGGCAATGAGGTCTTTGATGGTGATGAGTTTCAGGTCGTGCTTCCGGGCGAACTCCTGCAGCTGTGGCATACGCGCCATCGTGCCGTCTTCGTTCATGATCTCGATGAGTGCTCCTGCGGGCTGCATGCCGGCCAGCCGGCACAGGTCGATGGCAGCCTCGGTGTGGCCGCTACGCTTGAGCACGCCGTTTTCCTGAGCATAGAGAGGATTGATATGTCCGGGTCGGCCGAAGTCCTGCGGCATCGACGTCGGGTCGGCCAGCGCGCGTATTGTGGCAGCCCTGTCGTGAGCCGACACGCCAGTGGAGCATCCTTTCAGTTTGTCGACCGTCACGGTGAACGGTGTTCCCAGCAGTGAGGTGTTGTCGGCCACCTGGTGGGCCAGTCCCAGTTCTTCGCACCGGCTCATGGTGAGCGGCACGCAGAGCACGCCGCGCGCGTTCTTCAGCATGAAGTTCACCATCTCGGGAGTGATAGTCTCGGCAGCGCATATCAGGTCGCCTTCGTTCTCGCGGTCTTCATCGTCGACCACGATGACGAACTTACCTTCTCTGAAATCTCTCACAGCATCGTCGATGCTGCTGAGCTGATAGTTTTCCATTGTTCGTTTCTTTTATACCTTATTATATATTGTAGAGGTTGCGGCATCGCCGTCGTTGGACGTGCCGTAGCCCATGCTCTTGATGGCTGCGATGATTTCGCCGTTGGTCTGCTTGATTGTCTTCAGGTCGCGATAAAGACGGAGCCTGAACGACCACATCCTGATGTAGAGACAGATGCCTACGGGCAGCACGACGGCCGCCAGGATGTTGAGCCATCGGCGCTCGAAGGGCCGTGTGTGAGCTTTCACCGACACCACGGGATAGTGGTTCAGCTCGGTAAGGATCTTTTTCTTCTCCTTACTGTGCAAGCGTTTGTTCAGATTCACGTTCGACAGGTCGTCGATGACATCTTCCAGTTCGGGCACGATGCGTTCTATCTCGTGGTCGGGCTCGTACTTGAAGAACACCTTGATGATGTTGGGCGGGCTCACCAGCTTGTGTTCGTGAGCATAGTGGGTCACCTCGTCGCTGATGACGGCCAGTTTCCGTGCATCCTCCTCATAGTGAGGATCATAGATAATCACCTCCTTGGCAAAGACGTGACGCTTCAGTCGGAGGCCCAGCAGCTTCATGAAGAAGTTGCGGTAGAGGTCGAGGTTGAACACCACGGAGTCGTTGTTGGCCTTGTAGGTGAAGAAGACGGCCAGCGGTGCGAGCACGGCCGTTGAGATGCCCTTTCCGAACCAGATGGCCCACATGCCGTTGCGCGACATGCGGTAGCCGGTATTGTCGAAGATGTAATAGACGATGAACACAAGCACGGAGACGATGACGGGAATGCCCAGTCCGCCCTTGCGGATGATGGCCCCGAGGGGTGCTCCGATGAAGAAGAAGATGAGGCACGAGAGCGACAGCGTGAACTTGTTGATGGCCTCGATGTTGTGCACACGGATGAGCCTGTCGCCGTCGGAGGTGACGAGCTGTTTGAACTCCAGGTCGTTCAGTCCCGACTGTGCAGCCTGCACGGCACGCGCCATGGTGCGCTGCTTGTCTTCGGGCGACAGCCGGCTGAAGACGGAGTCGATGTTGAACGCTTTCGTGGCGGCCATCTTCGCGGCACGCAACGAGTCTTTCTTCTCGATGGGTACATTGTGGAAGAAGGTGCGCTTCACGTCCTGATAGTACTGATGGCCGATGCTGTCGAACTCCTGTTTGAGCGAATCCACATCGTGACGAATGTGCGAGAGGCTCTTTCCGCGGGCGTTGTTGGCCAGGGCGCTGGCATCGGCCAGACTGAAGTCGGCATCGAAGTCGAGCACCAGCTTCTTCTGCGTGAACGTCTCGCGGCGGTAAGGCACGGCAGCTCCGCCGGCAACATCCTGGCTGCGCATGTTCTCGAACCACTCGCCGTTGTAGAGCGTCAGAACGAGGTGCTTCTTCTCGGCCGTCGACTGGATCATTCCCGAGTCGGCAACGATGATGGCGGCATCCTCGTAGCTGCCCGAGAGCCTGTAGATCATCATGCCATAGAGCATACCCGTCCGCATGTCCTTCTTCTGCACGTAGATGTTTGTCTGCGGTATGCCGTCGTAGAAGATGCCTTCGGGGATTTCCATCTCGGGGCTCTTCTGCTTCATGGAGAGCAAAAGCTGCGTGAACGAGTTGTCGGCATTCGGCGCCACGACGTTCTGGAAGTAGAACGACATCATCATGATGCCCACGGTGATGACGATGAGCGGCCGGAAAGCCTTCATCAGCGATATGCCCGCCGCCTTGATAGCCGTCAGTTCCGAGCTCTCGCCCAGGTTACCGAAGGTGATGAGCGAGGCAAGCAGGATGGCCAGCGGGAAGGCCTGGGGCATGAGTATCAGGCTCATGTACCAGAAGAACTTGGCCAGCACCTCCATGGAGAGTCCCTTTCCGATGAGCGTGTCGACGTATCGCCACAGAAACTGCATCATCAGCACGAACTGGCAGACAAAGAAAGTGGCCACCAGCAACAACAGGAACTGGCGTGCGATGAATATATCTAGTTTCTTGATTCTGAACATGTACCTACCGCGTATGCGCTACTATGCGCAAACGATGTGCAAAGGTAATGCAATTCGCTCGGACTTCAAAATAAATTAGTATTATTTTAGTATTGTGAACCGTAAAATATGGCGCGCGCGTTAATGCTGTCGGCCGTTTTTCCGCGATGCGCTCCGGCGAAGACAGACGGGTGCCCTACAGGCCGGTGTTCATGTGAAGCTGCTCCAGGTTCTGGTCCCAGATGTCGCTGAGCGAGTCGAGGTCTTCATCGTAGGCGAAATCGGTGATAAGGAGGATGAAGTCGCCGGTGATGTCGCTCCATTCCAGTCCCAGTTCCCAGAATGCCTCCTTGTCGTCATCATCGTCCCACACGAAGCGTATGCGCTCCCCCTTAACCTCTTCCCTCACCTCGGCCGTGCGTATTTCATGACGTGTCCACAGCTCTCCCCATCTGAACGTGAGCTGATCTCCGTCGCGCTTCACGTCGTCGGCAATCCATTTCATCAGTCCTTCCGGTGTACTGAGCAGCGGCCAGATGATGTTGCTGCTCTTGCATTTCAGTTCTTTCTCTATATGGATTTTCTGCTTCTTCATGGGTTTTAATCGATTGAATAGGGAAGATTCTTTTACATTTCGGCACAAAATTACGCTTTTTCTTTCAAACGACAAAAATATTTGTGAAATAATTTTGGCCATTAAAAGTTTTTGTATACCTTTGCACCCGCAAAATGAAAATGATGGCGAGGTAGCTCAGCTGGTTAGAGCGTCGGATTCATAATCCGGAGGTCGTGGGATCGTGACCCACCCTCGCTACCGAAAGATGCGGAGAGGCTCATGCTTTTCCGCATCTTTCGTTTCAAGCGGAACATTCCGATTGACATGAAATAATAAAAGAGGTGAAAGGTAGAATTTTTTATCAAAAAGATTCGCCCACTTCACAATAATTTTGTATTTTTGCACTCCAAATCTCAAATTCAAGTATTTTATGGCTGGATCAAAGAAAATCAAAACCGCATTGGTGTCAGTATTTCACAAAGATGGCCTCGACGAACTGCTTGCCAAGCTGAACGAGGAGGGTGTCAAGTTCCTTTCAACCGGAGGCACGCAGAAGTTCATCGAAGGCTTAGGATATGAATGTCAGACGGTGGAGAGCGTGACCACCTACCCGTCGATCCTCGGCGGCCGCGTGAAGACGCTTCACCCGAAAGTGTTCGGAGGCATTCTCGGGCGCCGCGACAACGAGGGCGACCGTGAGCAGATGGCCGAATACGGCATTCCCGAGATCGACCTCGTCATCGTCGACCTCTACCCGTTCGAGCAGACCGTGGCCAGTGGAGCCGGTGAGCAGGACATCATCGAGAAGATCGACATCGGCGGCATCTCGCTGATCCGTGCCGGAGCCAAGAACTTCAACGACGTGGTCATCGTGCCGTCGAAGGCCGAATATGGCGTGCTCCTCGACATCCTGAACAAGCAGGGAGCCGAGACCACGCTCGAACAGCGCCGCCAACTGGCCGCCTGCGCCTTCGGTGTGAGCAGCCACTACGACACCGCCATCCACGCATGGTTCACGAAAGGGCAGAAGTGAAGTATTGGGGCATCCCCGACGTTTCTTGAAACAAAAGGATTACACGTTTTCAGAGTTCCGACGCATGAGGCATTGAAGGCTCGAGACAGAGACGTTTTGAAGAAAGAAGACCGGGAGTTGTAATGATTCGAAGTTGGGAGTATTGTAAGAAGAAGTTAAAAGTTTAAGAAAAAACATGGGATTTTTTTCATTCAGACAAGAGATTGCTATGGACCTTGGCACGGCCAACACCATTATTATCAGCGATGACAATATCGTGGTGGACGAGCCTTCAGTGGTTGCACTGGACCGCCGCACCGACAAGATGATTGCCGTGGGCGAGAAGGCGAAGATGATGTATGAGAAGGAGCATCCGGGCATACGCACCATCCGTCCGCTGCGCGACGGCGTCATCGCCGACTTCACCGCCTGCGAGCAGATGATGCGCGGCCTCATCAAAATGGTTCATACGGGAACACACCTGTTCTCGCCCTCACTGCGCATGGTCATCGGCGTTCCCTCGGGAAGCACCGAGGTGGAGCTGCGCGCCGTGCGCGACTCGGCCGAGCATGCCGACGGTCGCGACGTGTACCTTATCTTTGAACCGATGGCAGCAGCCATCGGCATCGGCCTCGACGTCGAGGCTCCCGAAGGCAACATGATCGTCGATATCGGCGGCGGAACGACGGAGATTGCCGTCATCTCGCTCGGCGGTATCGTGGCCAACAACTCTATCAAGGTGGCCGGCGACGACCTCACGGCCGACATTCAGGACTACATGAGCCGACAGCACAACGTGAAGGTGAGCGAGCGCATGGCCGAGCGCATCAAGATCAACGTGGGATCGGCGCTGACCGACCTCGGCGACGAGGCTCCCGAAGACTACGTGGTACACGGCCCGAACCGCATCACGGCCCTGCCGATGGAGGTGCCCGTATGCTATCAGGAGATTGCCCACTGCCTCGACAAGACCGTGGCACGCATCGAGACGGCCGTCCTCAACGCCTTGGAGAGCACACCGCCCGAACTCTATGCCGACATCGTGAAGAACGGTATCTATCTCACCGGTGGCGGCGCACTGCTGCGCGGCCTCGACAAGCGGTTGAAAGACAAGATCAACATTCAGTTCCACATCGCCGAGGATCCGCTCCACTGCGTGGCCAAGGGCGCCGGCATCGCCCTGGAGAACGTAGACCGCTTCTCGTTCCTCATGCGATAAACAATACAGGACAACATGCGGAATCTGTGGGCTTTCCTCGTAAAGTATCACCACTGGTTTCTCTTCGTACTCCTCGAAGCCGTCTGCGCCGTGCTGCTCTTCCGCAACAACAGCTATCAGGGCAGCGTATGGTTTTCTTCGGCCAATGAGATGGCAGGACGCATCTACGAGCTCGACTCCCAGGTGGAGACCTTCTTCAGCCTGACGAAGATCAACGAGCAGCTCACACAGCGCAACCTCTACCTGGAACGCCAGGTGAGCCAGATGCAGAAACAGCTCGCCGAGCTCACCAACGACAGCAACAGCGTCACCAACGACCAGCTGCGCCTGTTGGCCGACTACAAGCTGATACCGGCCAAGGTGGTCACCAACTCGGTGAGCAAGAAGGACAATCTCATCACTATCGATAAAGGCAGTGCCGATGGGGTGAGGAGAGACATGGGCGTTGCCTGCGGCAATGGTGTCGTGGGCATCGTCTATCTTGTGTCAAACCACTACAGCGTGGTCATACCCGTGCTCAACGGCCACTCCAACATCAGCGTGGCCATCAGGGGCAGCGAGTACTTCGGATACCTGAGATGGTTCGGAGGAACAGCCGACGCAGCCTACGTGGACGACATACCGCGCCACGCACGCTTCGCCAAGGGCAACGAGGTAGTGACCAGCGGCTACAGCAGCATCTTCCCGCCGGGAATACTCGTCGGCAAGATCACCAACGTCTACAATTCCACCGACGCCCTGTCCTACAGGCTGAAGGTGAAACTGTCGACCGACTTCGGCAACCTGCGCGATGTCTGCGTCATTGACGACACCCGCATGAAAGAGCGTATCGACCTGATGCGTGCGGCCGAAGATTCCATCAAGCCCCCTGCCAACTGACTGTCGCCGACAGCCAGCAGGCTGTGGGCTCAGTATACATTATAGAATGAAGGTATAAGAAAAACAACCCGAGCAAGAATTCATGTCTACAGACTTCATGAAACGAGCCATGGCGTTCGTCGTTTTTTGTTTGGTGCAGGTGCTGGTGCTCAACCACATCCATCTGCTCGGGTTTGCCACGCCCCTGCTCTATGTCGACTTCGCCATCAGCTTCCGGCGCAACTATCCCAAATGGGCCATCCTTGTGTGGTGCTTCCTGCTCGGACTGGTCATCGATATCTTCTCCAACACACCCGGCGTCACAGCAGGAGCCATGACACTGCTCGCACTGCTGCAGCCATACCTGCTCAACCCCTTCATCCCACGCGACAGCACCGACGACCTGCAACCCTCGATGCGCACCTTGGGCGTAACGAAGTTCATCACCTTCGTCATCATCTGCGTCGCCATCTACACACTCACTTTCTTTGCCCTCGAGGCTTTCAGTTTCTTCAACTGGGAACAATGGCTCCTGACGGTTGGCGGAAGTCTTGTTCTCACCGTTGTCTTCGTACTCGTCGTTGAGAATATGTTTGCGAAATGAAAGGAGACTATGAACTTGAACGGCGCCAGTTCGTGATCGGTGGGGTGGCCATTGCCGTGGTCATCGTCTACCTCATCCGACTGTTCACGCTGCAGATCATGAGCGACGACTACAAGAAGAACGCCGACAGCAACGCCTTCCTGAAGAAGATAGAGTTCCCCGCGCGCGGCTCCATCACCGACCGCACGGGACAGCTGATGGTGTTCAACCAGAACTCCTACGACCTCATGGTGGTGATGAACGAAGAGAAAGGACGTCTCGACACCACGGAGTTCTGCCAGGCCCTCGGCATCAAGAAGGAATTCTTCATCAAGCGCATGGCCGACATCAAGAACAGGGCAAAGAACCCAGGCTACTCTCCCTACACGCAGCAGATGTTCATGAACCAGCTCTCCGAGCAAGACTTCCGCGTGTTCCAGGAAAAGATGTACCGCTTCCCGGGATTCTATATCCAGCGCCGCAGCCTCCGACAGTATGCCTATCCCTACGCCGCCCATGTCCTCGGCGACGTGGCCGAAGTGTCACCTTCCGACATCGAGGACGACGAATACTACCAGTCGGGCGACTACATCGGCAAGCTGGGCATTGAGCGTTCCTACGAGAAAGAGCTGCGCGGAGAGAAAGGCGTACAGATCCTGCTGCGCGATGCCCACGGGCGCATACAGGGACGCTACATGAACGGCGCCCTCGACCGCAAGCCCAAGCCCGGGAAGGACCTCCAGCTCGGCATCGACCTGAAGCTGCAGGCCTTGGGCGAAAGGCTCATGGAGGGGAAGATCGGCAGCATCGTCGCCATAGAGCCTTCCACCGGCGAGGTGCTCTGCATGGTGTCGTCGCCGACCTACGACCCGCGCCTGATGATCGGCCGCCAGCGCGGCAAGCATCACCACGAGCTGCAGATGGACCCCAGGAAGCCCCTCCTCAACCGAGGCATCATGGGACAGTACCCCCCGGGATCCACCTTCAAGACGTCGCAGGGCCTCACATTCCTCACCGAGGGAATCGTCGACCCCGAGCACACAGCCTATCCCTGCCACCGAGGATTCATCTTCAAAGGCCTCCGCGTGGGATGCCACGGCCACGGATCGCCGCTGCCACTCGTCCCCGCACTGAGCACCTCGTGCAACGGCTACTTCTGCTGGGGGCTCTACCACATGCTGGGCAACAAGGCGAAATACGGCAGCGTGCAGAAAGCCATGAACACCTGGCGCGATTACATGGTCAGCATGGGCTTCGGCTACAAGCTGGGCATCGACCTACCAGGCGAGAAGCGAGGCCTCATCCCCAACGCACAGTTCTACGACAATGCCTACAAGAGCGACTGGAACGGACTCACCGTCATCAGCATCTCCATCGGACAGGGCGAGGTGAACCTCACACCGCTGCAGATAGCCAACCTGGGAGCGACGATCGCCAACCGCGGCTTCTTCTACACACCCCACGTGGTGCGCAGCATTAAAGGCAGCCCTCTGCCCAAGGAGTTCACCGAGCGACACTACACCAAAGCCAGCCGCGAAGCCTACGACTGGGTGGTCAAGGGCATGCGCGCCTCCGTCATGGGAGGCACATGCCACGCGCTGAACCGCAGCGACATCATCATGTGCGGAAAGACGGGAACGGCACAGAACCGCGGCCACGACCACTCCGTATTCATGGGCTTCGCACCCATGGACAACCCCAAGATTGCCATTGCCGTCTACGTGGAGAACGGCGGCTTCGGCGCCACCTACGCCGTTCCTATCGGCGGACTGATGATCGAACAGTATATTCACGGCAAACTGTCGGCCAGTTCGGAGAAACGGGCCACAGAGTTTCAACACAGGAGGATTTCCTATGGTACAGGCGAACGATAACCGACAACCGAGCGTGCTGCGCTCCATCGACTGGTGGACCATCGTCATCTATCTCATGCTGCTGGCCTTCGGCTGGATCAGCGTCTGCGGGGCCACCTACACCTACGGCGAGACCAACATCTTCGGCTTCGACAGCAACTCGGGCAAGCAGCTGGTGTGGATAGGAACGTCGGTCATACTCGGACTGGTGCTCCTGCTCCTCGACGACCGCTTCTACGACACCTTCGCCTACGTGCTCTACGGAGCGCTCGTCCTCCTGCTCATAGCAACCATCTTCAATCCCCACGAGATCAAGGGATCCCGATCATGGCTCGTCCTCGGACCGCTCCGCCTGCAACCGGCAGAGTTTGCCAAGTTCGCCACGGCCCTGTGCATATCCAAGTACATGAGCACCTACGGCTACAGCATCCACAAGATGAAAGACTTCCTCATCTCCTGCGCCATCATCCTGCTGCCCATGTTCTGCATCGTCATGCAGAAGGAGACGGGGTCCGCACTCGTCTACTCTGCCTTCTTCCTCATGTTCTACCGCGAAGGCATGACGGGGAGCATCCTCTTCACAGGCGTCGCCATGGTCATCTATTTCGTCATCGGCATACGATTCGAAGCCGTGGCACTGTGGGACACACCCACCTCGGTGGGAAAATTCTGCGTGCTCATCCTCGTGCAGGTGTTCACAGCCTTCATGGTGCTCACCTACTGCAACGACACGAAGAAGTTCTGGCGCATCATAGCCGTGACGATGGGCGTCACGCTCCTCGCACTGCTCTTCTCCAAGTTTGTCATCCCCTTCGATATCGTGTGGCTGCAGATGGCCCTCACGGCAGGACTCATCGGCTACCTCTTCTATCAGGGCATGACGTCGCGCCTTCGCAACTATTTCTACATCGCACTCTTCGCCCTTGGCTCGGTCATCTTCTTCAACGCTGCCGACTACGTCATGAACAACGTGCTGCAAGAGCATCAGCGCACGCGCATCAACGTGCTGCTGGGCCTGGACAACGACATCAAGAAAGCCGGCTACAACGTCCACCAGAGCGAGATAGCCATCGGCTCGGGCGGTTTGCTGGGCAAAGGGTTCCTCAACGGTACCCAGACGAAGCTCAAATATGTTCCCGAGCAAGACACCGACTTCATCTTCTGCACCGTAGGCGAAGAAGAGGGATTCCTCGGATGCGCCATCGTCCTCGCACTCTTCCTCGCGCTCATCCTGCGCCTCATCCGATTGGCCGAGCGACAACCGTTCCGCTTCGGCCGCGTCTATGGCTACTGCGTGCTGAGCATCTTCCTCTTCCACCTGTTCATCAACGTCGGCATGGTGCTCGGACTGACACCCGTCATCGGCATCCCGCTGCCTTTCTTCAGCTACGGCGGATCCTCGCTCTGGGGCTTCACCATCCTCCTCTTCATCTTCCTGCGCATCGATGCCGGCCGCAATCTGGTGAGGACCTGAAAAAACTCAACCAGATGTTTTTTCAACTCTGGAGTAGAATATTTGCAGAGTTCGTCGAGAATACAGATTGTTTCTATTAAATCTACAGTCACTCATAGGAGTGGGTATTATTTGTATCTGTTTGATTATCACCTATAAAGGTACAAATAATATTTCACTCCTACATTTTTGAACACTTTTCTTACGTCGAACTCACGTTAATACAACAAAATCCCTTTAATTATTTCCTTGATAGCTGCAACTTTGCTGCGGGAGACAGGTATGGCATCATGGTTGTACTTCATGACGAGTTGCATGGAGCCAGACTTCGAAACGATATGTTCCACTTGGCCGAGGTTGACAATGAAAGCACGATGACTGCGTACTATCATGGGATAGGCATGCAGCGTTTCTTCCATCTGTTTCGATGTGGCGCGGAGCATGTCTGAACGAACCTTACCCTCAAGCCAGTGAACCACTTTGACATAATTGCCAACCGCCTCTATATATAATAGGTGGGAGACGGAAAGCATGACTTTCTCATTGGTAGAACCCGTGAGGATGATGTCGTCTGGATGCTCTATGGATGCGACTAAACCAGCCTTTTCATCCTCGTATTTCTCCACACTATTTTCAGCCTCTTTCTGCAACAGTTGAAGCCGGCTGTTCAATTCTCGTGTCTCCTCCAACTCTAATGCCAGAAATCTTGTACGAAATTTATATCGCCAATAGAGTCCGATGATGAAGGAGCAGAAAGCCAGAAGCAGGATAGCCTGAAGGATTCCTTTCCACGTCAACGGATCTGAGGCTCCTATGCTGCTCATGGGGAAATGGAGGTAGGCGCAGATAAAGAGTGCCTCCAAGGGCGTATTAATCAGTTGAAACCACAAATTACGACGAATAATATACTCAACCCCCTTGTCAAGCGATGTCGGTATGCTCAGGATATGGGTTACGACACCCTCTGTGACATAACAGACACCGACCCCAAGCAGCCAAATGGCCAAGAAGTGCAGATATAGCATCAGTCCTAACGCGTCTAAGCCAATAGGCTTGAACACGACAAAGGCAAGGCAGGTTATGCCGACGCTGATGATGCGTACCCTAAGAGTCTCTTTTTGAATTCCATTCATATCGGGTGCAAAAGTACGAAAATAAATCGAGATAGCACATGCGTTTCGTAACAGATTGACTGCCATTCGTCACGCGAACCTGCCATTCGTCACATTTACATGCAGGATATCCCAGAAATTTGCGGGAAATGCTGCACCTGCTTAATTTTGCACTCGCAATCGTGCAACAACTATCAAATGTTTTAATGAGGTTATGAAAAGAAGAACTGTTATTGGCATCATTTTTATCGTGGCTGCTCTGTTGAAGTTGGCCACTCTTTGGGGCATTCTCCATTGGAGATGGTTTGAAACCATGTCGGAAGGCCGATGGGCCATGTATTTCAGCATATTCGTTTTGCTATATGTCGGGGTACATCTTGTAATCGACAGTTATCGTCGCGACCCAAACCAATGGCTGCAGCGACCTGTTCCACCTACGGAAGAGGGCAAGCGCATCTGCTGTTCGGTTCATTATGGCGGTGACGAGTATATATATAAAGGAGAGCCGTTCCACGGAGCCCGACTTGACGCTTTCTGCGGGGGACTCCGCCTGGACTTGCGCGAGGCTGTCATCACGGAGGACGAGGAGATAGACATCCACACCTTCATGGGTGGCGTGGAACTTATAGTGCCCGATTCGCTGGATGTCGAGACGAAGAGCCGTAGTTTCATCGGCGGCGTGAGCAATGAGACGAACCGTAACGTCAAGGACGGCGCGCCCTGTCTGCACATTGTTGCCAGTAATTTCCTTGGTGGTGTAAGTATCAAGAATTTAGCCGTACTGGCTATGACCGTGATGATGTGTACCACAGCATTCGCTCAGAACGACAGTCTTTCGGTGGATACTACACTATGGTACAACCAGACGCAACACCTGGATGGCATCGTGGTGAAGAGCAGCCTGCCAAAGACTCGGGCCAAGGGCGATGCCATGCGCACCACGGTGGCAGGAACGATTCTGGAGAAGGCTGGAACGGTGAGCGATGCCCTCTCGAAGATTCCATCCTTGGAGGCTGAGCGCGACGGGGCCGTGAAGGTGACAGGGCGCGGCGATGCCGAAGTGTATATCAACGGGCGCCGGGTGCAGGACATGAAGGAACTCTCTCGACTTCGTTCCGACCAGATTCAGCACGTGGACGTGGTGCAGAACCCCGGTGCCCGTTATAAGGCCTCCACGAGAGCCGTCGTGCGCATCACGCTCAAGAAGGCACAAGGCGAAGGATTCTCGTTTCAGGATAGCGCCGAAGGCATGTATCAGTACGGACTCTCAGCAACCAACAACCTCGACGTGAACTATCGCAAGGGCGGACTCGACATCACCGCCTCATTCTGGGCAGGCAGCTACGGTCACAGCAAGTCGTTTCAGGACAACACGCTGACCTACTATGCAGGGAAAGATAAAATTGAGGGCATCAGTACGCAGGAGGCCAAGAACACCTGGAAAGGCTGGTCGCCGCAGCTGCAGGTGAACTATATGGTGGACGAAAACCACAGTCTCGGCGCCTACTACAAATACGACCGCCATCCCAGCGGAAAGTACAGCGGCATGTTCTTAACCAACAACTTTGAGAACGGAAACTATGTGGAACGCTCAGAGAGCGACATCACCCAGGAAGAAGAGTTCAAGAAGCACATCTTCAACGCCTACTACAACGGCAAGTTGGGCCAGCTGAGCATCGATCTGAACATAGACGGTCTCTTCGACGACACCCAGTCGCCAGGCATCACGAAGGAATTAACCACCGCCGTCTCGTCTGTTGCTGTATCACAGCAACCATCCACCCGCTCCATCACCAGCAACACCCTCAGCTCGAACAACTTCTGGGCCACGAAGCTCATCCTGGGCTATCCCGTCTGGAAGGGCAATCTCTCACTGGGCGGCGAATACACGTACAACCACCGCACAGATGCCTACGACTTCACGGCTACCGATGCCGTACCCGTAAAAGCCACCGACACCGAGATCAACGAGAAGTCTTCTTCCCTCTTCGCAGAGTATGGCCGTCAGTTCGGCAAGGTCTTCGCCCAGCTGGGTCTGCGCTATGAACACCTGACGAACGACTACTTCAACTTCGGCAAGCGCGAGGATGAAGTCTGCCGCAACTATGGCGACTGGTTCCCCACAGCAGTCGTCTCCGCCCCCGTCGGCAAGGTGCAGCTATCACTCTCCTACCGCCGCGACATCGAGCGCCCGCCATACGCCAACCTGACCAGCTCGACCATCTATATCAACCGCTATACCTACCAGAGCGGCAACCCCTACCTGCAGCCCAGCTATACCCACAGCCTCGTGCTGAACGTCGCCTACAAGTGGGCCAACCTGACGCTGAACTACGGTCGCATCAACGATGCCATCACCATGTCCACCGAACCCTATCCCGGCTCCGCCGACCCGCTCATCAGCCTCGTGCGCCCCATCAACAGCCAGGACGACTACGACCGTCTCACCGTCATCGCCTCCGCCCGGCCAACCATCGGCTGCTGGCATCCCACATGGGCAGTTGTGGCCATGTTCCAGAACTACAAGTCGCCCACAGCTGCGGGCGAGGTCGTCACCCTCTCCCAGCCCTGGTTCAACGGTTCCTGGCGCAACACCATCGAACTGCCTCACGCCTTCCGCCTGAGTGCCGATGTGGAAGGGGCTACGAAGGGTGATTACAACAATTTCCGCATCACCAAGCCGCGCATCATAGGCAGCCTTGGTGTTCAGAAGGACATCAACCTGCGCCGTCTCGGCTCACTGACTGCCGACCTGCGCTGCATCGACCTTTTCAATGCCAACAAGACTGATGCCGTCATCTATGGCTATCGCGACCTGACCACCAACAATCCCGCCCGCCGCACCTTCATCCTCGACGTGACGTGGAAGTTCAACGAAGCCCACTCGAAATATCGCGGACGTGGCGCCGGCGACAAGCAGAAAGCAAGAATGTGACTCAAAACAATAAAAACAATCTCAGAAATGAAAAAGTATTATTGCTATTCGTTCTGCTGTGCAGCGTAACTATTGGATGGGGACAGGCTGTAAGTAATGAAGGCCTGCTTCAGGATTACGACTATTTCTTCAGTCAATTGGAGCAGATACATCCCGATCCCTATAGCGCTTTTGGCGGGAAGGAAGAGTTTGGCAAGGCCGTGAAGCAGCTGAGAGATGAGCTGGCCAACCGCGACTCCTTGACACTTAACGAGATGCAGGTGGAAGTGACCAAACTGATATCTGCTCTCCATGACGGACAAATATACGAAATATGCAAGATTTTGTGTCACCCCCGAAGCACGTTAACTTCCGTGCCAAGAAACTATTTGGAGAGATGGGACGCATCGTTGATGGTTCCGTCGCTTACATCGACCTCAATGGCGGTGGCCCAACGGAGTTGCACACCCACGAGCATAACCATCTTTTCATCGTCATCGAGGGCGAGGCCCGCATCCAGTTAGGCGATGAGACGGTCATTATCCACAAGGACGAAGCCTTCCTCGTAGAGGGCCGCATTCCCCACTCCTGCTGGAACAATACCGACAGCGTGACTAAAATGATTAGGATTACAGTGATATGATGACACTTCGACCATTCAATATCAACGATGCTCCGACCATTCTGAGTTGGTGTAAGGATAAGCATGCCTTCCGGCTTTGGAGTGCTGACAGGTATAAAGAATTCCCAGCTCAGCCTGAGGAGATGATGGAGCAGTACAAGGG
>DEJE01000013.1:8446-8575 GCA_002353205.1 Prevotella sp. UBA2756 | reverse complement strand
CATCGCACAGGATACCGACTCAACGCCGGAACCTGCGAGACATTTCCTCTGTACTCATGGACGCCTATCCTTCAGTATCAAGTCCGTAATCAAAGCACCTCGTTTGAAAAACAAAACCGACGGTTCGTT
>DEJE01000013.1:3003-8410 GCA_002353205.1 Prevotella sp. UBA2756 | reverse complement strand
TTCTTGTACTACTACTTCTCTGTCTTATGTAATCCTTTCAAAGATCTCCCTCCTCGCTCTTCCGCACAACTGCCGAAAGGCGTCTCGGCGGGAAAGCGGATGCAAAGGTACGGCAAAAATCAATACGCGCCAAATTTTTCGGGAACTTTTTTGCTATGATTACGAATTTTTATTGGATTATTGATAAAAATCAAGGAAACACAAGCGTTGATGAAGACATGATGGTAGTATTTGGAACCATAGACATGAAGACTGCCGACTCTTGGAGCCGGCAGTTTTCTTTATATTCAGTACTTTTTCTTTTTTCCTTTGCTCTCGTTTGCCATCCGGTCGAGGGCAGTCACGACGTATACATCTTTCCGTTTCACTGACGGAAGTTTGTAGAACTCGTCGTAGGTGATGGCAACGATATGGGCGGGGTCATCCAAATCTACCTTCTCCCCCTTCGCGAATCGATAGACGACATAGCGGCAAGCCACGTCGCCCCAGTCCTTCCCCTTGGGAGCCTGCCAGAAGAGCACGTGCCCGTCTGACGTCTCCACGACCTTCATCTTCCGCACTTTCTTCGGAGCCTTGCCGTCGATGAACTCCATCCGCGGTGGCAAAGCGGGGTATTTCCAGTAATGGTTGCGGAGAAGCGAACCATAGTTGCCGACATTATCGACAGCCGCCTTGGCGTACCAAAGAACCGTTCCGTTGACACCTCGCATCTGTTCGTGCAGTCTCATCTTCGCCGGCAGCTGGTGTTGCGAAGGATTCTGCGGGTCTTTGTTCTTCACCGTCCGCTCCACATCTTCGCCGATATAAAGATGTCGGGCCGAAGCGTAGTTGTTCCACCACCCTATCAGCTCCTTGTAGTCAGCCGCCTTGTGCCCTATCTCCCAGTAGAGCTGCGGCACGAGGTAATCCACCCATCCGTTGTTCACCCACATGAGCACGTCGGCATACAAGTCGTCGTAGTTCTGCAGTCCGTTCGTTGCGCTTCCGATGGCCGAATTTTTCTTGTTTCGGTAGATGCCAAAGGGCGATACGCCGAACTTCACCCACGGTTTCACGGCATGTATGCGCTCGTAGAGCTGCTTGATGAACACGTTCACGTTGTCGCGCCGCCAGTCAGCCTTCTGCACGAATCCGTTGTTGTAGCGTCGGAACTCATTATCGTCGGGAATGGTCTGCCCCGCCACGGGGTACGGATAGAAATAGTCGTCGATATGAAGTCCGTCGATATCATACCGTCTCACGATATCATCCACCACGTCGCAGATATAGTTGCGGCAAGCGGGAATGCCGGGGTTCAGGATGTACTGCCCGTCGTACTGGAACACCCATTCAGGATGCTTCACGGCGACATGCGACCTGGCGAGCTCCTTCGTCGTCTTGGTCTTTGCTCTGTAAGGATTAATCCATGCGTGAATTTCCATTCCACGCTTATGGCATTCCGTCACCATCCATGCGAGTGGGTCCCAAAAGGGCGCAGGAGCCAGACCCTGCGTGCCGGTAAGGAACCGGCTCCAAGGCTCTAAGCTACTTTGATAGAGCGCATCGCATTCGGGCCTGACCTGAAAGATGATGGCATTCACCCCATCCTTCTGTAGCTCGTCGAGCTGATACGTCAGCGTCCTCTGCATCTTTTCTGTTCCCATGCCTACCCATTGTCCGTTGACAGCCTGAATCCAAGCTCCCCTGAAATCTCTTTTCCGCTGAGCCTGGGCACCAAGAGCGCATCCAGCAACGAGCAAGACCACCAGCAGACGGTAAACAACCATTTTCTTCTTCATAACCATTATTTAATCTCTGAGTAATATTTTTTTCTTTTTAGGTAATACTTATATAATATACTATAATGTACGCGCGTAGGAACTGACATTCCTTCAGACTCTCGCTGAATGTGCTGGCGGTCGTCACGAAACTGCGGCAGCCACTTCCTGAAATCCCTTCGGGCACGGTAAATGGCCTTGAAGTCGCCCACATTGCGGTTGAAGACCAACGTCTGGAAGGCAGCCACATAGTCGAGCAGCCATCGCATGCACATCACCCGACGCAGTTCCCGTTCGGGAAGATTCTTGTAGAGCATCGTCAGGTTGTTGCGGAAGTTCAGGTATGTCTTCATGGGATTCCCCTTGGGGAGCGTTCCGCCGCCTACATGATAGACCACGCTCTGCGGCAGGCAGACCACCTTGCGCCCCTGGAGCCACAGTCGCCAGCACATGTCGATCTCCTCGTTATGCGCGAAGAAGCGGGCATCGAGTCCGCCGACACGCCAGTAGTCTTCACTCCGTATCATCAGACAAGCGCCCGTAGCCCAAAGCACCTCGACGACATCGTCGTATTGCCCTCGGTCTTTTTCCACCGTGTCGAATATCCGCCCACGACAGAACGGGTAACCGTACTTATCCAGGAATCCTCCCGAAGCGCCGGCATACTCGAAGCTCGCAGGGTCATGCACGGCGCGCAGCTTGGGTTGGCATGCGGCCACCTCGTTATGAGCGTCCATATAAGTGGTGAGCCTTTCGAGCCACCCCTCAGTCACCTCCACGTCGCTGTTGAGCAACACATAATACTGCGCCTTGACCTGCCCGAGAGCCTTGTTATACCCTTCGGCGAAACCCCAGTTCTTTTCCAGCTGGATGAGCTTCACATCGGGATAGCTTGCACGAAGGAAGTCCATGGAGTCGTCGGTCGAAGCATTGTCAGCGACATAGACACGCGCGCCCTCTCCCACGTTCGCCATTAGCTTGGGCATATAGCGTTCCAGCATATTCTTGCCGTTCCAGTTCAGGATGACAACCGCTACTCTATCCATGTCTGTCTGCTTTAAGTTGGACCTTCAGGGCCGTCTTGTCGGCATTCATCTCGCCTAACGTCACCTCCACGAGCTGGTTATCCAGACGCTCATCAGCCTCCGCAGCCGACAGTTCCGCACGTATATAATTCTCGGTGAACCCATGCATCCGTTTTCCCCGGTCGGCTTTCTCGAACAACACCACTGCCTTGCGGCCGATATGCCGGGCATAGAAAGCCTCCGTCTTCCGGTCGGAGAGTTCAAGCAGCCGTCGGCTCCGTTCTTTCTTCTCTTTTTCCGACACGATATACGGTATCTTGAGTGCTGCCGTCCCCGGCCTTTCGCTGTAGGGGAACACATGGAGCTGTGTCACATCGAGCCTGTTCAGGAAGTCATAGCTCTGCTCGAAGCAGGCCGGCGTCTCCCCTCTCGTGCCCACCATCACGTCCACGCCGATAAAGGCATCGGGCATCAGCCTCTTGATGTGCTCTATCTTTCTTTCGAAGAGTGCCGTGTCGTAGCGTCGGTGCATCAGCCTGAGCACGTCGTCGCTCCCACTCTGCAGGGGGATATGGAAATGGGGCATGAAGCGGCGGCTTTGCGCGCAATACTCTATCAGGTCGTCGTCGAGAAGGTCGGGTTCCAGACTGCTTATGCGATAGCGCTCGATGCCCTCCACCCTGTCGAGGGCTTTCACGAGGTCGAGGAAACGCTCGCCCGTCGTTTCGCCGAAATCGCCGATGTTCACGCCTGTCAGCACGATCTCCTTTCCGCCTTCGGCAGCAGCCTGTCGGGCCTGAGCCACGAGCGACTCGATGCTCGGGTTACGGCTGAAGCCTCGCGCGAAGGGTATCGTGCAGTAGGTGCAGAAATAGTTACATCCATCCTGAACCTTCAGGAAGTAGCGTGTGCGGTTTCCTCGCGAGCAGCTGGGGGCAAAGCTCTTGATGTCCTTCGTCGGCACCACGTGGCACTTGCTCTGGCTCTCGTCGGCCTCGTGTGTTCCGCCGACAGTCATCCGTTTCGACCATGCTTCGGAAAGATATTGAACGAGATGGGCCTTCTCGTTGCTGCCGAGCACCAGGTCCACGCCGTCGATCATGCTCACGGCCTCGCTCTCCAGCTGTGCATAGCAACCCGTGACGACAACGAACGCGCCCGGATGCTCCCTCACTATCTTGCGGATGGCCTGACGACACTTGTGGTCGGCAACGTCGGTCACACTGCACGTGTTGACAAGACAGATGTCGGCACGCTCGCCTCTGGCCACTGTCGTGACGCCCATATCTTGCAGCATTCGGGCAAAAGTAGACGTCTCCGAGAAGTTGAGCTTGCAACCCAACGTCAGATAAGCCGCTTTTTTGCCTTGGAACGCACTTGTATTAATCATACCTTATTTATATAAAATAGCAACGGGAAAAATTTTTCCGCTACAAAGTTACTGTTTTTTTTCCTCATCAAAAAGGAAAACAGCCGATTTTCAACCGAACGCTCTTTTTTCGACCGTTTCGGAGAAGAAAATGCACTGCTGTTTACGAGCACAAAAAGCGCCGAATTTTGATTTTATATCGATTCTCCAAGTATTTAAAAGAATTTAACAATGCACAACTATTTGATTTTCAACACTTTGCTAAAAAGTTACATTTTCGACTAAAAAAAATAGCAAAAAAAAGAACAACGTATCAAAAAAATGCTTACCTTTGCAGCGTTTTAATAAACAAATGATTGTTTTACAGATTTAAAAAGCAAAGAAGAAAATGAAAAAATTAGCATTTGTAGCAGTAGCTTTCGCAGCTATCTCTTTCGCATCTTGCGATTCTAAGAAGGCAGAGGCACCCGTTGTTGAGGAGCCCGTTGAAGTAGCAGCTCCCGAGGCTACCCTCGAGGATTCTACAGCAGCTTGGGCAGCAGTTGGTGATACCGCTGGTCTCGCAGCTAAGGACTCTATCTTCGCTGTTAAGCTCGACTCGATCATGCAGGCTAAGGTTGCTGCTCCCGCTGACAGCACCGCAGCTGAGGCTACCGAGGCTCCTGCTGACTCAACAGTTGCTGCTGAGTAAGAAGCAATTAGCTAAACGCTACGACCGCCGGGTGTGAACCTGGCGGTTTTTTTGTGCCCGCACCGAAGCAGAAAGCCTGCCGTTCATAGAATCAGAAAGAGGAGCATCTCCACTCACGGAAATGCCCCTCTTTTTTTATTCTCCGGTCAGCAACCGATTATTTGGCGTAGAGAGCCACGATGGTCTCATACTTCTCCTGCTTGCCAGAGGTCTGCTTCGGCTCTTCAACCTTCTTACCATACTCGTAGACCTGCTCGAGCGTGAGCTTGCCGTCTTCGAAGTCCTTACCGATACCGCTGTCGAAGCTGGCGTAGCGAGCCTTCTTCATAGCGGGCAGTTCGCTCTCCTCGAGGATGGCAGCAGCATTCTCCAGTGCGCGGGCCATGGCATCCATACCGCTGATGTGAGCGATGAAGAGGTCCTCCAGGTCGGTGGAGTTACGACGGATCTTGGCGTCGAAGTTCGTACCGCCGTTTCCGAGGCCGCCATTGCGGATGATCTCCATCATGGCCTGTGTCAGCTCATAGTTGTCGATGGGGAACTGGTCGGTGTCCCATCCGTTCTG
>DEJE01000013.1:0-2962 GCA_002353205.1 Prevotella sp. UBA2756 | reverse complement strand
GCCAGCTCGTGCTCGAAGGTGTGTCCGGCGAGCGTAGCGTGGTTCACCTCAATGTTCACCTTGAAGTCCTTGTCGAGGTTGTGGGCACGGAGGAAGCCGATGACGGTCTCTGTGTCGACGTCGTACTGGTGCTTCGACGGCTCCATGGGTTTCGGCTCGATGAGGAAGGTGCCCTGGAAGCCCTTCGAGCGAGCGTAGTCGCGAGCCAGCGTCAGCATCTGTGCCATGTGCTCCTTCTCGCGCTTCTGGTCGGTGTTCAGCAGGCTCATGTAGCCCTCGCGTCCGCCCCAGAACACGTAGTTCTGACCGCCGAGCTTGATGGTGGCGTCGATGGCGTTCTTAATCTGCACGATGGCGCGCGCCACAACGTCGAAGTCGGGATTGGTGCTGGCACCGTTGGCATAGCGCTTGTTGCCGAACACGTTGGCCGTACCCCAGAGCAGCTTGATGTTGGGGAACTGCTTCATCTTCTCCTGAGCGTAGTCGGTGATGGCCTTCATGCGAGCCTCATACTCAGCAATGGTGGCACCCTCGTCGACGAGGTCGATATCGTGGAAGCAGAAATACTCAATGCCGAGCTTGTCCATGATCTCAAAGCCAGCGTCCATCTTGTCCTTGGCGCGCTGAACGGCATCTTCTGCCTTATCCCATTCGTAGGAGCGGGTCTGTCCGCCAAACTGGTCGCCGCTGGCACCACCCAGTGTGTGCCACCATGCCATAGCGAACTTCAGCCAGTCTTTCATCTTCTTGCCCATCACGACCTTCTCGGGGTCATAATAGTGGAAAGCCATAACATTCTTACTGTCTTTTCCTTCGAAAGGAATCTTACCGGTAAACGGGAAATACTCTTTTGCCATAGTTGTTATAAGTTATTATAAAAGAATTAATAAATGTTCTGTCGATACTTTTGACGGCCGTCTCGCCCCTCAGAGCTTGCCGAGCTGCTCTTTCCAAGCGGCGTAGGCGCAGCGATAGGCCTCGCGGTTCTTCTCGTCGGGCTCGATGACGGCCAGTTTCTTCAGCGTGGCGAAGGCTTCGTTGTTGTCCTTATACAGGCCACAGCCCATGCCGGCACCCTTGGCAGCACCCACGCTGCCGTCGGTCTCGTAGAGCTCGATGGTAGCCCCCGACACTCCTGCGAGCGTGTCGCGGAAGAGCGGGCTGAGGAACATGTTGGCCTTGCCGGCGTGAATCTTGTTGAGCTCCATGCCCATCTGCTGCATGATTTCCATGCCGTAGCAGAACGAGAACACGATGCCCTCCTGCGCTGCGCGCACGATGTGCGCCTTGTTATGCTTGTTGAAGTTCAGGCCGTTGATGGAGCAGCCCACCTCCTTGTTCTCGAGCACGCGCTCGGCACCGTTGCCGAACGGTATCACCGTGACGCCCTCGCTGCCGATGGGCACGGTAGCTGCCAGGTCGTTCATCTCGGCGTAAGAGATGTCGGGCGTGATGTTGCGGTGCACCCAAGCATTCAGGATGCCCGTTCCGTTGATGCAGAGCAGTACGCCGAGACGCGTCTGGTCGGCCTGATGGTTCACGTGGGCAAAGGTGTTCACGCGCGACTTCGGGTCGTAGTTCACGTCGCCCAGTACGCCGTAGACCACACCCGATGTGCCGGCCGTAGAGGCAATCTCGCCCGGATTGAACACGTTGAGCGACAGCGCGTTGTTCGGCTGGTCGCCGCCGCGATAAGAGATGGGTGTGCCCTCTTTCAGTCCCAGCTCTTCGGCAGCTGCGCGGCTGACCGTGCTCTGCACGCTGAACGTGGGAACGATGTCGGCGATGACGCTCTCGGGGAATCCGTAGTAGTCGAGCAGGAACTTCGCCGGACGGTTCTCCTTGAAGTCCCACAGCATGCCTTCCGACAGTCCGCTCACCGTGGTGTTCACCACGCCGCTCAGGCGCATGGCCAGATAGTCGCCGGGGAGCATGATCTTGTCGATCTTCTCGAACAGCTCGGGCTCGTTCTCCTTCACCCACGCCAGCTTGGAAGCGGTGAAGTTGCCGGGCGAGTTGAGCAGATGGCCCAGGCACTGGTCAGCACCCAGTTCGCTGAAGGCTTTCTCACCGTAAGGCACAGCGCGCGAGTCGCACCAGATGATGCTCGGGCGGAGCACCTGCTGGTTCTTGTCGACACACACCAGACCGTGCATCTGGTACGATATGCCGATGGCCACGATGTCGTCGCCCTTGGCACCCGTATCGGCCATAATCTTCTGAAGCGAAAGCTTCGCATATTCCCACCACGAGTTGGGGTCTTGTTCGGCCCATCCGGCCTTCACAGCCATGATGGGTGCCTCTTTTTCAGGAAAGAAAGCAGAGGCAGCACACTGTCCGCTCTCCGCGTCGACCAACGATGCCTTGACAGACGAACTGCCCACATCGAAACCTAAAAGATATCTGTTTGCCATTATGTAAGTTTTAAGATTATTGTCTCTTCACATTTATATATACGTAACAGCCCGCATTTTCCCCCAACTTTTTTCAAAATATTATCGAGAAACGCTCGTTTGGTGTTGACAGTCAGCATTCGTCATGCTGTCATGTCGCTCTTATTGCGCAGCAAAATCCAACATATTGCGGCGCAAAACAATTTATATTGCTGACCAAAACAATTTAGATTGCGTAGCAAAATCAATTCAATTGCTGAGCAAAATCAATTAAATTGCAGAACAAAACGAGATGAATGGCAGGGCAAAACAAGATGAATGGCATTTCAAACGCATTCATCCGGCAAAATAAAACGCCTCGTTTTCCCCCTGTAGAGAGCAGAAAAAAAGAGAGTGGATAGTTTCTTGCTGCCAAAAAACTATCCACTCTCCACTTTCAATTATCAACTGACAGATGTCACCTATAACCTATCAGCTGTCACCTGTCACCTGACACCTATCACTTCACCATCACTTTCTTTCCGTTGATGACGAACACGCCGCGCGATGGGTTCTTCACCTGCTGTCCG
>DEJE01000032.1:22743-24190 GCA_002353205.1 Prevotella sp. UBA2756 | reverse complement strand
GAAGGATCTTCTATCATAAGCTGGGCGCATACGACTATCTTTGGTATAATACGCCGTGAGACAATCTTATAGATACGGTTGTAGTAGTAGTTTTCCTGACGGTCATCCCATAAATTGAGATTAGTGAGTGCTTTCCTGTCAAGGTATTTTGAAGAAAAGATACCGGCACTGGCAACTTCGGCAGCTTTGTAGCTGTCATAGATCTTCTGAAGGTTCTCATTATGAAGAGCCTCCATAGCAGCCTCGGTAGTGAAAGCCTCAGACATGGCTTCCATTGTGCCGTAGTCCACATTAATGCTATAGTACTGAGCCTTGACACTCACAGGGAATGCCAAGGTCAGTAACACGAACAATATGGACAGCGTCTTCCTCATAATTACTAATCTTTGTTTTGGTAATATTTTCTCAGGACACCGATGAAATCATCTGCTGCCATCAAGGCCAGCTCAGCATTCTCTATGGAATAGTCTGAAAACTTGTTTATATAAATATCTTTGGCAATTTCATATCTACGATTCTCCCATTCTTCATCAGACAACACGAAGGAAGGGCAATTCAGATACTCATCGATGCTCTTATCATCCATATCAAGCTTCAGGCCATACTCAGACAGAGTCATCTCAATAGCTCGAACCGTCTTTTTTCCGCAATTCCTGAGTCGAAGAAATGCATTACGGCTCGTTTTACACAAGTCGAGGACAGTTTCAATCTCGTAAACATGCAAGGCATGATGAACACGGAGATTATACCCATCTCCAAATTCGAGTCTCTCTATTGGAGTACTGAGATCAATGCGTTTGTCTTTAGCAATCATATTGTTTTAATTTAAGTTTAATACGTGTCCTGTCTGGTTGACTTTCTGAGCGAAAGCCAGTGACTTGCTGATGCCGGACTTGTTCCAATCACGGACATAGACTTCTATGGCTTTCTGATGAGAGCATTTCAGCTCTTTCTTATAGAGTTTCAAAGCCTCTTTCTCCGCTCGTTCCGTCGTATAGGTCATATAGCACTCCCTCGGTTCTTCAACACCGAAGACATCGCTGGCAAGACCACGGCGGATGAACACCTCGCGGAAGAATGCACGGCCTTCCTTGTTCTCCAGTCGATTGATGGTAAAGATCTTGCGGCATTCCACATCGGTCAAGCCAAGGACAGCCTTGATGTCATCGAAACGCTCCTTGAACTTGCCTTGGTCAAGCAGCATGATAACATCTGAGTTATTGATGATGGCTTCCTTGACAATGGGACTGCCAATGATGTCCTGGAGTTCCTGCGTAACGACACCTACCATCGCCCAGAACTTTCTGGCCGTCTTGTAGAGATATTTGATGTACTCGGCCATCATGGGAGAGGCAACGGCTTTCCATGCCTCCTCGATGACAAGCACCTTGCGGTTCTTCTTGATACGCATCTTCTGGATGAAAACGTCCATGATGATAAGCGTCAC
>DEJE01000032.1:21562-22663 GCA_002353205.1 Prevotella sp. UBA2756 | reverse complement strand
GGTACGCTCATGACTGCCTCCCCTGTAGAAGTCCATCAGCATATAGTTGTAGGTGGAGATGTCTATACCGGCAATCTTATTCTCATTGCAGATATATGGAATGCGCTGAGTGCTGTACTCGTAGAAGGAATTAAATGACAGTTCCTTAACCTTCAACGCTTTCCTGCGGTCTTCCATCTCCTTGATACGCTTATTGATTCGAGCCTCCACTTCCTCATTGGTGTCTGTCGCACTGCCTTGTGTCGCGGTTTCGATGAGGAACTTCTTATGCAAAGCATCCCTCTGGGAGGCACTATACCCATTGAACCCGACAAAATAGGCTTCATAGTATTCGGTAATAACCTGCTCTATGAGACGGTCTTCTGTCTTGCTCACTTCTCCGTTACTTCCTTTCCAAATGAGCATGATAAGGTTTTTCAGAAACCCGATTTTCTCCACGTTCAGCTCCTCTCGCTGGATGCGAAACGGATTCATAGTGATAGGATTTTCCTCGGTGTAACTGATATATTTGCCACCGACATATTCACAGAGTCCTTCATAAGAGTTACCTGTATCGACCATAACGACATCGGTATTCTGCTCCCAAAGCTGTCTGACGACACTGTTCATATGGAAGTGTTTTGGATAATCGCAAACTGTTGTAAATCAGCGCATAACAAGAAGTGCCCAAAATTAAACGGTACAAAAAAGTGCAATAGCAAAAAATGGGAAATCTAAGAGTTTTGTAGAGCAAAACCAGCCTTCCAAGGTGTGCAACATTTAACATTTCATTAAGATTATTTAACTTTTAATTTTGAGGCAATTTTGCCATTTGCCAAGTCTGGCTGACAATAGGAAGTCATTTTAAGGCTTTGCCGATAGCACGAAAATCAACGAAAAATAAGGTTCTTGTACCGCAGTTGTATCTCAGATGCTCTAAGTATCTGGGATTCAACGACGGTTAATAATTCAAAGTCAACTTAGGATACGGAATTTTGATTTTCAATCGTGCCCATGTTTTTGTGCCGCCAGGCAGATAATCTTTGGTACGAGTTGATTCAAAAAGGTAGGGAAAAGAAAGATTGAGGTGGCACTCTGAAGCAAAAAGGGGATTTCTTAGGC
>DEJE01000032.1:21405-21553 GCA_002353205.1 Prevotella sp. UBA2756 | reverse complement strand
TTTTTCTTCAAAAAAGTTTGGCTATTTCAAATTAAAGCAGTACCTTTGCACCACCAGAACCCGCCAAGCCTCTCAACGATGCTCAAATGTGCGGGTCGTTTTATTTTTATACAATGAGCGACAGAATCCCATTCCAGAAGCCGTACAC
>DEJE01000032.1:0-21357 GCA_002353205.1 Prevotella sp. UBA2756 | reverse complement strand
ACAGTTACAGATACTGCCAAGGCTGAGAATTATCTCGAATATATTGGCTATTACCGTCTGTCAGCCTATATGTATCCTTTGCTACAGATGCCGAAGGAGCAACATCGCTATAAACCGAGTGCAACGTTTAGCCAAGTGATGATGCTCTATCGTTTCGACAAGAAACTTCGACTGCTTATCTTCAATGAGATAGAAAAGATTGAGGTTGCAGTGCGAAGCGCAATCGTCAATATCGGCAGTGCCATGACTGGCAATCCGTTCTGGATGACTGATTGCAGCAATTTCATTGATGCAGGGAAGTTCCGCCGTACAATGGACTTGATTGATGCCGAGCTTCATCGCTCACGCGAAGATTTCATTGTTCATTTCAAACAGACCTATTCTGATGCGTACCCTCCAGCCTGGATATTGGCAGAAGTGCTTCCCTTCGGAGTTATCACCAATATCTTCAGCAACATCAAGGTCGCCCGAATCAAGAAAAGCATTGCTCGGAGATTTGGTTTGCAGGTAGCACCTTTTGAGTCGTGGCTTACCATTGTTACTCTAACCCGCAACTCATGTTGCCATCATGCCCGTGTGTGGAACAAGCAAAACACCATACGTCCAATGCTTCCAAATCGAATGGCTGGCAGCTGGATAACTCTGCCCACTGATACACTCCGCATCTACTTTGACCTTTGCATTATCAAGTATTTCCTAAACATCATTTCGCCGAACAACGATATGAAGGCCAAGATTGATGTGCTGCTGTCCGCTTTTCCATCCATTGACACTAATGCAATGGGCTTTCCGCGTGGTTGGGAGAATGAGCCGCTATGGAATTAGTCTTTGTAGTATAAATCTGGATGTGCTGAAAGCAATGGCAAGATATAGAAGATACATATATATAATAGGTATAGCAGTGCTAGCCATTATGGGCTGCACAGGCGAAAACAATGACAGTAAGAAATATGCCCGGCAACCTAAAGATACCGTCCACACCGCAAAGAAGGCGATGGCTGTTTTCGAATACGACCCTGTGCGGGCGCTGGAGATTGTGGACTCAGCGGTCATCGTGGGAAACCTGCCCGACTGGTGGGCAGACTTCTACAGGGCGCGAATCTACAGCAGTACGCAGGTACCGGAACTGCTCGATTCGATGCTTCATGGGGTCAAAGGGGCGGCGGGCGACACGGCACGCGTCATTGCCGAGCGACTGCTCTGTCACGACTCCATCAAGGTAAGTCTGGCCCGTCAGCAAGACGTGCTGGAAGTTCTGGCCTATACCGCCCGCCAGCAGAATGACACGTTGGGCTGGCTGCAGCGTTCGCGCGAGTTGGTGGAGGTGTGCCACGGACAGGGGGCCGAGACCGAGGCCCTGCGCAACGAGGCGGAGGTGGGTGCCGCTCTCTGCTTTCTGGGAAAGGAGACCGAGGGCATGGCACAGATTGACAGTGTGATAGCCCTATTGGACGTGAAGAAGTTCAACGAGCTCGATGCCATGCTCATCGTACTGAAGCGCAAGGTGATGGTGCTGGCCGAGAGGGGGCATTATGCCGAGATGTTGCCGCCGGCCCGCCAGATGCTGGAGCGGCTCAGCGACTACGAGCAGCACTCCGACCGCTATCACGACAGCAGCTACCGTGAGCCTAAGGACTCCACCGACAGGCAGGACTATATTGAGTTCTACCGCTCGAAGGCGCAGAAGTATATCGCCGCTGCCTACGCCGCCATCGGCGAGAGCGGCAGCATGGAGGAGTCCTTCCGCCAGTTGGAGGCCATCGTGCGCGACGCTGCTGCCCGCGAGCACCGCGCCCGCTACCAGGCCATCGAACAGCAGTATGAGACGGAGCGGCAGCGGGCAGAGGCGCGTCGCAACGCATTGATAGCATGGAGCACGGGTGTCATCGGACTGCTGGCCGTCTGCTTCGCCCTGTTCGCCCTCTACAAGCACCATGAGACGCGGCGCAAGAACCGTGCGCTGGTGCGGCAGATTGACGAGGCGATGGCGTATAAAGAAAGGTATGAGGCTCTTTTATCGCCTCAGATTCTGGACACACCAAAGGGTGGAAACGCAGAAGATACTATTGACACCGACCTCTTCGCCCAGATTCACGACACCATCGTCCGCGAGCAACTTTACCTCAACCCCACCTGCGACCGCCAGATGCTCATCGACCGTTTCGGGCTTTCGAAGGAGCGCATTGGTGCCGCCTTTGCCAAGGGCAGCAGCCATCCATCGCTGTCGGCCTATATCAACGACCTGCGGTTGGAACATGCCTACAAGTTGTTGCTTGACCAACCCGGTCTTGACCTTGGGCAAGTGGCGCAGCAGAGTGGTTTCAGCAGCCGGAAATATTTTGGCGACCGCTTCAAGTCGCGCTACGGCATGACTCCTTCCGAGTTCAGGGCTGCCCGGCAATGATGGTCTGACAGCAAGTCATAATATGCCTGAAATTGTCTTCGGACGTCAGAAATGGTCTTTCTGACGTCCGAATCTGTCTGAAACGACGTCCGAATCTGTCTGTGCCCTTGCGGGCGCAGGCATTTTTGTGTACCTTCGCGCCGTAATAACGACAAAAAGGTACGCTTATGCACACATCAACACTCATCCTTCTGCTCACGGGCATCATCGCGGTGCTCGTGGCGCTCGTATGCTTCCTCGTGTGGCGCATGGCCCGCAAGGACGACGAACTGCGCCTCAAGAACCGGGTCATCGTCGACGAGGTGGAGCGCCGCCACCGTGTCATCGACCGCGCCGTCAAGCTCGGCGTCAACCGTGCGGCCCTGCTCATGACCCTGTCAATCATCCAAATAAATTTGAATAGTTACTTATAATGAGAAAGTTTTTCCATTGGATGCTTGCCGCCATCCTCACAATCAGCGGCACAATGACTGTACAGGCGCAGATGATGAAGGCCGCCGACATAGAGAAATATGCTAAAGAGAAATATGGCGACAAGTGGCTCGATGCCGCCAAGAACCTGGCCGAGGAGCTAACGCTCGACAAGAACGAGTCGCTGACCTATCAGCAAGTCATCCTGGCCGAGGGCAAGACGAAGGAGCAACTCTACGTGGCGCTGAACTATTGGGCCACTGCTACCTTCAAAGACCATAATGCCATCACGCTCAACGACAAGGAGGCTGGCTGCATCATCATCTCCTCGACCATCTCTAACACCGTGGAGCATACGGGCACACTGAACAAATACTCCGTCAGCATCACACCCGTCATCCGACTCGACATCAAAGAGGGCCGTGTCCGCGTGACCTATACCGTGCAGAACTACGACATCCTGCGCGACATCTCAGGCGGTTGGCTCAGTCCCGTTGATAAGGACGACAAGACCTTCGGCGACTCGAAACGCAAGAAGGGCGACATGACCAACGCCAGCCTCTACGACGAGCAGTGGGAGATAGCCCGTCACTATCCCTTCGTCCAGAAGGATGCCCAGAAGCGCACCTGCGCCAAGGCCCTGGTGATGACCCACGCCTACTCCAACGCCATCATCGACAAGGTGGAGGAAGCCCTGAAGAACGGCATCGTCGGCAACGAGGATGACGACTGGACGACGGCGGACGGCACGGTGAGTCACTATGCCGACGTCTGGAATCCGACCCACCGCGAACACATGGCCACGGAGATGCGTGGTGTGGCAGCATATATGTCGCCCGGCAACCGCTTCTTCGCTCCCTACTATCGCCACACGACGATAGACGCCTGGGTGACGCAGAACGAGGACACCATCCGGCCGCGCACACGTCTGGCTATGGCCGACGTCTGCGCGGCCTTCGACCACTTCCAGCAGCAGAGAGACCCGTCGAGGCCGCTCGTCATCTCCGGCTTCAGCCAGGGCGGCATGGCGGTGGTGGAACTGCTGAAGCACATCAGCGACGAGACCTACCGGCAGTTGGCCGCTGCTTACGTCCTCGGCTATAAGGTGACCGAGGCCGACATGGCCGTGTGCAGCCACATCCGCCCCGCCCAGGGCGAGACCGACACGGGCGTCACCGTCTGCTACAACACGGTGAAGGACGTGAAGTACATCAAGCCCGTCATCGCCGCATCCGACGTCTGCATCAATCCCGTGAACTGGCGCACCGATGCCATCCCCGCCACGCTGCACGACACCATCACCATCGCCGTCTCGACGGAACACCACGTCCTCGTGGCCACGGGCTACAGCGCATCGGAATATCCTCCGTACAAGGACCTCATCAACGTGGGCGACATCCACAGTTGCGAGCCGTGGCTCTACAGCGAGTGCCTGGCTAAGAACATCGCCGTCAGGGCCGAAGAATGGAGAAAAAAGCAATAAGATAAAATGAAACAGTTTAAGATTCTTTTTGCATATCTCCTCTGTATATGCCTGTCGGTGTCGTGTAGCGATTCCGACGAGACGATAGTCTATAGTACGCCCCTGCGTACCGTTATCACAGGCATGGACTATGGCGATGGTGTGCTGGTGGTGGGCCACAAGAGTCCCGACTGCGATGCCGTTCTGTCTGCGATGACCTACGCCAGCCTGTTGCAGCGCATGGGCATCAACGCCAAGGCCCGCGTGGCGGGGAAGGTTATCTGCGAGCCACGTTATGTATTGCAAGAGGCCGGCATCGAAGCACCTGCCATCCTGGACGATGCGGCAGGGCAGAACATCATCATGACCGACCACAGTGAGTTCGCACAGGCCGCCAATGGTATGTCGTCGGCCCGTATCCTGCACATCATTGACCACCACGGCACGGGTTCTGTCACCACAGCGCAACCGCTCTTCTATTACGCCTTGCCCGTGGGTTCCACCTGTACCATCATCGCCAGCATGTACGAAGAACTGGGCGAGAAACCCACTGCCACCGAAGCACGGCTGATGCTCTCTGGCATACTCTCCGATACAGACAACCTGACTACGACCACTACCACCGCCACCGACCGACGGCTCTACGAGTGGCTGTTGCAGCAGTCGGATCTCTCCGACGTTGAAACCTACTATGCCGCCATGCGCAAGGCACGTACCTCGTTCGACGGCATGACCGACGAAGACATTCTGTTTTCCGATTACAAGGAGTACGAGATAGAGGGCTACAAAGTAGGCATCGGCAACGTCTTCGCCAGTGACGAGCTGGGCGTGGAGGAGCTTTGCCAGCGCATGCGGCAGATCATGCCCGCCGTCAGGACACAGCAGGACCTTGACATGCTCTTCATGATGCTGGGCGACCGCCAGGCCAACGTGACGCACATCCCCTTCTGCGGCGACGGAGCAAGAGAAGCGGCGGAAGCAGGATTCGGGGCGTCTGCCAGCTCTGACGGTTGCATCGTCACCACTTATATATCCAGTCGCAAGGCCCAGTTCCTGCCCGCTATCACCGAAGGAATAAGAAAGTCAAACTTTTAATATAATAAGCATCAAGATGAAAAGAAAATACAACAGACCCGCAATGAGGGCGATAGCCCTACGGCAACAACAGCATCTGCTCAGTGGCAGCAGTGGGATAAACGGAGAGATTCCCGGGTATAGAAAGTCGAGCAGCGGCTTCAGCCAGGATGAAGAAGACGAACCATAACGAAAAACCACAACACACACTATGAACAAGAGACGACACTATCTATGGGCGATGCTCGGCAGCATGATGCTTGTCGGGCTGACGGCCTGCTCGGGCGATGATGATCAGACGGACAAGCCCGACGACGGCGTGAAGGTGCGCCGCATGACCATTACGCAAACCGACGGGGCGGCAGCACGGCAGGCGCTCACCCGCGCCACGCTTACTGAGGATGACGGGCTTTCGGCCTTGTGGACGGCTGGCGACCGTCTGACGTACTGCAATCTGAGCCGCACCAACCCAGAAGATGAAGTTTACAGCGGCCCGCTGACAGCCGCCTCCACAGCCGCTACCTCACCGTTCACGGGCGACGTGGCGTGTCGTCAGGGCGACTACCTCGCCGTGGTCTATCCCGCTACGACTTTCACGACGAACGACAGCTATACTATCTCACTCGCAGGACAGGCCGGCACGTTAGAGACACTGGCCACGAACTACCACTATGTCTTTGGCAAGGCCACCGTCACGGCAGTAACCGACCAGACGGCTGATGCCACAATGGCGAAGATGAAGAGCCTGCTCACGGTGTGCAAGTTCTCGTTTGTCGATAAAGCTACGGATGCTGTCATCCCCATCCATAAGCTCGCCATCAGCTACGGCGGCACGGGCAGCGATGCCGGCACTTATCCCCAGACAGCTACGGTGGCCATCGGTATCAACACGGCCCAGACCGATGTCCACGCTACGGGCGTGGCATCCAGCGCTCCCCTCCAGATAGAAGGGTCGGGGGAGGCCGTCTTCGTCGCCCTGCTGCCCACCGGCGGCCAGCGCACCTTCAGCTTCACCGTCACCGACGATGGCGGCAAAACCTACACAGGCACGGCCAAGGCCACACTCGCCGAGGGCGAATACGTTGAGGCCACGGGGCTGAAACTGGCCAAGCAACCATAAAGATGATTGTAACGATGGGAGGCAAGAGTAGTTTTAATGCTTCGGACTGCTGGTTTGTAGCCGACAAACTGATGGTTTGTCGGCTACAAACTGGCAGTTTGTCGGTCACAAACTGGCGGCAATCCTATCATCTTGTATAAACATAAATAGAATTTCAATATGAGAACAAAGCAATTCAACCTTAGACAAGGCAGGCGGCCCGGCCTATTACAGCGGCTGGCCGCAGTGCTCGTGCTGCTCATGGCAGCAACTGTGCCGACATGGGCGGAAGAACGTGATGACCCCGGAGGCGGCAAATACACTTATGAAGGTTACGTGGATAGTCGTCATGATAACGACGAGGCGAAATACTTTAAGACTATCAAGAGTTTCGATGTCTTTTCAGGTGACTGCTATTGGGAATTTGAGTTCATGGCTACTCCGTGGAAGAACGTGATAGGCGACCCCTTGCTAAATGGCGAGGTGCTTCTGGTTACGAACGACAATGTGCAGCACAAGGTTGGCCAGTGGGATAAGGCAAAATACCAAGAGGTCAATCCGACCTGCACCATTACAGACAGCAGCTGGGGCTATGTGTCGATTCTTGATGCCTATACCCCGGGATATCTCAGCACGGGCAAGTTGCGGTTCCGCATCACTCCCGCCCAACGTTTCTTCACCGAGGGGGTGAAAAGAATAGTCATCAAGTATGAAGCCGAATACTTCGACTGGCCAACGAAGGCCGATTTCTATGCCAGCGTGCGTTTCGAGAAAGGCATCGACTTCTCAGACTCTTATTCGGAGAACCGTCCGCTGCCCAAGCTGACGATAGACTGGGGCGACGACTGCACGCTGACCTATGAGGCAAAGAACGCCAGAAAGTCTTCATACGCCCGGCAAGAATACCAGACACGCAGAGATTTTGTCGGTAACCCGGCGAATGATGCCAGGTATGCCACCGCCACCCTGAATCTCGATGATTTCACGGTAACAGCCAATCACGACGGGCTGATGGATATCCAGACCACCACTCCTGTCAGGCTCTATGGCTATAATTGCGGTGCCTACTTCTACCCGGCAACGGTTTACTATACCCGAATCGCTGAGATAGACCCTGACGGCGGTTCTAACTACAGCTACACCCTTACCCTTCAGGAGGAAGAGGTCACGATAGACCCCTTTACCCGTCCCCTCAGTGTCAACATCGTGTTCGACAAGTGGCACAAGCAGAACGTCGTCACCTGGACGCGCAACGAGAAGGCCCAGGGTCGTGCCCGCAATAGATGGATTACCCGCCCCTGCCGCACCGACGGCAAGTGGTATGTCATCCGCTACGAGGTCGGACAGGAGGCCACCGAGTACACCGTTGTCAAGGAACTCAACGGCGACGAGACCACGCTGCAGGTGACCGACACCGACATAGACTATGAGAAGCAGTACAACTACCGCGTCATCTTCCTGCCCGACATATTGTCTGACAAATACAAAGACCAGCTGGCCAGCGGCATGCTGGCTACCCAGGGGCGGCTCATTGCCAACTTCTGGATTGAGAAACAGGCGAACACCACGCTCGAAATGCCCATCACACTGAAGCAAGACCGCAGCTACGACGGGGCCGTGCGCTTAGTGTGGGAATACTGTGTACAGCCATCGGGCCAGAACTGGACCATCGAGTACTCTCCTGCGGGCAAAAATGCCTGGCGCGTGCTTGACAGCAGCATGATGGTAGACCCGGATAAGTCGCAGGCCAGCTTCGATGCCGAAGGCTCGGTGTGCGACCTGATGGACTATCGCGTGAAAACCACCTACGTTGACAAGGACTTCTACTCGAACGTCTATACCGGCAACCTGCCTGCGGGCAGCTACATCAGCGAGGTGAAAGCCTCGACGGGCACGGAAGAGAAGACCGTCATCGTGAAGTGGAAGGTGGCGCGGGCCGACGTGACCAACGACATCTATTTCCGCGTGCTGCGCCGCGCCATCGGCACTGAGGAGTGGACGGTGCTGACCGACGAGGTACATGGCACGGCCTCGGAGTACACCTATACTGACGACCGTCCACTGGCCGGTTCCTACTATGAATACTCCGTGGAGGCCTACGGTGCCAAGTGCGACGAGCAACTCGTGAAGACTGACGAGGTCATCACGCCCGGCTTCTCGCAGGCCCGAGGCACCATCACCGGCCACATCTCCTACGGCACGGGAACAGCCGTGGCCGGAGCCCGCGTGAACCTCATCAAGTCGAGTGCCGATACCGATGCTGACCAGCCGCAGTACCTCTCGCGCTACATTGAGGGCGTGGGCAAGGGCCTGCAGTGGACGGCTGCCGACAAGGAGAAGTACGCCAAGGTGCTCAACGGCGACGGTGCCTTCACCATCCAGTTCTGGGCACGACCATTAGGCGAAGACGCAGGCGGCGCAGCCAACCAGACCATCCTGCGACTGGGCAACGGACTGGAACTGGGCGTCAGGAGCGATGACGGCCAGAACTTCTACCTGAACCGTGTCGTTCAAAGCGGCACAACCAACTACTCACACCACTTCAACAAGAGGCTACCCTTCAGCAGCACCGACTTCACCCACGTCACCGCCGTCTATGACCACGGCATGCTAACCTGCTATGTGGGCACCGACACGCTGCTGACCTATACGCTGGACGACACCAGGTATAAGGCTTGGGGCAACAGCAACAGCCCCACACTGGCTGTGGGTGGCATTTCGAGTTTATACACGAACATGGGCCAGCCCTTCAACGGCTACATCGACGACATCCGCCTGTGGAACCGCGCCTTGACCAAGGACGAGATTGAGGCCAACTACACCCGCATCCTGGGCGGCACGGAGAATGGCCTCATCCTCTACTGGCCGCTCGACGAGGGCATCAACGTGAAGAGCTACGCTTTCGACATCAGCCGTCAGGACGGCATCTACCAGTTGAACCACCCCGAGGTGGGCGTCAATGCGCAGCCGTCGGCCAGCGTGCCGCAGCGGCTGGCCCTCTACGGCGTGACCGACGCCGAGGGCGATTATATTATAAAAGGTATACCCTTCCAGCAGGGCGGCACCAACTACAAACTGGCTCCCGAACTGGGCATCCATGAGTTCTCGCCCAACACGCGCTCGATGTTTGTCAGTCCGACGAGCCTCACGGCCAACAACATCGATTTCGAGGATGTGTCGTCGTTCCCCATGGAGGGCCACATCTACTATGCTGGCACGAACATACCCGCTGAGGGCATCCAGATTTACGTCGACGGCGACCTGCAGACCGAGGACGGAAAGATTGTGCAGACCGATGCTAACGGCCTTTACCGCGTGTCGGTGCCCATAGGCCAGCACTTCGTTGAAGCCAAGCTCGACGGCCACACGATGGTCAGCGGCGGACGCTTCCCTACTGAGGGCCGCTTCAACTTCAACCGTGCCATGACCTACGACTTTGCCGACTCTACGCTGGTCAACTTCGTGGGCCGTGTGGCTGGTGGCACACGGGCCGACACACTGGCCGTGGGCTTCGGAGCCACGAAGAACAACATCGGCCAGGCCAAGATTACGCTGAAGCTGAGCAACGAGTCGTTCTTGTTCAATACCGATGCCACGCAAAGCCGCACCTGGGCCAGCGACACCACGGCCATACAGAGTACGGCACAGACGGAAACAGGGGACGATGCGAAGTACATCGTCATCGAGACCGACCCGCAGACGGGTGAGTTCTCGGCCCTGCTGCCCCCACTGAAGTACATCGTGAAGAGCATTGAGATTCCCAAGAATGAGGATCTTGAGTTCACCTCCCTGCCGCAGATAGACCTGACCAACGTGCGCAAGGAGATGACCGACTCGCTGAAAGTGCTGACCGAACAGGGCGACAGCGTGTGGAACTACTATAAGTATAACACCAAGATGGTGCAGACTTACTTTGCCAAGCCAGAAGTGGCCCTGTGGCAGGCTGACGGCGACGGAGCCTTCGGCGAACGGGAGATGAAGGACTACGCCGTGAGCAGTACCGAGACCACCGACATCACCGACATCTGGACCCGTGAGGCCGACGGCACCGTGCGTTACACCTACAGTTTCCCCGTCTTTGCCCGCAAGAAGCAGTACACCTTCGGTCTCTTCGGCTATGAGGCCTACACCAACCACGACACAGGCACGGCCGTCACCGACACCATTCCGCTGAGCGGACAGGTGCTGACCATCGCCAACGAGATGAGCGACGAGCAGAGCGTGGTGGCTCGTGTGATAGACCCCACCATGACCGACCTGAAGGCTGGCGACATCTACCAGCTGAAGCGCAACCAGGTGCGCTTAGACAAGACGGGCAGGAACGAAGTCACCTTCACCACCGGCGCGCCCAACGTGACGGCACCCTACACCCGCATGTTCAGCCTGTCGTTCGAGCGCAACAACCGCACCTACGTAGGCCCCTCGCTGAACGGCATTGTGCTGGGCGAGCTGACCAACGGCAACAACTTTGTGACCGACGGACCCGAGCAGGTGCAGATGGTGCTGCGCGACCCGCCCGGAGGCAAGTCGAAGACAACATGGAAGACTGGCACCGTATATACCAAGACCGACAGTGAGACCAAGGGGGTATATGCCGACGAGACACTGTCGTTCGACCTCATCTGGGGCGTGGACCTTGACGTTGCCGTCGGCATGGGCGTGGCCATCATCTCAGGCAGCAAGGCTAAGACCACAGCCGTCGTAGGCGAGAAGGGCTCTACGGCCTGGCAGTGGAAAGACGAGACGACATGGGCCTACACCACTGCCGAGAACATCGCCACGAGTACGGGCGACAAATATGTAGGTGCTGACGGCGACGTGTTCATCGGCACGTCACACAACTACATCATCGGCACCTGCCGCAAGCTGGGCTTCCACCGCGAAGCCGACGGCATCGTGCTGGGGCTGAAGGAGGCCGTGAGCATCAACGACAGCATCAGAACCAATTTCGTGTTCTCTGCCCTTGAGATAGAGGAGACCATGATACCCAAGATCATAGACACGCGCAACGCCCTGTTGGAGTACATGGACGAAGCCTCGGCCAGGAGCTATCAGAACACCTCCGACCAGGACGTCTATCTGACATGGCTCACCCCAGACGACCCCAACTACGGCACCGAGGACACCTACGTCTGGAAGCCGGGCACGGGCGGACGCTCGCAGAACATGGTGTTGCACTACAACGAGTCGGCACGACTCTGGCGGGAGCGGCTCGCTGAGAACGAGAAAGACAAAATAGAGGCGTTCAGCAGTGGGGAGTACTACAAGGAGAACCGCTCCTTCGACGGTGGCACAAGTTACTCCTTCAGTGAACGCCGCGACACGACACACGTTTCCACCACCGTCTTCAATGGCAAAGTAGGTGTCATCGGCGAGGTGAAGACCATGTTCAGTATCAATTCTACTGCAAGCTTCGGCACCAACATAAACTTCAAGACCGAGGTGGGCTACAGCAACACTCAGATGTGGGGAGACTCGCTCGACAACGTGAAGACCTACGCCGAGTTTGACTACGACCTCGTGGACGGCAACCCCGGCACCGACTTCACCGTCGATATCTACCGCTCGCCCCGAGGCTGGAGCGACATCTTCCTGCTGCGAGGCGGGCAGAGCTACAACCCCTACGAGGGACAGGAATACGCCAAGTACTACGAGCCGGAGAAGCAGCACGTCATCTCCTACGGGACGGAGCAGATGGAGCAGCCCGTCATACAGGTCAGCACCGACGGCGGCATATCGGCCAAGCAGGCCACGCTGACCGACATACCGGCCGGCGGCACGGGACAGTTCACGCTGCACCTCACCAACCAGAGCGCCACCAACCAGAGCTTCGACTTTATCTATAAACTGATGGTGAAGGAAACGGCCAACCCACACGGACTGGAGGTGTTCATGGACGGTGTGGCTGCCGACGGTCGCAGCGTGCTCGTGCCTGCCGGCGAGACGGTGAAGAAGGTCATCACCGTGCGTCAGACCGACCAGAGCATACTCGACTACGAGGGCATCGAGATATGGTTCCTCTCGCAGTACCAGCCCATCAAAATCAACGACAAGTGCGTGCTGAACGTGCATTTCAAGCCCTCGTCATCGCCCATTGACCTGGCCATCACCGAGCCTGTGCTCAACACCGACAATAAGACGGGCGAACTGCAACTGAAACTGACCAACTTCGACCGCCAGTTCAAGAACCTGAAGAACGTGGGCGTGCAGTATCGTTTTGCCGGCAACACGCAGTGGACCGACCTCCACACCTGGGTCACTGACAAGGCCGACTCGCTCAACACATCCTACGACATGCTGCCCGCCACGGGCGACCTGCGGCTGGCCGTCGATATGTCGAGCGACCTCTCCTACCCCGAGGGTAACTACGAGTTCCGTGGCTTTACCACCACGCCCTACGGCACCGACCTTGTCCATGTTTACAGCGCCCCCGTCGCTGTCATCAAGGACATGACTCGCCCCCGCAACCTCTTCACGCCCTCGCCTTCCAACGGCATTCTGGGCTACGGCGACGAGCTGGCCGTGGAGTTCAACGAGGACATCGTGCCCGGCTACGTGGGCGACAAGAACGTCATCGTCACTGCCAAACTGAACCAGCAGACCGTCAGCCACGAGGTGGCGGCCCACCTGAGCCGTCGTGGTGGCGGTGCACACACGGAGAACCCCATCTTCCTCAACGGCGACTTCAGCACCGACTTCTGGCTCAACCGTGAGACGATGGGTACCGTCCTGCAACTGGGCGTAGGCACCAATGTGTTCTCGCTGAGCTTCGACGATGAGGGCCATGCCCACGTGCATATTGCCGGTGCTGAACTGGTGAGCCATGCCACCGTGCCTACGGACGTGTGGACCTACTGCGTGCTGAGCTACAAGGCTTCTGACCACACGCTGAACATGCTCGCCCAGTGGGATACCAGCAGCGAGCGTCTCTTCGAGAATGAGCCTGTCTCGCAGACCAGCACAGAGGCCATCCACTACAGCGACGACAACCGCCTCTACTTAGGCCCTGTCACGGCAAAGATCCACGACCTGAGCCTCTTTAGCATCTACCGCGATGTGCACGAGGCAGAAGCCACGAAGTATCAGTCGAAAGACAACTATGTCTATGGACTGGTGAACTACTGGCCCATGAACGAGGGGCACGGCAGCACCATCGCCGACCAGCGCCACACTCATGACATCTTGCTGGAAGACACCTGGTCGATAGAGAACACCAACTACATGCTCCACATAGAAGCTGACGAGACGGCCGATGCCGACATCACGCGTATCAAAACCAGCCGTGGCGACAGCTATGCCATCGAACTCTGGGCACAGCTCAACACCAACCCGGAAAGTGAGGCCACTATCTTCGAGACGGGCAGTGTGCCGCAGAACCGTCTGCGTCTCTACTACGACACAGCCAACAACCTGCATCTGGACTACGGCGAGAAGAGTACCACGGTAGCCAGCACCGAGGACTTCCCCAGTCTGGAACGCGCCAACCACATGGCACTGAACGTTGTTCGCGGACAGGCTGCCTCGTTCTACCTCAATGGCCAGCGCACCGCTGTCATTGCCGAGGCCGACATGCCCGCCATGGAGGGCGCCGTGATGCGGCTGGGCGAAGGCTTCGACGGCTATATCGACGAGCTGCGCATCTGGAAGGCCACGCTCTCCGAGAGCCGCCTGCTCAGCAACATCTACAACACCCTCGACACGGCTGATGTCTATAGCCGTGGCCTCCTGGCCTACTATCCTTTTGAGAAGACCGGCACAGAGAACGGTGTAACGACCAAAGTGAAAACAATGGAGAACATGGCACCAGACAATGTTGGTGAAAGCATCACTACGCAGGACAAGACAGAACTGACGGGTTCCAACTTCCCCTTGAAGAACGCCCCTGACGAGACGCGGCTCATCGCCTCGCCAGTAGCCTCAGAGCGCAAGGTGGTCATCAACCTCACCGGTGCTGGCATCTCGCCCCGCGACATCGAGGGCACCATGCTCAACATCACTTTGGCCGACATCCACGACTTGCACGGCAATACGTCGAACCCCATCAAGTGGACTGCCTACGTGCAGCAGAACACGCTNNGACTCGGTGAACGTCATCAAGAAATATGGTGATGACTACACCTTCGACGTCGACATCGAGAACAAAAGCGGACAGACGGAGTATTATACCTTATATAGTATGCCACAGTGGCTGTCGCTGGTGGATAGCGAGCGCAGCGACGATGTGCAGGCACTGAAGACCAAGACGCTGCGCTTCCAAGTGAACCCATTGGTGGCTGTGGGCAACTATGACGTGACCATCGGCCTGCAGGGCAACAGCGAGATACTGGAGCCTCTGCGCATTGTGATGAAGGTGAGCGGCGAGAAACCCGACTGGACGGTTGACCCGACGAAATACGATCACAACATGAGCATCATCGGACAGGTGTATATCAACGGCATTCTGATGGAGAATCAGGAGAGCATGGTGGCAGCATTCATTGGTGGCGAGTGCCGTGGTGTGGCATCGCCGCAGAAGGTGCGCGGTGCGGCCTACTTCACGATGACCGTCTATGGCGATGACACCAAGGCGAAAGATCAACAGAAAGCCGTAACCTTCCGCATCTGGGATGCCTCGAAGGGCGTGGCCTATACGGATGCGCAACTCGCGGTCGATGGTGCTGCCGTCAATGTCACCTTCTCGCAGGATCAGATGATAGGCAACTTCGATGCGCCTGCCATCTGGACGAAGAGCGACAAGGTGGAGCAACTCATCCCCGTCCACGAGAACTGGAACTGGATAGCTTTCGGCGTGGAGCCAGAGAGTCAGTATCTCGACCATATCTTCAGCAGTTATGCCGACTGGATGATGCTCATCAAGGACCGCAAGGACTTCAGCGACTACAATGGCGCGGAATGGAACGGCACGCTCGTACCCACCGCCAATGCGATGTATAAACTGAAAGTGACTCGACTGCCGAATACGCAGGATGCTGCACCTAACGCTCAACTCTCTGTGTCTGGCCGTCAGCCAGCGGCTGCCGAGATGCCCGTCACGCTAAAGAATGGCTGGAACTGGATAGCCTATACGCCGCTCACGACGATGACCGTCGGCGAGGCACTGGCCGCTGCCAACCCGCAGCAGGGCGACATCGTGAAGTCGCAGACCGCCGTGGCCATCTACGGCAGTTACGGCTGGGAAGGCAGTCTGAAAGCCCTGGAGGGCGGACGCGGCTATCTGTACTACAGCACTGACGGCCAGACGAAGTCGTTTGTCTATCCGATGGTATCAGCGGCATCAGCTAAGGCACGCATGGCAGCACCACGACGTGCTCCTGAAGGTCTGCGCATTTTCAAGCCTGTCGACTTAGGCCTCTATCCGAACAACATGACAATGGTCATCCAGTTGAAAGATGGCGATGCCGTCGTTGATACCTGTGAAGTGGCCGCATTCATCGGCGACGAGTGCCGCGGTGCCACCCGTGCCAGCGAGAACGGTTTGTACTATCTCGTCATCAGTGGCGAGGGAGCCGGTCAGCCCATAACGCTGCGCACCTGCCTGAACGGTGCCATCATCGACATCGACAACACGCAGCTGTTTGTCAGCGATGACAACATCGGCACGTCGTGGAATCCCTACGTCATCGACCTGCAGAACCTGTCGAACGGAATCACAGTGGTCGATGGTTCTGCCATCGACTCCAACACCGACTGGTGGACGCTTCAAGGCTTCAAGATAGGTCGCAAACCTACGCAGCCCGGTGTGTATATACATAAAGGTGAAAAGGTTACGATTAAGCGAGCGAAGTAAACAACAATCATGCTGAGGGAGCGGACACTGGTCCGTTTCCTCTTTAAAGAAGTGACAATGAAAAAGAAACTATGGATGCTCGCCGCCATCCTTGTAATCATTTGCGGCGTATGCGTTTCTTCTTGCTTCCGTAAAAGCGAGACAAAAACTGTTGTCAACCCGACCGAAAGGCTACGGGTAGGCGACGGAACGTCGGGAATCGACAGCAGCCAGTTCGTAACCATCACCGACGTGGTGCCCGATGTCATCTTGGAGATTCGCTACTTCGGCACGTACAACTTTGTGGGCCAGCGCATCGACGGCTACGAGGAGCCGACGGCATTGCTGACCAAGCAAGCCGCCGACAGTCTGAAGAAGGTGAGCGACGACGTAATGGCTCAGGGCTACCGCCTGAAGATCTACGATGCCTACCGTCCGCAGAAGGGCGTTGACCACTTCGTGCGCTGGGCGCAGGACTTGGAGGACACCCGGATGAAGCCCTACTTCTATCCCGACCTCGACAAGAGTGTGCTCTTCCCCCAGGAATATATCTGCCTGAAGAGCGGTCATACGCGCGGCTCCACCCTCGACCTGACACTGTTCGACATGGCGACAGAGAAGGAACTCGACATGGGCGGCACCTTCGACTGGTTCGGTCCTGAGAGTCACCCCGACTTCTGCGGCAATCCAGAGACGGGCGAATACACGGGCGACAATAGCAAAAGCCCTGCCGAGCCGAAGCGCAGCATCACCGCCGAGCAGTTCGCCCACCGCATGATTCTGCGCCGCGCCATGCTCGCCCACGGCTTCAAGCCCTTCGACACCGAGTGGTGGCACTTCACCCTGAAGGACGAACCGTTCCCCGATACCTACTTCACTTTCCCCGTCAAGCAATTGAGCAAGTAATATGAAACAGATAAGACTATGGATGCTGGCCGCCATCCTCATTACCAGCGGCTCTACAATTCTCACCTCGTGCTCCAGCGAGGACGACCCGGTGACACCTCCGACCGACGAGGTGGAGGCGCAGTTGCAGCGGATGACGCTGCGCGAGAAGGTGGGGCAACTGTTCTATGTGCGCCCCGAGTGTCTCGACACCACCATCCACTTCAACCAGCCCAGCAGCGTCGACGGCAGTACGGACGACATCAGGGCCATCAAGTTGCAGGCCGTCAACGAGACCATGCGCGGCGTGAACGAGAAATACCCCGTGGGCGGCGTCATCCTCTATGCCCACAACATCGAGGACGAGGCACAACTCAAGGCTTTCATCGCCCAGATACGCGCCCTTGGCGGCTCGCCGCTGCTCTGCATCGACGAGGAGGGAGGCCGCGTGGCCCGCATCGCCAACAACGGGAACTTCGCAGTGGAGAAGTTTGAGTCGATGGCGGCCATCGGTGCCACGGGCGATGCGCAGAATGCCTACCACTGCGGCAACACCATCGGCACCTATCTGCGCCGCTACGGCTTCGACATCGACTTCGCCCCCGTGGCCGACGTGAACACCAACCCTGAGAACATCGTCATCGGTGCCCGTGCCTTCAGCGACAATCCCGAGGTGGCCGCGCCGATGGTCGTCAGCTATCTGCAGGGGCTGAAGGATGCCGGCGTGACGGGCTGCATCAAGCACTTCCCCGGCCACGGCGACACCAAGGCCGACACGCACTTCGGCTATGCGCAGAGCCTGAAGACGTGGGACGAGATGCTCTCCTGTGAGATGACGACCTTCAAGGCCAGCATCTCGTGGGGCGCGCAGTTGATTATGACGGCCCATATCGCCACGCCCAACGTGACAGGCTCCGACATCCCCGCCACCATGTCGAGCATCATCCTGCAAGACAAACTACGCGGCGAACTGGGCTACCGGAACATCATCATCACCGATGCCATGGAGATGGGAGCCATCACCCAGCAATACACCAATGCCGAGGCCGCCGTGGGTACGCTGCTGGCCGGTGCCGACATCGTGCTTGGCCCGCAGAACTTCGTTGATGCCTTCGATGCCGTCATCAAGGCCGTGGAGGACGGCACGCTCACCGAGGAACGCATCAACCAGAGCGTGCGCCGCATACTGAAAATGAAAAAGCAAATAAAAGATAATAGATGAGACAGAAGAAACTATGGATGTTCGCCGCCATCTTCTTCTTTATCTGCGGCGCATGTGTGATAACATGCTGCAACAATAAGGATGACAATCCTGTGGTGGCAGAGCAGCTATACGTGCCTGTGGCTCCCGACTACGACGACCTGACGATGTGGGTGACAGCCGAAGGTGACGCTCTCGGCACGGGGGCCGACGTCTTCTACGTGGTCTCGACATGGGAGGAGGACTGGATGACGGAGGACGGGCGACGGTGCCACTACGCCGATGTGTGGAACGCCACGCACCGCGAGCACATGGCTACGGAAATCAACAAGGTGGCAGCCTATATGTCGCCCGGCAACCGTTTCTATGCCCCATACTACCGCCACACCACCATCGATGCCTGGGTGACGCAGAACGAGGACACCATCAACAGCCGCGTCAGGTTGGCAATGGACGATGTCCGAACGGCCTTCGACCACTTTCAGGCCCGGCGCGACCAGAGCCGTCCGCTCATCATCGCAGGCTTCAGCCAGGGCGGCAGGGCTGTGGTGGAACTGCTGAAGCACATCAGCGACGAAACCTACTCGCAGTTGGCCGCTGCCTACGTCTTGGGCTACAAGGTAACCAAGGCTGACATGGCCGAATGTCCGCATATCCGTCCCGCCGAGGGCGAGACCGACACGGGCGTCACCATCTGTTACAACACGGTGAAGGACGTGAAGTACATCAAGCCCATTATCGCCGCCTCCGACATCTGCATCAACCCCGTAAACTGGCGCACCGATGCCACGCCCGCCACGCTCCACGACACCATCACCATCACCCTTGCACCTGAGCACCACGTGCTCGTGGCCACCGGCTACAGCGGCTCGGAGTACCTACCGTATAAGGATCTCATCAACGTGGGCGACATCCACGGCTGTGAGCCGTGGCTCTACAGCGAGTGCCTCGCCAGGAACATCGCCGTGCGGGCCAGAGCGTGGAGAAACAAAAATTCAAAATAACATAATCAAATATGAAACAAAAGAAACTATGGTTGCTTGCCGCCATCCTCATCCTCTGCGGCGTATATGTAATGACCTCTTGCGGCAGCAACGATGACAATGCCGCTGCCAAGGGACAGTTGCTCGAAGTGTTCGATGTTCGTGGCAGCGAGGCCAAGGCCCGGCTGACCATCGACGGCAAGGAAATATTCACCACCGACGTGTACATTGGCAAAAATGGCATTGGCAAGACGGGTGAGGGTGATGCCAAGACACCCACCGGTACGCTACACGTGATGAAGGCCTTCGGTGTGAAGCCCAACCCCGGCACAGCTATCCCCTATATCGACGTCACGACATCCATCTTCGCTTGCGACGAGGAAGGGCCGTACTACAATCAGGTAATCGACACCGCCGCCGTCCACCACTACGGCTGTAAGGGCGAGGACATGTACCACACCGTGCCGCAGTACAACTACGGGCTGACCACCGACTTCAATCTCAGTTGCGAATGGCCCAAGGGCAGCAATATCTTCATCCACTGCAAAGGGCCTAAGTCCTATACCGGCGGCTGCATTGCCCTCGACGAGGACAAGATGATAGAGATACTCCGCCGTTGCGACCTGTCGCTGGTCGTCACGGTCAGGGAATAAAAACAAGGAAGACAATCATGAGACAGATTACAGAACGAAGGAGAAAGACGACAAAACATAATAGTAAAGGAACTATGAGAAAGAAGAAACTATGGATGCTCGCCGCCATCCTCATCATTATCTGCGGCGCAACAAGTATAGTTCTGACAGCCTGTGAGAAGGCACATGCAGACAACGCGGTGACACCGCAAGTGGTATCCACGGAACTGATACGCACCTCGCAGAGCTGGGACGGTGTGGAGCTGCCCGACTACCTGCAGGGCCGCCCCGAACTGGTGGCGGTGAAGTATGAGTTTCCCGCTGGGCAGAAGCTGGGCTGGCACCATCACCCCGTGATGAACTACGGCATACTGGTGCAGGGCGAACTGACCATCATCGGACAGGACGGCAAAGAGAAGACGGTGCATGAGGGCGAGGTGGTCGTGGAGATGGTGAACACCATCCACCACGGCGAGAACCGGGGTACGAAGCCCGTCATCCTCTACATGTTCTATCTCTCGCAGGAGGGTCTGCCCCTGGCCGTGCAGCATCCGGAGATACCATTAGACTAAACTCTTATAATAATGAAACAAAAGAAGCTATGGATGGCCGCCGCCATCCTCGTAATTATTTGCGGCGTATGTGTGATCACCTGCTGCGGCAGCGAGGACGATAACCCTGTGGTCAGTCCGACGGATGACAGCAGCCAGTTTGTAACCCTGACCGACGTGGTGCCCGATGCTATCTTAGAAATACGCTACTACGGCACGTACAACTTCGTGGGCCAGCGCATCGACGGCTACGAGGAGCCCACGGCCCTGCTTACCAAGCAGGCCGCAGCAGCACTGAAGGAGGTGAGCGACGACGTGCGACAGCAGGGCTACCGCCTGAAAATCTACGATGCCTACCGTCCGCAGAAGGGCGTGGACCACTTCGTGCGCTGGGCCGCTGACCTCACAGCTACGGAGATGAAGCCCTACTTCTACCCCAACCTCGACAAGAGCGTGCTCTTCGAGCAGGAGTACATCATGGAGAAGAGCGGCCACACGCGCGGCAGCACCGTTGACCTGACCCTCTTCGACATGGCAACTGAGAAGGAACTCGATATGGGCGGTACCTTCGACTGGTTCGGCCCCGAGAGCCACCCAGACTTCTGCGGCAATCCCGAGACGGGCGAATACACAGGCGAAAACTCGAAATCGTCCGCCACGCCGAAGAGCAGCATCACCGAGCAGCAGTTCAAGAACCGCATGATTCTGCGCCGCGCCATGCTCGCCCACGGCTTCAAGCCCCTCGACACCGAGTGGTGGCACTTCACGCTGAAAGACGAGCCCTTCCCCGACACCTACTTTACTTTCCCCGTGAAACAGTTAAAATAATCAAAAGATATGATACACATCCATGAAGAGGCGGCACGCTGCCTACTGTGCGAGGATGCTC
>DEJE01000026.1:19575-81695 GCA_002353205.1 Prevotella sp. UBA2756 | reverse complement strand
GAATGCGTCATTTTGAAGAGCAAAATGCGTCATTTCGGAGTGTAAAATGGCTCATTTTGAAAATCAGAACGAAAAAATCCACGATTTTGTTCAATCCTTTTACCATCTCAAAACGATTCGTCTCTCTAAAACGATCAAAAATTCCTGCAAAAAAATCCGGTTAAATAAATTGACAAAGAGAAGAACTGGGCCCCCCCTCCGTCTCCCCCGAGGGGGAGAGTATAGCCCCCTGCTTTTTGAAAGCCTCCCCTCGGGGAGGTTTGGAGGGGGCCATTTCCCTCCCCTCGGGGAGGTTAGGAGGGGGGTACCGTTCTGGCGAATTTCCGAGCTCGAGCTCTGCTCGCTTTGCTCGCAAAGAACTCCTTAAACATGCGAAACTTGAATTAAAATAGATAAAAAACGGCGGTTCGTGGACGGGAGTGAGATTTTTTTTGTAATTTTGCCCTTTGTAAACACAAAGTGACCATGAACGTAGAAAGTATAAAAGAGATTATCGAGAAGCAGCCCAACCTCTCCACGGCGCTGGGCATGGAGTTCATATCAACCCCCGAGGAGGATACGTGCAAGGCCATCATGCAGGTGGACGAGCGCAACCGGCAGCCCTTCGGCTTCCTCAGCGGCGGTGCCTCGCTGGCTCTGGCTGAGAACCTGGCGGGCGTGGGCTCGTCGGCCCTCTGTCCGGGAAAGATCTGCGTGGGCATCAGCGTCAGCGGCGAGCATGTGAAGGCGGTGGCCGAGGGCGACACCGTGACGGCTACGGCCCATCTGGTGAGCCGCGGCCGCAAGCTCCACGTGTGGGACGTGCACATCAACGACTCGCTGGGCGACCTCATCAGCACCGTTCACGTGACGAACTACATCATCTCACCGAAGGGTGAGGAGGGCGAACCTCAATGGAACGAGGACTGATGGGAGGGTTCGCTTTCTTCAGACTGCCCAACCAGACGGAGTGCACACTGGTGGTGCAGCACGACGGTGAGCCCGAGGAGCTGAGATCGCCTGTCGAGCTGAACGGGCGCAGCGGCTATGTGGTGGCCCCCTTTGCCGCTACCGACAGCGAACCGCTGCTGCTGATACGTGCCGACGAGGTGGTGCGCATACCGCTCTTCACCGACGATCTGACCGCCATGCCCGAGCTGACAGCGGAACGGCTCGCGGCTCTCTCGCCATCGCTGGCCGATATCGACATGCGCATCCCCGGCAGCAGGACGGCCGACGGGGCTGTAGCGACGACGGCCGACGAGGCCTTGCAGCGCGAACAGGCGATGGCCAGGCTGCGCTATCACATCGACTTCGCCAGCTTCCACGCCCATCTGCAGACGGGGGAGTTCCAGAAAATAGTGCTCGCGCGCTGTTCGCACGAACGGCTGCGCGAGGGGGTCACGCCGCTTGAGCTCTTCCAGAAAGCCTGCGAGCGCTACCCACGCATGTTCGTCACGCTGGTGAGCACGCGGAGGTCGGGGCTCTGGCTCATGGCAACGCCCGAGATCCTGCTCGAAGGGAGCGGACGGAAGTGGCGCACCATCGCCCTGGCCGGCACGATGGACATTCCCAGTCAGCAGGAAGAGCCCGACTGGAGCACGAAGAACATCCAGGAGCAGCGCTACGTGGCCACCTATATCACCGAATGTCTGGAGCAGTTCCTGCTGGGAGAGGCTGCTTCGGAAGACCTCATGCACGACATCGAGGAGGACGGTCCCTATACCACGCAGGCCGCCAACGTGCTCCATCTGCGCAGCGACTTCAACTTCACGCTGCCCGAGGAGGCGCGCATCGGCAACCTGCTGCGCCGTCTGCATCCCACACCGGCCGTCTGCGGACTGCCCAAGGAGCAGACGTTCGACTTCATACGCCGCAACGAGTCGGCACCGCGACGCTACTACAGCGGATTCACCGGACCGCTCAACCTCAACGGCGACACCCACCTGTTCGTGTCGTTGCGCTGCATGCAGATAGCGGCCGACGGATACCGACTGTATGCCGGCGGCGGTCTGCTGCGCGACAGCGACGAGGAGCAAGAGTGGAGGGAGACGGAGTCGAAGCTCGAAGCAATGAAAAGACTGATTGTTTAGTTCATAGTTCACAGTTCATAGTTCACAGTTCATAGTTTTTTCGCGAGCGGAGCTCGAAACATAGTTCATAGTTTTTTTGTCTTGTATAGTAATAAGGAGAACATCAATATTCTGACGGCATTGCTGGTGAAGCACGGAGTGCGGCATGCCGTGGTGTGCCCAGGCTCGCGCAATGCGCCCATCGTGCACAATCTGAACGAGTGTCCCGACATCGAGTGCTTCCCCGTCACCGACGAACGGTCGGCGGCGTTCTACGCCCTCGGAATATGGCAGGCAACGGGAAACGCCGTCGTGGTGTGCGTCACCAGCGGCACGGCACTGCTCAACGTGGCACCCGCCGTGGCCGAGGCCTTCTATCAGCAGGCGCGACTGGTGGTGATATCGGCCGACCGTCCGCCGCAATGGATCGATCAGCTCGACGGTCAGACGCTGCCGCAGCCCGATGCCCTGGGGCGTTTCGTGCGCCGGAGCGTCAGTCTGCCCGTCCTCTCACCATCGACCGACGATGACGAGCGGGCGGAGCAGCGGTGGTACTGTAACCGTTTGGTGAACGAGGCACTCATGGAACGGCACGGTCCGGTGCATATCAACGTGCCCTACGGGGAGCCGCTGTTCGATTTCACCGTGACGTCGCTCCCCGACGAGCGGATGATAGAGTGGCTGCCGGCCGACATCTCGCCGACGGTGCTCAGCCATGTCACCCGCATGTTCATGCTCTCCGAGCGCCCCATGCTCGTCAGCGGACAGCCCATGAACCCGAATCTAGACGAGGCCGTCGCCCTGGTGGCCGACGACGAGCGCTACGTTCCCGACTTCGTGCTCTACATCGGAGGCTCCATCGTGAGCAAGCGTGTGAAGCGGTTCCTGCGGAAAGCGCGGCAGACGTGGGTCGTCAACGCCTCGGGCGAGGTGAACGACACGTTCATGAACCTGACGCATGTGGTGCAGGGCGACGGGAAGGTGGTGGCCGATCACATCCGCTTCATGATGGAGACCGAGCCACATCCCTTCGTGCAGCTGTGGGACGAGCTGCTGGAGCGTGTGCGAAGGAAAGCCGACACGTTCGTGCCAGCCTTCTCGCAGATGGCCGCCGTGCAGCTCTTCGAGCGCAGCGTGGCCGAGGGCGGGCTCTCGGAGGCCGTCTTCCACTATGCCAACAGCATGCCCATCCGCCTGGCCAACATCTTCGCGCGCCATCAGGTGTTCTGCAACCGCGGCGTCAACGGCATCGAAGGGTCGCTCTCCACGGCGGCAGGCTTCTCGTGCGTGACCGACGACAAGGTGTTCTGTGTCATCGGCGACCTCAGTTTCTTCTACGACCAGAACGCTCTGTGGAACCAGAACCTGCGCGGAAACCTGCGCATCATGATGCTCAACAACGGACGCGGCGGCATCTTCAACATGCTGAAGGGCCTGGAGAAGAGCGCGGCGCGCGACCGTCTGGTGTCGGCCGGGCACACAACGACGGCCGAAGGCATCTGCCTGCAGAACGGTGTGGGCTATCTGAAGGCTGAAGATGCGGAGCAGATGCGGCAGGGCATCGACTGGTTGTTGAAGACAAAAAGTGAGCACCCCATGTTGTTGGAGGTGCTCACCGATGCGGATGCGGACTGTAGGGCCATGAGTGACTATTACTCGTCCGGGTTCCTTAATACTTGAAACTTGATCCACCCACAAACTCGCGCATAATGCTGGTGGGCGGTATCTCCTTGTCGCTCACGGGGAGGAAGAAGTGGATGAACTTCAGCAGACGGTGCGCCTCGGCATATTCGGGACAGTTCTTCGGCACGGAGGCCAGGATGATTTCGGCGTGCGTGCGGAGGACGGCGAACTCGATGTTGAGCGCGGAGTTGAACATCACGTCGGCCGTTTCCTGGAAGGGGAAGATCCATTGGTCTTCGGCAGCGAGCACGTTCTTCCACTGTGCGATGGTCTGCTGCGCGGTGAAGGCGCCCTTGTTGTAGTCGCGTATGATGCGGCGGAGCAGTCGGTTGTCGCGCGTGGGAATCCAGTTGTGGTCGTCGAGGGAGATGCTGGTGAGCGCTGATATGTAGATTTTGTATTTCGTAGAGTCGGGAATCTTCTGCGTTAGCAGCGGATTCAGGGCGTGGATGCCCTCGATGATGAGCACGGTGTCGCCGGCAAGTTTCAGCTTCTTCCCGTTGTATTCGCGCTTGCCGGTGACGAAGTTGTACTCGGGAATCTCCACGCGCTCACCTTTCATCAGTCGCGTCAGGTGGTCTTCGAGCAGGTGGTAGTCGACGGTCTCCACGTTGTCGAAGTCGTAGTCGCCGTTGGGAAGCTTCGGCGTGTCGACGCGGTTCACGAAATAATCGTCGGTAGAGAACGACAGCGGGCGCAGTCCGCAGGCCAGGAGCTGCACGGAGAGACGCTTGCAGAAGGTCGTCTTTCCCGACGACGAGGGCCCTGTGATGAGCACCAGTCGCACGGGATCGTCGTGGCGGTGGTAGCGACGGTCGATTTCTTCGGCTATCTGCACGATCTTCTTCTCCTGCAGAGCCTCGCTCACCTGTATGAGTTCCGAGGCATGGCCGCGCATGATGGCTTTGTTCACGTCGCCCGCGTTCGACAGCCGCATGATAATATCCCAGTGCGTCTTCTCGGCAAACATCTCGAAAGTCTTCGGCTGATCCACCTTTTCGGCCAGGCGCGTGGGTTCGTTCCAGTCGGGAACGCGCAGCAGCAGACCCTGTTCGTAGCGTTCCAACCCCCACACCTTCAGGTATCCGGCAGACGGAACAAGCGGACCGTAGTAGTAGTCGACGGTGTCGCCCAGCATGTAGTAGTCGCTGTAGATCTGTCCGCTCGTCTCCAGCAGCTTCACCTTGTCGGAGAAACCGCGGTCGGTGAACACGCGGATGGCCTCCTCGGTGGTCGACTCGGTGCGCCGGAAGGGCATGTCGAGGTCGATGATCTCCTGCATGCGATGCCGCAGGCGCTCCACGTCGTCGTCGGTGAGCGCTTCGTTGGAGCGTTTCTTGAAGTTGCAGTAGTAGCCGCGACAGAGCGAATGCTCGATGAAGAGCTTCGACCCGGGGAAGAGATCCTGCGTGGCTTTGTAGAGAACGAAGCTCAGCGAGCGCACGTAGCAGCGGTGCCCGGACCCTTCGCGGGCGTCCATGAACTCCACGTCGCGGTTCTGGAACAGTCGGAACTTCAGCCCTTGCGAGGTGTTGTTCACCTTGGCCGAGACGACGGGGTAGGGCATGTTGAGCTCGTCGGCGAACTCTTGATAGACATCCAGGAGCGACGATCCTTCGGGAAAGCTCTTGGTGATGTTGTTGTTCTTGCAGCGGATATGTAGCATGGTGTTGAAATGTTGGGAGAAATCAGCGTTTCTACGGGTTATTGATCGTTGTCTGCAAAAATAAGAAAAAAAACTGAGACGGCCAAAGATAGGTCGGACAAGTTTCACAATAAGTTTGTTTTTGCTGAAATCTTTGCAATATTATTCGTACCTTTGCAGCGTAAAAACCATTAAAACATCAATCAGTCATGAAAACAAGAGAATGGAAAACCGTCAAGGTATTCGAGGAAATACTGTTTGAAGAATACCACCACATCGCCAAAATCACCATCAACCGCCCACGTTTCCGCAACGCCTTCACGCCGCGCACCACGCTGGAGCTCAGTCAGGCCTTCGCCATCTGTCGCGAACGGACCGATATCCGCGTGGTCCTGCTCACGGGAGCCATGTCGGAAGTGCCCGAAGGGAAGCAACTCGCCGACGTGAAGCACGCTTTCTGCTCGGGCGGCGACATGCATGTGAAGGGTCGTGGCGGCTATGTCGACGAGGAGGGTGTGCCCCGCTTGTCGGTCCTCGACGTGCAGATGCAGATACGGCGGCTGCCCAAACCAGTCATTGCCATGGTCAACGGCTACGCCATCGGCGGCGGACACGTGCTCCATGTGGTGTGCGACCTGACGATAGCCTCCGAGAATGCCGTCTTCGGACAGACGGGACCGAAAGTGGGAAGCTTCGACGCAGGCTTCGGCAGCAGCTATCTGGCGCGCATGGTGGGTCAGAAGAAGGCGCGCGAGATATGGTTCCTCTGCAAGCAATACACCGCCCGCGAGGCCGAGCAGATGGGAATGGTGAACAAGGTGGTGCCCATCGAGCAGCTCGAAGACACCTGTGTGGAGTGGGCAGAGACGATGATGGAGCGTTCGCCCCTCGCACTGCGCATGATCAAGGATGGCCTGAACGCCGAGCTCGACGGTCAGGCGGGCATTCAGCAGCTCGCAGGCGATGCCACCATGCTCTACTACTACCTCGACGAGGCACAGGAGGGCGGCCGCGCATTCCTGGAAAAGCGCAAGCCCGACTTCGATCAGTACCCCATCCTCCCCTGAGATATTAAAGACAGAATAACAAAGTTTATTTAGACAGAATAACAGAGGAACATATTTAGGGACAGAATAACAAAAGAACGTATGTCTCTATCGCTTCATTCATTATATATAATAATGTTCAAAATTCGTTTTTATATGAATTCAATTATCGCATGTTTAGGGAGTTTAGGAGTATAGGAGTGTTCGCGGCTTTCAGCCGCTGGCGTTTAGACATTAGTTCTTGCGATCCGTTGATGCTCAGGCGAGCAAGCTCGGAGTCCGGCGCAACTGCCCCGAGCACTAATGTCTAAACTCCTAAACTCCCAAACTCCTAAACTCCCAAAAGATAAGCAGAGCTTAATATGTCCTTCTGTTATTATGTCTAAGCTAATGATATTATGTATAGAATTGAGATAGAGGAGCGCTTGCTCCATTTCAAGCAGCCTGCGGGCACCTCGCGCGGTGTGTATACAACGCGGCGGTCGTGGTTCCTGACCTTGACCGACGACTACGGACGGTGCGGAGTGGGCGAGTGTGCACCGCTGCCACAGCTCAGTTGCGACGACATTCCCGATTATGGCGCCAAGCTGCGCGCCGTCTGCGACCAGTTCTGTGCTTCGGGCGTGATCGACTACGACCGTCTGCGATCCTTCCCCTCCATGCTCTTCGGACTGGAGACCGCCCTGCAACACCTCCATGCCGGCTCCCACCGACTCTTCGACACCCCCTTCGCACGCGGCGAGGAAGGCATTCCCATCAACGGATTGGTGTGGATGGGATCGTTCGACGAGATGCTTTCGCGCATGGAAGAGAAGATGAATGCGGGGTTCCGATGCATCAAACTGAAGATCGGAGCCATCGACTTCGATGAGGAACTGAGCCTGATTCGTCGCATCCGCGAGCGTTTCAGCAAAGAGGAGATAGAGCTGCGCGTGGATGCCAACGGCGCTTTCGCTCCCGACGAAGCCCTCGACAAGCTCCGGTTGCTGGCACGCTACGACATTCATTCCATCGAACAGCCCATCCGTCAGGGCCAGTGGGACGCGATGGCACGCCTCTGCCGCGAGTCACCGCTGCCTATCGCCCTCGACGAGGAGCTCATCGGCGTGAACGAACCGTCGCGGAAAGAGGCGCTCCTCGACACCATTTCACCTGCGTACATTATATTAAAGCCCTCCCTCCACGGCGGTATGGCAGGCACGAAGGAATGGATTTCACTCGCACAAGCGCGCGGCATCGGCTCGTGGATCACCAGTGCGCTCGAGAGCAATGTCGGTCTGAACGCCATCGCCCAGCTGACGGCCCTCGTCTACGGCCCCCATATCAGCATGCCCCAGGGCCTCGGCACTGGGCTCCTGTTCACCGACAACATCGCCATGCCGCTCGAAATCCGTGGCGATATGTTGTGGTATGATGTTGATAAAGGATCTTTACATGCTTGAATCAACGCATCCTTATTTATGAGGAAGGACTATCATGTCTTTCCTCATAAATACATTCACCGAACATGCTGTTTATTCAAATGAATAGGGTAAACTTGTCGATTTAACTAACAGATGTTAAATAATTCCGTAAAAAGCCGAATATTTATTTTTCTTGACATGTTAATCCGATTTTTATGATTATTTTTGTGCTCGGAACAAGATAATTAACCTAATGACGACAGATTGGTTCAAGGCTATCAGAGACGCTCTCAGCCACAGGCAGAAGATTCTTCTGCTTGTCATTGCGGGCGTGGTGGTCGGTCTGGGGGCGCTCTTTATCTATCTGTTGCGCGCCCATACCTATCTCGCCGACGATGCCTCGGCCTGCGTCAACTGTCACATCATGACCCCTTACTATGCCTCGTGGTCACACTCTTCACACGGCCGCGACGCCACCTGCAACGACTGCCACGTCCCTCATTCCAGTCTTCTCGCCAAATATGGATTCAAGGCGATGGACGGAATGAAGCACGTGGCATATTTTGTGACCCATTCCGAACGTCAGGCCATCATGGCCGAGGACGCCTCGGCAGAGGTCATCATGGATAACTGCATCCGTTGCCACACCCAACTCAACCAGGAGTTCGTCAAAACGGGGCGCATCGACTTCATGATGGCGAAGCGGGGCGAGGGCAAGGCCTGCTGGGACTGCCACCGCAACGTGCCCCACGGCGGTATGAACTCGCTGAGCAGCACGCCCAATGCCGAGGGCGTGACGCCACTGCCGCCGAGTCCGGTGCCCGAGTGGCTGCAGAAGTTGATGGAGTAGGGGTGATCCTGGTCGGCAGCGCACGCTGCTTGTCGCTTGTGGGAACGAAATAGAAAGACGAATCAAGCATCATAAAGATATGGCAAAGAAACTGAAAAAATGGCAAGGATGGCTGCTCTTTGGAGGTTCGATGGCCGTCGTGTTCTTGCTCGGACTGCTTGTCTCTTCGCTCATGGAGCGCAGGGCCGAGGTGGCAAGTGTCTTCAACAACAAGCGCACCGAGTTCACCGACTCCATCATCGCGCAGAACGAGAAGTTCAAAGCCGACTATCCGCGCGAATACGAGACGTGGGCGATGACGGAAGACACCTCTTTCGTGTCGAAGTACAACAGCTCGCAAGAGGTTGACGTGCTCGAGCAACGGCCCGAAATGGTCGTGCTCTGGGCTGGCTACGCCTTCTCGCGCCACTACAACACTCCGCGCGGTCACAAGCATTGTCTCGATGATCTCCGCAAGATTCTCCGCACAGGCAATCCCGGCATCGACGGTGACGGCGACATGCAGCCGGCCACCTGCTGGACCTGCAAAGGCCCGGACGTGCCACGCATGATGCGCGAGATGAGCGACGCGAAGTCGGTCTTCGATCCAGGCAACTACTATGCCGCGAAGTGGAGCGAGCTGGGCCACGAGATGATGAACACCGTGGGCTGCAGCGACTGTCACGACGCCCGCACGATGGACCTTCGTCCCGCCCGACCGGCTCTCTACGAAGCATGGCAGCGCGCCGGGAAGGACGTCAACAAGGCTTCGCATCAGGAAATGCGCTCGCTCGTCTGCGCACAGTGCCACACGGAGTATTACTTCATCAAACCTGACGACCCGAAGAACCCCGGCAAGGCCAACTACCTCATGTTCCCGCAGGACAAGGGAATGACCTGCGAGGCGGCTGAAGAGTATTACGACAGCATCGGATTCTACGACTACATCCATCCGCTGTCGAAGACGCCGATCCTGAAAGCACAGCATCCGGGCTACGAAATAGCCCTTCAGGGCATCCACGCGCAGCGCGGCGTGTCGTGTGCCGACTGCCACATGCCTTACAAGAGCGAAGGCGGCGTGAAGTTCTCCGACCATCACATCATGTCGCCGCTGGCAAACATCGACCGAACCTGCCAGACCTGCCACCGTCAGGACGCAGAGGTGCTCCGGCAGAACGTCTACGAGCGCCAGGCCAAGTGCAATGAGGTGCGCGACCGTGCCGAGCAAGAACTGGCACGCGCCCACTTCGAGACGAAGTTCATCATCGAGAAGGGAGCTACCGACGCTGAGCTGAAGCCCATCCAGGACCTGCTCCGCAAGAGCCAGTGGCGCTGGGACTATGCCATCGCATCCCACGGAGCCACGTTCCACGCCCCGCAGGAGGTCACCCGGCTGCTCTCACACTCCGTCGACTACGCCCAGCAGGCCCGCCTGCTCATTGCCAAGGTGGCAGCCAGGCACGGTCATCTCGGCGACATTCCCGTGCCCGACTATTCGACAAAGGCCAAAGCCCAGCTGGCCATCGGTCTCGACATGCCGAAGCTGAAGGAGAAGAAGCAGAAGTTCCTCAACACTATTGTTCCGAAATGGGTCGAGGATGCCAAGTCGAAAGGCAAGCTGATGTAGTCTGAAACGAAAAAAATAACGACGATGATGTGCCAGAATACAGATATTATTTGTAATTTTGGCACATCTTTCATCAACAGACATTCACATGTGGAATCAACCTTGGAAACTGGCTGAAGGGTTCCTCATCGGAGCGGGACTCATCGCAACAGGACTGCTGTTGCAGTTCACCGTAGGCCCCATCGACTGGAACGTGTTCTCGTTCCCGGCCAACATCATTGTGCTGGCCGTCTTCCTGTTACTCATCGGCATGGCCTTCGCTTTCCGTAAGAAGGTCTATGCCTTCCGCTTCCTCGCTTCCTATCTCTCCGCCATACCCGCGCTCTGCTATGCCGTGGTGCTCACCGCCGTGATGGGACTCACCAGACAGGTGCCCGGCACGCAGCCGCCGGCCGACGCACTGGGGCTCACGCGCATGCTCTCCTTCTGGCCCTTCGTGCTCATCTACGTCTGGATAGCCTTCATTCTCGGCATGGTCACACTGAAACGTCTCGCTTCCATGGTCAGCGCGAAGCAGGAAAGGTCGTGGAAACGCGACGTTCCTTTCCTGCTCAACCACCTCGGACTGTTCATCACCATGCTCTCGGCCACGCTGGGCAACGCCGACATGCAGCGTCTGAGAATGACCATCAACAGCGAAGGGCCTGAATGGCGCGCCACCGATGACACCGGACGCATGCACGAGCTGCCCATAGCCATCCAGCTGGAGGACTTCCGCATCGACGAGTACCCGCCGAAGCTCACGCTCATCGACAACCATACGGGCCATCCCGTGGGCGGCCAGCAGGCTGAGACGCTCCTGCTCGACAGCACTTTCAGCGAAGGGCAGTTAGGCAACTGGCGCGTCCGGCTGAACAAACTGATGGACTATGCTGCGCCCGTGATGAAAGAAGACACGACCTACTACGATGCCTGGATGGCATCGGGAGCCGTGACGGCCGTCCATGTGGACGTGGACTGGCACCCGGTGGAGTGGGCAAAGCGCCGATACGTGAAGAAAAGCGGCTGGATCACCTGCGGCAGCTACCGCTTCCCCTACCAGTTGCTCGCCATCGACGACCACCTGAGTCTGGCCATGCTGCCCCGCGAGCCGCAGCGCTACGTCTCGCGCGTGGAGATACTGACGCAGAGCGGCAAGGATGTCCGCACCGACATCCTCGTGAACAAGCCCTACAGCATCGACGGCTGGAAGATTTACCAGCTGAACTACGACACGACGATGGGCCGCTGGAGCGAGATCTCCGTCCTCGAACTGGTGCGCGACCCGTGGCTCCCCGTCGTCTACACAGGCATTGCGATGATGCTTCTCGGTGCCCTGTGCATGTTTTTTATGGTTAACACGAAGAAATCATGAACTGGAATCATTTCGTCTACTTCGCCGCGCCCGCCGTTCTCCTGTGGATGCTCGGTGCCTGGGCCGCCTGGAAGAGCAGGGGGCGCGCCGCTTTCGCGCTGACAGCCGCCGGACTGCTGGTGTTCTTCAGCTTCATCGTCGCTATATGGATCAGCCTGGAACGGCCGCCCCTGCGCACCATGGGCGAGACTCGTCTGTGGTACAGCTTCTTCCTTCCGCTGGCAGGCATCATCGTCTACAGCCGTTGGCGCTACAAATGGATTCTCTCGTTCAGCACGCTGATGGCCATTGTCTTCATCTGCGTGAACCTCTTCAAGCCCGAAATCCACAACAAGACGCTCATGCCTGCGCTGCAGAGCCCCTGGTTCGCGCCCCACGTCATCGTCTACATGTTCTGCTACGCCATGTTCGGCGCCGCCACGCTCATGGCCCTCTACTTCCTGTTCAAGAGGCCGTCGAGCCCGAAAAGCCGGGAAGACGATTCACGCTCAGCCCCTCACTCTTCACTTTCTGCCCTCGACAACATGGTCTACGTGGGCTATTGCTTCATGACGCTCGGCATGCTCTTCGGAGCCCTTTGGGCCAAGGAAGCATGGGGACACTACTGGGCATGGGACCCGAAAGAGACATGGGCCGCCATCACCTGGTTCGCCTACCTTGTCTACATCCACCTGCGCATCGCACGCCCGCAGGCTGAAAAGCCCGCTCTCTGGACCCTTGTCGTGGCTTTCCTGCTGTTGCAGATGTGTTGGTGGGGCATCAATTACCTGCCCAGCGCGCAGGGCACCTCCGTTCACACCTACAACTCCTGACGGCCACCTGCGCTATGCCGTCTTTACGGGTCGCCGCCGCGCTGGTTACGGGTCGCCGCAGCGCTGGTTACGGGTTGGCGCGGCGCTGGTTCTGGGTTGGCGCAGCGCTTTCCCCGGGATGCAAAATAAATTATATTGCCGGGCAATTCTATTTGTTTTACTCAGCAATCTAAATGATTCTGCCGTGCAATCTAAATTGTTTTGCCATCCGTCAGCGCAGCAGCGGCAGCGCAGAGAGGTTGTTCCGTCGTGCCGGAAGCGGCCTCAGGGCAATAGAAAAAAGTGCACTTTGTGTGTGGGATGTTGGAAAAAAGTTGTATTTTTGCAGTGCTAACGACAGATGTGATGACACTACAGGAATTTCTTGATGAATGGAATAACGGGAGCGACCGCTTGCTGGTGCACACAAGCGGGTCGACGGGCGAGCCGAAAGCGCTGTGGGTGGAGAAGCGGCGCATGGAGGCTTCGGCACGCATCACATGCGACTTCTTAGGGCTGAAGGCTGGCGACACGGCGCTGCTGTGCATGCCTCTCGACTTCATAGCCGGCAAGATGATGGTGGTGCGCGCGCTGGTGCGCGGGCTGCGGCTGATCAGCGTGGAGCCGAGCGGAAGACCTTTTTCAGGTGATAGTTTACAGTTGATAGGTGACAGGTGTGATTTGCTTTCAGTCCAAGGGTCTGCTCAAGCCGGTAATCACACCTGTCAATTATCACCTGTCACCTGTCATCTGTCACCTGTCACCTGTCATCTGGATTTCGCTGCTATGGTGCCGCTGCAGGTGTGGAACACGGTGCGGGTGGCTGAGGAGCGCGAGCGGCTGATGGCCGTGAGGCACCTCATCATCGGCGGAGGAGCCATCGACGACGAACTGGCGCGCGAGCTGCGCTGCTTCCCTAACGCCGTTTGGAGCACGTATGGGATGACGGAGACGCTCTCGCACATCGCCCTCCGGCGGCTCAACGGTCCCGAGGCGAGCGAGTGGTACACGCCTTTCGAGGGCGTGGAGGTGAGGACCGACGCAGACGGTTGCTTGGTGATCGACGCGCCGCATGTGTGTGCAGAGACGCTCGTGACGAACGATATAGCCGAGGTGGCGACGACGACGGGCGCCGATGGAAGGTCTCAGGTGAGGTTCCGCATCATCGGGCGCCGCGACAACGTGATCTGTTCGGGCGGCGTGAAGATTCAGATTGAGGAAGTGGAGCGGCTGTTGCGCCCCCATCTTGGCTCCGATTTCCTCATCACGAAGCGTGCAGACAAGAAGTTTGGCGAGGCCGTCGTGTTATTATATAAGAAAGGTGGGCTCAGTGCGGAAGAGCTGCGCGCGGTTTGTCGGCGCACTCTTCCGAAGTATTGGGTTCCGCGATTCTTTGTCGCCGCCGACGCGCTTCCTTACACCGCCACGGGGAAGCCTGCGCGAAAGGAAGCGGAGCTTCTCGTTCAGGGTGTCTGACAGTGCTTTTTTGCTGCAATTGTTATTGTGAAAATGCCCAGCGTGAAGAAAAGACAGGGCAGAAGTTTGCTCATTTCATCATTTCGCCGTAACTTTGCACCGTCATTTTTTTTATGCTCACTGCCGAACGCAGCACCGTGAGTGGTGTTGATGATACATCAGAGAAATCAAATAAGAACATCTGCTAAGAACATGAAACGAAAAAGATTATTTTTACTGATGACCTTGCTGTTTGGTCTTATGCAAGCTGCAAGGGCTTGGAATGGCCATGGCACGGAAAACAGTCCGTACCTTATCCAATCAGCCGCCGACTGGAAGCAGCTGGCAACGACTGTTGCCGGTGGCGACAACTGTTTTGGTAAAGTGTTCATGCTGACGACCGACATCCGGGTTGACGGTGACGTCGTGGGCACGAGCAAGACGCCTTTTCATGGCATTTTCGACGGTGGCAACCACACGCTGACGTTCAACAAGGGAATGCTCAACGGTTCCGCGGCGTTTGATCCGGAGCTGTCGGCACCGTTTGCCTACGTGGCCAATGCCACGCTGCGTCACCTGCGCACCGAGGGAAGCATCTTCACCACGCACCAGTTTGGTGCCGGTATCGTGGGGCTCATCGGCGGTGCAGGCACGACCACGCTGACAGATTGCAGCAGTGGCATGTCTGTCAACGCACAGCACAGCGGTGACAACGATGCCGCCGGCGGACTGGTGGGAGCCGTGAACACCGGTCGTCTGACGATGGAGGGTTGCCTGTTCGATGGCACCATCAGCGTGAACGGCACGGCAGGCGGCATGGTGGGATGGAGCAATGTGCCGGTCACCATCAGCTTCTCCATGGTGAGTCCGCAGCAACGCGTGGCCGTCAGTGCCGGCAACGGTAAGACGTTTGTACGCATGGCCGGCGGCGTGAAGGCCACACTCAACGACTGCTTCTTCACCAATATCGTGGGCGACGACTCGCAAGGCACGGGCGTGTTCACCCACGTCGAGGTGCCCGAGGGCTGCACTGCCACTATGGTGGGTGAGCCTACGATCCAGTTCAGAGGCACGAGCTACTACGCCTCGGGTGCGAAGGTGAAACTGACCGTCGCCAACGGCACCGCCTTTGACCACTGGTTCTCGCCTGGCACACCGACAGGTTGCTACGTGAGCGACCCCTGGCGCGCCGAGGGCACACACACGCTGAGCGACATCAAGGGAACGCCCGTTCTCCGCATTGCCACCTCGATGCCCTCCGCCAAGCTGGAGCGTGAGGTGATGGGCATCAACTACCGCTACCTCTCTGGCAACGACTACAAGCTCTACCTGAGCGACGAGACATGCCGAGCCAAGGGCTATCAGCTCGACGACGACGGCTATCTCTTCGTCTATGACGCCGAGGGCACGAAGAACTTTGTCACCGCCGTGACGAGCTGCGACCCCAGCGACGAGCTGTTCCAGAACTTCATCACGTCGGGATGGCTGTGGAGCACCCGACAGTATGAGGGCAGCCTCGTGAAGAACGACATCGTGTCGGACCTTTGGGAGCACACCCACCTGGCCGTCATCGCGCCGCGCGCCTTCAAGAACGTAGGCCAGCTGAAGCGAATCACCTTCATGAGCAATACCGACGCCCAGTTGCGAAGCGACTGCAACACGCCGCTTGACCTCTATGTCGACGAAGAGGCGTTTGCCGGATGCCAGAACCTGACGGAGTTTGTCATGATGTACTATAACAACAAGGACAACAAGTGGGAAACGCTGACGCCGACGTCGGGTGTTCGCATTGCCGACAATGCCTTCGAAGGCTCGCCGTGCCACATCGTCGTGGACCAGAGCGTCTACCAGGACTTCCTGAGCAGCGACGCCTGGGGGGCCCATCAAGACCGCATCGGGCTCTACATCTCGTCGGCCGAGGACATCCGTCAGGACGGAGCCATCTACAGCTACATGCGCGACAGTCAGGGCAACGCCGTGCAGAACGATGCTGCTGGTCGCGAGGTGATGAGGCGGAACATGGTGGCATGGAACGCCGACTACAAGAACTTCAACGCTGCGAACCTGCTGGCCGGTGATGAGAAGAAAAACATCTGGTACGCGCAGGTGGTGGGCGTTGACGACAGCAGTCTCGACAACGGACGGATGATTATCCGTAACGACCCCGGCACCTATTTCAACTATAAGACGGTGGCTATCAAGTCGGGAGCCTTCGAGGGCAACAAGAATCTGAAGTATATTGAGTTTGCTCAGGTCGTCGGCAACCGCAACTCGTACAGCAACTTCAAGATTGTCATACAGAACGGAGCTTTCAGGGGCTGCACGAACCTGAAAGAGCTGCGCATGTTCTACTACGTCAACGAGAGCAGCACCGGCGAAAACGTCGCCCCTCACTGGCAGGCACTCGGTCCGCAGGATGTTGTTCCCGGCAATATGATCTTCGGCCACACTCAACTGAGTGACGAGGAGCTGATGAACATAAAGGACGTGGATGCCTCGACGATAGACCGCATACCCGGGGACTTCCGCATCCTCGTGGCTCCCGAACGTTACAAAGAGTTCCTCGACGATCCCAACTGGGTGCCCTATCTGCCATATATCATTCCGCAGAACCTGACACCCGACAACGGCAGCGACTTCACCATCGGTGACCAGAAGGGCATCACATACGGATATATTACCAACCTGGGCGGCATCAGGGAGACATCGCAGACGGTCAGTCAGGATCTGTCGTGGTGGACACTCCCGCGCATCGCAGCCGAAGTGGCCCTCTACGTGGCTACCTTGGGCACCTACGCTGCCAACTCGGCTGTCATCGGCAATCTCTCCAAGACAACACAGTCGCTCTCCGTGGTCACGGCACAGAAAGAGTTTGTGGTGGGAGCGCAGACGGCAGCGCAAGGTGTTGCCAATGCCGACGCCTTATCGTTGACAGCGAGGGCAAGTGAATTCTTCGGCACATACGGCGGTAGAGACGTGGTCGATTTGGGACTCATGGGCATATCGTTCCCTGACCGCATCGCGCTGGATCAGTCGGGTATCATGGTGAATGGCGCCATCATGACCAGAGCACAGTTCAGTGCAAGCTCTCTCGGACAGGGCGCACTGAAGAACGGATTCACAGCCCTGACGCAATGCTTGCAGGATGCCGTGCCGATCTTGCAGGAGCAAATCAACACCTATCTTGCCGACCTGGCCATCTATTCGTCGGTGCATATCCTGGGAGGGCTGTCGGTCACGTCGACAACGGCCGGCATCATCTCTGCCGCTTGCTGGAACAACAACTACAGCAGCGACGCGCTGAAGAAAGGCATGCGCGAGAACATCCGCTCGAACATGCATCAGGTAGGCGTTCATGGTGGCGGTTACGTTTATACCACTCCTACAAAGAACCTCGTCTATCATACATATATAAAAGAGGTGAAGGACGATGTGAAGGAGGCCGTCATCTACGCAGGCACCGACCGCGGACAGGGTGCCAACGCGTCGTCGGTGACAATGACGTTCGGCCGCGACGTGTTCCAGAAGCACAAGAATCTGGAGAAGGTGTGGTTCCACGAGAACAACATCTCAACCAACGAGGGCATGCCCATGCTGCTCACCATTCCCGACTCGGCTTTTGTGGGCTGCGACAAGCTGGTGGAGTTCAGCACGCTGTTGCAGACAAAGGACAACGGGTGGCAGGCTCTGGGTCCGGAAAGCTTCATCCTGGGCGGCGACAGCATCTTCGCCGGTCTTGACTCGCTGAAGTTCCACATCCTCATCGACGAGAGCCGCAAGGAAGATTATCTGGCCAGCGAATCGTGGAGCCACCTGAAACGCTATTTCAAATACACCAATGTGCTGCCCGCTGTGGAGCATGACGAATACGGCGGCTGGTACGGCTATGCCTACGAGAGGGCCTCGCTGCAGAAGATTCACAAGGTGGAAGGCCACAAGATAGAGCACATGGTCGTGGTGAAACCCGACGATGACTTCCTCAAAGGGCATCAGGGTGCGCTGAAGCTCTGCAACGACATCGGCTCGTACAACAACTACCAGCTCGATGCCGTGCGCTACGCTGCCTTCCGGGGCAACGACAACCTGCGCGTGGTGAACTTCACCGACTTGAAAGGAACAACGGGCTTCGGTGACGTATATACCGGACTTGACGTGACGTTGCAAGACTCGTGCTTTGCCAACTGTCGCAACCTTGCCAACATCGACATGCTCTATCTCGTCACGGACGGTCCGAACCGCATCGACCCCATCACGCCGCAACAGGTGAAACTCGGCCGGGGCGTGCTGGCGGGAACGACGGCCCAGATCAAGATGATGCCCAAGCAGCTGGAGTGGTTCGAGGCCGACACGACGTGGAACAAATACCGCGACCGTTTCCTCCCCTGCATCATACAGCCCACGGACGAGGAGGTGAAGAGCGCATTGAAGGATATGGCCTACTACGACATGGCTCACACGGGCTACGATGATACTTACTGGACCGACTACATCGACCTGGCACGCATCGGCGGTGCCGGTTTCGACTGGCTTAACGGCAAGTTCAGCGGAAAAGACATCCGCTCGTTCAATGACTTCAGACACTTTGCCTGTGTAGGACTCGACTTCGTGGGCGAGGGATGGTTCAAGGACTGCCGACTGCTGAGCAGCATCGCTCTGCCCAATACGATCAAGCGTGTGGGCAGCAGCGCCTTTGACGGATGCTCTGCACTGACATCCATCGAGCTGCCCGCAACGGTGGAGAGCATAGGAGAACAGGCTTTCAACAACTGTCAGGCACTGACCAGCGTGCGCGTGCTGGCCACGACACCAGCAAAGCTGGAGGGCAGCAACCAGTTCACGAAGAACATCAGTCTGAAGATCTACGTTCCCGATGCCAGTGTGCAGCTCTACAGAAAGCAGTGGGCAGAATATAAGGACTACATCGCCAGCGACAAGATGTTCCGCACGCGCAAGGTCATCCATGTGTCGGGCGTGGGACAGCTTGCCGAGAAGCTCAAACTGGCAGTGGAAAAGGAGAGAGGCAAGATTCGCTATCTCAACGGAGACTACAGCCACATCGACTCGCTGACCGTCGTCGGACCGCTCAACGGCGACGACCTCGGTGTGATCCGTCACCTGGCCGGTGCCGATGCCTATGACAGCGCTCCCACCGACGGCAAGCTGAAATATCTGAACCTTTGGAATGCCGATATCAGGAAGGACGACGTCAACTCATACAACGGCAATGGCATCGACGAGTATATCGACGCCGACAACAAGGTTCCCGACTACCTGTTCGAGAACTGTACGAGCATAGAGACCGTCGTCTTCCCGAAGTCGGTCACCTACATCGGTGAAAACATCTTCGAGGATGCCGCCAGCCTGAAACGTGTCTGCGTGGGAAGCAATACCACGGAATACAAATGCGATATCCTGCAGAGCCTCAAGGGCATCCAGGAGCTGGTCATGCTCACCGACAGTCACGCCACAAGCACATACGACGACCCCTGGGAGGCTCCCATCGGCGTTGTGTACACCACAAAATCGCAGATTGGCAACTATATGGGTGATGAAAACCTGACATTACGCGCACAGCTCGTGGTGGCGCCGTTTGAAGACGATGGCGTGATGAAGACGCTGTCGGACAAGGGGCATTTCTTCCCCAGCGACTATTTCATGCGGAAGAGTGTGGAAGAAATCTTCAACGACAACGCAACCATCAGCCGCTTCAACGACTTCTGGCGATTCATCGAGGTGAAGAACCTCGAGCAGACCTTCAGCAACGCATCGGAATTGTGCACCATCACGCTGCCCGACAGCCTGAAGAGTATCGGCATCGACGCCTTCGCAGGATGCTCCAAGCTCGACACCATCTACGTGAACTGTGACTCCGTTCCTGCTATGGCAGCCGGTGCGCTGCGCGACCTGCCTGCCGACTTCCGCATCCTCGTGCCGAAGAAACTCTGCAAGCTGTACCGTTCGAAGTGGGCTGAGTATGCCGATCACATCAACGTCAACGAGACTGCCAACGCGAACAATAACGTGGTGACGGTGGTCCTCACTGAGCCCAATACGCTGGCGAAGGCTCTCGGACTGACAACGCGCGAGAACAGCAACATGCTCGGGCACACTTGTCTCGGCGGTATCAGCGGCGACTATAGCATGCTGCGCAGGCTAAAGGTCGTAGGTCCCATCTCGGGCGAAGACTTCGACCTCATGCGTCATCTCGCTGGCTATACGCCGTGGATACAGACACGCAACATGGCAGGACATTTGGAGTATATCGATCTCTACGATGCCAATATAGTGGAGACGGACAGGTATGTCAACGGCGAACTCTCATCATGGAAAGGCCACCAGAGCTATCTCTACAGTGTCGATGACAACGAACTGCCCTACCACGCCTTCCTCAAAGCCTACAGCCTGAAAACGCTCATCCTGCCGAAAACGTGCAAGAAAGTCTCGGCACGCGCCCTGCAGGAGTGCGAAGAGTTGGAGACACTGGTCGTCGGCGACGACATGGAGGATTTCAACTGGAATGCCCTCGACGACGATGCTTCGCTGACACGCATGTACATCCTCTCAAAGAAGAAAATGGGAATCAGCACGCAGTTTGCTGTCTGGCGATGGCTCTGCAACAACTACAACCCAACTTTCGACGCCTTCTATGTGCGGCCCTCGTTGCTTGAGGAATACCGTTCTGACAACGACTACACCAGCAGCTCATGGCAGCGCACCAACAACATCCAGAAGGGTGTCTTTGACGGTGACGACGAGTTCTGCGCCTTCGCCGCCCATGCTGCAGCCACCTACGACGACATGGTCGCTATCACCAGTGTCGACGGATGGTTCAAGGGTCATGAAGGCATTCGCGACTTGGCACCCCTGCGCTATACGGCCATTTCGGCACTCCATGCCGACGACATACAGCCTCTGGCCCAACTGGAGCACATCGCCCTGCCGGCGACACTGGAGACCATCGATGACAATGTCTTCGCCAATGCCACAAAGCTACGCTGGGCCGACATGCTGCTCTGCGACTCCGCGATGGTCGACGACAGCTACAAGGACGACCTACGCCGCAAGCTGGGCCTCAATGCCTATGCCCTGCTCTACGTGCCGAACAAATTCGCTGAAAACCGCGAGCAGAACATTGTTGCAGTCCATGCTGCGAATGCCGAAGACAACATGTCGGGTGACCGCAGCGTAGGACACTGCTACTACTTCAATCTTTACGACGGCTGGGACTACGACGTGCCTTACGGCTTTACAACTGACTTTGCGCGGCTATCGCGTCAGCTGCTGCCGAACATGGCAACCACCATCTGTTTACCCTACAAGCAGCAAATCCCTTACCAGACGGAAGCCTACAAGCTGACAGGACGGCGAGGACGTGAATTGGTATTTACGAAGGTGAACAGTGACTTGGAAGCTCTTAAGCCCTACCTGCTCGTGAGTACCAACCGTAACTACGTAATCAACGACTTCAAGACCGACGTTCCCGCCAGCGGAGGCCAGACCATCGGCCACGATGTCAATGTGATGGGCGCTACGCTTCGCGGCACGCTGGGACAGATCGACGCGGCAACCGCTGTCGAAATGGAGGTGCGCACCCTTAATCCCACTACGAAAACGTGGGATAAGGTTTCGCTGAGCAGTAAGGGCACGGCCAATTCGTCGTTGAAACCCTTCATGGCATTCTTGATGTTGCCCGGATCGAATAGCGTAGTGGGCACAGTGCTGGAGAATGCCGGCGGCTCGATACCTACTGACATTGATACACTGACAACGATCGATGAGGACGGTACGGAGCACTACTACGACCTCCAGGGTCGCGAGCTGGCAGGCAAGCCTGCCCGAGGTGTATACATCAAGAACGGAAAGAAGTTCACGAAGTAGACAGCGGACGGCCTTTGCCGTTATCCTCAAAACGTTTCGTATTGACGCAAGAAAAGGGCTGACACCAAGCAACGGTGTCAGCCCTTTTCGTTTGTTCTGTTATCGGAAGTCCGTGACGGGAAGCTAATCGCGTGTCAGCCTTCGCGGTAGAAATCGAGACTCTGGCGGATGTCCTCGTCGGTGACGCTCTGGTTGATGCGAATGTCGCCGACGTCGGCCAGCAGTGTGAAGTTGATGATGCCGTCGCGGTTCTTCTTGTCGTGGCGCATGAGGTTGATGAGGGCGGGGTAGTCGTCGCAGGTGATGGCCATCTGCCCGTAGTTCTCGCGGATGAAGCTGACGGTCTGCCGCAGCTTGTCGGTGGGGAAGCCGCACTTCACCGAGCTGAGCCACAGTTCGCAGATGAGCCCGTAGGCCACGGCATACCCGTGGAGCACGGGTCGGCCCTGCTGCATGGCGAAGCTCTCGAAGGCGTGTCCGATGGTGTGACCCAGGTTGAGGGCCTTGCGCAGTCCGCGCTCCTTGGGATCCACGTCAACGATGTGTTGCTTCACGGCGACGCTCTTATGCAGCTGAGAGTTGATAGCGGATAGGTGACAGGTGTGCTTTGCTTTCATTCCAAGGCTTTGGTCTTTCTGGAAATCACACCTATCATCTGTCAACTGTAAACTGTCAACTGAAGAAATCGTCTCGCTCCACATGGCATTGTCGGCGATGAGGCTGTGCTTGAGCATCTCGGCATAGCCCGAGAGGAGGTTCTCGCGGTCGAGCGTCTGCAGGAAGTTTGTGCAGAGGATGACCGTCTGCGCGTCGCTGAAGACGCCAATCTCGTTTTTCAGTCCGCCGAAGTTGATGCCTGTCTTGCCGCCCACGCTTGCGTCGACCATGGCGAGGAGCGTTGTGGGCAGGTTGATGAAGTTGATGCCGCGCTTGAAGGTGCTGGCGGCGAATCCACCGAGGTCGGTCACCATGCCGCCGCCGAGATTGATGAGGAGCGAGTGGCGCGATGCTCCGCCGCTGCCGAGCTCTGTCCAAACGTGGGCGATGCTCTTCAGGTCTTTGTGGTCGTCGCCTGCTGGTATTGTGATGACCTTGGCTCCTCTGAGACAGAGGAAGTTTGAGATGAGTGGCCAGCAAGCCTTGCGCGTGTTGTCGTCGGTGAGGACGAAAATCTTGTCGTGCTCACATTCTGATATGGCAATGGTTAGTTCTTGCTGCAGGTTGTGCGAAATAATGACTCTCTGTTCCATATCCCTGAAAATCTTTCTAACATACTTGGTTTCGGTTGCAAATATACGCATTTTTTTCCTAACAGATATAAAAATAGTGTAAAAAAGGCGCGTTTGGCGTGATTCCGTACTCTTTTCTTCGTTTTTCTTCGCGCAGACGTTAAACCATAAGTGTACTTTTAACGTCCAAAATAGCAAATCACACAATTGTTTTATGAAGAGATCATTGTTCTTATTGCTGCTGACAGCAATTTCGGTTCTTTCGTTTGCCCAGAGTAAAAAGATTTCAGGACAAATCACCGACAAAGAGACAAATGAAGGCATGGTGCAGGCAACGGTGCATCTGCTGAAGACAGACAGCACGTTCGTCAAGGGCGTGCTCACCGACTTGGAGGGTAACTTCACGATCGAAGCTCCCGAAGACGGCAAGTACATCATCAAGCTGACGAACGTGGGATACATCACTGCGACGAAGGACGTGACCATCAGCGGCGGTAAGGATGTGAAGCTGGGCATCATACCCCTGACGGCCGATGCCATCCTGCTGAAGGAAGCCACGGTGACGGCGCAGGCCGCTAAGGTGACGGTGCGTAAGGACACCTTCGTCTACAACGCCGACGCCTACCGCGTGGCTGAAGGTTCGGTGGTGGAAGAACTGGTGAAGAAGCTGCCGGGAGCGCAGGTCGACGACGACGGCAAGATAACCATCAACGGCAAGGAAGTGAAGAAGATCCTGGTGGACGGCAAGGAGTTCATGACCGGCGACACGAAGACGGCCATGAAGAACCTTCCCACCTCTATTATTAATAACATCAAGGCCTACGACCAGCAGAGCGATCTGGCACGTATCACCGGCATCGACGACGGCAACGAGGAAACGGTGCTCGACTTCAGCATACGTCCGGGCATGAACAAGGGTGCCTTTGCCAACATCGACCTCGGCATCGGTACGAAGAAACGCTACGCCGAGCGCATCATGGGAGCCTACTTCAACGACAAGTGGCGCCTGATGGCCTTCGTCAACGCCAACAACACCAACGACCAGGGCTTCGGCGGCGGTGGCGGACGATGGGGCGGCGGCCGCAACGGTCTGAACGCACCGAAGATGGTGGGCCTGAACTTCAACTACGAGGAGAAGGATAAGCTGAAGTGGGACGCCTCGGTGCGCTGGAACCACAGCGACGGCGACGTGTGGTCGAACTCTGCCGTGGGGCGCTTCAACGGCGCTTTCACCTCGTATGAGAACTCGCTGAGCCAGAACTATTCGCGCTCGAACAGCTGGAACGCCAACATGCGCATTGAGTGGCAGCCCGACAAGATGACGACCATCTCGTTCAGGCCTACATTCAGCGTGTCGAAGAACGACGGCAACAACAACCGCCTCTCGCGCATGTTCAACGCTGATCCCTTCCTCTACGTCACCGACCCGCTGAATGCCGACGTGAAGCAGCTCGCCGCCGACAGCATCATCGTCAACCAGAGCACCAACGGAAGCCTTAGCTACAGCGACAACACGTCGGGATCGGCCATGCTGCAGCTGAACCGCAGACTCAACGACAACGGGCGCAACGTGACGCTGCAGGGAAATGCCAACTTCGGCGACAACGAGAGCAAGAGCATGTCGACAAGCGACGTCATACTGTACCAGATGAAGTCGGCTGCAGGCAACGATTCCACCTACTATACGAACCGCTACAGCCTCACACCGACGAAGAACTGGCGCTACTCCATACAGGCTACCTACTCGGAACCACTGTGGACACGCACCTACCTGCAGTTCAGCTACCAGTTCACCTACAGCTACAACAAGAGCGACCGCTCGACCTACGACTTCTCCAACTTCGCCATGAACCCGTTCTCGGACGTAGTGCGCGAATACCGCGGGTGGGACAACTACCTCTCGCGCCTGCCGATGGACTATACCAACTACCGCAACCAGGAGCTGAGCCGCTTCTCAGAGTATAAGAACTACATCCACGAGTTCAACGTGATGTTCCGACTGATACGCGACAAGTACCGCCTGAACGCAGGCGTGATGTTCCAGCCGCAGAAGTCGAGCTTCGTGCAGGACTATATGAGCATACATACCGACACGACGCGCAACGTGTTCAACGTGACGCCGACGCTCGACTTCCGCTACAACCCGAACGACGTGACGGAGCTCAGACTGAACTACCGCGGATCAACGTCGCAGCCCTCGATGAACGACCTGCTCGATATCACCGACAACAGCGACCCTCTGAACATCACCAAGGGTAACCCGGGACTGAAACCGTCGTTTACCAACCGATTCCAGCTGTTCTACAACACCTATCTGACGAGCCATCAGCGCAGCATTATGACGTTTGCCAACCTGAGCACCACGCGCAACAGCATCTCGAACATGGTGACCTACGACCCCGTCACACTGGGTAAGACCACACGGCCCGAGAACATCAACGGCAACTGGAATGCCGGTGTAGGCTTCATGTTCAATACTGCCATCGACTCGGCCGGCGTGTGGAACGTGAACACGTTCACCATGTATAACTACAACAACTACGTGGGCTACCTCTTCGACAACACCTTGAAGGAGTCGCTGAAGAACACCACGCGCACGTCGAACATCATGGAGCGCCTGCAGGCCAGCTATCGCAAGAGCTGGTTCGAGATTGCCGTCGACGGTTCGGTGAACTACATGCACACGCGCAACCTGCTGCAGAGCAGTGCCGACCTCGACACCTGGCAGTTCTCCTACGGCGGAAGCATCAACATCTTCGCGCCATGGGGCACCAGTCTCTCTACCGATATGCACAACCAGAGTCGCCGCGGCTATCAGGATGCGTCGATGAATACGAACGAGCTGATATGGAATGCGCAGATCTCGCAGAGCTTCCTCAAGGGGAGACCGCTCACCGTGTCCATCCAGTTCTACGACATCCTGCACCAACAGAGCAACTACTCGCGCACCGTGAACGCCATGCAGAAGAGCGATACCGAGTATAACAGCATCAACTCGTATGCCATGCTGCACGTCATCTACCGCTTCAATGCCTTCGGCGGCAAGGATGCCCGCCAAATGATGGGACGTGGCTTTGGTGGCCGTGGCGGTGGCCGTGGCGGTGGCTTCGGTGGTGGTCGTCCTGGTGGCGGCGGTTTCGGTGGCGGTCGTCCTGGTGGCGGTGGCTTCGGTGGCGGTCGTCCGCGGATGATGTAACACAGAGCTTTTCATAATAGTTTGTTTATAATGTAAAAACCCCGTCGCGATGATGTTCATCCGGCGGGGTTTTGTGCTTGTTATGCTTGGCAAGCGGCCTTCGGCCATGCAGGCAGCAGACCGTTTGCTGTAGGCTATCGGCAGTAGCTATTTGCTGTTGGCTATGACTTGTTCGATGACTTGGGGGAAGTGGGCCTGTTCGAGCTCGTGCACCTTGGCTGCAATATCGTCGGGCGTGTCGTCGGGTGTCACCGTGGTGCGGAACTGCGCGATGATCTTGCCGCCGTCGCACACCTCCGACACGTAGTGGATGGTGATGCCCGTCTCCTTGTCGCCGGCTGCTTTCACCGCCTCGTGCACATGATGTCCCCACATGCCGCGGCCGCCATACTTGGGCAGCAGCGAGGGGTGGATGTTGACGATGCGGCGTGGGAAGGCTTGCAACAGGAAGTCGGGAACCATGAGCAGGAATCCTGCCAGCACGATGAAGTGCACGTGGTGGCGGCGGAGCAGCGGCATGAGCTTCTCGGCATCGTTGAAGTCGGCTTTGTTCACGACGGCCCGTTCAACGCCGAGACGCTCAGCGCGCACCAAAGCGTAGGCTTCTGCCTTGTTGCTGACGACGAGCGTGACGTTCACTTCGGGCTTTTGGGCGAAATAGCGGATGATGTTCTCGCAGTTGGTGCCGCTGCCCGACACGAAGATGGCGATGTTGGTTGGCATAGGCTTTTCTTTTTTTTCTTTAGATTATCTAGATTTTCTAGACTTTCTAGATTATCTAGACTTTCTAGATGTTCTAGATGTTCTAGATATTCTAGATTCTCTAGATTTCATCAAAATCGAATTCGTCTTCATCGTCATCGAAGCCGAAGAGGGTGGGGGCGGTGAAGTCGTCGAGGGCGCGGCGCTCCTTCTTTGTGGGGCGCCCGGTGCCGCGTGCTCGGTCGACGAAGCCGCTGATGCGGCTCATCTCCAGCAGTTCGTATTGCTTCGGATCGGTGACGTTCTCGTAGATCTCGGGCACAAGTTTGGCACCCACTCGCTGCTCGATGCACTTCAGCACGCGGAACGAGTAGGTGATGGGCGGCTTCTTCACGCTCACCACCTCGCCCACCTTCAGCGGTCGCGACGGTTTGGCGTTGGCGGTTCCGATGGTGACGCGCCCGTTCTTGCAGGCGTCGGCGGCGATGCTGCGCGTCTTGAAGATGCGCGATGCCCACAGCCATTTGTCGAGTCGCGCCGTGGCGGCAGCTCCTTTGGCGTCGGGTGTCGTCTGCGGAGCCTTGTTGTCGGCCTTGTTCTTCATGCTTCTTTGTCCTTGGGTGCGGTTTTGGGTGCTAATCGTCGTTTGTTGAACTGGTTCATCGTGATGTCGATGCCGGCAAGCACGAAACTCTTGATGAGCTCCACGGCCGTGTCGATGGCCGGTTGCAGCGTCTGCAGCTCCTCGTCGGTGTAGCGTCCCAGCACGTAGTCGATCTGTCCGCCGCGCTGGAACTCGTTACCGATGCCCATACGCAGGCGCGGATACTGCTGTCCGATGAGTTGCTGTATGTGTCCGAGCCCGTTGTGACCGCCGTTGCTGCCGTTGCCTTTAAGCCTGAATGTGCCGAGAGGCAGTGCCAGTTCGTCGGCGATGACGAGCAGTCGGCTCTGGTCGATGTTCTCTTTCTGCAGCCAGTAGCGCACGGCATTGCCGCTGAGATTCATGTAGGTGGTGGGCTTCAGCAGGATAATCTTGCGCCCTTTGAGCGACGTTTCAGCAACAAACCCGTAGCGTTTGTCCTCAAAACAAATATTGGACGCCTTGGCGAAGGCGTCCAATACCATATATCCTGTGTTGTGGCGTGTCCCCTCGTATTCCTGTCCGGGGTTGCCCAAGCCAACAATCAGATACTTGTCCATTTGATGGGTGATGTGATGCCCGGAGCTGTCTGATGCCAGCTTTCGCCGGAGCGTGCTTAACCAGCTTCCAAACATCGTGTTGCGTGTGATTATGCTTCCTCAGTAGCTTCCTGAGCAGCGGCGTTCGACTTACGTGTAGCCTTGATAGTGCACACCACAACCTCCTTGCTGGTAGCCATCTCGAGGCCCGGGAAGTTGAGTTCGCCCACCTTGATGCTCTTGCCGATGGTGAGGTTGGTCACGTCGATGTCGAGCGTCTCGGGGATGTCCTGGAACTTAGCGGTGACGTTCACCTTACGGACGATGAGCGACAGACGGCCACCGTCGCGCACACCCTGTGCCAGACCGTTCAGCTTCACGGGGATGCCGATGGTGATAGGCTTGCTCTCGTTGATTTCGTAGAAGTCGATGTGGAGCAGGGCATCGCTCACCGGATGGAACTGCATCTCCTTGATGATGGCGGGATGATGCACACCGTCGATCTCGATGTTCACCACATAGATATGCGGAGTATAGACAATCTTGCGCAGCTCGGTCATGGGAACAGCGAAAGCCAGGGCTTCGGGCAGTCCGTTCTCGCCTTTCTTCTCACCGTAGATGTTGCAGGGAACGAGTCCCTCCTTGCGCATCAGCTTGCTTGCCTTCTTGCCAGTCTCTTCACGTTTCTGGCCTTTGATCATGATTTCTTTCATAATGTTGTGTTACTCTAAATTAAGTTGTTAATAAATAAAATATGTACTTAATTCGCCATCACACGAAAAAAGCGGTGCAAAGGTATCATTTTTTTGCCAAATAAACAACGATTCTCATAAAAAAAGTAGAAATAAAGCTCGTTTTCTTGTGTGATATAGATATTTTTTATTACTTTTGCATCGTAATAATGCACATATAAGAAAAGGACTCAAATGATCAACAGGGAATTAATACGGATAAAAATCGTCCAGTTAACCTACGCATACTATCAAAACGGCAGCAAAAACATGGACACGGCAGAGAAGGAACTCCTTTTCAGCCTTTCGAAAGCGTACCACCTCTACAACTATCTGCTCCTGCTCATCGTGGCGCTCACCAAGGAAGCGCGCAAGCATTTTGAGGTAGACACGGCACGAGTGAAGCGTGAAGGCGGCGAGATGCCGTCGGACAAGTTCGCATATAACAAGTTCGCCTTGCAGCTTGAGGAGAACCACATGCTCTGCGACTTCCAGGAGACGCAGAAAGTGACGTGGGACGACGACATCGAGTTTATCAGGAAACTCTACGCTCAGATTGTCCAGAGCCACGTCTACAAGAACTATATGGAGAGCAGCGACGACAGCTACGAAGCCGACCGCGAGGTGTGGCGCAAGCTCTACAAAGACCTCATCACCGAGAATGAGGACCTCGACATGCTGCTTGAGGAGAAGTGCATCTTCTGGAACGACGACAAGGAAGTGGTCGACACGTTCGTGCTGAAGACCATCAAGCGCTTCGACCCGAAGAACAAGAAGAACCAGGAGCTGCTGCCCGAGTATAAAGACGAGGAAGACAAGGACTTCGCGCGCAAGCTTTTCCGCGCCACCATCCTCAATGCCGACCAGTACCAGCGCTTCATGAGCGAAGCTTCGCGCAACTGGGACTTCTCCCGACTGGCCTATATGGATGTGGTCATCATGCAGATAGCCATTGCAGAGATGATGACCTTCCCCGGAATACCCGTCAGTGTGACCATCAACGAGTATGTTGACCTGGCCAAAATCTACAGCACACCGAAGAGCGGAGGCTACATCAACGGCATGCTCGACGCCATCGCGCGCCATCTCTCGGACATAGGCGTCCTGCTCAAACCCGTGCCCGAGCGTCGCTATGGCCGCGAGCACAGCAACAATTCGCAAGAGAATATTCATCAATAAACCAAAAGAAATATGACATCGATCCTTTTAGCATCGCAAGCCCAGGGCGGCGGTGGTAGCGGAATGAGCATGATCATCATGATGGTGGCCATCTTTGCCATCATGTGGTTCTTCATGATCCGTCCGCAGCAGAAGAAACAGAAAGAGATACGAGCCTTCCAGGATTCACTGACCGAGGGCACGAAGGTAATCACCGGCGGCGGTATCTACGGCACGGTGAAGCGCATCGACCTCGCTGCCCACGTGGTGGAGGTGGAAATTGCCAAGGGCACGGTGATCCGTGTGGACCGCGGTTATGTCTTTGCCGACACCTCTTCGGCCATGCAGGCCGCGCAGGCAGGAAAATAACAACGCTTTATTCTTTTCATCACGCACATGGATGAGTCGTCGCGCCTATCGAGCGCAGCCCGTATGGTCAGGAATTTCCTGTTCGGCATCGTTAACAAGGAATTCCTGACTTTTGTGTTCTTCCTCTTCGTGAGCGGAGCTTTCTGGCTGATGATGGCTCTCAACGAAGATGTGGAGCGCGAACTGAAGATTCCCATCCGGCTCACGGGTGTGCCGAGGAATGTCGTCATCACCAGCGAGGTGACCGACACGTTGCGCGTCGTGGTGAAAGACAAGGGCTACATGTTCCTGCCCTATATGTATGGCGACGCCATACAGCCCGTGGTGCTCACCTTCAAGAGCCACGACAAGGGCAACGGCCGCATGACCGTCAGCTCGTCGGAGATGCTCAAGCAGGTGAAGCCCATGCTCTTCAAGTCGACAACGGTGGCCTCGGTGAAGCCCGACCGTTGGGAAATCACCTACAACTACGGCGAGAGCAAGAAGATTCCCGTCAGGCTGAAAGGCTCGGTGGTGCCCAACGAGAGCTATTTCCTCTCGAGCATCGTCATCGAACCCGAGATGGTGACCGTCTATGCCAGCCGACAGAAACTCGACAGCTTGCGCAGCATCTACACTCATCATGTGAGGTTGAAGAACCTTGTCGACACCGTCACGCAGACCGTCAGCCTGCAGACGTTGCAGGGAGTGAAGGTGGTGCCGTCGGAAGTGAAGGTGACATTCTGCCCCGATGTGCTCACCGAAGAGAGCGTCGAGGTGCCCGTCACGGCCGTGAACATGCCCCATGGCAAGGTGCTCCGCACGTTCCCCTCGAAAGTGAAAGTCACTTTCACCACCGGTGCCAGCATGTTCCGAAGCATTCAGGCATCGAGCTTCAGCGTCGTGGCCGACTATGAAGACATCATGGCCCACCCATCCGACAAGTGCAAGCTGTGGCTGAAGACCGTCCCCCACGGCGTACGCAACGCGCAGATGGAGGTCGAGACGGTCGACTATCTGATTGAAGAGTGATGGGCGGCACACTGAAAATCGGCATCACTGGCGGCATAGGGAGCGGAAAGAGCTATGTATGCCGTCTGCTCAACGAGCGCGGACTGCAGGTCTACGACTGCGACCGCGCCGCCAAGCGGTTGATGCACGAGTCGGAAGCTCTGCGCCAGGCCCTCATTCGTCTCATCGGAACCGACGCCTACCAAGGAAATGCGCTCAACAAACCCGTCGTGGCTGCCTTCATGATGCAGTCGGAGGCGAACACCCTGGCCGTGAACGCCATCGTTCATCCGGCTGTCTTCCGCGACTTCGAACAGTCGGGACTGCGCTGGGTGGAGAGTGCCATCATCTTCGAGAGCGGCCTCTGGCGCTATGTCGACCGCGTGCTCTGCGTCACCGCCCCCCAAGAGGAGCGCATACGCCGCGTCATGGCGCGCGACGGCATCAGCCGCGAGAAGACGCTCGAGTGGATGGGCAAGCAGATGGCGCAGGAAGAAGTGCTGGCGCGCAGCGACTACGAGATCGTGAACGACGGCCAGGCCGACCTTCAGAGCCAGGTGGACCGCCTGCTGGCGCGCATCGATGAAGAACAGTATATAATATAATAATGTATTATCATTCAATAATAAGAAAGAACAACCATGCAACTTACAATTCTAAGCATTGCCGGAAAGCCCGGTTTGTATAAACTCGTGTCAAGAGGAAAGGCCAATCTCATTGTCGAAGCGCTCGACGAGACGCATCGCCGCATGCCGGCATTCGCCACCGACCGCGTGACGTCGCTCGCCGATATCGCCATGTATACCGATGCCGAGGACGTGCCGCTGATGACAATCCTTGCCTCCCTGCGCGACAAGGAAGAGGGAAAGCCCGTCAGCATCAACTTCAAGAAGGCACCGGGCAAGGAGCTCCGCGACTATTTCGCAACCATCCTGCCCGACTTCGACCGCGACCGCGTGCACGACAGCGACATCCGTAAGCTCTTCACCTGGTACAACATCCTCATCCAGAACGGCATCACCGACTTCGAGGAGGAGATGAAACCCACCGAGGGCGACAGTATCGACGACCGCAAGGAGGAGTAAACCCGTGGCAATCCGGAACCTTTTCAGCAAGAATCCGCAGCTGGCAACCCGCGTGCCGACTGCGGATTCTTTTTGTTTCAGACCCTGAAGCCCGTGCTGTTGTTCAAGCGTCAGCGTATGATGGGTAATGTCAGAATGTCAGCCCGTGTTGACAAATCGTCATGTTTTTTGCTTTGGTACGTTCATTGCATCTATATGGGTGAAGCCGATGCACAAAGCGGAGGCGAGAACAAAACAATAATAAAACAATAAAACAAAAAAAATAACAGGAGGTAAAAGTTATGATGTACAGACGTAATCAGTGGTTGCCCACAGTGTTCAACGATTTGTTCGACGACAATTTCATGCAGCGCACCAGCGCAACGGCCCCGGCCATCAACGTCAAGGAGAGCGACAAGCAGTATACCGTGGAGCTCGCCGCACCGGGAATGACGAAGGAAGACTTCGACGTGAACATCAACCACGAGGGTAACCTCGTCATCAAGATGGAGCACAAGCAGGAAGCCAACGAGGAGGACAAGCGTGCACGCTACCTGCGCCGTGAGTTCAGCTATGCGAAATACGAGCAGACGCTCATACTGCCCGAGGATGTCGACAAGGAGAAGATTGCAGCCCGCGTGGCCGACGGTGTGCTCACCGTTGAACTGCCCAAGGTGGTGAAGGAAGAGGTCAAGGTGGCCCGTCAGATCACTGTAGGCTAAGGCGCCCGGCCGGCCGACACCACATTCAGGGGCGAAATGAAAGGGAAAAGGAGGTAATTAGATTTGTTTCAGGATAAGCTTAGATTCTTTAGTTATTAGTTAGTTTCGATTGAAATTGTGTGATTGTTAGATTTCTGTACACCCCGAGTGCGTGAGCATCCGGGGCTTTTTTATGTATTGAAGCGAAAAGGAAACGCCATTTCCTTTGCATTTTTCTCGACTTTCCGTAACTTTGACTCTGTCGAAGTTACTTCGTCTCGGAAAACCTCAAATAAATTTGGCTTTTCACTCGACTTTACGTAACTTTGCACGCGTTATGAGTATATTGTTCATTATTATAGGGGCGGTGCTGGTGCTCTGGGGAGCCGACCGCCTGACCGACGGTGCGACCGGGATGGCGCAGCGTATGGGCATTCCGCAGATTGTCATCGGCCTGACCGTGGTGGCCATGGGCACGTCGATGCCAGAGTTTTTCGTCTCCCTGATGTCGGCCATCAAGGGCACGAGCGACATTGCCGTGGGTAACGTCCTCGGATCCAACTCGTTCAACACGCTGGCCATCGTCGGTATCACCGCCATGGTGGCGCCGATGAGCATCAGCCACAACACGGTGCGCAAGGACATGCCGTTCTGCGTGGCGGCCTCGCTGGCACTCCTTCTGATGTGTCTCGACGGCGAGGTGTCGCGCTGGGACGCCGTCATCCTCTTCATCGGCTTCCTGGCCTTCATCGCCTACACCCTCTATCTGGCCCGCAAAGGGGTGGCCCAGGAGGTGGAAGTGGTGAAGCTCGAGAACATGAGCTACTGGAAAGCCGGCGGACTGATGCTCCTCGGACTGCTGTGCTTGGTGCTGGGCAGCCATCTCTTCGTCGACGGAGCCACGCAGGTGGCGCGCTCGCTCGGTGTCCCCGATGCCGTCATCGGCCTCACCATCGTTGCCTTGGGCACGTCGCTCCCCGAACTTGCCACGAGCGTGGTGGCTGCCCGCAAGGGACAGTCGGCCATCGCCATCGGCAACGTCATCGGGTCCAACGTGTTCAACATCCTGATGATCCTCGGCATCACCGGCGTCGTGCTCCCCATGGACATCCAAGGCATCACCCGTCTCGACTTCGCCGTTCTGCTGGGAAGCATCACCCTGCTCTGGTTCTTCTGCTACACGAAGTACAAGGTGGAGAAATGGGAGGGCGCCCTGCTCACCGCCGCCTACGTGGCTTACGTGGCCTGGCTCGTCTACAAAGTCATTTGAGTGAGCAGCATTGCTGCGTTCAAGGTTCAAGAGCAGCTTCGCTGCGTTCAAGGTTTACGGTTCATATACAGAAAAATCACAGTTTGGTCAATCCAAACTGTGATTTTTTTTACAATATACTATGAACTATGAATTGTGAACTATGAACTATGAACTATGAACTATGAACTATGAACTATGAGTTCATTCCCCGTAGATAGCCTTCAGCTTGTTGCCGAGCGCCTCACCGCGCAGGTCCACGGCGATGATTTTGCCCTCGGGATCCACGAGCAGGCTGGCAGGGATGCTGTTGATGCCGTAGGTCTCGGCGGCCACCGTCATCCAACCCTTCAGGTCGGAGAGATGCACCCACGGCATCTTCAGGTCGCGGATGGCCTTCTTCCATGCTTCAGCTTTATTGTCGAACGACAGGCCCACGATGTTGAAACCCTTAGCGTGGTACTTCTCGTAGGCTGCCACCACGTTGGGCATCTCCTGGCGGCACGGTCCGCACCACGATGCCCAGAAGTCTACGAGCACATAGTTGCCCTTGCCCACATATTCGCTCAGCTTGTGAGCCTTACCCGTGGGGTCGTTGGCCTCCAGGTCCTTGAACATCGTGCCCGGGGCGCGCAGCTCCTTGCCCTCCATCACCTTCACGGCCTGGGCCGACAGGGGATGGTTGCGCAGGAAGTCGTTGCCGTCGAGGAGGGATTTCAAGTCGCTGTAGTCGAGCGAGTAGCAGGCCTCGCTCAGCAGGAAGGCGCCGATCACGTTGTCCTTGTTCTCGTCGATGGCCTTCAGGGCGAAGCGGCGGAAGTCTTCTTCCGTCTTCTGCTGGCCCATCTGCTGCACCAAGGCGCTCAGCCGTTCGTTCATCGCAGAGCCCGTCATCACGTCGGTATTCATGTCGACGGTGATCGTCGGCGCGTCGGCAATGAAGTAGCCCAGCATGCGGTTCGCCTTGTCTACCAGCACCACCATCGCCCCTTGGGGAGCCTCACCCTCGGCCGTCAGCTGTCCGCCAGTGGCCTTGAAGGTCTTCATGCCATCCTCTCCTGCCACCGCCATGCCTATCTCCTTGGCCTTGGGGTGGGTGGTCACCTTGACGGTGAACTTCTGTTGTGCCGCTGCCGCCAGCGCTATGAGCAGGGCGACGGCTGTGAACAATGCTTTCTTCATGGTCGTTGCGTTTCTTGATTCTTGTTGATATGATGGTGCAAATATAATCATTTCGGCCGAAACGACATGCTTTTTCCACGAAAAAAAAAGACATCGCAACGCCTTTTTCATAGCACAGACCGTAGGAAACGGGCAAAAAACGAAATGCGACCCATATTTCCGACGTCCGGATAGCGGGATTTTGAAAGAAAAAACGTAACTTCGCGACGGAAATCTACATCTTCAAAACAACAATCCACGACAATGAAAACATTTCTACTGACAGCCGCTATCGGCATCATTTCATGCACTGCTATGACAGCTCAGAACAACCACAAGCCCACACCGGGCACCGACGGCAACAAGTATGTGGCCTACGAACAGCGCACCGGCAACGAGTCGGTGGTCTATTTCACGCGCAACCTCTCGGCCGAGGGACTCATCAAGGCCTACGAGCAGGTGTGCGGAAAGATAGGAGGCCACGTGGGCGTGAAGCTCCACACGGGCGAACCCAACGGTCCCAACATCATACCCCGCGAGTGGGTGAAGGCACTGATGGACAAAGACCTGCGCGGAGCCAGCATCATTGAGACCAACACCTACTACACCGGCGACCGCTACACCACGCCGCAGCACCGACAGACGCTCAAGGTGAACGGCTGGACCTTCTGCCCCGTCGACATCCTCGACGAGCAGGGCACCGCCACGCTGCCCGTCAGCGGAGGCAAGTGGTTCAAGAAAATGTCGGTCGGAGGACACCTCACCAACTACGACTCCATGGTGGCACTCACTCACTTCAAGGGGCACACGCAGGGCGGTTTCGGCGGCAGCAACAAGAACATCGGCATAGGATGTGCCGACGGGCGCATCGGAAAGGCATGGATACACACCACACCCGGCCAGGACAACCAGTGGGACATCAAGGAAGAGGAGTTCATGGAGCGAATGACGGAATCGACCAAAGCCACCATCGACTACTTCGGACAGCAGGTGGCCTACGTCAACGTGATGCGCAACATGTCGGTGTCGTGCGACTGTGAGGGCGTGGCTGCTGCTCCCGTCGTCACACCCAACGTGGGCATCCTTTCCTCCACCGACATCCTCGCCGTCGACCAGGCCTGCATCGACATCATCTACGCCATGACGGCCGCCGAGCACCACGACATCGTGGAGCGCATCGAGACGCGCCACGGACTGCGACAGCTCTCGTACATGAAGGAACTGGGCATGGGCAACGACCGCTACGTGCTCATCGACCTCGACAACGGCGGCCGACGCATCACCGCTGCCGACGCTGCGAAGGGCCTGAAGCCTTTCGTGAAGGGCCAATAAGGGCGCTTCCACCCTGCCATCCGTGCGTGGCTGAACGGCCGTTCAGCCCGAACAGCCATGCCGCCTCCCCCTGTCTGCCCTGCCGCTCAAGTTGAATCGCCTTGCCGCTCAAGTTGAATCGCCCTGCAAAACAATTTAAACTGCGCAGCAAAACAATTTAAATTACGAAGCAAAATAAATTAAATTGCGCAGCAAAACAATTCAGATTGCCCCGCAATTCAATTTGAACGGCCAAACGAGCAGCGCCCCTCAGCAGTCAGAAACGCCCCCACGTGCAACCGAAAAGCATGCGATCAGCATTCGTACAATGTCCCACGTTCAATGGTAATCATCATTATTGAAGTAATTACAATTACCTATCAGACAATGAATAAAAAGACAAATAGAAACGAAATGTGCTTCTCCCTAATTGTGCACGAAGTAGCTTTTGCTATAGTCGGATGGAGATAGGCGATGTAATTATAGAAAGAACGATCATCGACCAAGAAAGAATAACAGTCTTGTTAATTTTGTTAATTTTGAATTCATTCTCAAACTTTTCTGCGAAAGAATTTGGTAGCTTCGTCGGAAAACACTATATTTGCACCAAATTAGTAAAGCACCGCCATTCTTTCTTGAATGGATATGGCCGTCTTCGGACGGCTTTTTTATTATACTGCAAAACGAATATGGCGCACCGTGTAACATTCTACATTGACGGATTCAATTTCTACTACGGCCTACGAAGGACAAAACGAAACGAGCCGCAGTGGGGTGATTACTATTGGATAGATCTGGTGAAACTCTGTAGTAGCTTTCTTGGCGAAGGGCAACAATTAGAAAAAGTTGTCTATTTTACCGCTTCACCGCTCAATCCTGAGAAAAGCAGTCGTCAGAGTGCTTTCCTCAATGCAAATAAGTTGCTCAACGGTGATCGATTTGAGATTGTGCGTGGTAAGTACCTCGAAAAGCAAATACAGTGTCCTAACTGTCACTATGCCATATCGCGACCAGAGGAAAAGAAAACTGACGTGAATATCTCCGTACGCATGTTAGGCGACTGCGTACTTAACGCCACCGATGTAATAGTTCTTGTCAGTGCTGATAGTGACCTTGTTCCTCCGTTGGAATTCATTCAGAAACACTACCCGGATAAACGCATCAAGGTTTATTTCCCACCGTCGAATTTCAGTTGTGACCTGAGAGATAATCTGTTTCACCATAGTAGCAAACCTGTGCTGCTGTACAAGAATGAGCATCGCTTTCGTGAGGCTGTTATGTCCGACGTGGTTACAGATGGCATAAAGCAATACGAGATCCCGGAGAAGTGGATTCCAAACAATATAGTACGATAAGGCTCATGCCTCATTCAGCTAAAAAAGCTTCCCACAATGAAGTGAGAAGCTTTTTTGTGATCCGTTTGGGATGCTTTTTGTGACCCCGTTGGGATTCAAACCCAAGACCTTCAGAACCGGAATCTGACGCTCTATTCAGCTAAGCTACGGGGCCGAACATCGTTCGTTTCGTGTGCAAAGATACTTCTTTTTTGCGAAACGTGCAAGAGAAACGGCGAAAAAAGGTGAGCATGATGAAAACAACAGGGGCTCGTTTGAGGCATCTTTTCTGTCTTTTTGAATCGGTAATCGGTATATTTTCTGTCAAAATGCAATAATTTTCTGAATTTTTCATTGCATTTTAATATTTTATCACTACCTTTGCAGGCGAATTATGAAAAGGTAAAAAGAAGAAGGAAAACAGATATGAGTAAGATTATAAAGCCGATAGGGTACCAACCGGTGCTCGACATGCGGCAGACGGAACTGGGAATCAAGCTGATCAAGGAGTTTTTCCAGCAGAACCTGAGCACCGAACTGAGGCTACGCCGTGTGACGGCACCCCTGTTTGTGCTGAAAGGGTTGGGCATCAACGACGACCTGAACGGCGTGGAGCGCCCTGTGACGTTCCCCATCAAGGACCTGAACGAGGCCGAGGCCGAGGTGGTTCACTCGTTGGCGAAGTGGAAGCGGCTCACGCTGGCTGAGTATAAGGTGGAGCCGGGCTACGGTGTGTATACCGATATGAATGCCATCCGCGCCGACGAGGAGCTCGACAACCTGCACTCGCTCTACGTCGACCAGTGGGACTGGGAGGCGGTCATCACGCGCGAGCAGCGCACGTCATGCTTCCTGAAGGACATCGTGCGGCGCATCTATGCCGCCATCCTGCGCACGGAGTTCCTCGTCTGCGAGCGTTATCCCGAGCTGAAGCCCTTCCTTCCGCCTGCCATCCATTTCATCCACAGCGAGGAGTTGCTGCAGATGTATCCCGACAAGACGGTGAAGGAGCGCGAGGACCTCATCGCAAAGAAATATGGAGCCGTGTTTATCATAGGTATCGGCGGCAAACTGTCGAACGGAGAGCCGCACGACGGGCGTGCCCCCGACTACGACGACTGGACAACACCCGGCGAGGACGGCCTGCAGGGGTTGAACGGCGACATCCTGATCTGGTATCCCGTGCTGGGACGGTCGGTGGAACTCTCGTCGATGGGCATCCGCGTGGACGAGGAAAGCCTGATGCGCCAGCTGAAGCTGGCGGGTAAGGAAGACCGCAAGAACCTTTATTTCCACAAGAAGCTGCTGGCCGGCGAGCTGCCGCTGAGCGTCGGCGGAGGTATCGGGCAGAGCCGGTTGTGCATGGTGCTGCTCCACAAAGGTCATCTGGGCGAGATACAGTCGAGCATCTGGCCTTGCGACATGCGGCAGGAGTGTGCCACTCTGGGCATGATGCTGCTTTAGCCCGTAGCCCTGCGCCATGTTTTTAGAGTCGGAACAGAGAATCAATAAAAAAACAGCCACCCGCGGAGGTGGCTGTTTTGTTTATGTCAGTTCAAGGTTGAGGATGGAGCGCAGCTTCTCGATGGCGGGATTCTTTTTCCGCAGTTCGTCGAACATCTCGCGCTTGTTGAGCACTTTGGTGATTTCGGTGGCTTCGGCCAGTCGCAGGTTGAGCTGAATGTCGGCGTTGCTCAGGTCTCTGGCCATCGTGTTGCGAATCTTGTTTCGGATGGTCGTCAGCTGGTCGAGCAGTATTTTGTTGTCGACGACAATCTCGATGGTGGGGTATTCGGTGATGACGGGCACCATGTTTTTCATGCGCATGGCGAGTCCCGTCAGCTGTTGCGGCATTCGGTTGCACATCTCCATCCATTTGATGCGCAGCTGCTCCTCGTCGAAATGCTTGTTACCGCCTTTTTCCTGTGGCTCGTCGTCCTGCTTTTGCTGCTGTTGGCTGTCGGGACCTTTCCTCATGTTGCTGAAGGTCATGCCGATGTGTGCCAGCTTGATGGTGGGCGATTTGATGGTTTGCGCCTTGGCGGCGGTGTTGCCGTCGGTCGCGGCGGTGCCGTTGGCGGCGGCCGTCGCCTGCGGAGCCGTTGCCGTAGGGCGGTTTTTCGCCATGGAACGTCCGGCAGCACCCTGAGCAGCCGCCTTTGGCTGGACGTTCGAGATAAGTTTCTGAAACAGGGATTTTAACCTTTTAGGGCTGCGCCCCGCGGCTGGCGTGTCCTCTTCTTGCGTCAGCTGAGCTATCTGGATGAGTGTGAGCTCGACGAGCAGGCGCTTGTTGGAGCTCTGCCGGTAGTTGATGTCGCACTGGTTGCACAGTTTGAGCGCATTGTATAGGAAGTGAATGGGGCATTTCTGTGCCTGCTCGCGGTAGCGCTCCAGTTGTCGTTGGCTCACTTCGAGCAGTGGCAGCGTCTGCTGGTCGCGTGCCATGAGCACGTTGCGTATGTGTGCCGCCAGTCCTCCGACGAGATGTCCGCCGTCGAAGCCTTTAGCGATGACGTTGTTGAGGAGCACCATCACCTCGGGCACTTTGTTCTGCAGGGCCAGGTCGACGATGTTGAAGTAGTTCTCGGTGTCGAGGACGTTGAGGTCTTCGATGACTTTCTGGTACGTGATGTTGCCTTGGCAGAACGATGCCGCCTGGTCGAAGATGCTCAGTGCGTCGCGCATGCCGCCGTCGGCCTTCTCGGCAATGACGCTCAGAGCCTCCTCTTCGTAGGCGATGCCTTCCTTCTCGGCCACCATCTTCAGGTGTCCTACGATGTTGGGCACCGTCATTCGTTCGAAGTCGTAGATCTGGCAGCGGCTGATGATGGTGGGCAGAATCTTGTGCTTCTCGGTCGTGGCAAGGATGAAGATGACGTGTGCGGGCGGCTCTTCGAGCGTTTTCAGGAAGGCGTTGAAGGCTGCGGTGGAGAGCATGTGGACCTCGTCGATGATAAACACCTTGTACTTGCCCACCTGCGGCGGAATGCGTGTCTGCTCCATGAGCGCCTTGATGTTCTCCACCGAGTTGTTCGAGGCGGCGTCGAGCTCGAAGATGTTGTACGACCGCTGCTCGTTGAAGGCCTGGCAGCTCTCGCATTCGTTGCAGGCCTCACCCTCTTCGGTGGGCGACTCGCAGTTGATGGCTTTGGCAAAGATGCGCGCGCAGGTGGTCTTTCCGACGCCTCGGGGGCCGCAGAACAGGTAGGCATGTGCCAGCTTGCCGCTTTTCACCGCGTTTTTCAGCGTGGTGGTCAGTGCCGACTGGCCCACGACCGAGTCGAACGACATCGGGCGGTACTTGCGTGCCGAAACGATATATTCTTTCATGTTTTCTCAAAAGTTTTGTGCAAAGATAGTAAATTCTCAGGAATAATTGCTAACTTTGCCACCAAATAACGAAAAAAACATGAGTAAGAACAACCCTCTGTACAGTTTCCTGAGCCACAACAAGTACTGGATAGTGATGATTGTCGGCGTGCTCATCGTGGGGTTCCTCGATGAGAACAGTTTCGTGCAGCGTTTGAAGTACGAGATGCAGATCAGCGAACTGCAGGAGCAGATTGATAAATACAACGCCCAGTACGACCGCGATGAGGCTCAGCTGATGGAGCTGCGGCGCAATCCGAAGGCCATCACGAAGATAGCCCGCGAGCGTTATTTCATGAAAGCCGACGATGAAGACATCTTCGTGCTGAGCGACGACTTGGAACCCGTAAAGAAAATGGCGCATGAGACAGCTGAGTAAGTTGCAGAGCATGCTGTTCCTTGTGGGCGGCATGCTGATGGTTGTGGGAGCCGGCATGTACGTCTTTGCCATGCGCGGCGTGGCATCGTGGATCTTTCTGGCCGGAGCATTGCTCTTCGCGGCGATGCAGATCAGCCAGCGCTACGAGGGCAACGACTTCGTCATACGCCGTCTGCGCCGCATCACCATCATGGCCGACGTGCTCTTCGTGCTGGCAGGAGTGCTTATGGTGGAGTGTGCCTACGGCTTCGTGCGCCCCTGGTTCTATGCCCATGTCCACAACGGCAGCATGGCCTACCTTACTTATATATACAACAAATGGGTAGTCGTGCTGCTCATAGCTGCCATCCTCGAGGTATACACCACACACAGAATATCTCACGAGCTGGACAAAGAGGCAAAAAAACGCTAAAAGAATGCACTTTTGTTTTAAATAGCATAAAAAATTTTCCGTACTTCAATAATACATCGTACATTTGCACAGATTAGATGTGCCGCAAAAACGGCGTATTACATAAACTTATGAACAGAATAATCTACGCGATGCTGACACTGGCTGCCCTCACCTCGTGTGCGAACAGCTATAACATCCAAGGCTCTTCCAACGTGCAGATGCTCGATGGACACATGCTCTACCTGAAGGTCTACAGCAACAATACGCTGAAGAATGTAGACTCGTGCGATGTCGTCCACGGACAGTTCCATTTCACGGGCACGGTAGACAGCACGCGGATGGCCACGCTCTGCGTCGACAACGACGGCATTCTGCCCATCGTCATCGAGAGCGGCGACATCGTGGTGCGCATCGACAACATGCAGCAGCGTGCCAGCGGCACTCCTCTCAACGACAAACTGTCGGACTTCATGGAAGAGTATGGCAAGCTGCAGAACCAGATTGCCGACCTGCCTCACAAGGAGAGCCAGGCCATCATGGACGGTGAGGACGAGAACGCCACGCGCCAGCGCCTCAACCAGGAGTACAACGAGATTGTGAGCAACACCGACCAGCTCGTCACCTCGTTCATAGAAGATAATTTCGACAACGCACTCGGCCCGGGTGTCTTCTTCATGATGACAGCCGGATATCCTCATCCCGTGCTCCAGCCGTGGATTGAGGCCCTCATGGCCAAGGCGTCGGACAACTTCAAGAACGATGCCTACGTGCGCGACTACTACAGCAAGGCCAAGGAAAACGAGGCCATTGCCAACGGAACGGCCGATCCCGGCGTCGCCTTGCCTGCCGAACCTGCCAAGGCCGCGCTGCCCCATGTGCCCACGCCTGCCGAACTGGCTGCTCCCACAGAGGCCGACAGCCTGACCACCAATGAATGAACAGTTCACAAATGAATGAAGACACTCATCGAAAACGCGACCATCGTCAGCGACGGGCGTTCCTTCTGCGGAACCATCGTCATTGAGAACGACCGTATAGCAGAGATTTCAGAACAACCTCATACAGCCCTGTGGCATGCCGACCAGACGGTCGATGCCACAGGCTGTTTTGTTTTGCCCGGTATCATCGACGACCACGTGCATTTCCGCGAACCCGGACTGACGGGCAAGGCCGACATCGAGAGCGAGAGCCGGGCCGCAGCATGGGGTGGGGTGACGTCGTTCTTCGATATGCCCAACACCGTTCCGCAGACCACCACGCCCGAAGCCCTCGATGCGAAGTTCGCCATGGCGCGGCAGAAGAGCCACGTGAACTACAGTTTCTTCTACGGCGCCACCAACGACAACGTCGATACCTTCAGTCTGCTCGACCCTCACCGCATTCCAGGCATCAAGCTCTTCATGGGCAGCAGCACCGGCAATATGCTCGTAGACCGCGAAGAAGCCCTGCGCGCCATCTTCAAGTCGGCGTCACTGCCGCTGATGGCCCACTGCGAGGACACCGGCATCATCAACGAGAACATGCGGAAGGCCAAGGCGAGTGACGGCGACGATCCGCCCGTTGCCATGCACCCGATCATCAGGAGCGAAGAGGCCTGCTATCGTTCCACGGCTCTTGCCGTGCAGATGGCCAGGACCTACGGTGCACGACTGCATGTGGCGCATGTCAGCACGGCGCGCGAGCTGGAGTTCTTCGGCACCGACAGCCATATCACGGCCGAGGCCGTCATCGCTCATCTCTTCTTCAGCGATGCCGACTATGCTCGTCTGGGCGGACGCATCAAGTGCAACCCCAGCATCAAGACGGCTGCCGACCGCGATGCTCTGCGCAAGGCGCTCACCAACGGGCAGATAACAACCGTGGGTACCGACCACGCTCCCCATCTTCTTGAGGAGAAACAGGGTGGGGCGGCGCGCGCAACGTCGGGCATGCCGATGGTGCAGTTCTCGCTGCCCACCATGCTCGAGCTCACCGACGAGGGCGTGATGAGCCTCGAACGCTTGGTGGAACTGATGTGTCACAACCCGGCTCGACTCTTTGAAGTGCGTGATCGTGGTTTCATCCGTCCCGGATTCAAGGCCGATCTTGTGCTTGTCAGGCCTCATTCGCCGTGGACAGTCACCCCCGACATCATCCAGAGCAAGTGCGGATGGAGCCCGATGGAAGGTCACGAATACCAGTGGCGCGTGGAACAGACGTTCTGCAACGGCCACCTTATATATAATAACGGAGTCTTCGACGACGACAGTCGCGGAGAAGAACTGCGCTTCAGATGATCTGCCGACTGACGTACGACATCGGCCAGCTCACGCCATACATCAACTGGCCCTACTTCGACCATGCTTGGGGAGTGAGCAACTGCGGGGACGAAGAGCGATTGAAGCTGCGCCGCGAGGCCATCGAACAGCTACAGGTCCTCGATGGGAAGTATCAGGCGACGGCACTCTTCGGACTCTTTCGGGCCAATGGCGATGAGGACGACCTGCTGCTGTGGCCCGACGAGGTGCCGCTCTCGTCGCCTGCCGTGCGCCTGCCGATGCTCCGACAGCAGCGACCGGCAGCAGTGGGAGCACCCTGCCTCTGCCTGGCCGACTTCGTTCGGCCGCTCTCAGCGGGTGAAACCGACACCGTGGGCGTGTTTGCCACCACCGTGGACCATCACCTGACGGCCGATTGCGACGACGATCCCTACAGTAAGATGATGGCGCAGACGCTTGCCGACCGCCTTGCCGAGGCCGCTGCCGAGGTGATGCACATGGAGGTCCGGCGACATTATTGGGGCTATGCCCCCGACGAGCAGCTCACCATCCAGCAGCTCCACATCGAAGCTTTCCAAGGCATTCGCCCCGCCGTGGGCTATCCGTCGCTGCCCGACAACAGTCTGAACTTCATCCTCTACGACCTCATCGGCATGAAGCAGATCGGTATCCGACTCACCGAGAGCGGCATGATGGTGCCCCATGCGTCGGTGAGCGGACTGATGCTCGCCCATCCCCAGGCTCGCTATTTCGACGTGGGGCGCATCGGCGACGACCAGTTGCGCGACTACTCGCGCCGTCGCGGCGTCCCCGTGGAGGTGGCCCGCCGCTTTCTGGCCAATCATCTCTCATCAACCTAAAGAAAGGAAACGACAATGATCGCACATATCATCGTTCTGTTGCTGCTGCTCATCGCAGTGCCCGACTATTACCTGCACCGCCATTACCTGCGCCGCCGTCGTGGCTACACGTGGAAGTGGCGCTTCCTGTGGTGGCTGCCGGCCCTCGTCATGGCCGTCTATGCGCTCGCCCTGACCTTCAGCGGCGACTTTGCACCCACCGAGATAGGCTATCTCTACCTGTTCCTGCTGCTGCTCGGACTGATTGTCGTGCCGAAGGTCATCTTCGCCCTGTGCAGTTCGGTGGGCCTGCTCGTCTGCCGACTCACCCGTTCGCGACACAACTGGGGCAACGCCATCGGTCTTCTGCTGGCCCTGCTCGTCGTCGTCGGCACCATCTATGGCAGCACGCTGGGCGTCACGCGGCTGAAGGTGCGCCACGAGGAGTTCGTCTCGAAAGAGATTCCCGAGGCTTTCGACGGCTACCGCATCGTCCATTTCAGCGATGCCCACGTCGGAGCGTGCACGGGCTACCGCTCGGTCATTCTTGAGAAGATGGTCGACAGCATCAATGCGCAGCACCCCGACATGGTGGCTTTCACGGGCGACATCCAGAACAAGCTGCCGTCGGAGCTCGACCGCGTGCAGCCCTTGCTGTCGAAGATACAGTCGCGCGACGGCATCTTCGCCGTCATGGGCAACCACGACTATGCGAAATACATCGACGGCGACCCCATAGAGTGCAACTTGAACGAGGCACTCACCGAGAGCAAGATCCGAAGTCTGGGGTGGACGCTGCTCATCAACGAGAACCGCACGGTGCGCCGCGGTAATGACAGCATCTTCGTAGTGGGCACCGGCGACGACTACGACTCGCGCTACCAGCCCGACCGCTCGAAGCGCAGCAACTTCCGAAAGGCTATGGAGGGCATCAGCGACAAGTCGTTCGCTCTGATGCTCCAGCATGCGCCGCAGCTCTGGCCCGACTCGGTGCTCAACCACACCACGGCGCAGCTCACCCTCAGCGGCCACACCCACGGCGGACAGGTGCGCATCCTGGGCTTTGCGCCCATCAGCCTGAGGGAAGACTACTGGGGAGGAATGTATCAGGAAGGCCACCGAGCCTTGAATGTCAGTACGGGAGTGAGCGGTCTCATCCCCTTCCGCATAGGAATGACGCCCGAAATAGTGGTCATCACGCTCCGCCGAAACTGACGGCAGCATCAACGAGCAACGCCTCCCGGAAAGTCCGGAAGGCGTTGCTCGCTTTTTTCTTCTATCGTTGTTATGTCGTCATAACGTTTTCACGACATTCGGAAGGTCGTTCTCGCGTTATTCCGTGTCAGGTTATCCCGAAAAGGAAACCGCTCATTTCTCTTCCTTCTCCTCGTCGGCCCATACGGTGCCCTTCTTCACGTAGTAGTCGTAGCGGTAGTCCCAGCCGTTGTAGTCGCGCACGAGGTCGAACGAAGCCAGCCAGCGGCCGTTGTAGTTGTCGTAGAAGTCGCCCCGGAACTCGTCGCCGAAGAGATGGTAGTTGCTGATGCACACCTCCGTGCCGTCCTCATAGTAGAGGTAGATCAGACCGCCGCGCACTTCGTAGTCGAAGTAGATCACCTCGCCATAGCCCCGACCGTAGTAGTCGACTTCGCGGCCCGTGCCCCGTGCGTAGTCGTAGCGGTCGTGCCAGAACTCGAACATCACGTCGGTGTAGTCAACAGACCGACCGTAGCGGTAGGTGAAATATTCGCTGGCCACCTGTCCGTACCAAACGCCGTCCATGCTGAAAGCGATGCTGTCGTCGTCCTGCTCGCAGGAGGTGAAGGTCAGCGGGAGTGCTGCCAGGAGCACCATTGTCAGTATTGATGTCAACTTCTTCATAATCTTACAGGGTTAAAGTGGTTAATGAATCTTTCTTGCTGCAAAGGTAATGTTTTTCTTTCTTTCCTCCAAATATGAAAACCATAATAATGCATAGGGATTTCCCTAAACCCTGCGGGCGTTCCCCCGAGACCACGGTTGTCTGCCTTCTTGCCTTCTTGCAAAAGTTGAATAATAATTGTTAGTTTTTGAAATATTTTTGTTTGAAAAAAAGATTATTCCAAAAAATAATGCTATCTTTGCGCTGGAGAAATAGTTTTTACCATACGAATAGCAAAAATGAGAACAATTTATGATTTCGCCGTCAAGGACCGTAAAGGCAAGGACGTGTCGCTGAAAGAGTATGCCAACGAGGTCATCCTCATTGTCAACACCGCCACCAAGTGCGGATTCACACCCCAATACGAGGAGCTCGAGAAGCTCTACGAGCAGTACCACAGCCAGGGATTCACCATCCTCGACTTCCCCTGCAACCAGTTCGGACAGCAGGCACCGGGCACCGACGAGAGCATCCACGAGTTCTGCAAGCTGAACTACGGCACCGAGTTCCCGCGCTTCAAGAAAATCAAGGTCAACGGCGACGATGCCGACCCGCTCTACAAGTACCTCACCGAGCAGAAAGGCTTCGCCGGATGGGACATGGAGCACCCCATCGCCCACATCCTCGACGACATGCTCTCGAAGGCCGACCCCGACTACAAGCAGAAGCCCGACATCAAGTGGAACTTCACCAAGTTCCTCATCAACAAGAAGGGGCTCGTCGTGGCACGCTTTGAGCCCACGGCCAAGTTCGAGGACATTGCCAAGCAGATAGAGACGCTCCTCAACGAGTGAACGAAAAGCCCCGGCCGCAACGGTCTTTAGTCCCGTAAGTCGCTATATGATAGCGACAAAAAAAGAAGAAAAATGGAACACACCAAGCTTTTAATCATAGGAAGCGGACCGGCAGGCTACACAGCCGCCATCTATGCTTCGCGCGCCAACCTGAAGCCCGTGCTCTACTGCGGGCTGCAGATGGGCGGACAGCTCACCCAGACCACCGAGGTGGAGAACTTCCCCGGCTACCCGCAGGGCGTCGACGGCAACCAGATGATGATGGACATGCGCGAACAGGCTGAGCGCTTCGGCGCCGACCTGCGCGACGGCATCGTCAGCGAGGCCGACTTCTCAAAGGCTCCCTACGTGCTCACTCTCGACGACGGCACCCAGATTGAGGCCGACACCGTCATCATAGCAACGGGAGCGTCGGCCAAATATCTCGGACTCGACGACGAGGAGAAGTATCGCGGGCAGGGCGTCTCGGCCTGTGCCACCTGCGACGGCTTCTTCTATCGCAAGCGCACCGTGGCCGTCGTGGGAGGCGGCGACACGGCCTGCGAGGATGCCCTCTACCTCTCGAGCCTGGCCAAGAAGGTCTATCTCGTCGTCCGCAAGCCCTTCCTGCGCGCATCGCAGGTGATGCAGGACCGCGTGCGCGCCGCCGAGAACATAGAGATCCTCTTCGAGCACAACGCCACAGGGCTCTACGGCGAGAACGGCGTGGAGGGAATGCACGTGGTGCAGCGCAAGGGTGAGGCCGACGAGCGCCACTACGACGTGCCCATCGACGGATTCTTCCTCGCCATCGGCCACAAGCCCAACAGCGACATCTTCAAGAAGTGGCTCGACACCGACGAGATTGGCTACATCAAGACCATCGGCAACACCCAGCAGACGCGCGTTCCCGGTGTCTTCGCCGCCGGCGACGTCTGCGATCCCGTCTATCGGCAGGCTATTGTCGCCGCTGGCAGCGGCTGCAAGGCCGCCCTCGAAGCCGAGCGCTATCTGCAAACGCTGTGAAGACAGAAGTCATTCTTTTGCAGACAGAATAACAGAAGGACATAAATAATCCCACCGGCGTTGGATCAGCGCCGGTGGGATTTTTTTATGTACGCACATCACGGAGGAAGGCGAAAGGATTTGTAAATGATTTATACCGAAATTTTCTGCAGAGATTTTTTCCCGTTTTAGAGAGACGAAAACTTCTGAAACGGAGAAAAAACCGTTCCGAAAGACGAAAAAATCCGGCCCGATTTTCAAAATGCACCGTTTTACACTCCAAAATGAGCCATTCTGCGCTCCGAAATGGCTCATTCTGAAAAGCAAAATGGCTCATTCTGGAGTTCAAAATGAGCCATTTTGGAAGCCGCGGAAATGTAAAGAAAATACAAGTGCCTTCATTCCAGAGGGTTACAACTTTCGCGAGAATCGCTCATTTGCGACCGTCGGATTTTAATTTTGAAAAGAAGGCACTCTCAGAGGCCCAAATCGCACTTTTTGTCCGCTTTTTTCAGCTTCTGCCGAACCACTTCGTGCCGCCGATGAGCTGCTGCCGGCGATGCTGACAGCTTTCTCTTATGGCGCGGTGTCTGAGCAGTCGAAGCGCGAATAATTTGCTTTTTCCTCGGAAATGTAGTATCTTTGCAGGCGAAAAGCGAACAGGGGTACTTGAACACCCCCTCTAACAAAACAAGAATCAATGAGCGAAAACAGAAAAAGCGAGGGACTGAAAGCCCTCGGAAACAAGTCGGAAGTCATCAACGGCTACGCACCGGAGCTGCTGGAGACATTCACCAACATGCATCCCGACAACGACTACTGGGTGCAGTTCAACTGCCCTGAGTTCACCACGCTGTGCCCCATCACCGGCCAGCCCGACTTCGGAGAGATCAAGATCCTGTATATTCCCGCCGAGCGCATGGTGGAGAGCAAGAGCCTGAAGCTCTACCTCTTCTCGTTCCGCAACAACGGTGACTTCCACGAAGACTGCGTGAACACGATCATGAAAGACCTCATCCGCGTGATGAAGCCTAAATATATAGAGGTGAAGGGGCTCTTCGTGCCCCGCGGAGGCATCAGCATCCACCCCTTCGCCAACTACGGGCAGCCCGGCACACGCTATGAGAAGCTGGCCGAGCAGCGCTTCGCCGCCTATCCGCTGGTGTGACAGACGGCCGGCAAACCCGCGCAAGGCATCGCGGCAGGGCAGGGGGCGGTCGTCGTCGGCCGTGTTTCTGAACGTCGGCAGAAGGCTGCTGCCGATTTTTTCGGATAATTCTTTTTGTAAGAAGAGGGTCGCTTTCATATTTTTTTCGTACATTTGCAACATTATTCAGCATTTGCAGAGGAAAAGATATGAAAAGACTATTCATTACATTTGCCGTGGCATCGGCTGCACTGACGGTGCCGGCACAGCTCCCGACGAAGGTAGAGACATTCCCCATCAACGACGTAAGGCTCACCGAGAGCCAGTTCCTGCGCAACCAGCAGGCCGACATCCACTACCTGATGGGGCTCGATGCCGACCGTCTGCTGGCTCCCTACCTCAAAGGAGCGGGGCTGCAGCCCAAGGCCGAGAACTACTCCAACTGGGAGAACACGGGCCTCGACGGGCATATCGGTGGGCACTATCTCTCGGCACTGGCCTATATGTATGCCGCCACGGGCAACAGCGAGGTGGAGCGCCGCATGGACTACTTCCTGAAGGAGCTGAAACGCTGTCAGGACGCGGCCGGCAACGGCTATCTGAGCGGCGTGCCCGACCCTCAGAAGATATGGGGCGAGATAGCCCGGGGCGACATCCGCGCCGCCTCGTTCGGCCTCAACGACCGCTGGGTGCCCCTCTACAACATCCATAAGATCTACGCCGGACTGCGCGACGCATGGCTGATGGCCGGGCGCGACGATGCGCGGCAGATGCTCATACGCCTCGCCGACTGGATGATAGGCGAGGTGAGCCAGCTCAGCGACGAGCAGATACAGCAGATGCTGCGCAGCGAGCAGGGCGGACTGAACGAGACCTTTGCCGACGTGTTCAGCATCACCGGCGACAAGAAATACCTGCGGCTGGCCCACCAGTTCAGCGACCAGCAGATGCTGCAGCCGCTGCTCCGGGGCGAAGACAACCTCACGGGCAAGCACGCCAACACGCAGATTCCGAAGGTGATCGGCTACAAGCGCATCGCCGACCTCGAGGGCCTGGCCGACTGGGACCGCGCGGCGAAGTTCTTCTGGGACGTGGTCATCGGGCAGCGAAGCGTCAGCATCGGAGGCAACTCCATGCGCGAGCACTTCAATCCCACCGACGACTTCAGCCAGTTGCTCGAAAGCGAGCAGGGACCCGAGAGCTGCAACACCTACAACATGCTCCGACTGACGAAGATGCTCTACCAGACGTCGGCCGAGAAAGACTACATCGACTACTACGAGCGCGCACTCTACAACCACATCCTCTCCATCCTGAACCCCGTGCAGGGCGGTTTCGTCTACTTCACGCCGATGCGCTCGGGCCACTACCGCGTCTATTCGCAGCCGCAGACATCGATGTGGTGCTGCGTGGGAACGGGCCTGGAGAACCCCGCTCGCTACGGTGAGATGATCTATGCGCACCAGGGAGCGGACCTCATCGTGAACCTTTTCATTCCGTCGACGCTCACCTGGGGCGATATGACCGTCGTACAAACGAACCGTTTCCCGCAAGAACCGCAGACCGACATCACCCTGAAGATGAAGAAGGCGCGCACGATGGCCGTCAGGATACGCAAGCCCTGGTGGACCGATGGCATGACGCTCAGCGTGAACGGACAGCCGGTTGAGGCCGCAGAGCAGGGTGGGTATCTCGTGGTGAAGCGCCAGTGGAAAGACGGCGACCGCCTGCATGCCGACATGCCCATGCACCTCACCGCCATGACAACACCCGACGGCAAGGCGCAGTTCTCGTTCCTCTACGGCCCCATCGTGCTGGCAGCCAAGACAGGAACCGACCGTCAGGACGGCATGTATGCCGACGACAGCCGCGGCGGCCACATCGCAGCAGGTCCGCAGATACCGCAATACCAGATGCCGGCCATCATCGGCGAGCGCCAGACGGTGCTCAGCCATCTGCAACCCGTTGCGGGGAAGCCGTTGACGTTCGAGCTCCGCGGCCTCTCGCTGCCGCAGTTCGAGGGCATGCAGCTCGTGCCTTTCTATCAGCTCTACGAATGTAGATACCAGATATACTTCCCCCTCTACACCGCCAGCGAGTGGACCACGCGCAAAGCGCAGATAGAGGCCGACGAACAGGCACGCCTGGCCCTGGAAGCACAGACCACCGACAAGGTGTTCTGCGGCGAGCAGCAGTCGGAGAGCGACCATTTCTTCACTTCGCAAGGCAGTTGGAACGGTGCCGACGAGGGCGTTCACTGGCGTCGTGCGAACGGACATTTCGCCTATCAGATGAAGAGTGGCGAGGCGCGCACGCTGCGGCTGAAAGGATTCCGCGGCGACCGTGAGCGGCTCACCGTCAGCATCGACGGCAAGACGCTGGGCTCCTTCACCCTCGATGAGCAGGGAATGCTCACCGTCGATCTGCCTGCCGCAGACAGTAAGCCGACCGTCAGCTTGAAGATATCGAGCGAGCAAAACCGACCCACGCCGCGCATCAGCGAGGTGAGACTGTGCCGGTAGAACAGTGGATATTCAATAAAAAACATAGAAATCATGAAACTACAGAGAACTTTATGGATGATGGCCTGCTGCGCCATGAGTGCAAACAGCGCCTTGGCCCAGCAAACGGTTCGTCTGAACCAGGTGGGCGTGTACCCCGGACAAGAGAAAGTGGTGGTCGTCGACGCTGCTGCGAAAGGTGGAAAGATAACAGTGCGCGACAGCAAGACTGGGAAGAAGGCCGGAAGAGTGAAAGTCCTGCGCACGGTGAAGTCGCCGTGGTCGGGCAAACAGCGCACGGTGATTGCCGTGCAGGGGCTTGGCGAGGGAGTCTACAGCGTGAAAGGTGCCGGCAACGAGGCGCCGATGACGCTCACCGTAGGCCCCAACGCGCTGAGAGACATCACGAAAGGTTCGCTGAAGGCTTTCTACTACCAGCGCTCGGGAGTGCCTATTGAGGAACGCTATGCCGGGAAATGGAACCGGCCGGCAGGACACATGGACAACAAGGTGGCCGTCCATCCGTCGGCCACATCGCCCGGACGGCCTGCGGGAAGCTTCATCTCCTCGCCCCTGGGATGGTACGATGCCGGCGACTACAACAAGTATATCGTCAACTCGGCATATTCCATCGGCATCATGCTCTGCAGCTACGAGCAGAACAAAGCCTACTTCGACGCCCTCGACGTGAACATTCCCGAGAGCGGAAACCGCACGGCCGACCTGCTCGACGAAATCATGTTCAACCTGAAATGGATGCTCACCATGCAAGATCCGTGGGACGGAGGCGTCTATCACAAGCTGACGACACCCAACTTCGAGGGCTTCGTCATGCCCAAAGACTGCCACCAGCAGCGCTATGTGGTGCAGAAGAGCGTCACAGCATCCTACGATTTCGCGGCCGTCATGGCGCAGGCAGCACGCATCTACAAAGACAACGCCGACTATCCCGCTTTCTCCGAGCAGGCCGCACGCGCTGCCATGGCCGCCTACCACTGGGCCGAGGAGCATCCCGAGGCTCTCTATATGCAGGAAAACATGAACAAGACGTTCAAACCAGAGGTGAGCACCGGTACCTACGGCGACGGCTTTGCCGGCGATGAGCGCTTCTGGGCAGCCACCGAGCTCTTCCTGCTCACGGGCGACGAGCTCTTTGCGCAAGATGCCGCATGCAATGCTCCGGCTCGCTTCACCCTTCCCACATGGGGAGGCATCGCATCGCTGGGAACATACGAGCTGGCCGTCAACGCCGCGCAGACGGAGATGGGCACCAATGCCCGCCGACAGCTGCTCGCCTACAGCGACAGTATCGTGGCCGCAACGGCACGGTCGGCTTTCCACACACCGTCGGGCAATGCTGCCAAAGACTTCGGATGGGGCTGTCTGGCAGAGGCTTTCTGCACTGGCGGCATCACACTGCTCTATGCCTATCAGCTCACCGGCGATGCCAAATACCTCGCGGGAGCCCAGCAGAACGCCGACTATCTCTTCGGCCGAAACGCCACTGGATTCTGCTATGTGACCGGTTTCGGACAGAAATCGCCCATGCATCCCCACCACCGACTGTCGGTGGCCGACGGCATCGAGGCCCCTGTGCCGGGATTGCTCGTAGGTGGACCGAACCCCGGACAGCAGGACAAGGGCTCGAACCTGAACTATGCTTCCAGCCAGCCCGACGAGTCGTATGCCGACCACGAGGCCAGCTATGCCTCCAACGAGATCGCCATCAACTGGAATGCCTCGCTCGTGGCGATGCTCGGATGGATTGATGCCGTGAGCAAATAGAGAGAGAATCATTAAGACGTAACATCATAAAAAAACTTTCAACCATGGATATCACAGAGAGATTTCTCAACTATGTCAAGTTTGATACGCAGTCGAGCGAAGACTCGCAGAGCGTACCCAGTACTTCCAAACAGCTCATCTTCGCCAAGTTCCTGAAAGAGGAGCTCGAGCGCGAGGGCTTTGCCGACGTGGAGATGGACGAGAAAGGATACATCTACGCCACGCTGAAGGCCAACATTGCGAAGAAGGTGCCTACCATCGGCTTCATCTCGCACTACGATACCAGCCCCGACTGCTCGGGAAAAGACGTGAAACCGAGAATCGTCAGCGCCTACGACGGCGGCGACATCGTGCTCTCAGAAGGCATCGTCAGCTCTCCGACCAAGTTCCCCGAACTGCTTCAGCACAAGGGCGAGGACCTCATCGTCACCGACGGCACCACGCTTCTCGGTGCCGACGACAAGGCCGGCATCGCCGAAATCGTGCAGGCCATGTGCTATCTCCGCGACCACGACGAGATTCCTCACGGCGACATACGCATGGGATTCAATCCCGACGAAGAGATTGGCATGGGTGCCCATCACTTCGATGTGGAGAAGTTCGGCTGCGAGTGGGGCTACACCATCGACGGCGGCGACCTTGGCGAACTGGAATATGAGAACTTCAACGCCGCCGGAGCGCGCATATATATAAAAGGTGTGAGCGTTCATCCGGGCTATGCCAAGGGTAAGATGATCAATGCCAACCGTCTCGCCGCCGAGTTTGCAACGATGCTGCCAGCCAGCGAGACGCCCGAAGCGACCGAGGGCTACGAAGGTTTCTACCACCTGACAGGCATGGAGAGCTGCACCGAGAACGCCCGTCTGAACTACATCATCCGCGACCACGACCGCGAGAAGTTTGAAGACCGCAAACGCTTCATGCAGAAATGCGTCGACCAGATGAATGCGCGCTACGGTGAAGGCACGGTGAGGGCCGAAATCAAGGACCAATACTACAACATGAAAGAGAAAATCGACCCGCAGATGCACGTCATCGACATCGTGCTCAAGGCCATGCAGGCCTGCGGCGTTCCGCCCCGCGTCAGTCCTATCCGCGGCGGCACCGACGGCGCACAGCTGTCGTTCCGAGGCCTGCCCTGTCCCAACATCTTCGCCGGCGGCGTCAATTTCCACGGACCTTACGAGTTCGTCAGCATTCAGGTCATGGAGAAAGCCATGCAGACCATCGTCAAGATCTGCGAGCTGACGGCCGGTTTCAACGATTGACAGAGCAAAAGGAAACAAGCAAAGAGAAACAGATTCGTAAAAGGAAACAATGGGAGAGCTACCTTCACTGATCAAGGATCTGGCACTGATCCTTACCGTTGCCGGCATCGTGACGCTGGTCTTCAAGAAACTGAAGCAGCCGCTGGTGCTCGGCTACGTCGTGGCAGGCTTCATGGTGAGTCCGCACATGCCCTATCTGGCATCGGTCGTCGACACGAAAGACATCAAGACATGGGCCGACATCGGCGTCATGTTCCTGCTCTTTTCGCTCGGTCTCGACTTCTCGTTCAAGAAGATTCTGAAGATGGGCGCATCGCCCGTCATCACCACCGTCACCATCATCTTCTGCATGATGATGCTCGGCATCAGCGTGGGGCATCTCTTCGGATGGAGCCGCATGGACTGCATCTTCCTCGGAGGTATGCTTGCCATGAGCTCCACCACCATTATCTATAAAGCCTTCGACGACATGGGGCTGCGGCAGCAGCAGTTTGCCGGTCTGGTGATGAGCGTCCTCATCCTCGAGGACATTCTCGCCATCGTCATGATGGTGATGCTCTCCGCCATTGCCAGCGGCAGCGGTGGCGGCGGTCAGCTGTTATCGTCGGTCATCAAGATAGCTTTCTTCCTCGTCTTGTGGTTTGTGGTGGGCATCTTCGCCATTCCTCTGTTCCTGCGCCGCATGCGGAAGCTGATGAACAGCGAGGTGCTGCTCATCGTGTCGCTCGGACTGTGCTGCGCCATGGCCGTGCTCAGCTCCGAGGTAGGCTTCTCGTCGGCCTTCGGAGCCTTCGTCATGGGCAGCATCCTGGCCGAGACGGTCGAGGCAGAGAAGATCATCAGGCTGGTGGAACCGGTGAAGAACCTCTTCGGAGCCATCTTCTTCGTGTCAGTGGGCATGCTCGTCGACCCCGACATCCTGCTGCGCTACGCCCTGCCCATCGTCGCCCTGGTGTTGACCATCCTCGTAGGACAGGCCATCTTCGGCTCTTTTGCCTTCATGCTTGGCGGCGAAAGCCTGAAGGCAGCCATGAAGTGCGGCTTCTCAATGGCGCAGATCGGTGAGTTCTCGTTCATCATCGCCTCGCTCGGACTGTCGCTCGGAGTCATCTCCGACTTCCTCTATCCCGTGGTTGTAGCCGTATCGGTCATCACCACATTCCTCACTCCCTACATGATACGCCTCGCCACGCCAGCCTACAACAGTCTGGAACGACGGCTGCCCAACCGCTGGGTGCGCTCGCTGAACCATCTGGCCATGAGCTCGCAGAGCAGTACGGGGAAGAGCCGGTGGCACAGACTGCTCATAGCCATGGGCATCAACACCCTCGTATACTCCATCCTCTCGGCCGCCACCATCGCCATGATGTTCATGTTCGTGCTCCCATTCCTTGAGCGACTGTTGCCGCAGTGGAGCGAGCACTGGTCGTGGCATGCCGCCGTCGGGCTCGTCACCGTGGTCGTCATCTCTCCCTTCCTTCGTGCCATGGTGATGAAAAAGAACCACAGCGAGGAGTTCCGCGCCCTCTGGGACGAGAGCAACCTCAACCGCGTGCCGCTGCTCTTCACCATCCTCGTGCGCGTAATCATCGCCGTGGCCTTCGTCTTCTACATCTGCCATCACCTGACGCGCTTCTCCAACGCCCTGATGATCACCATCGGCGTCGTTGCCATCCTGCTCATCATCCTCTCCCGCTGGATCAAGAACCAGAGCATCCACATGGAGCGACTCTTCATGCTCAACCTCCGTTCGCGCGACATCGAAGCACAGGTGCACGGACATAAGCGGCCGCTCTACGAGGGTCGGTTGCTCGACCGCGACATCCACATTGCCGACTTCGAGGTGCCCGCCGATTCCCTGTGGATGGGAAAGACGCTCCGCGAGCTTAACCTGGGGCGCAAGTTCGGCATTCATGTAAGCAGCATACTCCGCGGCAACCGTCGGTACAACATCCCCGACGGCCACGACATCATCTTCCCAGCCGACCGCCTGCAGGTCATCGGCAGCGACGAGCAGCTGGCAGCCTTCCGACACGCCTTGGAGAGCGAGACCCTCGGCGACGACGACGAGCTGGAGAAGCGCGAGATGCGTCTACGGTCCATGACCATCACGGCCGGCAGTCCCTTTGTCGGCAAGACAATGCAGGAGAGCGGCATCCGCGACGAGTACAACTGCATGGTCGTGGGGCTCGAAGAGGGCGAGGAGAACCTCTCGCAGGTGTCGCCCACCTACCGCTTCCAGCAGGGTGACATCATCTGGGTCGTAGGAGAAGAGGAGTCACTTCGCTCGCTCATCAGCGTAAAACAGGTGTTGTAGCATCGGATAGCCAGTTGTAATTGCAGTCTTTCAGAAAAAAACAATACCTTTGCCGAGATTCATTAAAAGTCTTATCCAAATTACTCTGCGAATGAGATCTTTCACCTATATATTGAAAATAGCGGCATCGGTTATCATTGTTTTCTTATGGGTCTTTACTTCTGTCTTTTGTTTCGACGCAGGCACAGGCATCAACAGCTGCTTTCTGTTTGTCTGCAACTCGCTGCTTTGGGGAGGCGCATATTACCTGCTATGGAGGAGACAACGCTGAACGACGACAATCACCTCACTTTGCATATAATTGTAAAGCCCGTAACAATTCATAAGTGTCTCTTACAGACTTCAACTCGGTGACGGCTTCGCTCCTTCCGTTCTCAACATGGCTGACGAAAGATTCTATTTCACTGTAGAAACCCTGAGTGTAGACATGGCTGCCCGTCAGTATGGGTGAGAACTGGTTGCGCTGAAAGAGGTATTTGACAGTTTTATTCCTTGCTCGTATTTTTTCTTTAGGGATGCCGAGAATCGTGGAGTGACTTGGTTCGAAGGTTAATTCTTCCAATTGTCGGAGTTGGTAGAAACCTGAACGGGTGCAGACCTTCAGCGATTCCTTGGCGGCAGTCCACGTGTAGGCAGTGGATAGTTCCAGCGTACCGACGATGTGCGGATGCTGAAGCATGATGAGGAACGAGTTCTTGGTGACCTGTCGGACGGCGACGACATCGGGCTTTCCAAATAAAAAGCAGACCAGGTCGAGGGGATGGATATAGAGATCGAGCAGGACGTCGCCTTCGGGATAGGCTCCTGTAAGGTAATGCAGGTCGTAGCTGATAAGGTGTTCTTTGCGGAGGCGCTGCTTCAGGAGTTGTATGGCAGGGGCGTAGCGTTTCTGCAGTCCTACCATTGCGACGGGCGAAAGGCTGCGGGTGGGCGAGCGATGCTCGGGAATGCCGTGGAGCCGCTGTAAATCAATGAGCGTGTCGAGTTCTTCCAATGTCTGGCAGGGCGGTTTCTCGATGAAAAGTGACTTGCCGCTCTTTAGAACTTGCGAGGCAAGAGAGAAATGAGATGATGGGGAGGCTGAGACAAAAACGCCTTTGATGGCATCATCGTTCAGAATCTCGTCGAGCGAGGTGGTGGCTTTTATGCCAGCAAACTTCTGTTCTATCAGCCGGGCTTTCCGTTCTGACGTGACGCAGATGTATTTCAGAGGTACGCCGAGATAGTGAAGGACAGGATAGAGATTGGTCAGCGAGTGCTGTCCCATGCCCACAAAGGCATAAGAGTATTGGTACGTTTGGCGCAGGTAATGCTCCGTGCGCATCCGTTTGTATCGGTTGATAAGTTCTTGTATCATTGTATTGCTTTTAGGTGTTTATGATAGGTCTGCTTGGGGTCTGCCGTCCATTGATATGGGCCGTAGAACTTCTCAATAAGCCACTTGGGCAGCAGTCGCTCGAAGTTGCGCACGAGGATGATGTCGTACTTACGGTGGAAGTTGATCCAGCAGTCGTTGCAGTGACGGGAATAGCGGCATTGCGTCTGACGGGCTGACACTCCGTTGAAAATCTCATCAAGCGATTGCTCATGGATATTCCCCAACATCACATCAAGATTCTGACAGAGCGGCACGTCACCGTTGCTGTGAACCACCAGGCAACTCATGATGCTTTGGCAGCGTAAACGAAGATGCCCGTTTCGCCATTCGTCATAAAGGGCCACGAAATCGAAATTCTCCTGTGTCTGCGATAGAGCCTTAAAAGCCCCCCTTTCGGCCCCCGAAGAAGCCCCCCATACGGCCCCCGAGGGGGCTTCAATACTCTTTTTCAATGAACACGAGGCATTTGTGTCCCCCTCGGGGGACGAAAGGGGGGCTTTGGGGGACGAAAGGGGGGCTTCCTTGGGGGCTTTCATATACGCCATTGTCCCATAAATACCGATGCGAACATCTATACCGTAATGCTTGGCAACGTCTATGACATAGGCCATATCGTCGAATGAGTTCCACGGCGAAAGGCAGAACATCAGCGAAAGGGGCACCTCATCCTTGAGAACTTCCACTACCTCAATCACTCGGTCGTAGCCGTCGCGGCCCCGCATCCGCTGGTAAGTCTCGCGCCCGCCGTCAAGAGAGACGTACAGATGACGGGGCTGATAGCGGCGGACGGCATTGATAACCCGACGGGGCGCAAGACAGTTTGACAGCAGCGTGTAGTTAGGATGGTGCTCATGGAACCACGCCATGATTTCCTCTGCCTGTGGATGTAGGATAAATTCGCCGCCCTCCAGTCCTACAGTGGTTCTTCGTGTCACGCATCGGCTCTGCATCATTCGCTGAATATCTTCGAGCGAAAGATGTTCCACCTTCTTCTGCCAGATATTACAATGCTTGCAGCGCGACTGGCAGGCAGTCGTTGAGTAAATCATCAGCTGTGACAGTCGCTTGTGCTGCGGCCTTATGATGTTGTTCAGGTAGAGAAGTCCATTATAGGCGTAATCGTAAATCGTGTACATAATAATTCGTTGCACTTTTGTTCTTTACTTATAAAGTCCAAAACTGCAAAGAATGACTGCATAATGAAGAATAAACAGATGAACTTTTTTCGCTTTTCGTGTAGCAAATCGTACCTTTGCTGCGACTAAAGGTCATAGTCGAACGAAAAGACATCAAGATAATGGACTCAACCGAACGTGAATTTGAACAGCTGGTGCGGATGCACAAGGCAACGATCTACACCGTCTGCTATATGTTCAGCAAGGACCAGGACGAAGTGGCCGACCTCTATCAGGAGTGCCTCATCAACCTGTGGCGAAGCTGGCCGAACTTCGAGCATCGCAGCGATGTGCGGACGTGGATATACCGCATCTGCCTGAATGTCTGCGTCAGTCTGGACCGTAAGCGTCGCCGCCACAAGACCATCCCGCTGACGATGGACATCAACCCCTACGAGGAGGACAACCAGAACTCGCGCCAGATGGAGATGTTACGCCAGCGCATCAACCAGTTGCCGCCTATCGACCGCGCCATCGTACTGCTGTGGCTGGAGAACATGAGCTACGACGAGATTGGGGCCATCGTGGGCATTTCGGCCAAGAACGTCAGCGTGCGCCTGGTGCGCATCAGGGAACAACTGAAAAGAATGAAATAATATCCGATAAATGTAGGTTCCGGAACTACACCTATTATTAATATTAAAAAAGCATACGATTATGGAAACTCAGACAAACAATAACAACAACCCTCAGAACGAAGTAGACGAACTCCGCGAGCAACTCGCCCTGTTTAAGCAACGACTGGACCAGCAGGAAATCATCAGCGACCGACTCATGCGCCGCTCGATGAACGCCCGCATCAGCGTCTTCACCAAGACCAGCGTCATTGCAGATATTGTCGTATTGCTCATGATGCCTCTCGTCTTTTGGGTGTTCTCCAAGATGGGCGTTTCTTGGTATCTCGGACTCGTCGTACTCTTAAGTGTTATCGTCGAACTTGCCTATNNTTGCCATCGACGAATACAGCGACTCTTCACCGAAGGCAACGACCTGCTGGCCGTTCGCCGCGGGCTGCTGAAGTTCAAGAAGGGGGAGCGCCTGCAGATGCTCATATCCTTACCGCTGCTTGCACTCTGGGCATTCGCCTTATGCTGGCAGTTAGGAGTCTTCGCAGATAATCCGACAGAAAGAGTTGCAGCCATCGGCATCAGGGCGGGCATAGGATTCTTCATCGGCTCTCTCATTGTTTTCTGCGGCTATTTCTGGGAGATGCACCGCATCAACCGTTCCATCCGCGAGATTGACGAACTATCCGCAGAATAACACAGTTTCTAAAAATACACTCTCGTTGAAGCAGTGTCGGCCGTGAGGCTGGCACTGCTTTTTTTTAGAGTATCTGCCACTTGCGTATTTGTCCTTTTTCTGAGCCAAATGTTAAAAAACGGCAGCGGAAGCAAAATATTTACGGAATAATTTGGTTTATATTATAAACTTGTCTATCTTTGCATCGTGAACCGGACACAATTGGC
>DEJE01000026.1:13496-19528 GCA_002353205.1 Prevotella sp. UBA2756 | reverse complement strand
AAAGTAGAACATCACTTAAAAATGAAACAACAATGGAAGAAAAGAATAACATGACTGCCGAGCGCAGTCTGGAGATTATCACCGAGCAGATAGAGCGGAGCCGCCAAGTGGTGGCTAAGGACACTGGACTGTCACTCTACGTGGCAGGGCTATGCACAATGGGGATGGCTATGCTTATAGGTATCCTCATCTATTTTACGTCCAACACGGCTTGGTATCTGATGTACATCCTACTGCCTGTCATTATCTTCGCTGCTGACCGCTACGCAAAGAGAGGCAAACCGAAAGTTCCCGCCAGTCTGGTCGGCTCGATGGTCGACAAGACTTGGCAGACGTTCGGCATCTTCGTACTCGCATACTTCGTGTTCGGCATTTTGTATAACATGCTGATGGCACACTTCGAGCAGCCCGAAGTCTATTCACGTCTGGTGATTCACCCCCTTCGTGTCGTGCTCCTGCTCATGGGCATGACCATTACCATCAACGGTTACATATTGAAGAGTCGTTGGATGGTGTGGTGCGGCATTGTGGGTGGAATCGGTGGCTTCATCTGGGAGTCGTTCTACGTCACACAGACACTGGCTGCGAAGTTGGTCTTTTATACCAACTGTCACTACATAGGCGTAGCCCACGGCATCATCCCTGCCATCATCGTCACCATCTTGGCATTCATCGGCTTGACGCTCCCAGGCATGAAACTAAAAAACTCGTAGCCCATGTTCAAGCCATTAGACCCCCTGCTGCACTCCGAGTTGCGACTGGCCGTCGTGTCGCTGCTCATCAGTGCCGAGGAAGCTGAGTTCCCCTACATCAAGGAGCAGACGGGAGCCACGGCGGGCAACCTGAGTGTGCAGATAGACAAACTCTCGGCGGCGGGCTACATCAAGGTGGAAAAGACCTTCAAGGGCAAGAAGCCCTGCACCCTCTGCCGCATCACGCCCGTAGGGCTGAAAGCCTTTGAGGATTATGTGGATGCACTGAAAAGCTATTTGGAAGTGAAATGACATACAGGAAAGAGAACTGTGCCCCAACGGGAGCTCAGTCCTCTTTCTCTGTTTGAACACCAGTGTGCATGTCAAGATTTTATCGCCTCAGCTTACCCTTGCTTTCCAGATAGTTCAAGAACGCTTCCCATTGCGAAGCGCGGCGAAGGCGGCTCGCCTGCACACGCTCATCATTAATGAACTGAGTAGGATAACAGTCGTAGAGATAATAGTGGCCATCGTCGATGACTTCGCCGTCGATCTTGCCGCAGCAGAGCACAAGGTCGTCGAAAATCTGGCTACAGATGAGACCTACGAAAGTGGCCCCATCGGAAAAGAGGTATTCGCCTCCGAGATAGAAATGAATCTCAGCTGTCAACGGTATCTTCTCACGTAGTGGCTCCATCGTGTCGCGGAAGCGCAGTTCGCGAGTGCTCAGGTCGAACCATTCGATGTCGTCGTCGGTGAACACGGCACCGGCAGCGCCTCTGGTTCCTGTGGGCATCACACCGTAAGCGCATAGTTTCGCCATCGGTTCAGGATGATCATTAACCTCCGCGACAGCAATCGTCTCATCATCATTGCCGCAAGCCGTCAGCGGCAGGGAAAGCGTGGCAATGGCTATCGCCATCAACCAGGCAAAGGGTTTGTCATGCTTCATGTTCTTTTGCGTTTAATAGGGTTGTCTCTATTTATATAGTCCCCAAGTCGATGAAAAGACTGCACCGCCTACCATGTAAATCTGATGCCCAGAGGCAAAGAGAACGTAAACGGATGCTCCGTGCGGTAGGTTTCTATTTGTGTCCCCGTCGGAATGTAGTATTGCAGGCTTGGCTCTGCAAACAGTCCGATGTTGGGCGTGACGTTGTATTGCAGACCGAGACCGAGGGTGGTAGAGAACTGCCACGGTGCACGAATAGTAGTCTTGTCGCTGGCCTCATACTGACCGTTCACGTAGAAGTCAGAGTGGAGGGTGGAACGGACGGGAATCTCGGTTGTCACTCCGAGGCTGCCATAGAGACCCCATCGCCGTCCGCCATACAGATTATATATACCCTTTATGGGGATACCGAGATAATGAATGGCCTGCTGCTCGCGGATCGTATTATTGCCGAGGCAAGCGTCTCCTTCCGTCGCCGAGCGGCCATCGGCGCCCAACTCAAAGTCGGAGGTCAGGCGACTGTAGCTGAGACCTGTCTCCAGTCCGAAGCGATGATTCAATTTGTACTTGAATGCCAGCGACCATGTGACGGGCATCTGGTGGTGACTCGTTCGCAGAATCTTGTCTTCACCTGGGCGGTTGGCATTGTTCAGGGCGATGTGCATGATGCTGCTACGGGTCTTGTCGCTCACGGCATCGGGGTTGTTTGCCAGATAGATGGCATAGTCCGTCCAGTTGTCAATATGGTCCGGGATCATCGTGCTTGGGAATGGCCCAGGCACAGACTGTCCGTCTGACGGCGCAGGCTTCAAACTGAACGGCTGGTTGTAACGGTTCTGCTCGTCTATCTGCCCTGCGTATGCCAGCTGCAACGACCATCGTTTCTCGTTATGGGTGCTGACGGTAGACTTTTCGGGGAACAAGTCCGCTATGTCATATTGTGGTAACTCCACTTCGTGTATCGTCGTTGTCGTATCGCCTGATACGGTGTCAGTTGTTGCTTGCTCCTGAGCAACGATGTGGGCTAAGGTGTCCTCCGTGATGGTGTCCACAGTCTGAGCGATCAGCGAAATCACAGGCTTTTCTGGTGATGATAGGTGCTCACCATCGGCCGATAGGTTCTCACCATCGTCTTTCGCCCGAGAATCTTTTGGCGATTCTTTCGGCGTGTCTTTCTTTTTCACCACAATAGGCGACGGCTGCCCACCGCCGTCTTCATCCTTGACGGAAGTTTTGAACAGATAGAACGTAATGGGAACCAGTAGCAACAGAAGCACGGCTGCCCAGTATTGCTGCATCATCTGGCGCAGCATCTTCTTCGCCCGTGCCAGTTGCGACGATGACGAATGGGGCTCAATGCCCAGCGTGTCGGCAATCTTCTTGTGCGACATCCCTTCAAACACCGACAGCCGGAACACCTGACCATAACCCTCCGGCAGACGGTCGACGAGGTGCTGCACATCCTCCAATGGCACGCCTCTCACTTCGCCCGCACCTTCAGGCGTCTGCAAATGCTCTGCTTCCTCCAGTTGCACAAAGGTCATCTTTGCCAGATGGTCTTTGTATTTCGATGCCACATTCCTCGTTATCGACATCATCCATGCCTCTGCTTTCCTGTCATCGCGTAGTTTGTCGAAAGAGGTAAAGATAATCACGAACGAGTCATGCAATACGTCGCTGATGGCTTGTTCGTCGCTGATATACCGACGGCATACGCCTCTCATCTTCTGGGCGTATGCCTCGTACAGCTCTCCGAGGGCATCCGCATCGCCCTGCCTGCACCGTTCTATCAGCTGTGTCACTTCCATCGAAAACATGATGTCTCTCTTTATAAAGTCCGAAAAACACGAAAATACTGCATGGGAATGATAACTTTTTTTGAAATAATCTACATTTTGCCTTCCCAGCCGATGCTGTTTGCGGTGCCGGACGGATGCTCCCGCGCTGCGTCACAGTTCATTTTTCCCTGCAATTCAATTTATTTTTCCCTGCAATTCAATTTATTTAGCTCTGCAATTCAATTTATTTAGCTCTGCAATTCAAATTGTTTCGCCGCGCAATTCAAATTGTTTCGCCGCGCAATCTAATTGATATTGCATCGAAAAGACACAGCCCAGGCATCGGAAAGAGGCTGTCTGAGCAACTGAGAAGTGCCTCTTTATCCATACTTTTGTGTCAAAGAGGAATATGGTCATGCCCTCCTTGACGCTGCAAAAGTACAGACAGGATGTAACAGACGAATACATGGTTATTGCAACTTCACAATGTCATGAGATTGCAATAACCGTGAAACGGCATTATCGGATTCATAATCTTTTAAAAGGAAATTTGGGATGTACCTGCAAATAGAGATTGCAAGGTCACCGTTGTAAAAGCAGTCCTTTACAGCTTTCACATTATTACAAATATGCTTACCGATAGTCTCTTTTCCCGTTGCTCAAGTGTCAGCGACGCAGGCTCGGTATCCGCTCATTTCGCTTTCAGTTTGTTCTTCTTGTCGAACAGGTCGGAGTGAGTGCCTGTCCGCGAAAGTGAAATAATCTTGATGTCGGTGTCTTTAACGTATATGAGCAGCCAGTTCGGAGTGATGTGGCACTCGCGGTAGCCTTCGTAGTCGCCGTGCAACTGGTGGTCACGGTTCTTCTCTGGCAGGGGCACGTCATCAAGCAACTTTCTGATAATGTCATTGAGCAGGCTTTCGTCCATGCCGCGCTTGCGAGCCAGCTTCAAGTCACGCAGATAGCGTTTGGTGAGTTTCAGCGAGAACTTTGCCATCGTCGGTTATAAGTTTTTTACCAGCTCCAGATATTCGTCCATCGAGCCGACCTCTATGACATCCTTCCCCTTCCGTGCATCCTCAATGACCTTCATCGTTGCATCGTTCAGACTGTCGCCAGTCTCTGGGTCGTAGAGACGAGGCTTTGCCGCACGTTTGCGCTCAATCTTCCAGCCCATTTTCTTGGCAATCGACTTGAAGAGGCTCACATCGGACTTCGGCACGGTCAGCGTGAACGTGTCGGGGCTTACCCTTGGTGTTGCTGTTCCTATCATAAACGTCTTCGTTTTATTATCTGGCGACAAAGATACAAATTTTTTTTGATAAATGTAACACTTTGCCTATATCTTTAAAAATATTGGGTTAGCGTAATAGGTTTACGCCTGAAGTGTGAACCAGACTGTTTGTCTTCATGCTTCAGGTCGCGTTTGTCGCCGTAGGAGCAACTTTGCGTATTGCCTTATTTGGTTTACGACTTCCGTTCGTTTCATATGCATAGTTCTTTAACGATAGCAAATATAGTCAAAATTCTCCGCACTGCCACCTAATTATATAAAAATGTGCTAAATTTATTTAGAAACTCGCCAAAACGGGAGTTTGTCCTTCTGTTATTATGTCTTCAAAAAAGTGGTGCTTGCCTTGTTCAAAAGAAACGGGAGTATCAGAAAATGCGCGATACGTATATAGTTGTAGTAAAATAATGGCGAAAGATAGTGCTGGTTTCATAAAAAATGCTTATCTTTGTCACGACTTCTTCCCCACACTTACAGCAGTTTTTTTTACATTTTTCAATAACTTTTGATGGCAAAAAACTACACTTTTCAATGATAAATGTCAAAACTACACTTTTAAAATTGTGGCGTTATTATGTAAAATATCGCGTTCTAAATCGTCATTTCTTGTAAAATATCGTATTCTGATGCTGTGTTTTTATGTAAAATATCGCGTTTTAGATATTTTCTTCGTATATTTGCACGCGAAAACGTGCAAATATCATCGTTATGGTTGACAAAAGGACATTGGAATTCATCCTTACTGACCAGCAGGAGGAAATGGAAAGCAGAGCTGAAGATATATTATGCCAGCGGCGTGAAGAGAGTCTGATTGACTTCAAAAGCACTCAGGCACAGGTAGTCATTGGTGTCAGGCGAAGCGGTAAATCAACGCTTTGCTATCAGGCTATGCACAATCACAAACTGAAGTTCGCATACGCTGACTTCGATGATGAACGGTTGGTTGATCTCAAGGCAGACCAGCTGAACGACGTGTTGGAGATTCTGTATAAAATATACGGCGACTTTCAGTATCTTTTCCTCGATGAGATACAAAACGTCGAAGGATGGCATCTGTTCGTCAATCGTATGCTGAGAAAGAAAATGCACGTTATCATCACAGGCTCTAATGCCAAACTGCTCAGTGGCGAACTGGCCACACACCTCTCTGGTCGCAATAAGGAAATATCACTTTATCCTTTCTCCTTCAGAGAGTTCTGCACGATGAAGGAGGTAGATACTGAACGTCGCACCACGAAGGCAGAGGCATTTCGCAGGGCAGCTTTCGACGAGTACCTGAAGCAGGGTGGTTTCCCAGAATTGCTGATGATAGACGACAA
>DEJE01000026.1:0-13340 GCA_002353205.1 Prevotella sp. UBA2756 | reverse complement strand
CTGGTGGGCATTCAGAAGTATTCACAAAAGAGCAAACAACGCTCTGTCCAAGAAAAGGTATATGCCGTTGACGTGGCCATGATGGACCAACGCGAGAATGCCTTTGCGGGCGAGAACCTGGGTCATCGGCTGGAGACCATCGTAGCCATTCACCTTGTCAGGAAATGCAAGTCGGAGGGATTGGATGTCTATTACCTGAACGACCGTTCGGGCGAGTGCGACTTTGTGGTATGCAAGGGAAACCAAGTAATACAAGCCATACAGGTGTCATACGACATCTCCGCTGAAAAGACTTACAAGCGCGAGAAGAATGGCCTACTGCTTGCCGCCAGACAGACCAAATGCGAAAACTTGTTGCTACTCACCGACCATGAGAGCGGCGAAATAGAGGAGGATGGTCACAAGATGAAGATCCAGCCCGTCTATGAATGGAGCTTGGAACTTGGGGTGTAATCACCCAATTTTTAAGAAAGCAGTGCAATATCCAAATATGTCAGGGGACAGATACTGACACAGGTGGGGGGTACATGCCCCCTGGGGCAAATGCTTAGCTCACCTTGCTCTTTGAATGATTCCTCGGTCTATACCTGTTAGGCGTTGAAGCTGACGGACGGATGTTCCAAGTTCCTTAAGCTGAATGAATGCCTGCCACTGGGTTTCTCTGTCGAGCCATGCCGTGGACATCCCCACGACCGACAACTCGGCGTTTGCGCAAACCAACCTGGCTAATGCCACGCTCTACGTGCCGGCTTCAGCCCTCAATGAATACAAGCAGACTGAGCCGTGGAGTGGCTTCGGAACCATCCTGCCCATAGATGAGAACGCCGTGGCAACTGCCATCAAGAACACCGCAGCCGAGGAAGCTGAGGGCAAGACATGCTATGATCTTAGCTGTCGCCGCGTGGAATCCAAACAGCGCGGGCTACTCATCGTCAAGGAGCGCGACGGTAATGTCTGCAAGGTGATGACGAAATAGAGCTCAAGCAGGCTTGCCTTGCTCATTTGGCTGAACGAAAAGGTTCCTCATTGAGATTGCGGAGCGGATGTTGATCGTTTGCTGCAATGCCGACGAGAGTTCTTCTTTTGGACAATCTATGGCCAGCACGCGTGGGTCTTTATGCCGCAGTTTCATAATAAAGATGCTTGGACCGGTGGTGATGCTTCCGACAAAGGAGTGGCAAGAAAGCAAGATATCAACGGAAATGATAAGCCGGACAATTGCTTTCTTCTTGCTTTGGAAATCTTCTTTGCAGAATTGTTCGTGATAATACCCCATCTCATTCTCTTGGCAAAGCGTCGATAGGCAGAGATGAGGAAAACCTTCCTTGCCCTTCAAAAACTGGCGATAGTCGTCTGTCAGAACAAACAAATAATCCCCATCGCTAAGATTTAACTTCCGGATAATAGTCGCACCGTCTATCAAACAAGTTTCCGACTCCTTGTCGCCTCCCCTGATCTGAACCCCTGCGTATACCGCCGGCAAAGATAATTTCTTCTTGTAGGTTTTCTCCGTTTGTAACATGTCGGGCTGAAGACGCCAAACCATACGGGCTATCAGGGCGTATGTTCCTGAATAGTCGTCATTGATACCCAATTCCGGAACGCAATACCATTGAGCGTTTTTTGAAGGCACATCTTGCGCGAACAAAACATATTCGCCGTAAACGCGAAAAGCTTTCAAACGGCCAATGAAGGTCATGATGTTTTTTTTCAGTTTCCAGGCAAAGGGTCCCAAAGACTTCTTATCGGCACATAGTCTGAAGATACGCTGCCAAGACGGCAAACTGTGGAAATTGTACTTTTGATGGAAAGGCTCATGGACTTCCTCACAAAACGGCAGGAAGTATTCAGTCCATCCAACACCCGTGCCAAAATTGGCATCGTCTGAATAGATTTGGAACTTAATACGATGAGCCAAGCAATAGAGCATCGCATTCACCATATAATTCATTTCGACGAAAAAGCCGCAGTCAACGCCAAGTCTGCAAACCATTCTCCTGCGGAAAGAGTTGTTGTACTTCTGATAGGACGTCAAATCCAAAGATTCCATACTTTGCTGTCTCTAATGATGATTGTCTGATGGTAAGGCTACATTCAGCCCTACACTCATATAGATACCACAAAGCATGAAAAGACTGCACGGTTCAGGAAGGGAAATTACCACGTAATGCGGATTCCGAGCGGCAAGGAGAACGTGAACGGATGCTCCGTGCGGAAGGTTTCAACGTCGCTGCCGGTAGGAATGTAATACTGCAAACTCGGTTCTGCGAAGAAGCCGACATTCGGCGTGAGATTGTACTGCAGGCCGACTCCCGCGCCGACCGACCATTGCAGCGGAGCATGGAGCGTGGACTTCTCTTCCAGTTCTTTCGTGCCGTTCACGAAATAGCTGGTGCTGAGCGGAGCATAGACGGGAATCTCCAACTTGGCGCCAAGACTTCCGTAGAAGTTCCACCGTCCAACATTATATATATTATATGTTCCCTTCAATGGTATGCCGAGGTAGTGGATGGTTTGTTGCTCGCGGACAGCGTTTCCGCCTGTGCCAATCTCGGTCTCCGACCTCAGACGGCAGTAACTCAAACCTGTCTCCAGGGCGAAGCGGCTGTTCAGTGTGTGCTTCAGTGCCAGGGAGAAATCGATCGGCATGTAGTGGCGTGTGCTGCGCTCTATCTTGTCAGAGCCAGGCAGAGCAGCGTTGTTTTGGGCGATCTTCAGCATAGTTTGATACGTCTGGTAATCGACATCCAGCGTCCCGCTCTGTAGGGCTTCGGCATAGTCGCTCCATTTGTCGAAAGAGCGTATACGCGGAACTACGCTTGTAGCGTCTGGCATCTCTTTCTCTGTGAGCAAGAACGGGCTGTTGGCATCCTGTTCGCCCATGCTTCCTGTGTAAGCCAGTTCTACTGACCACTTTTGACTCTTGCTATCTTCCACTATCGGCTTCTCTGGGAACAGATCGGCTATATGAGTGTCATTGTCAGGACGCGAGTCGGGTAGTGGTTTGTTGTCGTGGATAATGGTTGTCGTGTCAGTACGCTCTGGTCCTTCGGCTATGTGACGGAGCGTGTCGACAGGAACAAGACTGTCTGCTGGAACGGCTTTGACAGGAGCAGTGGCTATCTGTTGTGGAGTAAATATTGGAATGCCTGGAGTTCCTTGCTCTGTCACAGGAACTCCTTCTTCGTCATGCTTTGTTTTTGGCGTACTGTGTTCTTGTTTTGTTATTGTTGGCTTTGGAACTTCATGGGTTCTTCCCGTTTTGTAAAGATAGATGGTCAAAGGCAACAAAAGCGGCAGGAGCCACAACAGCCAATACTGTGCAAGCGACTTCTGCAACATTTTCTTTGCCCTTGACAGTTGCGAGGACGACGAGTGGGCAGCAATTCCAAGAATGTCGGCAATTTCCTTGTGCGACATTTCTTGGATGACCGCCAGCTTGAACACCCGACCGTAACCATTGGGGAGCGCATCTACGGCGGCCATCAGTTCGGCCATTGTTGGCAAGGGCTTGTCTTCTGTTTGAAAAGGTTCTTGTGGCAGTTCTTTGCTGAGCAAAGCGGCATTGCCGGGCGCTTCTTCGGAGAGAGCGGAAAGAGAAAGCGTCACCGGATCATGGTGTCGCTGTTTGTAGCGTCTGGCAACATTGGTGGTAATGCTTGTCAGCCATGCTTCGAAGCGTTGCGGGTTATGCAACTGATCCAACTTGGCGAAGGCCAGCAGGAAAGCATCGTGTGCCAATTCCTCTGCCACCTGTCGGTTGCCTGCGATGCGTTGGCATATCCCTGTCATTTGGCGGTGATATGCCCTGTATAGGCTTCCAAGTGCAGCCTCGTCGCCTTGACGCCCTCGCTCTATGAGTTCTTCTATGTCCATCGAAAACACACAGTCTCTACAGACATAGATGCCACTTTTCCAAAAGGACTGCACGGAAATCACAACTTTTTTCAGATTTTTTAGAAAAAAGAAAAGCGGGAGAAAGACATGCTCGGGTGGGCTGGGGTGGGGCTTCTCACCCTCTCATCTGCTCAATACCACCTGACGGAGTTGGCGTAGCCGGAGCGCTTGTCGTACTTCAGGGCGTCGGTGAGTGTTGAGGCGTTGCAACGGAATGAGAAGTTGTAGGAGGTGTAGGGTGCGAGCGTGACGTTGCACGTCATGTTGAAGCAGTGGAGGTCGCGCGATAGTCCGAGGGTCGTGGTGCTGAGACGCTTGGCTTCGAAGTCGTATCCGCTCATGACGTTGATGTTCCATCCGTCGCTCAGGCGAACGTTGCCCGACATGTTGAGTGAGTGTGTGAACCTGTAGGGGTAGCGCATGCGCTTCTTGTTGAACTTCCCTGCGCGGTTTTCGCTCATGGAGATACCGTAGCTGAGGGTGAGGCTCCACGGCATGGAGAACTTGGTGTAGCCGTCGGCGTCGGTCTCTGCCTTGCCGGCGTCCTTCTTCTTGGCTCCCACCTTGCCTTTCTCCATCACGTCGTCGATGTTCGATTCCACGCCGGTGTCGAACTCTTCGTCTTCGGCCGAAGCGTTTGTGTCCTCCTCCTCGTCGCTCTTGCCGAACCATTTCTTGAGCTTTTCAGGGTTGAGCTGTAGTGAGATGACCTGCGATGTGCCCATGAATCGACCGAAGCGCCCGTAGCTGTACTCCGTGCGGTTGCCGATGTAGGGGTTCCCGTTTTCGTCGAACTCATAGGCGTAGGTGGCAAACTGTGCGTTCATGTTGAAGGTGTACGACTTCCACCATTTCAGTCGTAGGTTGACGTTGAGGTCGCTCCACGGCCTTTCTTTGGCTGCGAGATTGTATGACATGGTGGCCGAGAGGTCGTCGATGAGGCTTATCTTCTTGAATCCTGTGGAGTCTTTGTCCGATTTCACCTTCATCTCGAGGTTATTGCTCAGTGTGAGCGACACGTTGCCCGTCTTCTGCTTGCTGGGTGTGTCGAACATGCCGTTCTGGTAGAGGTAGTAGTCTACGATGGAGGTGTTACCGTCGGTGTCGGTCTTGATGTATTTGGCGTAGTAGCCGTAGGCTGACGAGCTGAAGTCGGGTGCGTATGAGAAGGATACGGAAGGCTTCAGTACGTGTCGGATGGCCTGTATCTTGTCTCCGAAGAGTTTTCGCGAGGGAGTCCACATACCATAGACGGTCGTGTTGGCCGTCAGGGAAGCGTTCCAATCGAGGATGTTGTAGAATCCGTAGACGGTGTCGACGAGCTCTACCTGGTTCTTCTCGTCCCACGAGCGCACCTGCTTGTTGGTGTACATACGGTCTTTTAACGAGACTCTCGGCGTAAGCGTGAGGTAGTTGCCCAGCGTGATGTTGGTCTCTATGGGCACGGTGTGCAGAATGCCGTTCTTCCAGTCTTTGATGATGTTCGACTTCAGGATCTTGCTCTCATCGGTGAGGATGCTATTGTCAAACCGTCCGGTATAGCTGATCGAGATATTGTCGTACCAATATGTCTTGCCCGATGCCCGTTGCCGTTTGAATGGGTAGAAGCGTTGCACGCTGACGTTCAGGTTCGGGAAAGAGATCGATATCGAAGAGTCGCGCATGTTCTGCAGCAGGTCGAGGGTGCTGCTGACGGTCATGCCGAGGCTGCTGAAGCCGGTAGAGAAGGACACGTTGGACGTTCGTGTGGACTGGGCCAAGGCCGCCGGATTGTAGAGCGACGACAAGTTGTTACGCTCAAAGCTGCTTGTGGAGAAGTTCACCTTGGCCGAGAATGTGCGGTAGGGGTTGGCCTTGGTGTCTTGGTTGTGGTTCCACTGCAGCTTGAAGCTCTCGGTCTTGGTGTAGTCGTCCATTCCCTTCTCGCCAGTCTTCGTGTTCTGGTAGCTGAAGAAGAAGGTGCCGTTGTAGCGATAGCGCTTGGTGTAGTTGGAGGCAGCGCTCAAGCCCCACGACCCTTTGGTGTAGATTTCGCCGAGGAGCTTCAGGTCCCACTTGTCGTTGATGGCGAAGTAGTAGCCTCCGTCGCGCAGGTAGAATCCTCGTGTTGACTCGTCGCCGTAGGTGGGCATGATGAATCCGCTGCTGTAGCTCTTGGTGAAGGGGAAGAATCCGTAGGGGATGGCCAGTGGCAGCGGCACGTCGCACACCACGAGGTAGGCGGGCCCGAAGATAACGTCCTTGCCGGGACGTACTTTGGCGCGCGATAGTGAGATGTAGAAGTCGGGGTGGTCGGCGTCGCAGGTGGTGTAGCGCCCATGTTGCAGGTACATCACGCCGCTGCTGTCGCGCTTGGTGCGCTCGCTCCAGAGGAATCCGTCTTCCTGTTCGGTGTAGGCATTGTTGATGAGGCCCTTCTTCGTCTTGAAGTTGAAGGCGATGGTGTCGTTCTCGTAAGTGTCTTTGCCCATTTTGAAGACGGGTTTGCCCTTGATCTCGGTCATCGTGGTGTCTTTGTAAGAGCCGGTGGCGTGGACCAGGTTGCTGTCGAGGCTCATGTAGATGCGGTCGCTGTTGAGGTTCATGGCCTGGTAGTCGACCTTGGAATCGCCGTAGAGGAATGCCGTCTTGGTCTGCGCGTTGTATACGACGGAGTCGTTGGCGGTGTAAGTCACGGGTGCGTCGATGCCCGTTTTCTTCTGTCGGTTCAGGCTGTCGAGCCGAATGGAGTCGTCGATGGCCTTGTTGTGCTTGTATACGGCGAGCTGCAGCGAGTCCATGCCGAGCGTGTCGAGGCCGTTGTCGGTATGTGTCTCGTCGGCTGTGGGCTTCTGCAGGAAGTCGCTGTCGGGATGAAGTGCGAAGGTGGTGTCGTCGATGATCGGTTGCAAAGAGTCGGCAACGGCTTTCATCAGCGTGTCGGCAATGACCGACGGGGTCTTGTCCTGGTGTGTCGTGTCGGGCTCATCGCCTCGTGGTGCCAGTTGCAAGACGGCGTCCATGAACGGCAGTCGCGTGTCTGCCATCACAAAGATGAAGACAAACAGCGACATGAATATGACCGTTTTTTTTCTCATTGCGCTCTGTTACAAGATGCAAAGGTACTTATTTAAATTAAGAATCAAGCACGAAGCGCAAAGAATTAACTTATTTAATTGATAATTATCAATTCAGCTTTTCTGAAGTGGTTAAGAATAAAACATCTCTCGCCATTGTCGGAAGCGGGCCACGCCTTCGGGACCGAACTTCATCAAGCTGCGCTCGGCTTGCTCGAAGGTCTTTTCCTCTTCGGGACGCGTCTTCGAGAAGAACTTGTCGGCATAGCAGATGAGCTGTTCTTCAAGCGTCTCGGGCATGAAGGGCTCCCACGACGACGGACTGATGCCTGGCGGACAGGGTGGCACGGCGATGGGCAGTGCCTGCTGGCGGATGTCGGCCACTGACAGACCGGCTCCCGTATGGCGTTCGCAGACGCGGGCATGGCGCGGCAGCCCTTCGGCGCGCAGCATCTCGGCTCCTTCGTGTCCGTGGCAGATGTAGGGCTGTGTGCCGAAGCAGTGGATGCCAGGGGCGTGGCAGCGGTAGATGCCGATGTCGTGGAGCATGGCTGCCTCAAGCACGAACTGCCTGTCGAGCTTCAGTTCGGGATGTCTGTCGACGATGCTCAGAGCCTTGTCGGCCACGCCTTGGCTGTGAACGAGGAGGATGCGGCGCAGCTCGTTGTCGTCGGGGTAGTACTTGTCGATGATTTGCTGATAGTCCATTCTTCTGTTGCTATGGTCTTTACTGTCTGCTCACGGTTCGTCTGCAGACGTTTTTTCTGTCTGACAAGAAAAAGGGGCAGCCGAACCTTGCGGTCCGAGTGCCCCATACTATTCTTTTATTCAAAAAATCAAAATCATGTCTTTGCTTGAATCGTCATGCTGTGCACTATTCCTTGCGGTCGCGCTCAATCCATGCCAGCGTCTGGCCCTTCATCACCTTGGCACCCTGCTTGGCTGCTATCTCGACGAGCTTGCCGCCCAAAGCAGCCGGAATGGGCTGGATTTCACCCCACGGTGTCTGTATGTAGCAGAAGGTCTGACCCTCTTCGTAGCTCTGTCCGATAAAGGGCTCCACGCACGGAGCGCATTCGCCGTCGCCGTTGAACTCGTAGTACACCTGACCTTTGACGGGAGCCACCAGGGCATCGGCCTTGGCATGCTTGAACTCTGCAATCTTCTCGGGCGAGAGACTGGCGCCGAGCTTCTGGTCCTTCATCTTCTGAAGGTCGGCGAGGAAGTTCTTCTTCGCCTGTCCGCTCTTGTAGTTGCGGTACTGCTCGGGGTGCATAGCCAGCTCGTAGAGCTCTTCGTCGTCCTGCCCGTAGTCCCAGCCGTTCTCGTCCATCTCCTTGCGGAAGTCGTCAAGGGCGTTGGGCAGCAGCGTATGCGGGTCGGCATCGGTGAACTCGCGGCCCTGCTTCTTGGCCAGTTCCACCAGTTCGGGATCGATGGTTCCGGGAATCTTTCCGCTCTTGCCGAGAATCATGCCCCACATGGCATCGTCCATCATCACGAAGCGGCCCTTGCCCTGAGCCATAGTGAGGAGGTTCATCAGCGCGATGTTCTTCACATACTGCGAGAACGGGGTCACCAGTGGGGGATATCCCACGCGCGGCCAAACGTAGGCCACCTCGTCGAAGAGCTTCACCAGCATGTCGTCGGTCGACAGTTCAGGCTCGCCCTTGGCCTTCAGCGTCTTGTTGATGATGCTGTGGATGCCGGCCAGGTCGGCCATCATCGAGCCCATCATGCCGCCGGGCAGTCCGCAGCCGAGCAAGAGCGACGACATGAGCTTGTTGCCGGGGTTGATGAAGTAGCCCAGCCAGTCGTCGATGAACTCCTGCGTCAGGGCGCGAGCTCTCATGTATGCGTTCATATTGATTTCCTTCACCTCGAAGCCTTCGTGCTTCAGCATCGACTGCACGCTGATGATGTCGGGGTGAACCTTACCCCAAGAGAGCGGTTCGATGGCGGTGTCGATGACGTCGGCACCGTTGTTGCACACCTCGAGGATGCTGGCCATCGACAGACCGGGGCCTGAGTGGCCGTGATACTGGATGATGATGTCGGGATGCTTCGTCTTGATGGCCTTCGTCAGGGCACCCAAGAGTGCGGGCTGACCGATGCCGGCCATGTCCTTCAAGCAGATTTCCTCGGCTCCGGCAGCAATCACCTGGTCGGCTATCTCGGCGTAGTAGTCTACGGTATGCACCGGCGATGTGGTGATGCAGAGCGTGGCCTGGGGCGTCATGCCGGCAGCCTTGGCCCATTTCACGGAAGGTATGATATTGCGGACATCGTTCAGTCCGCAGAAGATACGTGGGATATCCACACCTTGTGCATGCTTCACCTTGTACTGCAGTTCGCGGACATCGTCGGGAACGGGGTACATGCGCAGGGCATTCAGGCCGCGGTCGAGCATGTGGGTCTTGATTCCCACCTCGTTGAAAGGCTTGCAGAAGGCGCGCACGGCAGCGTTCGGGTTCTCACCGGCCAGCAAGTTCACCTGCTCGAAGGCACCACCGTTGGTCTCCACACGGTCGAAGACGCCCATGTCGATGATGGCGGGTGCGATGCGCTCTAACTGATCCTTGCGCGGCTGGAACTTTCCGGAACTCTGCCACATGTCTCTGTAGACGAGACTGAACTGGATTTTTTTCTTCATAACGATTAATAGTTAAATAGTTGATACGTGTATTTTTTCAGCTTTTCTACTTTTTATCTTGCAAATTTAGCTATTTTTTCCCAATTGCGAAGAAAATAAACGGAAAAATAATTATCTTTGCCCAAAATTTTTATGGAGATGAAGAAAATAACCTTATTTATATGTCTGGCATCCGTCTTTTTCGGTGTGTCGTGTCAAAACAACAACCAAGCAAAGAGCGAACAGCCGACAGTCGGGACAAGCACCACCATCGAGGGCGACAGCACACTCTACGGTCTGGCGTGCGACGGATGCACCGATTCGGTGCTCGTATTCCTTCCAGGCAAGGGCGGCGACCCCGTAACCTACGACATCTTGGAGGCAACGACGAGCGGGCGCGTCATCGGACGGCCGCAGGTGGGCGACTGGGTGGCCGTCATCGTCAACGGAGCCGACACGCTGAAGGCCGACATGGTGATCGACCTCGACCAGCTGAAGGGCACATGGGTGCAGATGGTGGCGCCGACATTGCGCGAACGGGTGCAGCAGCCCGACGATCCGAACGTGGCTGTGGAGGTCGACTCCATGCTCAAGAGCATGATGAAGCCTGTGGAGATGGGATTTGCGTTGAAGCGCCATTACACCGCGCAGGCCGTAGGGCGCCGTCAGGCTGCTGCCCGCAACGATGACAGCCCCGTCATACTCCCCATGCCGCGCAACTACACCGCTTGGCACGTCGTCAACGGCCAGCTGGTGCTCACCGTGAAAGAAAATGCTGACGATACCACTGCCGTAGCGGAGGTTGAGAACGATACGGCCGACTTCGTGGTGATGATGAAAGATTCGCTCGTGCTGCGCTTCCGCGACGGCGAACGGTCGTACTACCGCAAGAAGACGTCCGACGGGCAGTCGAGGTAGGAGCGTGCTATTCTTCTTTGGCTTCCTGCACCTCGCCCGGCTGACGGTGCTTGTCGAACTTATGCAGGAAGTAGTTGAAGGCTTCCAGACCGAAGAGCACCAGCACCGTGGCCACCGTGGCCAGCACATACATGCCGCCGCCACAGGCCAGACCGATGGCTGCCGTCACCCAAACGCCGGCTGCCGTGGTGAGTCCGCGCACGGCATTTTTCTGAAAGATGATGGTGCCCGCACCGATGAAGCCGATGCCCGAGACCACCTGGGCTGCGATGCGCGACACGTCGAGACGGTGCTCGGGCGATGCGATGGCCCCTTCGAAGCCGTAGGCCGACACAATCATAAACAAGGCAGAGCCGAGAGCCACGAGAAAATGGGTGCGGAAGCCGGCCGCTTTCTCGCGGTATTCGCGTTCCAGACCGATGATGCCGCCGAGGATGGCAGCCACGAAGATGCGCAGGATGAACTGTTGTGTCATGGCGTTTGTTGCTGTTGAAAGGTTCTCTTATTTCATTTGCAAATTTACAACAAATATCTATTGCAGGCACTTCGGCAGGCAAGAATTACGACTTGTTAACATTATTCCTCCTTCCCAAGAGCTTCTTTCTCGCGGAATAGCAGTAATTTTGCAGCCGCTATGATGATTATCCTGACCGTTCTGGCCTATTTCTGCGTGCTGATGGTCGTGAGCCGACTCACGGCACGGCGGGCCGACAACGACACTTTCTACCGAGGCAACCGTCGCAGTCCGTGGTATATGGTGGCCTTTGGCATGGTGGGCGCCAGCATCTCGGGCGTCACCTTCGTCAGTGTACCTGGCATGGTGCTCCATTCCGACATGACCTACATGCAGACCTGCCTGGGTTTTATCCTCGGCTACGTGGCCGTGGCCTTCGTGCTGCTGCCGGTCTATTATAAGTGGAACCTCACGACCATCTACACCGTGCTGCAGCGACGGCTCGGACAGCGCGCCTACAAGACGGGTGCTTCCTTCTTCCTGCTGTCGAAGATGACGGGTGCTGCCATTCGTTTCTATGTGGTCTGCCTCATCGTGTCGCAGGTGGTGAGCCCGATGGTGACCGTGGATAGCCATGTGGTCTTCGCTCTGACGGTGCTGGCCATGACGACGCTCATCTGGCTCTACACCCGTCGCGGCGGCATCAAGACGCTCGTGTGGACCGACACGCTGCAGACCGCCTGCATGTTCACCGCTCTTATCCTTATTATATATAATGTGGTGGGTGCGCTCGACCTTTCGTTCGTCGAGGCCGTGCAGGCCATCGGCCGCAACGAGCACTCGCGCATGTTCGTCTTCGACGATTGGGTGTCGAAGCAGAACTTCTGGAAGCAGTTTCTCAGCGGCATCTTCATCGTCATCGTCATGACTGGTCTCGACCAGGACATGATGCAGAAGAACCTCACCTGCAAGTCGCTGCACGAGGCGCAGAAAGACATGTGCACCTACGGCGTGGCCTTTGTGCCGGCCAATCTGCTGTTCATGTCGCTTGGCGTGTTGCTGGTGTTGCTGGCGGGGCATCAAGGTGTCGCGCTGCCGGAGAAGAGTGACGAGCTGCTGCCGATGTTCGCCGCCACCGGACGGTTGGGCACGTCGGTGGTGCTGTTCTTCACCATCGGCATCGTGGCGGCCTCGTTCTCGTCGGCCGACTCGGCACTTACGGCCATGACCACCAGCTTTTGCGTAGATATCAGGGAGCGGCCGGGCGACGAGCATCTGCGCCGACGTGTGCATATCGCCATGGCACTCGTCTTCATGACCCTCATCCTGATGGTCGATGCTATCAACTCCACCAGCGTCATCGATGCCATCTACATCCTTTGTTCCTACACCTACGGGCCGTTGCTCGGGCTCTTCGCCTTCGCCCTGCTCACCCGTCGCACCTTGCTGCGCGACCGTTTTGTGCCCGTCGTGGCCATTGCCTCGCCCGTGCTCTGCTTCATGCTGAACCAGGTTGTGGCTGCCACCACTGGTTATCAGTTCGGCTACGAGCTGCTGATGCTCAACGGTGCCCTGACGTTCGCCGGTCTGTGGCTTCTCTCGCGGCGTTGAATCTTCCTTTCTCCGCTATTTATCGTTGTAGTGGCCTTCCACTTCAACTACAAGAACGGTCACCACATCGTCGTAGATATCGTAGATGATGCGGTCGTGAGCCGTGATGTGACGCGACCAGGTTATATCATTGCCACCCTTCAGTGGTTCTGGGTGGCCGGTTCCTATCCTTGGATGACGTTCCAATTCTGGCAGAATCCTATATAATTTTTTGTAAGCGATAGGATTCGACTTCTTCCATTTCTTTATTATTTTCCGCACTTCGGCAGAATAATCAATGCTATAGATCATAGCTCATCCATCCAACGTTGTGCTGCAGTTGCATTCTCAAAATGCAGCGTCTTGCCCTCGCGGAACTCTTTTCTTGCCTTTTCTATCTTTGCCGCCAGTTCCGGAGTGATGGTCAGCTCGTCTTGCTGCACGGGAACGATGGTGTACAGGTGGTTTTTCCTGCGGATAAACACTTGCTCGCCGGCGTCAACGCGGTCGAACGACGAAGCCATATTGCTTCTGAAGTCTCTGATTGATAAGTGAGTCATGGCCTGTATCTTTTTGTTTTATGCGGCAAAGATAGTGATAATATTTGGAACAGCAAAGGATAATGGTACAAAAATGTGTACACGTTGTGCGACGAAAACAAAAAAAGAGGCCGAAAGAGCCTCTTTTTTGTGATCCGTTTGGGGCTCGCGCTCGGCTCTGCAGGAGACGCTTTCACAAAGCGAAGCGACTGAAAGAACCCTTGGGTGAGAGTCCCAAACACAAAAAAAGAGGC
>DEJE01000058.1 GCA_002353205.1 Prevotella sp. UBA2756 | reverse complement strand
AGCTTTTCGGTGAAGGTGTATGTTTTTCCCGTGGCCCAGTTGTAGTCGGTGTAGAGCCACGTCTTCCCCTCTTCGAGCAGGGGAGCATAGTCGGCTTGTGCCATCGCCCACAACGGCGCAAGCATCATCATGAATGTAGTAAATAACTGTTTCATATTCGCAACCTTTAATTGTTTTCGATTGCAAATATATACATTAATTTCGAATTAACAAAGAAAAAGCCCGAATAATTACAGAATATCATTGATTTGCGTTCATTCGAGCGCAAATGCCATAGAAGCATTCTTCTGATATAAAAAAGAGGGAAAAGGGAAAAAGAGAAAGGAGAAAGAGGGATTTCGACAAAAACGGAGCGTGGGAAAAGAAAAGGGGCGGGCGTTCAGAAGAGGGAGAGCGAGAGGTCGACAGCGGGCTTGGGCGCTTCCTCGGGCTCCTCTTCCTCACTGAACATCAGCATGAGCTGCTGCGAACGGGCCGAACGAGGGTTCAGTCGGTAGATGCCGCGCTTCCCCACGTTCTCGACGAGGGAATCGCTGGAGCGGGAATTGCGGAGCAGGAACGTCTGCACATAGCGATGCACCTCTTCGAAATCAACGGTTTCGAAAAGAGTGTTCGACGCATTAAACACGTGGCGCGCCAGTTTTCTGACGCTCAACCCGTCGCTACCAGCCTCCGTCAGGAATCGGAGGATTTTATCATCGTAAGTCAATATGAACGATTGCTATGAGAGAAAGGTTCGTCGTTGAAAACAGAAAAAGGGCTGACATGACAGCATGCAGCCCTTCGTCTTCCTTTCCTATTAAAGATTAAGCGAGCACAATCTTACCCTCAGCCTCGGTAATCTTGCCTTCCTTGAGCAACCAACCAGCGCCCAGGATCACCTCCTCGTTGCTGATCTTAGCCTTCTTGGCAATTTCGGCAATGGTCAATGCCTTCTCGGCACCAGCCAGAGCATTGTAGACGTCACCAGCCTTGAAGCCGGCGTTCTCAGCATTGACAACGAGTGTAGCCTTCTTGGCTGCGGTCTTCTTCACTGTTTCTTTCTTCTCAGCTGCAGCCTTGGTTGCTGTAGCCTTTGTAGCTTTCTTTTCTGCCATTTTTCAAAAATTGTTTTTAATCCTGATTGAACCTTTTCAACCTTGTTCTTTGAATTCTGCTGCAAAAGTAAAAAGATTGTATGAAAAAGTTAACTTACTTATTATTGAAAATCAGCAAATTAGATTTTTTCTTGACCTAAATCAAAACAAAAAGCAGAGTGACGGCTGTTTTTCGCGAAAATATCACTTCGGCCAATTACTTTCGCTTGATTAAGGGAATGAAATTCAAAGAAAATGATTACCTTTGCACCCAAATTATTATGAATTAAAAGAAACAATGGAGTTAGCAAGCAAGTACGATCCACGCGAGGTGGAATCGAAATGGTATCAATATTGGCTTGACAACAAGCTGTTCAGTAGCCAACCCGACGGACGTGAGCCCTACACAATCGTGATTCCGCCGCCCAACGTGACGGGCGTGCTCCACATGGGACACATGCTGAACAACACGATTCAGGACATTCTGGTGCGCCGTGCACGCATGGAAGGGAAGAACGCCTGCTGGGTTCCCGGCACCGACCATGCCTCGATAGCCACCGAGGCGAAGGTGGTGAAGAAGCTGGCTGCCGAGGGCATCAAGAAGCACGACCTGACGCGCGACGAGTTTCTAAAGCATGCCTGGGACTGGACGCACGAGCACGGAGGCATCATCCTNNCTGAAGCAGCTGCGCCGCCTGGGCGCCTCGTGCGACTGGGACCGCACAGCCTTCACGATGGACGAGAAGCGTTCGCAGAGCGTCATCAAGGTGTTTGTGGACCTTTACAACAAAGGTCTTATCTACCGCGGCCTGCGCATGGTGAACTGGGATCCGAAGGCGCTGACGGCACTCTCCACCGAGGAAGTGATCTACCGCGAGGAGCAGAGCCATCTGTTCCACCTAAAATATTATGTGGAAGATCTAGATAATCTAGAAAATCTAGAAGATCTAGAGCAGGCCGGCAACATCATACACCGCGACGAGAAGGGCTACTATGCCGTGGTGGCTACCACACGTCCTGAGACCATCATGGGCGACACGGCCATGTGCATCAACCCGAAGGACCCGAAGAACCAGTGGCTGAAGGGCCGCAAGGTCATCGTTCCGCTCGTGGGGCGCGTCATCCCCGTCATTGAGGACCGCTATGTCGACATTGAATTCGGTACGGGCTGTCTGAAAGTGACACCTGCCCACGACACAAACGACTACATGCTGGGCAAGACGCACAACCTGGAGACCATCGACATCTTCAATGCCGACGGCACCATCTCGGAACAGAGTCCGCTCTACGTGGGCATGGACCGCATGGACTGCCGCAAGCAGATTGCCAAAGACCTTCAGGAAGCAGGCCTGATGGAGCGCGTGGAGGATTACACGAACAAGGTGGGTTACTCTGAGCGCAACCCCGACACGGCCATCGAGCCCCGCCTGTCGATGCAGTGGTTCCTCTCGATGAAGCACTTCGCCGACCTCGCACTGCCGCCCGTGATGAACGACGAGATTCTCTTCGTGCCGGCTAAATACAAGAACACGTACAAGAACTGGCTGGAGAACATTCAGGACTGGTGCATCTCACGCCAACTGTGGTGGGGACACCGCATCCCGGCCTACTATATCGAAGCCCCCCACCTCACCTCTCCCGAGGGGGAGCAACTGATACCTCAGGATGCTTTCGTCGTTGCAGAGACCGAGGAGGAAGCCCGTAAACTGGCATTAGAGAAATACCCCCAGCTGAAAACGGAGGAGAGCTTCACTTTGCGCCAGGACGAAGACGCCCTCGACACATGGTTCTCATCATGGCTGTGGCCCATCTCGCTGTTCGACGGCATCAACAATCCCGGCAACGCAGAGATGGAATACTACTACCCCACTGCCGACCTGGTGACCGGTCCGGACATCATCTTCTTCTGGGTGGCTCGCATGATCATGGCCGGCTACGAGTATGTGGGCAAAATGCCTTTCAAGCACGTGTACTTCACAGGCATCGTGCGCGACAAGTTGGGACGGAAGATGTCGAAATCGCTCGGCAACTCGCCCGACCCCATCGAGCTCATCGAGAAGTTCGGAGCCGACGGCGTGCGCATGGGCATGATGCTCTCAGCACCTGCGGGCAACGATATTCTCTTCGACGAAGCCCTCTGCGAACAAGGCCGCAACTTCAACAACAAGATATGGAACGCCTTCCGACTGGTGAAAGGCTGGCAGACGGCCGACGTTGAACAGCCCGCTGTGTGCAAAACGGCCATCGCCTGGTTTGAGGCCAAGCTGAAACAGACCAACGCCGAGGTGGACGACCTGTTCAGGAAATACCGCATCTCGGAGGCACTGATGAGCGTCTACCGCCTGTTCTGGGACGAGTTCTCGAGCTGGTATCTGGAAATGGTGAAGCCTGCTTACGCCAACGGCCAGCCGCAACCCATCGACCAGCAGACCTACGACGCCACGCTGCGTTTCTTCAACGACCTGCTAAAGATGCTGCATCCCTTCATGCCGTTCATCACCGAGGAGCTGTGGCAGCACATCTATGACCGCAAGGACGGCGAGAGCATCATGCGCGACGAGCTGAAGATCGGTGCTCCGACGGAGGCCGACAACGCGCTGGCAGAAGCTATAGAGAATGTGAAGCAGATTATATCGGGCGTTCGCGGCGTTCGCAGTCAGAAGAACATTGCGCCGAGAGAGAAGCTGACGCTGCAGATGCTGGGTGCGAACGACTTCAAGGCATACGACGACACCATCATCAAGATGGCCAATCTGGAAGCCATCGAGGTGGTCAGCGAGAAGTCGGCCGACGCCGTTCACTTCATGGTCGGCACCTACGAGTTCGCCATTCCCATCGGCGACATGATCGACGTGGCCGCAGAAATAGAGAAACAGGAGACGCAGCTGAAGCACCTGGAAGGCTTCCTTGCCAGCGTGATGAAGAAGCTCTCCAACGAGAAGTTCGTGGCCAACGCTCCTGAAGCCGTCGTTGCCATGGAGCGCAAGAAGCAGAGCGACTCGGAAGAAAAAATAGCCTCGCTGAAAGAATCTCTTGCCGAACTGCGCAAGAAACTTTAAGAACAGATTATGAAAAGAACCGACTTGATCATCATTCTCTTCATTGCCGCTATCGGTATGCTCACCGCATGCCATGGCGACGACGAAGAGAAGAAGGATGAGTCGCCAGCCCGTCAGACCATCCTGATGTACTTTCCTTGGGCAGACGACACGAAAATGTACAGCGCATGCCAAAAGAACATCACGGCTATGAAGACAGCTGTGGAGTATTACCGCGGGCTGAACGGGAAGAAGTTGCTGGCGCTCGTCGCCGAGACTGCCAACAGGGCTGTTCTCATAGACATAAAATATGAGAACGGCAAGTGCAAGAACGATACCGTGAAGCGCTACAGCTCGCTACAACCGACCAACTTCACGTCGACAGAGGGTCTGACATTATTCTTCAAAGACGCAATGACAGTCGCACCCGCCACGAAGTATGCGCTGACCATCGGTTGTCACGGCATGGGATGGCTGCCCGTTGAAGGGGGGACACAGTCGGCACGGGCCAAGCAACAGTCGCCGACACCGAGCGCCATGAGGCCCGACGGCATCTACATCGATGAGGATATCGATACACGCTATTTCGGTTCGCTGAAGAAATCGCCTCAGTTCCAGACAGAGATCAGTACGTTGAAGACGGCTCTTGCCAATGCTTTCGGGCATCTCGACTTCCTGGTTTTCGACGACTGCTACATGCAGGACATTGAAGTGGCCTACGAACTGAAAGACGTCACCGACTATATCATCGCCTCCACCTGCGAAGTGATGATGGAAGGAATTCCCTATGCCACCGTGGGCAAGGACCTGCTGGAAGACAACTACGGTGGCGTGGTCGACGGGTTCTACAGTTTCTACAATTCGTACAGGTATCCTTACGGCACCCTGTCGGTGCTGAAGACCAGCGAACTGGAGAACACGGCCCGACTGATGAAGACCATCAACAGCCTGCATACGTTCGACACGAGCAAGATGTCGCAGGTGCAAACCTTCGACCTCGAAGAGAAGAGCGTGTTCATGGACATGGGTTCGTATGTGAGGCTCCTTTGCCAAGACGACCAGAACCTGTACAACCAGATAACGGAACAGATGAACCGGCTGATTCCCAACAAGGCACATACCGACTACGGATACGTGGCGAAATTCAAGAGTTCCTTCAAGATAGAAGAATTCTCGGGCGTCTCGATCTCAGATCCAAGTCTGTCGGCCGATGCCAGCAGCAAGGAGACAACATCATGGTGGAAGGCAACGCACTGACAAGCGTTGCCTTTCTCATTTCCTACAATAGGCTGCTCTATTCGTAATCGTCGATGACATTATTCACGAAATCCATCATGGGTTTCGCCACCTTGAACACCTTGGCCATCTCATTGAGCCAACGGTCACCGTCGAAGAAGGTGTCGGGAACATGCTTCCAGCAGCAATAGTCCTTCATGCGCAGGTATTGAATAAACTCATAGTCGCGCGGGAAACCACTGGGAGCAGACTTCAGGTGCACGATACCGAAGCCTTTGTCGGAATCCATATCGTATTCTCCACCCTCCTTCACGGCCATGCTCGACTCTTCGGGCGTTCCGAAGAACCTCACGAAGCGCTGGTCTTCCACTATGCGTCGCCACTCGTCGATGTTCGCCATGATCTCGTTGCGGCACGAAGTGAGGATATTGGTAGGCAGCCAATAGCTACCGCACGCCAACATGCAATGTCCGGGTTCGATATGAATGTAGTATCCGCCGTGAAGAGCTTTCTTTCCGTGGGCAGCGATATAGGCACCCAGATGCCGTTTGTAGGGCGACTTGTCGGGCGAGAAGCGCGTATCGCGATAGAAGCGATAGGTGGTATCTTTCACCGACAGATGGGAAATGGAGGAATCAAACTCCGCAATACATCCAATGGCACTGGCTATTCCCTCCTCGAAGTCTTTTCTGACGGCATCGTATTCCGCTTTGTGTTCCTGAAACCAAGGGCGGTTGTTATTGGCAGCCACGTCTTTCAGGAACTGTATGATTCTCTTTGTCTGCATATTCATTCGTATTCGTCATCGCCCAAGCAGTTATTCTTGATTCTTAATCGTTACAGGCAATAACTCTTAATTCTTGACTTATCTCTTAACTCTTAACTCTTCATTCTTAACTCCACTCCTAACTTCCCCCACTTTCGACCCTTCGAGAATCTTCGGACAGATGTCGGCAAACTGGCAACCGTCGCATTTAGGCTGCCGACTCTGGCACACATAGCGTCCGTGAAGTAGCAGCCAGTGGTGAGCATCGGCGCGGTCGGCTTCGGGAATGAATCGCTTCAGCTCCTCTTCAACCTTGGCCGGCGTGTTGGCAGAGCGCGCCACGAGCCCCATGCGGTGGCTCACCCTGTAGACATGTGTATCGACAGCGATGGCACTACGGCCGTAAGCCACGGCCTGAATGACGTTGGCTGTCTTCCTTCCCACGCCGGGCAGCTTCACCAGGTCGGCCATCTCTGTAGGCACCTCTCCGCCGAAATCAGCGACGATCATGCGCGCCAACTCCACCAGATGACGAGCTTTCGAGTTGGGATAGCTCACGCTCTTCACGTATTCGAGCACCTCGTCAACCTCGGCCTGCGCCATGCTTCGTGCATCGGGGTAACGTCTGAACAGGTCGGGAGTCACCTGATTGATGCGTTTGTCGGTGCACTGAGCGCTCAGCACCGTTGCCACCAGCAGTTGGAACACGCTACCGAACTCCAGTTCGGTGGTCACCTTCGGCATGCGCTCCCTGAAATAGTTGAGCACATAGTCATATCTTTCTTTCCGTCTCATGCTGTTCGGTTATTACAAATAATATGAGTGAAGCCGTTACTCCCTACATGAAAGCAAGAATCCCTCCATCGTTGCCGCGACAGAGGGATTCATTTATTAGCACCATTAAGATGGATTTTACTTACTTCTTGGCAGCGGGCGCGTCCTTCTTCTCGTCGGCTTTCTTTGTCTCAGCCTTCTTGTTCAGGCCCTTGTAAGCCTTGTTCAGGCCGGCCACGACCTCGTTGGTGATGTCGTAGGCCTTGTCGGCATAGAGCAGTCCGGCCTTGGTGACGATGAACGAGTATTTCTTGTCCTTGTTGTATTTCTCCAGGAAGTGCTGGATGCTGTCGTTCACGGCCATCAGGTATTCCTGCTGCTTCTGAGCCAGCTCACCGTCGAGGCGCTGAGCCAGCGACTGCAGGTCGGCCTGCTGCTTCTGCAGATTGGCGTTCACCTGCTCAGCCTGCTGCTGCGTGTACTTGTTGTTCTGCAGGTCCTGCTGGAATTTCATTGCTGCCGACTGCAGCGACTGCTGCTTCTGCGTCAGCGTCTTGCGCGAGTTCTCTGCGTTCTTCTCGAGTACCGGCTCATATTCCTTGCAGAACTTATACTGCGTCTGGATAGAGTCCATCTCCACATAGGCAATCTTCAGCTCGGCAGGAGCAGCGGTCTGAGCCTTCTCGTCCATCTTGGGAGCCTGATTGTTGCACGAAGCCAGGGCGAAGACAGCTGCCATGGCCATGAAAAGTGTTTTCTTCATTGTCTTTTTATCTTTTGTTAATTTCAATCTTTCAGCCTGCTCTCTTGCCTCTCGGTCCTGATCGAGCACACAGTGTATGCCCCGGTCTTTCATGGCCTGACTGTCGTGAATATGCGTCGATGAGAACTCCCCGTTCTTCTTCAGAAGCAGTTTCACGAGCAATAATGCCATGCTGATAGCAATTATTAACACCGTAATGACAAGAGTTTCAATCATTTTTTGTAATTTTGCGGTGCAAAGTTACGAAATAAGTGAGAGAAACGAAAAGAAAAAGACTTTTTTCTTTTCATTTCCGAGCGAAAAGTAAGTTCGGCGAAGCCAGAGTTACGAAATAAGTAAGAGAAATGCAAAAGAAAAAGGTTTTTCTTTTCATTTACGAGCGAAAAGTAAGTTCTGCGAAGTCATAGTCACCAAGAAAATTGTGAATACAGAAAAAACAATTATATAAAAATAACACCACAATGAATGCTATTGAATTAAAACCCGCATGCGTGTTCGAACAGTTCGCTAAGATCAACGAGATTCCGCGCCCGTCGAAACACGAGGAAAAAATGATTGAGTACCTGAAGAGCTTTGGCGAGAGCCGAGGATTGGAAACCGAAGTCGACGAAACAGGAAACGTCATCATCCGCAAGCCTGCTACAAAAGGATTCGAAGACAAGGCGACGGTGATTCTGCAGAGCCACATGGACATGGTGTGCGAGAAGCTGGTCGACGTGGACTTCGACTTCCACAAAGATGCCATCCAGACCTACGTCGACGGCGAATGGCTGAAGGCCAAAGGGACGACGCTCGGAGCCGACGACGGCATTGGCTGCGCCATCGAGCTGGCCATCCTCGACAGCGACGACATTGAGCACGGCCCCATCGAGTGTGTCTTCACTCGCGACGAGGAGACCGGTCTGACCGGCGCCGAGGGCATGAAGCCCGGTTTCATGAAGGGCGACATGCTCATCAACCTCGACTCTGAAGACGAAGGACAGATCTTCGTGAGCTGTGCCGGCGGCCGCAACACCACGGCCACGTTCCGCTTCCAGAAGGAACAGGCTCCCGATGGTTGGTTCTTCCTGAAGGGTTCGCTGAAAGGTTTGGTGGGCGGACACTCCGGCGACGACATCAACAAGAAGCGCGCCAACGCGCTGAAGATCCTCGCGCGTTATTTATATAAGGTGCAGGAGAAGCTGGGACTGAGGCTGGCTTCGTTCAATGCCGGCAAGTTGCACAACGCTATTCCGCGCGACGGCGTGATTGTTTTCGCCGTTCCTACCGAGTTCAAGGAGCAGGCCCGAGCCGAATGGAACATCTTCGTGACCGAGGTGGAAGAAGAATTCCACATCACCGAACAGAACATGCAGTTCGCTTTGGAAAGTACCGAAGCCGTTCCCGTCATGCCACTTGAAGTGAGCACGCGTCTCGTTCAGGCCCTCCAGGCTGTGGACAACGGCGTTTTCGCCATGTGTCAGGACGAAGCCATCGCCTGGCTGGTAGAGACATCGAGCAATGTTGCCAGCGTGGAGACCAGCGACGACAAGGTTGTCGTCGTGGCTTCGCAGCGTTCCAACGTCATGAGTGCGCTCGACAACCAGGCTGCCACCATCAAGGCTGTGTTCCAGCTGGCTGGTGCCGAGGTGGAACAGGGCGACGGATACCCCGCCTGGAAGATGAATGCCGACAGCAAGCTGACAGCTCTCGCCGTGGAAGCCTACAAGAAACTCTTCGGCAAGGACCCGAAGGTGCTCGGCATACACGCCGGACTGGAGTGCGGACTCTTCTCGGAAAAGTACCCGAACCTCGACATGGTGTCGTTCGGACCGACGCTTCGCGGCGTCCACTCGCCCGACGAACGTCTCCACATTCCCACGGTTCAGATGGTTTGGGATCATCTGATGGAGATTCTGAAGAACATCCCCAACAGATCATAACCGTAGAAACATGAAGAAGACACTGATTATCTTCGCCTGTGCCCTGCTGCTTGCTGCCTGCGGCAAGCAGCACAAGGCAGAAACCATCGTGGAACAATTCCTCGACAACAATCTGGCAAACAAAAACTACGTCGTCAGGTTCGGCAATCTGGGAAGCACCGACAAGATAGGTGACGAACAGCTCATGAAGATGAATGCCATCACCCACAACGACGACCCGCTCTTCAAGAAGCCGGTCAAATACGGTGCCTACAAGGAGCTGGGATCGCTTTGGTTTCTCCGTTCCACCATCATTCACGACAAGGACACCTTCATCCGCACCGTCTACCTGCACCCGGAGCTGCGCGAAGACGGCATCATGGCTGTGAAGGAGAATTAAGAAGACAATCCTTTCTGAATAAAAAACAAACGCCCCTGCTTCGTATCACTACGTTGCAGGGGCTCAATTTAACCTTAAAAACCTACCTATCGAAATAGCATTCATGAACATGACGGCCCATCATGATGCAAGCATGCGCTTCATAAAGCTGCGCATTTCCTTGCGGGCGGCACCCAGACGATGCTCCACGCTCTTGTAGTTGATGCGCAACTCGTCTGAAATCTCGGCCACCTTCATGCCTCCGTAAACGTTCATGCTGTATATCTCACGCTGCCGATCAGCCAGACGGGCCATTCCTCTCTCGAGCAACTCTATGATTTCCGTTGCATTATAAACAGAAGCCACGTCCGACGCGTTTTCTCCTTGCCTCATGCCGCCAACCAGATAGTGCTCAAACTCTTCCACTGCCCTGTGATGACGCCAGAAATCGAAGATGAGGTTGCGAGCCACCGTGTAGACAAGATTAGGCATCGTCACGGGAGTTATCAGCTTATCGCTACGCAGCAACCGCAGGAAAACATCCTGAACGATGTCCTCCGCCCCGTCAGCATAGCGAATCATCTTGCTGACATACGCCACAAGCTCGTCGTAGTGGGCGGCGTAGTAGTCAGCAATGAGGCTGAACTTGCTTTGATTCTTTTCCATGGTTGGCAACTCCGTGATAATACTTAGATAGGAAGGCTTCATGAAACAAGCCTCGTTTCGATTTCTATCTGCAAAGATAATGATTTTTCCTCTTCGTCTCATTGTTTTATTAAATAAAAAATGTGAATGAGACAAAAATCTATTGTTTTTGCAACATACGACAAAGAGTAAAGAGTCTTTTTTTCGTGGTTGATCAGCAGATGTCTCGTTCTGGCACGGATTTTGCATATAGGAGGGTGGAAAGAAATACAAACAATTTAAATAAAACTCCTTATGCAAAAAGGCAACATCGGGGTTACGACCGAGAACATTTTCCCCGTCATCAAAAAGTT
>DEJE01000007.1 GCA_002353205.1 Prevotella sp. UBA2756 | reverse complement strand
AACGCTGCCATGAAGGCTGCTGCCAACGAGTCGTTCGGTTACACTGAGGAGAAGCTCGTCTCCAGCGACATCATCGGTATGAAGTTCGGTTCGCTCTTCGACGCTAACCAGACCATGGTCAGCAAGATTGGCGACGGCAACTCTCTCGTACAGGTTGTTGCTTGGTATGACAACGAGAACTCTTACACCTCTCAGATGGTTCGCACGATCAAGTACCTCGCTGAACTGAAATAATGTAACTTTTCATAAGCACAAAGTATAGTTTTCGGGAGCTGCCGCTGTGAAGTGGCGGCTCCTTTTTTTTGTTCTTTTGTTCCGGTCATTTGATTTCTTCAGAACGTACCGAAAAGCCGTTTTCGGTTGTCGCAAGGTGCTTCTCTTTCTGCAAAATAAATTATTTTACGCACAAAAACAATTTGTTTTGCGTGGCAATTCTAATTAGATTGCGCACCAAAATCAATTAAATTGCGCGACGAGGAGAGGATATTGGCCGGGCAAAGTGGCTGGAACGACCGTTGGAAACGATGTCGATAGCAAGGGAAAAGACAATGTGCGTGGGCTCGCACCGAATATTAGATATAAATATTGTTAACTAAAAAAGTGAACTAAAAGAATAATAATTAACTTTGCATTAAGTATCTAAAGAGAAAAGAACCATGAAGAGGACATTCATTTTATCGACGCTATTAAGCCTGACATCCTTGGCCTTCAGTCAGGGCGTATACCAGATTGTTACCTTACTCAAGGATATTAATACCGATGACACCTTTATTATATATGGGAAAAAGAAAGATGTGGTTTCCACAAGTGCAATAAACGGTAATACTTACAACACCAACTACATGGAAGCTGCAAGTTTATACAAAAAACAAATCAACGATGATAAAGGGGAAATATACATTCATGAAAAACAAACGAAGAAGGACATTCCTGCAGAATTCAAGCTGATTCCCGTAGAAGGAAAAGCTAACACCTATCTGGTCAAGCTGGCCAACCAAGAACAGTATTTATATAATAACAGCGGCAATTATCTTATACTTGCCAACGAGACAGATAATCAAGTAACGAGAAAACAATGGGAGCTGCGCACAAGCTCGTTTAATGGTATTTGTTTGAAAAATATCGAATCCGGATATTTCATATACTACGACAGTAATAAATTTGGGGCATACGGTGTATCCTCGTCCAAGGATTGCCTTGGCGTCCTCTGCCGCAAAGTTCCCAATGCGATTGCGCTCAAGATAGAAGATCCTTTCTATACCGCAACAGTTCTTCCGCATGATGCTGATTTCACGGTCGGCAACATCGGACTGAAAGGGTTCATTGTGAGCGATATTTCAGAAAATGTGACCTTAAAGGAAGTCGACAAGGCAGCTCAGGGAGAAGGAGTCGTCTTGTTTGCCCAAGAACAGGGAAAGCAGTTCTACCCGATCTTCCCATCTGAAACAACATTGACAAACAACGAGGAGAACAAGCTGTTGCCATCAGATGGTAGCGTAAAAGGCGACGGGAAGACCATCTATGCTTTGGGGAACAAGACGCAAGGCGTCGGCTTCTATATCGTAAAAAGCGGTGTCGCAGTTCCGAAAGACAAGCCCTATCTGAAGATTGCCAACGGCACCGCCGCCAAGGAGTTCATGGGATTCGACTCGGCTGAGGAAGACGACGTGACAACCAGTATCGTGGAGCTTTCCCAAAAGGTAAAGCAAAGCGACAGATGGTACAACCTGAAAGGTCAGCAGGTCACGAATCCGCAACGAGGACTGTACATTCACCAAAGAAAGAAGGTTTTTGTTGAATGACAAACGAAAAAGACATGAAAGCATACATCCAACCGATTGTTTTCCTGTACAAACTTCAAACACCCCTACTATCAGCATCAGGCGAGAATACGCAATCGCTCCCCATCAGCGATGACGATCAGATTGGGCCTGGCGAGTTTCTCTCGAAGGACAACGATTTCGATCCATGGGAAGATGTTGACGAGGAAGAAATAACCGAAGACGAGTGAAAGGCAGACTGAATAATTGTATGGACAAACGAGTGAAGCCGAGCGTTCTCATACCAAGCCACACGCTATCACACAACAGCGCGCGACTTTGGCTCCTGTTTCTCTGTCTCATATCGCTCCTCCCCCTCCATGCCACAATTCCGTTGGAGGATGAGCAGAGGTCGGCCTACATGGCATTCTTGTACCGATACATGGCGCTGCCCGACCGCTGCGACTACGAACCGGCCTTCTACCGCGAGAACGTGACGGCGGCAATGCGCTCACGTCGCGAGATGCCGTGGGGACCGACGGTGCCGGAACGTGAATTCCAACATTTTGTGCTGCCGGTGAGGGTGAACAACGAGACGCTCGACAGCAGCCGCGTGGCACTCTATGCCGAACTGCGCGAGCGCGTGGCTCATCTGAGCATGTCGGAGGCTATCCTGGAGGTGAACCACTGGTGCCACGAGCACGTCACCTACCGACCAACCGACGCCCGCACAAGCAGCCCCCTGGCCACACTCCGCACGGCATACGGGCGTTGCGGCGAGGAATCGACACTGCTCGTGGCAGCCCTGCGCGCCGTCTGCATACCGGCACGACAGGTTTACACGCCGCGATGGGCCCACACCGACGACAACCACGCATGGGTCGAGGCATGGGCCGACGGACGGTGGCATTTTCTCGGAGCCTGCGAGCCCGAACCTGGGCTCAACCTGGGCTGGTTCAACGAGAGCGCCTCGCGCGGCATGCTCATGCACACCAAGGTCTTCGGCGACTACGATGGTCCGGAGGAAGTCGTCAGTCGTACGCCGTGCTACACCGAGATCAACGTGACGAGCAACTACGCACCGACGGCACGACTGACGGTGCAAGTGAACGACGTGGAGGGCAGAGCCGTTTCGGGGGCGCTAGTGGAGTTCAAGCTGTACAACTACGCCGAATTCTACACCGTGGTACAGAAGACAACCGATGGTTCAGGACGTGCATCGCTTTCCGCTGGTCTGGGCGATATGCTCCTCTGGGTGTCGAAAGACGGCCGCACCGCCATCCGCAAGGTCACTTTCGGGAAAGACAGTATCGCGAACATGACGCTCGGAGACAATCCGCTGCCTTCGGACCTCATCTTAGACATGACGCCACCTCAGCCATCGGCTGTGCTCCCTGCCGTGACTAAGGAACAACGGGCGGAGAACAACCGACGCCTGAACACCGAAGACAGCATACGCCACGCTTACGAACGGACCATGCCCGTGGAGAAATGGCGCGGCAACCATGAGGTCATCAGCCGTTTCCTGAACGAAACAGCGAACCGCACGATGGCAGAGCGGCTGCTGCAGGTGCTCTCGGAGAAAGACCTGCGCGACGTAGAGCTGCAGGTGCTGCGCGACAACGAATCGGCTCCGACCGACACGACGGAGCTTTACTGTCGCTACGTGCTATGTCCCCGCGTGGAGAACGAGTGGCTGACACCCTACAAAGCCTTCTTCCGCAAAGCTCTCGCAGACAAGATCAAGAGCCCGGAAGCCATGGTGGCATGGTGCGCTGACAGCATCCGACTGGACAACGACCGCAACCCCCAGCAGTTGCGTATGCGCCCGATGAGCGTCTACAGACACCGTGTGACAGACGATCTCGGACGCAAGATCTTCTTCGTCAGCGCATGCCGCAGCCTGGGCTTCCCCGCACGCATCAACGAAGTGGACGGAGCGCTGCAATACTATGCCGAGGGCAGCTGGCACGACGTAACCTTCGGAAAGAGCGAAGAACGTTCATCGCGGAAACAGACGGCAACGCTCTATCTCGACTACCAGCCTGCCGACTACTGCGACGATCCGAAATACTACATTCACTTCACGCTGAGCCGGCTTACAGAGGGTCGCGCGCAACTGCTGACCTATCCTGAAGAGGCTACGTGGAAGCGAGACTTCAGTCAGGGCATAACCCTACCCGACTCGCAGTGCGACTATCTGCTCACGACGGGAACGCGCATGGCCAACGGCAAGGTGCTGGCGCGCATACAGCGCATAAAAAGCCCCGTGCCGACCGCCACGTGCCATTTCACCCTGCGCGAGGACAAGGACGGCGTGCAGGTCGTCGGCTCGTTCAACGCCGAGAATGTCTATCGGCCTCTTGCCGAAGGAGCGCAGGGGCGTTCGCTGCTGAGCACGACCGGACGAGGCTACTACGTCGTAGGCATCGTGGCCCCCAATCAGGAGCCCACAAACCACGCCCTCCGCGACATCAGCGCCTGTCGGAAGGACCTGGAGGCGTGGGGGCGGAAAATGCTGTTGCTCTTCGAGAGCGACGACGACGCCCGGCGTTTCAATTTCAGCGAGTTCCCGCAGCTGCCGTCCAACGTGCTGTGGGGCGTCGACGCCGACGGGAAATGTCTGTCAGAGATACGAGGACAGCTGAAGCTGCCGTCATCGCAGCTACCCATATTCCTCGTCTGCGACACCTTCAACAGGGTCCTCTTCGTCCAGCAGGGCTACACCATCCACTTGGGAGAGCAGCTCCTGAAAGTGATTAGAAAGCTCTGAGTTAGAAAAACTTGTCGTTTCTTTTGCAGAATTCTGAAACTTTTCGTAATTTTGCATCATGCATCATCATTATGCTTTGGTGAAAGCGGTGGTGCGACTTTCGTGGGTAAAAACATTAGCGTTGGCTATTATTCAAAGTGTTCCGAAACTTGCAGGTAGAAAGAACATGTTACAGTAATAATGGTAACGCCTACTGATATAGTGGGCGTTTTCCTGTTTCTGTAACATAGGTTTCCTGCAAGTACCTGGAACACTGAACGGGGATTCGTCCACGTTTTGTGTCCGCTTTGTTCGTTTGGATTTGCAATCCGCCTATCGCATTACAAATGCTTATATTCAATGCAGCCGAATTGCAAATTCGGCTGAACAACAGGAAGGGTGCTTGTAGGGAACAGGTTTTGTTTGGTGGCTCGGCGCATTATAAATCTATAATGCTACATGGCTAAATCATTGATTGAAGAGCTGCCCCGCATCGTGAGCGAGGGCAGGCGTGAGGCTGCACAGATATTGGAGCGGCTGAGTAGTGGTACGCAGATTGGTTTGCAGACCAACGAACTGGTGCTGCCGAGTAAGGACGTAAGTGGACTATTCAAGGGTAGCTCGCCTCAGATTCCCAATGCCTTCAATATGGCAGGAGGCAATGGGGAGTGGATGAACCGCCTCATCTATGGTGATAATCTCTTGGCGATGCAGGCTCTGCTTGCTGGTGATGCTCAGACAGGCCTCCCTTCGCTTCGCGGCAAAGTCGATTTGATATATATTGATCCGCCGTTTGATTCGAAGGCAGATTATCGGACGAAGATATCTTTGCCAGGAACGGATATTCAGCAGAAACCGACGGTTATTGAACAATTTGCATATGCAGATACATGGGAGCAGGGTACTATTTCGTATCTGAAGATGATTTATCCAAGACTTGTTCTGATGAGGGAGATACTCTCGGAGCGAAGCAGTATTTATCTCCATATTGATTGGCACATTGGACATTATGTAAAAATCATGCTTGATGACATATTCGGCAAAGAAAACTTTGTTGATGAAATAATATGGGCCTATGGTTCGCCATCGGGAGGACGAGCAGCAGGAACGAAACTTGTTAAAATGCACGAGAGTATATTTCATTATTCAAAGAATTACTCTAAAAGAACAGAAAATAAGGTTTTCCTTCCATACTCCGAAAAATATATTAAAGATTGGTTTAGATTTACAGATGAAGATGGACGCATATATAGGCAACGAATGAGAGGGAAGGATGCTAACGGACAAATAATATGGGAACGTCAGTATTTAGATGAAAGTAAAGGGGTGCCTTGTTCTTCTGTTTGGTCAGACATACAACAAGTCTATGCAGACCCTCGCGCCTATAAAGAGAATCAAAAGGGGCACTCTGAAATACAAAACTATGACACTCAAAAGCCGGAAAGACTATTAGAACGCATTATAGAGCATTCTTCCAACTCCGGCGACCTCGTCTGCGACTTCTTTGGCGGCAGCGGCACAACGGCAGCAGTAGCCGAGCGATTGGGCAGGCGTTGGATTACCTGCGACATCGGCAAGCCTGCCTCGCTGGTGATGCGCAAGCGATTCATAGACCAAGAGGTAAAGCCATTCCTCTATCAGAGCATCGGCGACTATCAGAAGGAGGCATTCCGCAACAACAAGCGCTATAAGCATGTGGGCGATTTGAGCCAAGTGGTGCTGGGACTGTATGGTGCCCTACCCTTCACGCCAGAGCAGACCAACGACCGCAACTTCGGATATATCAAAGGAACGCGAACACTGGTGATGGTCGATTCGCCTAACCGACTGACAACGGCTGCAACCATCCGTCGTGCCGTTGAGGCCAAGGCCTCGCTGCTGGGTGGTGATTGGGAAAAGGTGGTGGTGCTTGGCTGGAACTTCGCTTTCGATATATCGTCAGCCATCCAGAAGTATCAGGACTCAAAGGTGGAGGTGCTGGTGATTCCGCCCGACCTGCTGGATAAGTTAGCCAAGAAGGGCTACAAGAAACTAATTGACGACAAGTCGGTGCGCTTCTCGTCTCTGCAATACTTGGTTGCGAAGCCATTGGTAGTGAAGCAGCAGGGCGAGCAGGACGAGATAGTCGTAGAGTTAGAAAACTACGTGCTACTGTCGCCCGACAATATTCCATTGGATGATAAGGACAAGGAGAAGCTTCAAAAGGTACTGGAGCGCGACCCGCTCTCGCTGATAGAGTACTGGAGCATCGATCCCGACTACGACGGCGTAACATTCCGCTCTACGTGGCAGGACTACCGGGAGAATGTGGATAACGACAACGACCCGTTGCATTGTATCTATAAAACTCGCCTCCGTGTGCCGCATAAGGCGCAGAGAAAGGTTTGTATCAAGGCTGTTGATGTGTTTGGTTTTGAGAGTCAAGTGGTGGAAGAGTTCATAGTTCATAATTCATAGTTCATAGTTATGAAAATTAACAATACAAACGCCTCACTGGAACTGGCCAAGAGGCTAAGTGAGACGGTAAACGCTGCATGGGAAAGCGGCGAACTGATGGAACAGGTGACACCGACCACGCAGGAGCTGCTGAAGTTTTGGTTCTCGGAAGAATATTGCTCGCTACGCAATCGCAACTTCCATGCAGGACAACGACAGGCTATCCTCAACATCGTGTATCTGCACGAGGTGATGGGCGTAAGGAATGTGATGGAATACTACGAACGGCTGACACCCGACCTGATGCCTATAGTGGACTTAGGCACCCTGGGGCAGAAGAAATACCAGATGCCCAAGTATGCCGTGAAGATGGCAACGGGTACGGGTAAGACGTGGGTGATGCATGCCCTGCTGCTGTGGCAGATGCTGAACGCTCGTCACGAGGATGTAAAGAGCGGACGTTTCACGAAGAACTTTTTGATTGTGGCACCTGGGCTCATTGTATATGACCGCCTGCTGGATGCTTTCTGCGGACGAATGGAGCGGGACAAGGAGGAGCGCAATATCGAAACAAACGACTTCTATCTGAACCAGGAGGTGTTTATCCCTGTACATTATCGGCAAGAGGTGTTTTCGTTTATCCAGAACAATGTGGTGACGAAAGAAGAAGGAATCGGACGTAAGACAACAGGCGACGGACTGATTGCCTTGACGAACTGGCATTTGTTTGAAAACCAGATTGCGGATGAACCGAATGAATCACAGCCAAAAGATATTCCTGGTATGATAAACGAACTGCTGCCTATTCGGCCTGGCAAAGCTGCTGGAAATGACTTAGGCATGTTGGACCGCCGCTATCTGCGAGGCTCGGAACTGGAATATCTGGCTGAGTTGGACGACATCATGGTGATCAATGACGAAGCTCACCATATCCATGAGTTGAAACGCAATGGCGAAATAGAGGAGGTGGAATGGCAGAAAGGCCTTAATGCCATCGCTGAAAAGAAAGGCGAACGATTCTTCCAGATAGACTTCTCAGCCACGCCCTACGACCAACGAGGCTCTGGCAAGAAAGTGCAGAAGTGCTTCTTCCCCCATATCATCGTTGATTTCGACTTGGCAACGGCCATGCGCAAGGGATTGGTTAAGACGTTGTTGCTCGACCGCCGCCAGGAACTGACAGAACTGAAAGACTTGGACTATAAGGCCGTGCGTGATGAGCGCAACAAGGTTTGCGACCTGAGCGACGGGCAGCGGCTGATGCTTCGTGCTGGACTGGCCAAACTGAAGAAACTGGAAACGGAGTTTACGGCAGTCGATGAAAAGAAGAATCCGAAGATGCTCGTCATCTGCGAGGACACGTCGGTTGCTCCCTACGTGAATCAACTGATGCTGGATGAAGGGCTGGCACAGGATGAAGTCGTAACCATCGACAGCAATGCTAAAGGGGAAGTGTCGGAAGAAGAATGGAAAGAGACCAAGAAGAAACTCTTCGACATCGACAAATATCAGAAGCCCAAGGTCATCGTGTCGGTCTTGATGCTGCGTGAGGGATTTGATGTAAATAACATCTGCGTGATAGTGCCGTTGCGCTCCTCTGAAGCTCCTATTCTATTGGAACAAATTATCGGACGAGGCTTGCGTCTGATGTGGAGAGAACCGGAATACCAGAGTATCAAGGAGGATGACCGCAAGCGCGTGTTGCAACTGCACAGTCAACCTAAGACCTATATCGACATGCTGAGCATCATAGAGCACCCGGCCTTCATCCAATTCTATGATGATCTGTTTGCTCAAGGTCTGGCTGTTGAGGAAACGGGCGAGACTGGCGAAGGTGGTTCTACTGGCGACTTGATAAAAGTAGGCTTGCGGGAAGACTATGAGCGATTCGACTTTGAGTGGCCCATCATTGTGAGAGAAGCTGAAGAAGAGTTGGAAGATGCTGAGATAGATATCAAAACACTCCAGCCATTTACGGCTTTTCCTTTGGATAGGCTTCGCCAGTTCTTGGCACAGGATGGAGAAACATTCATCTCTCAGGAAGCTATCTCAAAAACGCAGTTCGGACGGTATAAAGTAACGGCCAATCTGTTTACTGCTACAAGTTATAATGAGTATCTACAGAAACTCCTACGCACTATTACGCTAAGATTCGACCGCGTGACTTCTCATAGAGAAATGCCTGTGCCGAACTTGCAGATCAATGAGGCCCAGACGATTGCCGTAGTAGACAGATATATCCGCACCCGGCTGTTTGGTCAGCCCTTCAGCCCCTTCAATGGCAGCGACTGGAAGATTTTGCTTTCAAAAGATGCCATTGTTACAAAGCATATTATCGAAGAGATGGCCCGTGCCATCTTCAACCTTCAGAACAACATCATGACAACAGATGCGCAGGTGATTCATACTCGCTTCTCTTCCGTCACAGAAATCAAAATGCGCGAGTCGTATTCCATAGAAACTCATAAGACCATCTATGAGCGTCAAGGTTATCCCTCACATGGTGGAGGTCTGGAAAAAGCCTTTATTGATTTCCTTGACAAAGACGGTGAAGTAGAACGTTTCTTGAAAATCAGTGAGAATATGCATCCGTTTGCCATCATCTACTATATGAGGCGTGACGGACTGATGGCTACATATCATCCAGACTTCATCGTGGCTACAAGTGAAAATGTGTACCTGATAGAGACAAAAGGCAATGATAAACTGTTCGACAAGAACGTACGCCAAAAGCAAACGGCAGCGGTAGAGTGGACAAGGAAGATCAACGAACTGAAACCTGAGGAAAGAATGAATCGCGAATGGGAATATGTGTTGATTAGTGAAGACAATTACTATGGGTTATCTGCAAACGGAGCTACCATAACTGATATATGTAATAGGTGTAAGGTCTCTCTTTCTACGGCAATGGGAGAGCTCTTTATTTGACAAATAGTTTACTGAACCATTGTAAAGAGTATGCTACCGAAACAGAGTAAAACATATAATTACATATTGTCAACTTATGAGAATAAATAAACCAGTCTTGTCTACGTTGCTAACTCCCCGATGGCCTGTAGGATGGCAGAGACCTCTGCTGCGGAGGTTTGCTTGATGGCGTGAGCTGCGGGACGCGATGCGGAAGCGTGGATTTCGGTGGTTCCCGTCTGCTCAAGAATGTGGCGGGCGTTGCGACTTGTCACGCCTCCACCGGGGAGAATGATGATTTGGCCGGCGGCCTGCTCCGTGAGACGACGGAGCAAAGGGATGCCTTGTTCGGCCGTCGGCTGCTGTCCCGACGTCAGAACGCGATGGCAACCGAGGTCGATGAGTTGCCGGAGCGCTGTTAGAGCGTCGGCACAGCGGTCGAAAGCCCGGTGAAAAGTGAACGGTTTACCGTCGGAAGCGTCGATCAGCCGCCGCGTGGTTTCGATGTCGATGCGGCCGTCGATGGTCAGGGCTCCGCCGACAATGGCGTCGGCCATTGGCAGAAGGGCTTTGATGTCGCGCTCCATGAGACGCACCTCATCCTCACCGTAGACGAAATCGCCTTCGCAAGGACGGATGAGCACGTGGACGGTGAGCCAGGGGAAACGAGTGCGGACGGTCTCAAGGAGCCCATAGGAAGGAGTGAGCCCGTCGACCGACAGGGCTGAGCACAGCTCAATGCGCCGGGCACCGCCCAGTACCGCAGCTTCAACGCTGTTCAGATTTCCGGTGCAAACTTCGAGTATGGGTTTCATCCGACGATTTGAATGACTTGTTCTGCCTCGTTGGGCTTTATGAAACGGTGAGTGTTACCTCCTGAACTTCGCCTTGAGGCGTTTGTATCCTTCTACACCAAGTATGGTCAGGCCACCATACTGGAACGTCTTTGCCAATCCGAAGAGCACAACCCATAGCACGCCCTTCGTCTCCGCGCTGAAAAAGGGGAATGCCAGTTGGGCAAAAGAAAGGATATAAAAAGGAATGCAACAAGCCAGCACGATCACTCCCGTTCGGAACGAGAGTCCTGCCAGCCATTGTCTGATTCGTTGGAATACGGACTTCATCGTAGGAAGCATTTTTCATTCGTCTGCCTTCAGCAGACTCCTTACTTGCTCTAAGAGAGAAACGGAGGGCGACGGCTCCTGGCCGGTAGGCACGAGATGCCAGCGTACGGTCCATGACAGCTGTTCGCCGGGCTGCAACGACACGTAGGCGCCTTGGCTTTCGAGTTCGATGTAGGTCTTGCCGCGGTTGACATAGACCTGCACCTCGGCCTCGCCGGGAGCGGGCTCGGTCGCTTTCAGGTCGGGGAACTCCTTGACGAGCAGCAGTCCGTTGTCGGCGAAGGCAAGCCAACCGGAGGCATCGGCGTTGATCTTACGGTTTTCGCCAGTTGTGTCGGCGCGGTACCACACGGCATCATGGGCCGACTGGAAGGCCAGCAGACCGGCGGGACTGACGGCCGACAGGGGTGCATCGAAGAAGATGAGCCCGCCGTTGGGCACACGGGTGATCTCCCACGGCGCCACACGCCGCTCGGCGCTACCCACATTGCTGATGGTATAGGTGACGCTGATGGAGGTTCCGTCGTCGGCTGCAGAGAATCGTTTGGTGACGGCAATGCCCAGACGGCGACTGGGCTGACTGGTCATGGTGATGGTATTGCGGTCGGCTTGCTCCACGGTGTAGGCGCCTTTGTCGATCTCTGCCACGGGAGGCCAGTTCCATTCAGACTGAGGGCTCGTCCAGAACGTACTGCCGAACGACTCGGGCCATCGTGTCTGCGACAGCACTTCGCGGTCGTCGTAGCGCAGCGAACGGATTCGTCCGCCGAAGGATGCGTCGATAGTCATAGCGACGCGGCCTGCTGTCAATGTGTACAAGCTGTCGGTCTTAGGTTGCATGTTGACAGTTGCGGGTTGCTGACCGTTGGCGATGCCATGCCAACCCAAGAAAGCAATGGTCAGGACGATGATGATCTTTTTCATATAGGTGTGTACTTTATGGTCTACGTTTATCAGCTTCGCGACATTCGTCGCAAAGTTACGCAAAAAAAACAAGCTGAACAAATATGCTGGCTGAAAAAACGATGAAATGTTACGCGGGAAAAGAAAGAGGAAAGAAAAGACGGAGAAAAAGTTCCCTCGTGCAACGAAATGGAAAGAAAAGGAAAGCGGGCGGAAATCAATCCGCCCGCATAGCATCATCCCTATAAACTATTTGTGAAAGTTCTCTCCTTTGGGGAGATTATTCTGCTGTAAGCTCGAAGACGCAGCTGTTGTAGTCCTTCTCCAACGGCAGGAAGAGACCCTGCTCGATGAGCAGCCGACCACTGATGACCTGCCCGCTGAGCGGCGACGGCTCGCTGCCCACGCGGACGTTGAGCTCGCGCAGACGGTAGTTCTTCGTGGGATCGAGGCCTGCGAGATGGATGCGGGGCGTCTTCAGGTTGTAGAGGTACTGTATGCGATGGGCGAAGAGTACGGCCTTCGTCTTCTGGTCGTTGGTATACATGAGCGATGCGATGCCCTGGTTGTCATAGGGCGAGACGAGACGGTAGAGGTTGCCCAGCTGAACGAGGTTGCGCACCGACTTGTAGTCGGCAATGGCGCGGCGGCACTGCTCACGCTCCTCGTCGGTCATGCTGCGCGGCTGGAGTTCGATGCCGAGGCGACCAGACATAGCTACGTCGGTACGGAACTTGATGGGTGTTGTGCGGCCCGTGTTCCAGTAGGGAGAGTGTGCGATGTGCTGTCCCATGGCATTCGAGGGGAAGAAGTAGCTGGTGCCCCACTGTATGAAGACGCGCTGGTAGGGGTCGTTGTTGTCGCTGGTCCAGAACTCCTCGAAATAGGGCAGCAGTCCGTAGTTGACGCGTCCGCCACCGCTGGAGCAGTCCTGGATGACAAGCTTCGGGTATTTGGCACGGATGCGCTGGAGCGTCTTGATGAGCCCGCGGTGGTACTCGATGTAGAGGTGGCTCTGCTTGTTGGCTGGCAGATAGGAAGATCCGAAGTTCTGGAGCGAGCAGTTGGCGTCCCACTTCATATAGTAGATGTCGGGATTCTCGGTCATCAGGTCGTCGACGACATGGAAGACGAAGTCCTGCACCTTGGGGTTGCAGAGGTCGAGGAGCAGCTGTGTGCCTCCGCGTCCGAGCTTCAGGTCGCGGTTCTTCTCGCGGAGCACCCAGTCGGGATGCTTCTCGAAGAGCTCGCTCTGGGTGTTGGCACTCTCGGGTTCAATCCAGATGCCGAACTCGATGCCGAGACTCTTGGCTTTCCTGACGAGCGTGGCGACGCCGTTGGGGAGCTTCTTGCGGTCCACCATCCAGTCGCCGAGCGTCGACGAGTCGTTGTTGCGCTGGTATTTGTCGCCGAACCATCCGTCATCCATGACGAAGAGCTCGCCACCCATCTCCTTGATGTCGTCCATCATGTTGAACATACCCTCCTCGTTGACGTTGAAGACGACGCCTTCCCACGAGTTGAGCAGAATCTTGCGCACCTGGTCGCCTTGATTGAGCCAGCCTTCATAGCGTGCCCAGCGGTGGAAGTTCCGGCTGACGCCGCTCATGCCTTCGTCGGAGAGTGTGAAGGCGAGCGTGGGTGTGGTGAATACTTCGCGGGGCTCGAGTATATATTCTGTCGACTGCGGATCAATGCCGGCGTAGAAGTGGGCGTAGCGGTTGTCGCCCGAGTTGTTCACGCGCAGTTCGTAGTTGCCGCTCCAACAGAGGGCAGCGCCGACAACGCGTCCACTGTTCTCGCGCGGCTGTCCGTCGAGCGAGATCATCATCTCGGGAGCGTCGTTGTGGGCGTTGCGCACGCCGTCGCTATTGCGTATCACCTTCAGTCCGGGAAGTATGGGTTCGCAGGTGGGTGTCGTCTCAGCGCTCCAGTTGCCGTGCATGTGTACCATATAAAGGTCGCCCTGCGGGAAAGCCAGATGACCTGAGTCGTAGCGTTTCAACGTAATAGCTTTCTTCTCGCTGTGTGAAATCTCTGTCCAGGTCTCAATCATGTCGACCGTTGAATAAGCCTTATAGAACACTTTCAGCGTGACGGGATATTTCTTGTCGGTCATCGTGATGGTGGTCACGGTGGCGTTCCCTTCCTGTCGGGTGGTCACATCGTCGACGGTGGGATAGAGCGTCCACTGGCCGTCGGCATGGAGAACCTGAATTGCGGGGAGTGCCATCATGTCTGTCTGTCCGAAAGCAGGATATGCGTCCTGGTTGAGATCCATGTTGTAGGCCTTGAGCTGTTCCACTTCGGATGCCGTCAGCTTCTCACCGTAGTAGGAGAAACGTAGTGAGCCGCCTTCGTCGGCGCGCAGCACGACTGTCGTCTTCGGCGTATTAACGGTGATGTTGCCTTTCCAAGCTGCAGCGGGAATGGCATTCAAGAAAGCCGCAAGGGCAATAATGAGGACATTCTTCTTCATGATTGATACTTTTTTGTTAAAGATTTCATCAGATTGTTTTCATTTGTCTGTGCAAAAATAAGAAAAGAATATGATACGGACAAATGAAAAAGAACAAAAAACGAGGGAACGGCAAATAAGTATCACAAATGAGCATAATACTATTACCATTCTCCACAGATTATTACTTCTTAATTCTTAACTCTTCTCTCTTAATCCTTAACTCTTAATCTTAATTAGTCAACATCCCCCTCGGGGGCTTGGGGGGCCTTTCTTAACTCTTAATTCTTAACTCTTAATTAGTCAACATCCCCCTCGGGGGCTTGGGGGGCTTACTTACCCCTTAACTCAACTTCTACGTTGTCCTGCGTCACGTTCTTGCAGTTGAAGAAGTCGTTGGGCACACGCGCAGTGACATGTATGTCTTTCAGGCTGATGTTACGGATAGGCATCTCGGGCAGTCCATTGAAGAAGAGTGCCCGGCGCGCATTGCGGCATGCGATGCGCTCGATGGTGATGTCGCGGAACTCGGGCGTGGTCTCGTCGACAGGTTTGGCTTCGATGTTGTTCACCTTCTCGCCGCTCTCCAGGACTTCGATGACCGACTTGCCGCCGTAGTAGAGATCGAAAGTGATGGCATCGCCCTGAATGTCGAACATGGAGATGTCGCGGATGAAGATGTTCTGCACCACACCGCCACGACCGCGGCAGCTCTTGAAGCGCAGGCCGACGTCAGTGCCGAGGAACTGGCATTTCTGCACGAGAATGTTCTTCACGCCGCCGCTCATCTCGGAGCCCACGACGAAGCCGCCATGACCCTGGAACACGGTGCAGCCGTCGACGACGACGTTCTCGCAGGGTCGACCGCGCTTGCGTCCGTCGGCATCCTTTCCGCTCTTGATGCAGATGCCGTCGTCGCCGGCATCGAAGACAGAGTTGACGATGAGGGCGTTGCGGCACGACTCAAGGTCGAGTGCGTCGCCATTCTGCGCGTAGGCCGGGTTGCGTGCCAGCACATTGTCGAAGATGATGTTCTCGCACATCAACGGATGGATGTTCCATGCAGGCGAGTTCTGGAAGATGACGTCCTTGAGCAGCACGTTCTTGCAGCCCACGAGACTGACCATGACGGGACGTAGGAAGCGCTTGATGTAGTTCCAGTCGGCCTCGCTCTTCATGCCCGTGGGAACGTTCATGTTGGCTGTGGTGTCGGCATGCAGGTAGCCGGCGCTGGGCAGCCAGAGGTCGTCGCGCTTGAAGACACCGCCGGGCTGCGACGTGAATGCCTTCCACTGTGCCTCGGTGACCTTCTGCTTCTTCAGCGGACGCCAGGCGAGACCGTTGCCGTCGATGGCTCCCTGGCCGGTGATGGCAATGTTGACAGCGCCGTTGGCCGAGAGTGGCGACTGGCAGCGGCGCGTCTCCAGTCCTTCGAAGCTGGTCTCGATGAGGGGATAGAGGCTGTCGTCGCTTGAGAAAAGGATGACGGCGCCTTTTTCCAGATGGAGGTTGATATTGCTCTTGAGGACAATGGGCCCCGTGAACCACACGCCCTGCGGCACCACGAGCCGTCCCCCACCCTTCTTGCCGAGAGCGTCGATGGCCCGCGCAAAGGCATCGGTGCAGAGCGATGAGCCGTCGCCCTGCGCACCGAAGTCGGTCAGCACGACCTCGTTAGCGGGGAAGACGGGAGCTTTCACCTCGGGCATAGCGAACGGCAGGTTGTCCGTATACTGCTTGTAGGGATTCGGCTGCGCCCACACAGCGCTGACGGCACTGAGGGCTGCAAGGATAATGATTTGTTTCAGTTTCATGGTGTAATTTGATAATGTTTGTTTCTTTTTCGTGCAAAAATAAACAAATAATGTGAGATAATCGCTTTTTCGTTTTGTTAATTGCTGGAAATTTCAGATATTTGCACGACTTTATTAACTTTTCAAGAAACAAAAATGAGAAAAACAGTATTGATGATTGCACTGATGTGCATGACGATGGCTGCTCAGGCGCAGCTCGGAGTGAAGCGTGTGGCCAAGCTGCAGAAGGGCGACAAGGCCGTGTATCGTACAGAACAGTCGATAGGCGCTGCCAACTCGATGGTGAAGGTGACGGCCACCGAGCAGTATGTGGTGACCGATGCCACTGCCGACGGCTTCGTGGTGGAGAACACGGCTACGGGCGTGGAGAGCGATGCTGCCGCCGACGACATCATGGGTACCCTCGTGAAGAAGGCTGTCGAGGTGCTGAAGGGCATCACCATCAGGTTCTCGACCGACAAGGACGGCAAGCCTCTGGCCATCCTCAACAGCGACGAGCTGGCTAAGACCTTCGACGAGCGAGCCAACACCATGGTCAACGAACTGCACAGCTCGTTCCCCGAAATTGCACAGATGCTGCCCAAAGAGACGCTGAAGAAGCAGCTCACAGAGCACCTGACGAACGAAGCCCTGCTGGCATCGCTCACCGAAAACGCCGGTGTCTTCGCCCTCAACGGCAAGACCATCATGACGGGTGCCATGGACGAATATGTAAACGACGACGGCATGAAGATGAAGCGCATGTATTTCCTCACCGAGAAAGACGCTTCGAAGGTGAAGGTGACGGGCAACATCAACATGAACAAAGAAGAGCTGAAGGCCATGGTGCTCAAACAGCTTGAGGAAAACCTGCCTGCCGATCAGGTGGAGGCCGTGAAGCAGAACATCGACATGGTGATGGCCAACATGAAGATGGACGTGAAGGAGACCACCGACTACGAGTTCTTCCCCAACGGATGGCTGAAGACGGCCACCACCGAGACCAACAGCGAGACGATGGGACAGGCCTCCAGCTCGAAGAAGACCATCGAATGCGTGGAGCATAGCTGGAAATAATAACGACATAAGAATAATATCGAGAGGGTGCCGGCCAGATTGTGGTCAGCACCCTTTTGCTTTGTCGTGATTCATGACATTCATGGGGGCGAGATGATAAGGGCCTCGTGGAGCGGTGAGGAGGGCCTCGTCATACGGTCATAAGGGTCTTTTCAGACAATGACGAGGGCCTTTTCGGAAAACTAAACGGCTGTTATCATCTTGCATAAAAATTGTTACATTTCGCAAAGGTCCTTTTGAAGAATTATTATTACCTTTACAACCGAATAAAACCAAGTCCCTTGTAACCTATGACAACAAGACAAATCAGAATGAGAAAACTGACAACAGCGATGTCTTGGCGGAGGTTCGTCGCACTATATGTTCCTTGTGCTGGCAGCAAGAGATCTGCTCGACGGCAAATACTGATTTCGTGTAAACCTTTTAAAATAGATGATGAACATGAAAAAACTAGTGTTAGTAGCATTGATGTTCCCGCTTCTATGGAGCTGCGGGAAGAGTGAGAACAATCCGGTACTTACCATCGAAGGTGGTCAGGTGCAGGGAGTGAAGGCTGAGAATCCCGGCGTGTTTGTCTACCGCGGTATTCCTTATGCAGCACCGCCTATCGGCGACCTGCGCTGGAAGGAACCACAGCCCGTTGTAGCATGGGAAGGGGTGAAGGTGTGCGACAAATTCGGACATCCCGGCTATCAGGCTGTGCACTATCCTGGCTTCTATGCTTCGGAATGGGGATATGGCGACGAAGCGCCCTACAGCGAGGACTGCCTATACCTGAACGTGTGGACGAAGGCTCCCGGTGATGTGAACAAGAAACTGCCCGTGGCTCTTTGGATTCACGGTGGCGGCTATCGTGAAGGATGGGGGTCGGAACCGGAATTCGACGGTCAGGAATGGGCTTCGAAAGACGTGGTGCTCGTGTCCATCAACTATCGTCTGGGCATCTTTGGTTTCATGACTCACCCCGAGCTATCAGCCGAGAGCCCCAACCACGTATCGGGCAACTACGGTATCCTTGACCAGATACAGTCGCTGAAGTGGATCAAGGCCAATATTGCACAGTTTGGAGGCGACCCCGACAACGTCACCATCTTCGGACAGAGTGCCGGTGCAGGCAGCGTACGCACACTTTGCGAGTCACCTCTGGCCCGCGGACTGTTCCACAAGGCTGTCATCATGAGCGGCGGAGGTATCAACGTTCCGGCCAAGAAAGGCGAGGAAGCCAAGCCTGCCACACCTGTCAACAAGTTCTTCACTTATAACCCGACGCTGAAGGAATCGGAAGCAGAGACGAAGAAGGTGATGGACTGGGCTGGATTGACCGACCTGACGAAGCTACGCGCAGCCTCAACAGAGATTCTCTACACCGTGGGACAACTCTACAACATGGTTACGAAGCAGGATGTGTTCCTCATGCAGCGACCCATCGTTGACGGATACGTCAGCTTGAAGAGCTTCGACGAGGCCACACGCGAAGGCTCAATAGCCGATGTTCCATACATGATAGGCTACACGCTGAACGATATGGGGGCTATGGGACCTGGCATTGCTGAGTTCTGCAAAGTAAGGCAGGAGAAAGGCGGCAAAGCTTGGGCTTATGAGTTCGCCCGTCCTTTGCCCGACGACGGCAAGCATCCAGCTATCACCGATCGCCTGAAAGGCGCTTTCCACTCTTCTGACCTGTGGTTTGTGTTCAAGTCGCTGAAGCATTGCTGGCGCCCGTGGACACAAGGCGACTGGGACCTTGCTGAAAAGATGCTGACGGCTTGGACGAACTTCGCAAAATATAGCGACCCCAACGGCAAAGACGGTGGCGAATGGAAGCCCTGCACGGCCGAGAGTCCGCAGTTCATGCTCTTCAAGCTCGACGAGAAAGATGCCGAGCATTCGGAGATGGGCGAACCGCTGCTACCTGAATAAGCGAGGCGAAAGGCCACGATATCCGTTGAATCCGAGTTACCGTGTTCGTTTGTTTTTATGAACACCGATTGCACGGATTCGCGGATTTCTATGTTTCTAAGGATAAGCTTGCTTCAGTTATAAAGGTGAGTGGTGAGAGGTGAGAGGTAAGAGGAATGCGGGCAAGTCCAGCCCCTACCTCACAGCACTCATCACTTGATGAATGTCTTGTTCGCGATGACAGACGCGCACTTCCACGCCAAACTTCTCGTGAATATGCTCGGCCAGATGCTGCGCACTGTAGACCGACCGATGCTGACCTCCCGTGCATCCGAAGGAGAACATCAGGCTGGTGAAGCCTCGCTGTATGTAGCGGGCCACGTGGGCATCAGCCAGTTTGTACACACTGTCGAGGAAGGTGAGAATCTCGCCGTCGTCTTCAAGGAAGCGGACCACTGGCTCATCGAGGCCCGTCAGCTGCTTGTAGGGCTCGTAGCGTCCGGGGTTGTGCGTGCTGCGACAGTCGAACACATAACCTCCACCATTGCCCGACTCGTCTTCAGGAATGCCTTTGCGGTAGGAGAAACTGAACACGCGAACCACGAGCGGCCCCTTGCCGTCGTACTTCGAGAAGGTGGCCGGACCGTCCTTGGGATGCGCCTTATAGGGGTTGTTGTCGGTTATCTTGTAGCCGTCGGAGCGGTTCAGCGCCGCCTGCTCTATCTGCTGGTACTGGGGAAGCTCGGTCAGACGACGCAACACCGACATCAGATAGGGATACGGAAAGACCGACGGCTGCGAGCTGAGATCGGAGATGCGGTTGTCGTCGGCATACGACAGTATCTCGCGCAGGTTCTGTATGGCCGGGGGAATGGAATGGATGAAATGCTGCTTGCGCTCGAAGTAGCCACGGAAGCCGTAGGCTCCCAGCACCTGCAACGTGCGGAACAGCACGAAGAGCGACAGCCGGTTCACAAAATGATGGGGCGACGGCACCTCGGTGTACTGCTTCAGCGCGTGGTAATACTCATACACCAGCTCGCGCCGCAGCTTGTGCGAATAGCGAGCCGACGCCTGCCACAGGAACGAAGCCAGGTCGTAGTAGTAGGGACCGCGCCGACCGCCTTGGAAGTCGATGAAGAATGGTGTCGCCTTGTCGGTACTCACCGACGCCTCGCCGGCAGCCGCCGTTTCCGCTGGCGGCACCAGCATCACGTTGCGCGCCTGGAAATCGCGGTAGAGGAACGCATCGGCGGCTTCCTCGGTCAGGTCTTTGGCCATCAGCCGGAAGTCGGCTTCGAGCTTCAGCTCGTGGAAGTCGATCTCTGTGGCTTTCAGAAAGCAGTATTTGAAATAGTTCAGGTCGAAGAGCACGCTGTCGGCATCGAACTGCGGCTGCGGATAGCATTGCGAGAAGTCGAGGCCGCGCGCACCGCGTATCTGGATGTTGGGCAGCTCGCGGATGGTGCGCTTCAGCAGTTCCTGCTCCTTCAGCGTGTAGCGTCCGCCAGCTTCGCGACCGCCACGGATGGCATCGAAGAGCGAAAGGCGGCCAAGGTCGGTCTGCAGGTAGCGGAGCTCGTCGGTGCTGGCAGCGAGCACCTCGGGCACCGGCAGCCGTCGCTTGGCGAAATGGTGCGACAGGTAGATGAACGCGTGGTTCTCGTCGCGGCTCGTGCCGACGACGCCCACCACCGAATGCCCGTCGCTGCCCACCAACCGGTAGTACGAACGGTTGCTGCCAGCCCCCGGCAACGTTTCCACGCTGAGGGGCTCTGCCCCACTCCACTTCTTGTATAGTGCGATGAGCTGCTTCATGACTTATTCCTCCTCTTCTTTCTTCTTCTTTTGCAACCACAGAGTCAGCATCTGCACACCCAGGATGAGCAGCAGGAAGATGCCGGCCATCATCAGGTATGACCCCGTGAGATAATACAGCCCCAGAGCGATGACAAAAAAAGCCACAATCTGCGATTTCTTCAGCTTGAAGTCGTTTGCGTCCATTGCCTTACGATGATTTTGGCTGCAAAATTAGGTAAAAAACTTGAATTGAGAGCCGTTACGGGCAAGAAAAATGCATGGCGACGGTACTAAAAACAAAAAAATCGGATGTCATCACGACGCCCGATTTTCAAAAAACAAACTACTTAAAAACTAATCTACTAAAACAAATCAAAAAAATATCTCTTGTCGGAAGATTCCGATACTTTGTCTTGTTTCCGATGCAAAGGTAGAAACTTTCTGCATATCAGCAAAACTTTTTATGCAAAAAAGTTAAGAAAATGAATCAAAATACCTAAAAAGAGGGATAACGACGAAACGTTACCCCTCTTTTTGTTATCTGAAGTTTGCAAAACGGCATCTTTTTCGTAATTGTTTGCCTTAACAGCCAACAATCTGTTACGTCCGAGGTCGTTCTTGCACTCTTTCGCTTTACATCATGCCGCCCATGCCCGGGGCTCCGCCCATAGGCATTGCAGGATGCTCCTCGGGCTTGTCGACGATGAGGCACTCCGTGGTGAGGAACATGCCGGCAATCGATGCGGCGTTCTCCAGGGCCACACGAGCCACCTTGGCAGGATCGATGACACCAGCCTCGCGCAGGTCTTCGTAGACATCGGTGCGGGCATTGTAACCGAAGTCGCCCTTACCCTCGCTCACCTTCTGTACAACCACGGCACCCTCGCCGCCACCGTTGATGGCAATCTGGCGCAGCGGCTCCTCGATGGCGCGCTCCACAATCTTGATACCGGTCTCTTCGTCGGCGTTGTCGCCCTTCACTGCCTTCACAGCCTCGATGGCACGGATGTAGGTAGTACCGCCACCAGCGACGACACCTTCTTCAATAGCGGCACGAGTAGCGCACAGGGCATCGTCAACGCGGTCCTTCTTCTCCTTCATCTCAACCTCAGAGTTGGCACCGACATAGAGCACTGCCACACCGCCGGCGAGCTTGGCCAGGCGCTCCTGCAGCTTCTCCTTGTCGTAAGAACTTGTGGTGTTCTCGATTTCCTTCTTGATCTGGGCCACACGGTCGGCGATGGCTTCCTTCTGACCGGCACCGTTCACGATGGTGGTGTTGTCCTTCGAGATGGTCACCTTGTCGCAAGTACCCAGCATGTCGAGCGTAGCCTGCTCGAGCTTCAGGCCCTTCTCCTCGCTGATGACCATACCGCCAGTCAGCACGGCGATGTCTTCGAGCATTGCCTTACGACGGTCGCCGAAGCCAGGAGCCTTCACGGCACACACCTTCAGACCTGCACGCAGGCGGTTCACGACGAGCGTTGTCAGAGCCTCTGAGTCAACATCCTCAGCAATGATGAGCAGCGGCATGCCCTGTTCGGCTGCGGGCTGCAGCACAGGCATCAGGTCTTTCAGGTTGGAAATCTTCTTGTCGTAGATGAGGATGCGCGGATGATCCATGACGCACTCCATCTTGTCGGCATCAGTCATGAAGTAGCCCGACAGATAGCCGCGGTCGAACTGCATTCCCTCGACCACTCCGATGTGAGTGTCGCGGCTCTTCGACTCCTCGATGGTGATGACACCGTCCTTGCTTACCTTGCGGAAAGCCTCAGCCAGCAGCTTACCAATCTCCGGGTCGTTGTTGGCGCTGACGGTAGCCACCTGCTCAATCTTGTCATAGTTGTCGTCCACCTTCTCGGCGTTCTGCTTGATATAGTCAACGACTGCAGCAACAGCCTTGTCGATACCACGCTTCAGGTCCATCGGGTTGGCACCGGCGGTGACGTTCTTCAGACCGACGTTGATGATGCTCTGGGCCAGGATGGTAGCCGTTGTCGTACCGTCACCGGCATCGTCGCCCGTCTTCGAGGCAACGCTCTTCAGCAACTGAGCACCAGTATTCTCGAACTTGTCCTCCAGCTCAATCTCCTTAGCCACGGTGACACCGTCCTTCGTAATCTGCGGAGCACCAAACTTCTTCTCAATAATCACGTTACGTCCCTTCGGGCCGAGTGTTACCTTCACTGCATTTGCCAGCTGATCCACGCCGTTCTTCAGCAGGTCGCGGGCATCCATATTGAATTTAATATCTTTTGCCATAACATTTTTCGCCCCACCCTCTCAAAAAGAGGCGCTTGGTTAGTACTGGGGCTTCCAAGCAATCGATTAAGTATTAAGTAAATAAATCATTATTTCCGACCCCGACATCCTTCTATCTCTTCCTCCCCTCGGGGTTTCCCCCCTCGGGGGGACGGAAGGGGGGGCCGGAGCCTTCTTTCTTTAACCAATCACGGCCAGCACATCGCTCTGACGCATGATGAGATATTTCTCACCGTCAAGCTCCAGCTCCGTACCGGCATATTTGCCGTAGAGCACCGTGTCGCCCTCTTTCAGGATCATTTCCTCGTCTTTCGTACCTTTGCCAACAGCCTTCACTGTGCCGCGCAATGGTTTCTCCTTTGCAGTATCAGGAATGATGATACCGCCGATCTTCTCCTCAGCGGGAGCCGGGAGAATCAGAACTCTGTCTGCTAATGGTTGAATGTTCATAATTGTATGTTTTAAGTTATTAAAATCTTCACCCTCTTGTTTGCAAACAGCGTGCCAAAGTGACAGAACGGGTAGATATGACACGAAAGACTGAAAAAATGTCAGTCCTAAAAAAGGTGGCAGCTGCACGCGCACGCACAACTGCCACCTTATATATAAAAGCCTCCCCTCGGGGAGGTTTGGAGGGGGCCGGGGCTTCTAATGATATTCCAACACATCAAGGAAATAGTACATCGCCACATAGCGCAAGGGAACATCCTTCGCATAGCCGATAATGACGTTGCCGGCATCCCTCACCGTGCCGTCGGCCTCTAAACGGCCCAGAAGATCATCCTTTCCGTCGAACACGGAGCCGTCGTTCGACACATAGCCAATCTTCTGTCTCTTCATGTCGACCACGTCGCCGTTCGATTTGAACCGACCAATCAACCTATAGGTATGATTCCGCATGTTGCCGTTGCGGTCTATCCGACCAATCATCATCCTGTTCGTACTCCTGATCGTGCCGTCGATCTCCACATTGGCCACTACGGCATTCGCACTATCCCTAAGAACCTGAGCTGACACATGCAGACACAAGGCGAGCATCGCCACCACAGTCACAACACATCGTTTTAGCATAAACATTGCATTTTTATGCCGCAAAGATATAAAAATAATCGGAACAATCCCGCCTTTTGTCGGTTAATTTACTCTTTTCACGAGAAAATGGTGCGAATAATTGACAAAACGACCAAGTTCCACCCGTCAGACCAGCTCTTTCAGCCTGTTCAGCCCGTGTTCCCCCCTTACCATTCAGCCCATCTTTCCATGCCATTCAGCCCATCCTGCCATGCCATCCAGCCCTTCTTTCCATGCCATTCAGTCCATCCTGCCATGCCATTCAGCCCATCCAGCCATGCCATTCAGTACGAATCAAATGGTCATTCGGCCCCAGCAACCATGCCATCCAAATGAAATTGCCCGCCAAAACAAATTAAACTCCTCACCAAAACAATTTAAATTACCCACCAAAACAAATGGAATTACATTTCACAACCTTTCTTTTAGCAAGACAAGCATGCTAAGAGGTCTGTCCATACAAATAGAGGAGACAGCCCATCGGAAACAATATTCCAGTGCCTAATATTGCACCGACAAGCCTGCCAAGCAGGAACTTGAAATAGTCTCCAAGCGAGTTGAACTCGAAAAAGAAACCATGAAACTCTTTGAAAAACCGCATACTCAAAACCATTTTGCCAACCAATACGAAATCGTCGGCGTGCCTTCTCTTCTTTTATATTGCGAAATATCTAATGTCTTGGTGATCTTCGTACACACGTATCGTATAATGGGGTAGTCTAACGTGCCGACGAAGTATAGAAAACAGCTTGGAATCTCTTTACCTCATTCAACATAACTATTGGAGTCGTTCAACTCATTGTAGTTTAAAAGTCACAGGCATAGTGTATTTAACACGCACAGGCTTGCCGTTTTGCATTCCAGGTCTCCAACTAGGCATGGACTTAACGACACGAAGTGCCTCTTTATCAAGCGAAGGGTCTATTGATTTAGAAACTGTCACTTCTGAAATTGAGCCATCCTTCTCAACAACATATTGCACAATGACACGACCCTGAATGCCATTGTCATAGGCAAGTTGAGGATATTGAACATTTTCCGAAAGCCATTGCATTAATGCTTTCTGCCCACCGGGGAAACTGGGTTGATGCTCAACAACATCGAAAATCTGTTGATCCGAAACGACATCGTCCTCAGATAAAGTATCCACGGGAGAATCATTGTCATTATAATTTGCTCCCACGGAGTGCCTATAACTCTGATAATTATTTGAAGAAGGTTGTTTGAAAGTGCGGCTCTTCGCTAAGAAGAACGATCCATTATTGTATTGTCGCATGGTACACCAGTATTTCCCGGAAGAGTCGTATTCGTATTCATAACTTGTCTGGTCCATAACGATATTGCCTCTTTTTTTATTCATTCGAATAACGTCACCTTGGTAGTTGTATTCGTATGCCAGCACTACGCCACTACGCTCTGAATGGTCGAGATGTCTCTCACTGTCATATGTATCAATTTGTGTCTTATTTCCATTCTTGCTATTGGTGACGGTTTTCAGCTTGTTGTCCGCTGTATAAACGAATGTGGTCTGAGTGCCGTCGCTCCCTGTAATGGAGGATAGCAGTCCGTTAGCATTAAAAGTGGTCTTATATGTGGTTGTTTTTCCCTTGTTGTCCGTTTTGCTCACAGGACGCACTTCTCCCTTTTCGTTAAAATCGTAGTCCCATGAATCATTCGTTCCACTTCTGCTATGCCGATGATTGATTAGCAACCCCAAATCGTCGAATTGATACACCTCTTCATAGTCGTTGGTTGAAAACCTTACTTCGCCCGTCAAATCTTTGCATTCCATCATCGCGGCGGATGTCGGCATATTCGTCAAATTTGTGTAGAATGTGACATAAGGCGTATAATCCACATACTGAGAGAATCTCCTGTTGCTTACGAAATTTTCCAGTTCGCTGAGGCTTGAATAACGGCTCAAGAATTTGTGTTGAAGAATCTCATTGAGGTCTTTTTTAGCCGATTCACAGAATTCCGACCAATCATACTCCTGAAGGAAATCTCCCAAGGCTTCTGGTGTAGAAGCCTGTCTTGCATCGTTATATGCAGCTTGGGCCATTATTTGCTTCACTTGATCAGCATACTCAGATTCGGCATAGACCGCAAGATACTGTTTACAGGCACTGACTGTATGGGCCATGTTTTCAAATTCATAACGGTGCAGAAGTTTAGTCACCTGATTGTTGTATTCGGAATTAGGGTACGATTTCAGATATAGCTTGCAATCGTTAGCATCTTTACCCAGCTGTTCAAAGGCCAGGCTGTCTCTTCTGTGCTCCATTACCTTCAGGTGAGAAGCATTAAAAGACTTGTATTTGTCCAAATACTTCTGTGCACCAGCAACTTTATCTGATTTAAATGCTTCTACGAAGGCTATCTGCTCTCGTTTTTCTTCCAACATGCGCATGTCGGCATAATCATAAAGAGTAGCTATCAGTTTATCGAATGCCTCCTCTGAGCCTTTATTCACAGTTTCTTCTATTAAGTTGTTTTCTATATCAGCTTTGATGCTGGCTACTGTGTAGTTCAGCTTCCTCTGAGAAAAGAAAGCATCTACATTGTTCTTGTCCGCAACATCGTGGGTTGCTTGCTGAAGAGTATGATAAGCTTTCCAAGGGTCAAATTGGACGAGTGGCAGGTCTTTTTGCTCATCCTTGCCCGATTTCAGATTCAGGAACAGACTGTTGGCAACATGCCAAATGGGGTAAAGATACGTTTCGACAGAGAACACTTCGTTCTTGTCAATATCCTTATCCTTCGCAAACTTCTCCCTGATTTCCTCCTGCTCTTTGTTCGCTTGATAAAGCTTTTCCTCCTCTAAACATGAAAAGATCTTAGCCATACTTTTAGCGTACCCGTTCTTCTGGAGGAAAACGGGTACGTCGGTTTGTGCATTCATGGTGATGCTTGTCATCAGCATGATGATAAAAACAATGTACTTCATACACTTGTTACAATTTAATAGGTTGCCGTCTTGGACAAAGAAAGCGAAGTGATTTTATAATTCTTGTTCAATGTTGCAGTACCCTTCATGCTTGCGAAAGTCTCAAGACTCGTATCTTCTCTCTCCAACCTCTGGTCGTAAGTAAAAGTTGCTGTATAAATAGGTTCTTCGTTGTCAACCAGTGATTTCTTCACTTCGATGTCACCCATGGTGATGTCTACAGAATAGACATCGTCAGAATGAATCTTCTTCATATAAGCGATAGCATCCACCTTCGTGGCATTCTTCTTACCGAGGAATGTGGAAAGGTTGGGATTTAAGTAAACAAGCATGTCATCTTCATATCCATTGGCTAAACACCTAAAGAAGGAAGAAATGCATTCACTCGCTCCATATTCTTCTTCACTTGTAAGCTTCATCTTCTCGGCATAATCCAGATGTTTCTTTGCTTGTTCGGCATGCTTACCATCGGGGAATTTCTGCAAGTACAATTGATAAGCCTGTTCGTCGTTCTTCTCCATCGTTTTTTCCCATAGAACCCGGTCAAGGGAATCACGCTCCTTTTTCGCAGCTACTTTTGCCTGCTCTTCCTGTATTAGAGCTTCTCTTTTTTCCTTTTTCTCAGCATAATCAGAATATGCTATTGTTCCTCCGATGATGATTACCAATGCACCGAGTACAGCAAATAGGGCATAAAGTGATGTCTTGTTCTTATTTTTTGGGGTACTCCCTTTCAACTGAACGCCGCACTTCGGACAATGATTAGCGGTGTCAGAAATAGTTGATCCACAATTGGGACAGTTTATCAAAGCCATTTTCTTATCTCCTTATTTGTTATTTCTGCAACATTGCCATTAGTGCAAATGTTATGGTTAGTATGATTGATAATGCATAAACGATGTTCCAGAACGATTCGTTAGAGTTGTCTGTGTCAAGAAGCGATTTTACGTCTTCTTTGCGCGATTGTCTTCCAGTATTGTTAGCAATAGAGGTAAGTGCTCGGCTTCCTTCTGCTCCTGCTCTAAATATGATAGCTACAAGAATTCCTATCCCGAATACGAAGAATCCCATATTCCGGTTTGCTATTATATTGAATAAAAATGCCCAACTATCGTTGTCGACTTTTAGGAATGAAAGAAAAAACATCAACATACCACATATTCCAGCCAAAATAGCGACCCACTCGCCTATCCACTGAAAGAGATAGGAACCCATCGGAACACCAACGAATTCGTCTTTTGGATTGAATAGTTTCACTATCATCCGTGACCTTTTCTGCCAATAACCACAACTGAAACAGCCAAAAAGTAACAATATAACCAAAAAACATATAAGCAAAGACTTTTCCGATGAAGAAAAACCGACTAAGGCATGATTCTTATAACCACTGTAAGAAAGGTAAACTGGCGCGGCTGCAAAGAAGAAAGCTGCCAACGACAACAGTACGCAAACAATATCCCTTATGAACTGTCCACTGTCAAACCATCGCATTATTGGTTTAATAGCCACGCTGAGAATATCTATTTCGTACCATGGCCTTTCCGATTCTTCATTATTAAAACCACATACTGATGCACCACATTCAGGACATACAGTTGCGCCTTCAGGCAAGATATGCCCACATTCTTTACATTCTGTATTCATATTACCCTTTTTAATTATTGTTACAATATTTCTTATTAAAAATCAAGCCACACGAAACCAAAGAATGACGAATCTTCGCTCTTTTCTTCTATTCTCTGCGACTGCCGAAAAAAAGGCAAGCCACAATTTTGGCAAAACCTGTCTGTAGCATGCCTTTCTGTGCCGCAATTTGGACAAAAACGTATACCACCAGATGCAATTTTTGCACCACATACAGGGCAAAAACTCATTTCTTCACTTACCTCATGCCCATTGGGGCACTGCTTGAAAACAGCTAAGTCTTTATTCGCTGAAGAGTTCATTCAAACCTTCTTCAATAATTTTAGCTTGATATTCTTCCGTAGGTGCCCATTCGGCTTGGAATTTGCTACCGTCATAGACGACCTTGACATCCAAGTCCATTTTCTCTCCATCAAGAGTACATGTAGCAAGTCCTGTGTAATTGTTACCCTCTTGGTGAACCAAGTTGAAATCAGTAATAACTAATGAACTTCCTTTCTCTTTCATTTTGTCTACCATCATCTGTTTGACCTCTTTTTCTAACATATCCGTGTTAGAACTTCCACCAGCATTTGATGCAGCTATGATGATGACCAACACAATTGCCACGATCCATGCCCATTTACTATGCAACAACTTTTTAAAACCACTACGTTCCTGCTGTTGAGCCACATACTGCTGATGTGAACTACCGTTGTTCGGTTGTCCACATTGGGGACAAAACTGTGCGCCATCATTGATTTGTGCACCACATTTACTACAAAAAGCCATAATTCTATTATTTTATTAGTTAAACTGTATTATGCGCTTGCAATCATACATTCCACGAGTCATTATAGCAAAGCATACACAATAGAAGGTGTGAGCCTCTCAGTCTATCCTACCGAAGGCTCTGGTAAAACCTGTAAAGAGATAAAAGAAACAGCCCACACCCTTGGAGGATATATCGGATGTGAGCCAATGGTGGCTACACATGGAATATTCCATCCAAGGAGGGAACGTGTTCACTCAACATCTGCTTTACGTTAAAGTTTACCAGACTTTTCGGTACAGATGAAAGCTAAACGCTTCCTACTATGTTTGTCGCCCTTTATTGAACGACACCGCAAATATAAGAAAAATTTAGCAAACGACGTTCATGTGAGCCGTATTTTTTGCAAAAATAATTCTTTTTTCCTAATTTCACCCACTTCGGCAACTGGTTTTTTTCATTTTTCGTCGCTAATTACATGATTTACACTTATTCGGGAGCGAAATTAGGTAAAATATATGAAAAATGGAAGAAACGGCACAACCATTTCTTCCATTTCACAAAAATATTATTTCTAATGAGATATCTGAACTATAAAGTCCTTTATCTTAATGATTGAAATATTAGGCCAAGGAATTGTCTTCAAGACCTCAAAATGCTTATCGTTGGTTACTATGTATTCTGCACCTGCTGCAACAGCACAATCAACAAACTTATTGTCGTCTGGATCAGTCTCAATCAATCCGAAATGATAGTAAGCCTCTTGGTAATATGTTGTGTTCAATCTTGCTATTGCCTCAACAATATAGCGCGCAATATCCTTGTTCGTCTTAATGGATATAATTTCTTCGTATTCATTCATAATTTCAGTATTGACGCACAATTGAATACGGCCATCAAGTACGTCTGTCCATATCTTATGGTATGGACTTTTAGCAGGGAGTGACTGCAAAAGGCAGTTTGTATCAAGAACGATTCTCCTCATATCGATAAGGGGTGCGCATGTGTTCCTCGCCCCATGCTTCAATGGTGTCCTCATTAATGACACCGTTGTCCCATAAGGTATCGATTGCTTTCTGTGCTTTTTGGGCAAAATAGTGTGCCAGCAAATCTCTGAACTCTTGTAGCTCTGATTCAGAGTTGATGCTATTAATGGCGTTCATGAGCTCCAACTGCGCTAACTGGTTATATGACATAGTAATTCGTTATTATTTGCTGCAAAGATAAGGAATATTTAGCAAACGACATTCATTTGAGTCGTTTTTTTGTTATTATGGCAGTTGATTACTGTTGACGAAGGCGCGATGTTCTAAGTCGGCTTTGTATTTCCGTGTGTAGGAGCTGACGGGATTCATGGGGCTGTTGTATAGCGGATGGAACCAATCATCAGCCTTGATTCGCCGCAGGGTTTCATCGACAATATCTTGATAGCGTCTCAAATAGGCTTGGCGGGAAGGATATCTCCGATGGTTCGCCGAGTCGTTGAGAAAAGCATTTGCCTCACGATAGTATTCGTCTATTTGTTGTTTGTAGCGCGAGAACTCTTCTGATGTGATGGTTCTCAGATGGGGCTGATCCAGAAACGCTTGTTCCTCCTCAGAAAGCGCTTTCTTTATTGGAGGGAGCACCGACGGAGCTGTTTGTTGCTGCTCTTTTGTGGACGGACCCTTCTTTGCCGTAGCAGATGGCACGCTTTGCACTGGCGGCTGGGACTGCTCTTGAACGGACTTGTTCTCCACCTGAGTTTCCTTTGATTCGGATGGCGGACTCTCATGGTTACATAAAATGCTTACGCTCGGCCAATTGAAAGTAAACTTTCTTGGCGCTCGCTCAATCGCATTTTTGGCAAACAGCAGATAGCCCAAGAAGAACATGACAAGGAAGAGTGCCAACAATGCCCATAGCCAAGGCTTACGCTTTGGGAAGAGAGCCTTCTTCAAATCGGCAATGCTCTGATAGCGATTCTCAGGAAACTGGGCCGTACATTTTCGTATCACCTTATTATATATATGGTGATGCGGCAAGATTGCCATTGTCTTGCCGATGGCGTAGATGTCTGTCCTAATTGATAACGGACAATGGATAATAGATAATTGTTCTGGAGCTGCAAAACTATCAGTAAAGCCGTGTGTATCAACAAAACTGTCGGTGTAGCAGCAGCCGAGATCTATCAGTTTCACGTCATTGTTGATGCGTGTCAGCAGAATGTTGTCGGGTTTGAGATCGAGATGCAGTGTCTGATGGGCATGAAGATATCCGACGGCATCTAACAATTGACGAAGAAACTTCCTTAAGTTCTCTTTACTCTCAAAATATTCTGGGTTTGTGGCAACACGTTGAGAAAGCGTTTCGCCATCTACATACTCCATCAAGATACCATCGTCGGTGAAGGAGATATAGCGAACGATGTGAGGATGCTCCAAGCGATAGCCTGTCTCGAACTCCTTTCGCAATGCCTCTTGATAGCGGATGTCACCAGCATATTCCTTCTTCAGTCGCTTCAGAAAATGCAGTTTTCCATAGATCTTCACGCGAAATGAATCGCATGTGGCACCATGAGAATCCATCTGTTCGATGAAATCGAAACGAGGCTGACTATCGGAAAACTGAGAAGAATCCATAGAAGTGAAGAATGAAGAGTGAAGAATCAGATGACTCTAATGGTGGAGAGACCGGAAACGCGGCCTGCCGTGAACTGCCCTAACGACTGCCCACCACGCCAAACCTGCATAACCAGCAGCGGGTGATGAAGCACAAAGTTGAGAATCTCTACTTCGTCGCCAACCTGCAACTTACTGTTCTCACTCACACGAACCGTATAACGGTTGTCACCTTGGTAGGTCAATACGACCTGACGGTCAGGAAGATAGGTTATCTCTACTTCCTGTCCTATCTGCAAATCGGAAGAACGAAGTTCATCATCTGAACTGCTGAAATCGGAGTTCCCCTGATCCTCTATCTTTGACAACTCATCCCAATGAGCATAGCCTAAGTAACGAGCGATGGCATCAAGGGTGGAAGCGTGAGGAGAGCGTTCATCCTTAGCAAAGCCAAATAATCGTTTCAATGTTGTGGCACCGATGCGAACACCCGTCTTACTCTCGATGTCAAGCGACAGATATTCACAATCAGAAGGCAAGCGCAAGCCGTTTCCCGACTTGCGCTTCAATAGTTCGATGATGTTAAATGGAATTTTCATAATGATCTATCATTCCCACTCGATGGTCGATGGTGGCTTTGAGGAGATGTCGTAGCAGACGCGGTTGACACCACGAACCTTGTTGATGATCTCGTTCGACACACGGGCCATGAAGTCGTAGGGAAGATGAGCCCAGTCGGCTGTCATGGCGTCGGTGGAAGTGACGGCACGCAGAGCAACGGGATGCTCGTAGGTGCGCTCATCACCCATCACCCCCACACTGCGAACCTTACTGAGCAGGATGACTCCAGCCTGCCAGATCTGGTCGTATAGTGAGACCTCGATGGGTTCGTCGGCCCCCCAAGCCCCCGAGGGGGATGTACCGGCGTTGGTCGTCGGGGCACCATTTTCCCGAAGGGGATGTACCGGTGTTACTGGTACTCCGGCAGCGAGAACCTTACGAGCCTCTTCTCCCGAGAGTTTCACTTTATAGTCACGAAGGCCACGGATGAAAATGTCGTCAGCCTCCTGCAGAATGCGCACCTTTTCGGGGGTGATATCGCCAAGGATGCGGACGGCCAGCCCAGGACCGGGGAAGGGATGGCGCGTGATGAGATGTTCGGGCATACCCATTTGGCGACCCACGCGGCGCACCTCATCCTTGAACAACCACTTCAGCGGTTCACAGAGCTGTAGGTTCATCTCCTTAGGTAGTCCGCCCACGTTATGATGACTCTTAATCACCTTACCTGTAATATTGAGCGACTCTATACGGTCGGGATAGATCGTGCCCTGTGCTAACCACTTGGCATCAGTGATCTTCTTTGCCTCGGCATTGAACACCTCCACAAAGTCACGACCGATGATCTTACGTTTCTGTTCTGGATCGGACACGCCAGCGAGATCAGCGAAGAACTTCTCGGAAGCATCCACCCCGATCACGTTCAGTCCTAACACCTTGTAATCTTCCATCACCTGCCGGAACTCGTTCTTTCGCAGCATGCCATGATCCACGAAGATACAAGTGAGGTTCTTGCCGATGGCTTTATTAAGCAAGACGGCAGCAACGGAGGAATCGACACCACCGGAAAGACCGAGGATCACACGGTCATCACCAATCTGTTGCTTTAGTTCTGCAACCGTTGTATCTACAAAGGAAGCTGCACTCCAGTCTTGCTTTGAGCCGCAGATGTCCACCACAAAGTTCTTCAGCAGCAGAGATCCCTGTACCGAATGGAACACCTCGGGATGGAACTGGACGGCAAAGATGGGAGAAGGAGAGGGAGAAAAGAATGCGGCATTCTTCACGTCCTTTGTGCTGCCGATCACCTTGAAGCCCTCGGGGATGGCTGTGATGGTATCGCCATGACTCATCCACACCTGCGAATGCTGTACAAAGCCCTTGAACAAAGGGTTCGTGGTATCCACTGTCTCCAGATGGGCACGACCGTACTCGCGCGAGTCAGCCTTCTCAACACGTCCGCCCAAGGAATGGCTGATGTACTGAGCTCCGTAGCAGATGCCCAGCACGGGCACTCGTCCTACAAACTGCGAAAGGTCAACCTTGAAGGCTTCAGGGTCGTGTACAGAATAGGGTGAACCACTGAGAATCACACCAATGATTGAGCCGGATTTCAAATCCGCCTCAACAGTGGGAAACTTGTTGTAGGGAAGAATTTCGCAGAAGGTATCCAGCTCGCGCACACGTCGTCCGATGAGCTGCGTGGTCTGCGAACCGAAGTCCAGGATGATGATTTTCTGTTGCATATATTGTTACTATTAATTAACAAATGAGAAAGCTAATATTTCAGGAACTCCTCTGCTTCTTGCAGCGTTTCCAATTTCCCGACATCCAACAGCCGCAGGTCTTTCTTCACTTTACCTAAAAATGCGCGCTGATGGCAGTATTTAAGATAAAAGTCGATGATGCCAAAGCGGTCTGGCATCGTGTCGAAAAGCGGAAATACTGACGGAGAGAGGATATGGATGCCCGAGAACGCATACTGCTTCAATGATGACGGGTCGAGCCCTTTGTATGGACTCTTCACTTCCCCTGTCTCTATATTGGTCCATCCGTCGAGAAGCATCTCGTCGTCGAACAACAAATAACGCTTCGTCTTTCTCCAGCTAACCAAGAGCATGGCATCCAAATGACCGTCTTCTGCATATTCATATAACTCTCGAAGGTCGACATTACTCAGGATGTCAACGTTATGAATCAGTATCGGGCTGTCGGCATCGAACAACGGAAGAGCCTTTTTGATGCCACCTCCCGTTTCGAGCAGTTTTTCCGTCTCGTCAGAAATACGGATATCCACCCCGAAGCTGTCGTTTTCCCGAAGATAGTCAACAATCTGCTGAGCAAAATGGTGCACATTGACAACGATACGCTCAAACCCGGCAGCCTTCAGCTTCAGGATGACATGAGCCAGCAATGGCTTGTCCCCTACCCTGACCAACGCCTTTGGCATCGTGTCGGTCAACGGTTTCAGGCGGGTACCCAATCCTGCGGCAAAGATCATGGCTTGTTTCATATCATACAATCTTGAAGCGAATACGGAAACTGCGGTTCTCCTCGTCCCAGTTGGTTCCTAACATTTCAAAACGCCCTATTTGCGACGTACTGCGCACATGTTTGCCGATGCAAGGACACACGTCGAAATCACCGATGCGCACCAGTCGGATTGTTTCGCTGGCATTGTCGGGCAGACGATCAAGCGAAAGCTGAGCGTCTGGAGAGTCGGGATCTGCGCTCATGATAAGCCCTTCGAGCTCTGCTCTGGTGACAAACTCGAAGGCTACAGGCAGGTCTTCCTCTATCAACTCGTTCATCCGTCGCTCTATCTCTTTCTCAGCCTTTCGGTCGGGCTTACGTTCCAGAATATAGCTGATTTTGCTTTTCTTCCTTTCAATATGAGCATTCTTCGAACGTTCGCAGCCGAACATTCTCACCATCAGCTGGTTCAGCAGATGTTCCGCCGTATGTGCAGGCGGAAACTCTTCTTTGTTGTGATCGTTTAGGATGTAGTCTTCTGCCATATAGTTTACTCTTACTTCTTACCTCTTGCCTCCAAATTCTTAACTCTTAACTCTTAATTCTTAACTCTTAACTAAAACAGTACCACTTTATAGACGCGCCCGCCGAGGGGTGGCACTACCATGTGAATAGGCTGTTCCGGACGCAGGATGATTTTCAGATCTGAACCGTCTAACAAGTCGGTGGCCGTCACCTCCTGCTTAGGAATCTGAAGGAAGTCGAAGGCGTGTTGCGGGATGACCAGCTCGGTCTCAGCCGCATTGTCGGCGAAATTGGCAACAATGATGAGCAGCTCCTCCTCGGCTTTGCGTAGGAACGCATATTGCTTGTCGGCAAGCTGTGGATTCACATACATCAAATCGAATGTTTCTCCCTCGCGTACAGCCTTTTCTCCATTGGCCATCTGCAGTATCTTCTGATAGTCAGACGACAGTGCACGCTCCTCTTTCTTCAGCTTCCGGCGCTCGAAATAGCCACGCCATGTTGAACCTACCGACCAATAATCGAAGATGGTGGTGCGCCCGTCCTTCCCGCTGAAACCTTCACTCTCCATTCCACGCTCACCGAACTCCTGCCCAGCGTAGAGCATATATGGATTGCGCTGCAACAGAACGCTGACAAGATGTCCAGGCAGTCCACGCCGTCCGTCACCAGCAAAGAAGTCGCTGGCTACGCGCTGTTCGTCGTGATTCTCGAGGAAATAGAGCATGTGGTCACGTATATCGTCAGTGGCCTGCCACTGTTGGGTAATGTCGGAGGCAGGGCGACGATCGCAGATGACGTCGCGCATGCAGTCATACATGCCAACCTTGTCGTAAAGATAGTCAAAACCTGCGGCAATATAGTTGCGGTATTGTGCCGGATCATAGACTTCTCCGATGAATGCCTTGTCGGGGTAAAGGAACTTCACCTTGTCTGTGGCCCATGCCCAGAAGGCAGCAGGCACCATCTCCGCCATGTCGCAGCGGAAAGCATCAATACCCTTGGCAGCCCAGAAGAGCAGAATATCGGTCATCTTGTTCCAAGTATTAGGAATAGGATCGAAGTGTTCGCTCCGTCCGCCAGCATCGCAGTAGTCGATGCCATAGTTCAGCTTTACGGTTTCATACCAGTCGTTGCGGTTGGGACGGCATGAGAACTGATCGTTGCCAGTGGCCTTGGCAGGCACTTCCGTATAAACATCCTCCTCGTTCCTCGCACCTCGTACCTCGCACCTCGTACCTCGCACATCGCTCAGATCCAATGGCTGTCCCCAACAATAATAGAAATTGTTGTGGGTGGAGAAATGCATGTTCACATCATCGTCCTCACCCAACCCTTTCACACCAGCCGGGGCACAGATGCTCTGGTACTGACGTGCCACATGGTTGGGAACAAAGTCCAGGACGACCTTCATGCCAGCCTTGTGCGTACGTTCAATCAAGGCTTCAAACTCAGCCATGCGCTCTTGTGGGTCTTCAGCCAAGTCGGGATCTACATCATAATAGTCGGTGATGGCATACGGAGAGCCAGCTTTTCCTTTCACTACCTCGGGATTCTGCTGCGGAATTCCGTATGCGGAATAGTCGGTGGTTGTTGCATGACGGATGATGCCTGTATACCAAACATGGGTCACTCCCATCTCTTTTATTTGCCGGAGCACCTTCTCGTCGATATCGTTAAGTTTCGTACTGCCGTTTTCTGCAAGTGAACCATTTGACTTGTTGGTTTGATTCCTATTGCCGAAAACGCGCGTAAATATTTGATAGACTATTATTTTCTCTCGATTCATCTTAGCAGTTCCTTATACATATTCTTAGAGACCCCCTTCAAACTCATGACCCCCACTCGGCCCCCCTCCGCTCCCCCGAGGGGGAGAGATTTGGAGGGGGCGGTTTCCCCCCTCGGGGGGACGGAAGGGGGGGGCCGGGGACTCTTATACGATACCGTGAGCAGTAACCTCTCGGTTGATCTTGGCAATCATTCCCTGAAGGGCCTTGCCTGGGCCGCACTCTGTGAAGTCGTCGGCACCGTCGGCAATCATATTCTGCACACATTGCGTCCAACGCACCGGGCTTGTCAGCTGGGCAATCAAGTTCTGCTTGATTTCCTGAGCGTCGGTATGAGCCTTGCCGTCAACATTCTGGTAGACAGGACACTTGGGAGTCTTCACCTCTGTCTGCTCAATGGCAGCTTGAAGCTCATCCTTGGCGGGCTGCATCAGCGGAGAATGGAACGCACCGCCAACTTTCAGAGGCAGTGCACGCTTGGCACCGGCTGCTTTCAGTTTCTCGCAAGCCTCACCGATGGCATCGATATTACCAGAAATCACCAGCTGACCGGGGTTATTATAGTTGGCAGGAACCACGACGTTGCCCTCACGGTTCACCTCTGCACAGACCTCTTCCACCTTCTCGTCGGGCAGACCGATGATGGCTGCCATCGTGGAAGGAGCGGCCTCACAGGCTTTCTGCATTGCCATGGCTCGAGCATAGACGAGCTTCAGTCCGTCCTCAAAGCTCAGCGCGCCGGCAGCCACCAGTGCAGAGAACTCACCGAGCGAGTGTCCGGCTGTCATGTCAGGCTGGAAGGCGTCGCCCATGCAGAATGCGCTGATGACGCTATGGAGGAACACAGCGGGCTGCGTCACTTTTGTCTGGCGCAGATCCTCGTCGGAACCTTCAAACATAATGTCGGTTATCCTGAAACCTAAAATTTCGTTGGCCTTTTCAAACAATTCCTTTGCCTTTGCATTGTTCTCATAGAGGTCCTTACCCATACCTGAGAACTGAGCTCCCTGTCCGGGAAAAACGAATGCTTTCATCTTTTTACTTAATTTTGAATGTACATTATCTTTATAAAGCGCTGCAAAGGTACAAAAAGTCGAGGGCAGAACAAAACAAATTCATTTGTTTTTTATGCCGAGACGAAGTACCTTCGCGACTTTTTGCCGCAAAGGTACAAAAAAAAGCTGAAACTGCAACTCTATCGCGAAATAATTGCAAAACGCACGACATTTGGTCGCTTGCAAAGAACTCTTGATAGTGGACAGGGGATAGTGGAGAGTGGAAAGGTCTTTTTCTTAATTCTTAATTCTTAACTCTTAACTCTTAATTACCAACGTACGCTCTGATGATGTGAATATCAGTGACCGGACGCGCATTGCCGTCGGTCTCGGCTTTTTGGATGCGTAATGCTACATCGAGCCCTTCCACGACCTCACCAAACACGGTGTACTGCGTGTCGAGATGGGGAGTGCCGCCGACCTCACGGTACACCTGCCGCAGTTCCTCGGGAATATTCACGGCCTTGTGCGTATCGCGGAAGATGCGCTCCTCGGCATCGTCAAGCATGTTGTCGCTAAACCGCCGTCCCGTCACGATGTAGAACTGACTCATCGATGACTTCCATTCCGGATTCGTGTCACTGCCTTCGCGCGCTGCTGCCACGGCACCTTTCTTGTGGAAATATTTCGGCCAGCAGATTTCTGCCGGAATCTTATACGCCTCCGCCGAGCCGCCAAGCAGTTGGCCGGGCTGCGCATTCTTACTTCCCGCGTCACCCGTCTGGATCATAAAGCGGTCGATGACCCGATGGAAGAGCACACCATCGTAAAAGCCCTCGCGCACCAGTTTCAGCATATTGTCGCGATGCTGAGGGGTCTCGTTATAAAGAGCGATACGAATGGTGCCACTGTCTGTTTCGAAGACAATCTGAGGACAGTCACTTAAATCCTGTGCACACAAGCACACAGGAAACAAAAAAGCCCAAAAGAATACTCTGCGCTCGACCTTTGGTCGCTTGCAAAGCAAGAACAGTTTCATTATCATATTGTTTAATTTTTCGCTCTTATTTCTTATTTCTTAATTCTTAACTCTTAATTCTTCGCTCGAGCTTTGCTCGCTTTGCTTGCAAAGAACTCTAATACGCCTCCCCATGAGCTATCTCTGCCTTATCAATCTTTTTCTTGTCGAGCGAGAACCAGCAGTAGGCAATGTAAGCTAGTACGAACGGAATGAGCAGGCTCACGAAAGCCATCGTTCGAAGCGTGAACTCTGAACTGCAACTGTTTGCGATGGTCAGCGAACTCTGCAGGTCGGCCGTGGAAGGATAATATGCCGTGTTGTTCCAACCGGCGCAAAGCAGGAGGGCCGTCACTGTGAGGACCACTCCGATGCCAGCCGGCCAGATGCCCTTGACATAGTTCTTGTCAACAATAGTCTTGATGATACCGAAAAGCACCAGCACCACACCTACCAGCAAAACGACAAACAGATACCACATATCGACCAGATTGTGCAGATACTTTAGCGGCTCCATGAAGATGACGCCCGTAGCAGGGTCGTAAGCGTAGCCGTCCTTCAACAACAGATGAATGAGATAAGCCACAAAAAGAATGACAAAAGGCACGGCCGTACCCAACAATCGAACACTTCCCCTGCTACGTATATCCTCGTCAGCCACGTTGTTCATTACATAAAGGATGCCCAACGTGCGAGCAAGGAACACCACGGCGCAACCGAAAACCAGGACCCAGGGGTTGAGCAGCGCATCAAGCCCATGCGAGGCGTTAGCCCAACGGCTGATGATCGGAGTGAAAGAACCGGCATCGATAAGATTCTCTTTGGCTACGATGAAGTTGCTGCCCTCGAAGAAGGTGGCAACGGCACCGCCTAACAGCAGCGGCCCCAGCAGACCGTTGAGTATCAGGAAGAACTGGAACGTCGACGGACCCAACAGGTTGCCCAACTTGTTCTGGAACTCATAACTGACCGCCTGTAACACAAACGTGAACAGGATGATCATCCACAACCAGTAAGCCCCGCCGAAGCTCGTACTATAGAACAGCGGGAACGAGGCAAAAAATGCACCGCCGAACGTCACAAGTGTGGTGAACGTCAGTTCCCACTTCCTGCCTGTGGAGTTCACTACCAGTCGACGCCCTTCGGCCGTCCATCCCAATGAACGAAGACAGGAATTGGCACCCTGTACAAACATCAAGAACACGAGCAGGGCCCCTAACAACGAAACGAGGAACCACCAATAATGTTGCAAAAAACTATATGTCATTGTCGTTTGATTTTTTAAGATTATCTCTTGTCTTTATTTCCACACATCCCCCCCGGGCTTGGGGGCTTTCTTTCTTAACTCTTGACTTAACACTCCCTTGGGACTTGGAGGCCCTCACACTGTCAATGATTCGATCTCCGGTCCCTTCCTGATCTGCTTGAACATGATGTTCAGCTCCACCACAAGCATGGTCGTGAAGAGTGCAAGGAAGATGAAGAACGTCAAGGCTACAGAACTGGAAGGAATGTCGCTGACAGAAGCCGAAACGGGAAGCATGTCCTGAATAGTCCAGGGCTGACGGCCGAACTCAGCCACCAGCCATCCGCTTTCGGAAGCGATGTAGGCCAGGGGCATCAGGGCAATGGCCACCACATAGTGCCACTTAGGCAGTTTGGAGAGGTCTTTCTTTCGCCAGTCCATAAAGAGTACGACGGCAAAGAACAGGATGAACACACAGCCCAGACCGACCATCAGACGGAAGGCCCAGAAGTTGATGGGGATATAGGGCACCAGCTCTTTTTTGTCCTTGATGTATCCATAGCCGAAATACTTAAAGTTGTCGGCTATAATGCCAGCCTGCACCTTTGCCTCTGCATCATTGCCGGCAGCCTTGGCCTTGCGGTATTCAGCCAATGCCACGATGGCCTTCTTTCCACTCTCTATCTTCTCGTCGGCCGACGGCTCCTTGCTTCCGTCAGGCTTGGTGTAGCCGTTCAGCAAATCGTTGATGCCGGGCACATAGCCGTGGGGATCGCGGGTGGCCATGATAGAAAGTGCATAAGGCATGGCTATGCGAAGCGGCGGTTCTTCCTCGACGGTGTAGTCGGGTTGGCTGAAAGGATTTACCCAGGCCACGGCCGTCAGGCTCTGATCGACGCCTCCATTATAGAGAGCCTCCATAGCGGCCAGCTTCATGGGTTGTTTCTGAGCCACCTGCTCACCCGAGATATGTCCGGTGGCGGCTGCCATCAGCGAAGCCACCAACCCTACGACAGCGCTGATACGAAGGCTCTTCAACGCCATTTCCGTCTCACGCTTCTTCATCAGATACCAACAACTCACAGCAGCCACGAAGACGGCGCCGATGATCCAAGCAGAGATAACCGTGTGACAGAACTTCATCACCGCAAACGGGGACAATGCCACATCGAGGAACGATACCATTTCGTTGCGAACCGTGTCGGGATTGAATTCGCAGCCAACGGGGCATTGCATCCAAGCGTTGGCAACAAGGATCCACCAGGCAGAGATGGTTGCGCCAAGTCCAGTGAGCCATGTAGAAGCCAGATGGAAACCACGCGACACCTTGTTCCATCCGAAATACATCACCGCCACAAACGTTGACTCCATAAAGAAGGCCACGATGCCTTCGATGGCCAGCGGCGCACCGAAGATGTCGCCCACGAACCATGAATAGTTGCTCCAGTTAGTACCGAATTCAAACTCCAGGATGATGCCCGTGGCCACGCCCATGGCAAAATTAATTCCGAAAAGCTTCTGCCAGAACCTGGCCGTATCGCGCCAAAAGGCTTTCCCCGTACGGTAATAGCAGGTCTCCATGATGCCCATGATGACTGCCAAACCCAGCGTAAGCGGCACGAAGAGCCAATGGTAAATGGCTGTCAGCGCGAACTGGGCGCGCGACCAGTCTATCGTACCAGAACTGATTTCCAACATTAAATTTGTCATATCGTTGAAGTTTTAGATTATTGATTGTTGCTTATTGCTTCGAACTGCTCCATCACGAAATCCGCCTCTCCGCCCTTCTCTGTGTGTTGTTTCAGGTAGTTCGGGAAGAAGAACACCTTCAGCACTACAAAGATGACGAACAGTTTTATAGCAATGACTAACCATAGCGTTTTCCCCAATGTCATGTGGCGAAAACCATCGTAGTAGAGGTCAAACACCCTGTAAAAGAATCCTTTTTTCTTCATAGCCGTTTGTCTGATCTTTCTTTTGTCTCTCGTTCCATGAAGGTCTTCCTTAACCTTCTATCCCTCATACGTGCCTCAGCTCATCTATTATGAGAGATTCCCTGCAAAGATACATCTACAGAACCACCTTGATTCCCTTTTCTCCTATCTTGACGATGACAATAGTGCCGGAAGGCAGGTTTGTATTCATCGTCACCTTTCCACCTGATGCCTCACCCGATCCGATTGAAGAGCCACTCACATTGAAGACCTTCACGATGGTTCCGTCGGCGACTCCCTCAAGAGTGATGTTCCCGCCTCCAGTCTTGATGAGAACCGGGACCGCTTGTATCTCTTTTAATCCTGTCACGACTCCTCCTGTCTGCCCCACTTCAACCCACCACAGGGTGGCCTTGGCCAAATCAGAGGGTGCATATTCATCTGCAAAGGCATAGACACTCACCTCGCAGACAGGAGTCAATTCCACTTCAGCACCCGATCCCGATTGAGCAAGTTCGTCAGTAACAGACCACTTAAACGTAGCATTCGGTGTTTCACAGCTGAACGACAATTTCCCGTTTTCGTAGGAGATTACCGGGGTTGCACAACCCTCCACATTTTGGGTTTCTACAATATTCACAAAACACCAGCCATTATTGCGGTATTGGTCTATGGAACCCAATGGCACATAAAGGATGGGGTTGTCATAATCGGAGAAAGCTGATACTGGTAATACGGGGGGACTTTGGATAAATGACTTGATGACAGAAAGCCCTCTGCATTCCAAAAATGCCTCTTCAGAAATTGTTGTCACAGTACTGGGGATGGTGACAAAGGACAAACTGGTACAACCATAAAAAGCGGAAAGTCCGATGGTTTCCACGCCTTCAGGGATGACGATGGAAGCGAGCGATGTACATCCCCTGAACATCCAACCATGAATAACTTTTAAACTGCTGGGAATGTTGACGGAAGTCAGGCTGGTACAACCATCGAAAACACAATCCCCAGTATCGGTCACGCTGCTGGGAATGTTGACGGTTTTCAGGCTGGTACAGTTTAAAAAAGCATTTGACGAGAGATATTCAACGCTGTTGGGGATGTTGATGGATTCCAGGGCGCAACAACCATTGAAAGCCTCTACTCCAATTAAGGTTACCTTGTCGGGTATGTTGACGGATGTCAATTTCCAACAGCCTCTGAAAGCAAAGTTTTCAATCCAGATCACGCCACTGGGGATGGTGACCGAGGTCAGATTACCACAACCATCGAAAGCTCCTTCGCCGATTGCTTTCACCTCATACTTCGTTCCATTATATGATACCTTTTCGGGTATTACCACCACTCCTTCATTATAGTTAGGATTACTACGTGTAACTTTGATAATAGGAGTAGTTGCACCATCCTCGTAGTACGCTTCATAATAGATCGTTACGCCATCGGAATTCGTCTGGCTGAACACATCAGCAAGGGCGCGGGAGGCAAACATACTAAGCACCAGCCCAAGCAATATGGGCAGATGACAGAATTTTCCGTTCTTTGTTTTCATTGCTTTCTTTGTTTATTGTTAATAATATATGACGGGGTAACACTCATGCTCTCTACTTCGATGCAAATATAGGCGTTTTATATGAAAAAAACAAACAAAACAGCAATTATTTTCATACTTTTTCTGTCGACTGCTCTGTCGTGCGGAAATAGAGACAGAAGAGTATCGTTACATTATTTTTACACTTTCTCACAAAAACGCGGAAAAACATCATCGCAAGGCTTGCGAAAGGAATGTCATTTCGGAAAAAGTTCGTATCTTTGCACCACGTTAAACAGAAGGACATGGGAAAAGACAATAAAGAGACGAGAACGGTCGTGGAACCACTCGACTTCGACGTACCAGTGGAAGACCGCTCGAAGAATATTATTAAGGTGATTGGCGTGGGAGGCGGAGGATGCAATGCCGTGAGCAATATGTACGACGAAGGCATCGACGGTGTCACCTTCGCTGTGTGCAACACCGACAGTCAGGCGCTGGCCAATTCGTCGGTGCCGGTGAAGATCCTGCTGGGACACTCCGGACTGGGTGCCGGTGCCGACCCGAAGCTGGGCCGTGAGGAAGCTCAAGCCAACGCCGACGACATAGAGCGGCTGCTCGACGATGGCACGCAGATGGTGTTCGTCACGGCAGGAATGGGCGGCGGTACAGGCACGGGCGCTGCTCCCGTAGTGGCAGGCATCGCCAAACGCAGGGGCATCCTGACCGTGGGTGTGGTGACCATACCTTTCTTCTTTGAGAAGAAACGCAAGATCGTGAAAGCCTTGCGCGGTGTGGACGAGCTGCGCAAAAACGTCGACGCACTGCTCATCGTGAACAACGAACGGCTGTGCGACGTCTACACCGACTCCGACATAACCATCAAGGAAGCATTCAAGAGAGCCGACAACATTCTGAAAGACGGCGTGAAGGGCATCTCCGAACTCATCACCGTGCACTCCGACGGCAGCATCAACCTCGACTTCCGCGACGTGGAGACCACAATGCGCAACGGAGGAGGCGCCATTATGGCCATGGGACGTGCCAAGGGACAGTTCCGTGTGGAGAACGCTATCATGGACGCTCTCGACTCGCCACTGCTCTACGGCAACGACATCGGACGCGCCAAGCGCATCCTCTTCAATATCTATGCCAGCGACGATGCTCCCATCTTCGTGCGCGAGATGCAAGAGATCGACGAGTTCTTCGACCTGCTCGACCCCAATATCGACGTCATCTGGGGCACATCGACGGACAACACCCTCGGCGACGACGTCAAAGTGACCATCCTCGCCACGGGAATGGAAGACGAAATCAACAGCAGCAGCCGTCCACGAAGCCGTAACGAGGAGGACGATGAGTTCTACGAAGAACTGATCACCAAACTCTACAAGCCCACCAAGCGCGCCGTGCGACAGATACAAGGGAAACACACGGAGGAAGATTCGGAAGATACGCCCGACCTCCTCCTTAACTCTCCGAGGGAAGAGCATAAAGCCGAGGTCCCCCACCAGATTCCCCAAGAGGGAGAGCTTAGTTCCACCCTTCAGGAAGCCTCCCCTCGGGGAGGTTTGGAGGGAGCCAGCGACTCCCCTCAGGAAGATTTGAAGGAGACCAATGCCTCCCCCTCGCAAGAGTTAAAGGAGAACAATGTCTCCCCCTCGCAAGAGTTGAAGGGGAGCCGTGAACAAGAAAAGACAGAAACGGCTACCCAAGCGCCGACTGAGCCATCGGCTACCCACCGTCCTACAATGAAGGAGCGCAAATCTATCCTGAACAGATGGAGCAGCTGGCTGAAAGATAAAGCAACGGAAATGCTGACCGAACCCGATGAGTAGAGAAGAGATGAACGGCCTGACGGCCGACGAACTGGCTGCAACCATGCGCATCGCTGCCACGAAGTTGCAAGAGATGGGGCGCACCGACCTGATGCTCCATGCTTTAGGTGTGCCCCTGCTGGAAGAACTGCGCACAGAAGCTGCCAAAGGTAAGCTGAGCCCTTTGGTCATCACGTCCGACTATCGTTTCTTCCTTCCTGGCTACGGCAACAAGGAAGTGGAGCTGCAACCTGTCCACAAGGCCGTCTACCTGCTCTTTCTGGCTCACCCCGAGGGCATCGAGTTCAAACGGCTTGGCAACTACAGGGATGAACTCACTCGTTACTACATGGCAACGGCCCGTCTGATGGACAAAGCGAAGATTGAGGAGAGCGTGGACCACCTTGTCAACCCTCTCGACAATGCCATCAACGAGAAGTGTTCACGCATCAAGAGCGCCTTCTCCATGCTGATGGATGAATACAGCGCGAGCTACTACGTAATCAGCGGTCACACGAAGAAGCATGTGGCAGGCTCGCACCGCACATGGTTCGAAAGGCTGAAAGTGATCACGCTGCCGCGCCATCTGGTGCAATATGCTCCTTGAAGTGAGCCTACGATTATCCAAGGTAACAATAGTCTTGTTTTTCCGTATAATGTAGAAAAGCCAGAGCAACACTGGTTAAATATTGTTCTTTTTCACTCCAAAAATCTTAAAAAAAACGCACTTTTAGCAAAAGTGTATGTTTTTTCTTTGCCCGTTTAGTAAAAAAAACTACTTTTGCATTGCATTAAATAAATTATATTTAAGTTCCGCATGGTTAATCCCCAAAGTCCCCAAAAACATGCAGAGCTTGAGACAGTTGAATAAGAGAAGATAGGATATACGGATATGAACAAGAAAATTGTGCTCACGCTCGTGAGCATCGTCGTCATTGCATTGCTCGGAGGTATCGCATTCCTCTACAAGAGTCTCGATGAACAGAAGAAAGTGAATCAGGACATGCAGGAACTCGCCGAACTCGATAAGAAAGAGATGCAAAACGAATACGAACAGTTTGCACGACAGTATAGCGAGATGAAGACGCAGATATCCAACGACTCCATCGTCGCTCAGCTCACGCAAGAACAGATGCGAACACAGCAGTTGCTACAGGAGCTCAAGCAGGTCAAGGCCAACGATGCACGGGAAATCACACGATTGAAGAAAGAGCTCGCCACATGCCGAGCCGTCATACGAAGCTATGTGCTCGAAATTGACTCGCTCAACAGGCTCAACGAAAACCTCACAGCCGAGAACACACGCGTACGAGGACAGTATGAAGCCGCAACACGGCAGATAGAAGGTCTCACACAGGAGAAAAGTTCACTCTCTCACAAGGTTGCCATCGCAGCACAGCTCGATGCCGTGGGCATCTCGATGACCATGAACGACAAGAAAGGCAAACCGACGAAAAAGATCTCAAAGGCCAAAAATCTCCAGGTCAACTTCAGCATCGCCAAGAACCCAACAGCATCGAACGGCATCAAGACCGTCTACGTGCGCATTCAGACGCCAAACGGACAAACGCTCAGCAACGGCGGGAAGTTCAACTACGAGAACCGATCGCTCGACTACTCAATGAAGAAGCAGGTGGAATATGGAGGCAACGAGACACCCATGTCGCTCTTCTGGAATGTCAGCGAATTCCTTGAAGAGGGAACCTACAAGATCAGCATCTTCTGCGACGGCAACCTCATCGGGTCCAGAAGCGTCAGCCTGAGCTGATAGGAAGTAAGAAGTCAGAGGTAAGAATTTGATTGTAACTATGAATTATGAACTATTGTTTCGAGCTTCGCTCGCTTCGCTTGCGAAGAACTATGAACTAAAAAGAAAGGCATTAACGTTTTGTCTGTTGGCAGCCGTTATCCTACCCTGTCAGGCCCAGCGAGTGCTGAGTCTCGATAGTTGCAGGGCCATGGCTTTGCGCAACAACAAGCAGCTGGCCGTGTCCAGGCTCAAACAAGAGGTGGCCTTGAACAACAGAAAGGCCATGCGCACAAAGTTCCTGCCCAAAGTGGATCTCGTGGGAGGATACGAATGGATGAGCAAAGAGATTTCTCTGCTCAGCGACGAACAGAAAGAAGCTTTGAGCAACCTCGGGACAACTGTGGCCACGCAACTCGGAGGCAACGCCGGGCAGTTCATAACGAACCTGGCTCAGCAGGGACTTATCACGCCGCAACAAGCAGCAGCTCTCGGACAGAAGGCGCAGCAGTTTGTAGGGCCAATAGCCGAAACGCTCAATAACGCCGGAACAGGACTCCGCAATGCACTGCGCACCGACAACCGAAACATGATGGCAGCAGCCGTCATGCTCAAACAGCCTATCTTCATGGGAGGAGCCATCACGGCAGCCAACAAAATGGCCGACATCGCTGAGCACATGTCGCAGGTCTCAACAGAAGGTTCCGTTCAGAACACACTCTACAATATCGACAAGACCTACTGGCTCGTGGTGTCGCTCAAACAGAAAAACAAGCTGGCCAAAGGGTTCCTCGACCTGGTGACGAAGCTCGATGCCGACGTGCAGAAGCTTATCCGCGAGGGATTTGCCACAAAGGCCGACGGATTGAAGGTGAGCGTGAAGGTGAACGAAGCCGAGATGGCTGTCACCCAGGCAGAAGATGGACTGACACTGGCGCGCATGTTGCTCTGTCAGGAATGTGGACTACCGATGGACACCGACATCGTGCTCGAAGATGAAAACCGCGACGAGCTGCCTGCCGTCGCCGCTACCGACCCCAGCTTGGGAGTGCAGACAGCCATGGAAGAGCGCACAGAGCTGAAACTGCTCGAGAGCGTCGTCGACCTGAAGAAGCAGGCCACCAAGCTGACGCGAGCCGAATACCTGCCACAGGTGGCTCTCGTCGGTGGATATATGGTTTCCAACCCGAATGTCTACAACAGTTTCCAGCAGAAGTTCGCAGGCGTGTGGAACGTCGGCGTGATGGTTCGCGTGCCCGTCTGGAACTGGTTCGAGGGTGCCTACAAGATTCGTTCCACCAAAGCCGCAACCAACATCGCCGCCATGGAACTGCAAGAAGCGCGAGAGAAGATTGAGCTGCAGGTCAACCAGGAACAGTTCAAGGTGAAGGAAGCCAACAAGAAGTATGGAATGACGCTGAAGAACGTCGAAAAAGCCGACGAGAACCTGCGATGCGCCAACCTCGGATTTGCCGAGGGGGTGATGACCGCCACCGAGGTGATGGAGGCACAGACAGCGTGGCTCCAGGCACAGACTCAGAAGATTGATGCCGAGATCGAGGTGCGCCTCACTCAGGTAAGCCTCAAGAAGTCGCTCGGAATCCTCGACTAAAGAATAAGAAGTAAGAATCAACAAACCACATATCAACATGTCAGCAAAACAACAGCATAACAACATTCTGCTCGCCATCGCAGGTTTCGTAGCAGTGGTGGCAATCGTAGCCCTCATCGGTTATTTCACCTTCGACCGCTCGGTCGATCAGATAGAGGGCGAGGTTGAAGTGTCGGAATACCGCGTGTCGAGCAAAGTGCCCGGACGCATCCTCGAGATAAGAGTCAAGGAAGGAGACTACGTCCGTGTGGGCGACACACTGGCCATCATCGACGCACCAGAGGTTTGGGCTAAGCAGTCACAGGCCAAGAGCGCAGAAGATGCAGCATCGGCCATGAGCGAGATGGCACAGAACGGTGCACGCCAGCAACAGATTCAGGGAGCCTTCCAGCTCTGGCAGCAGGCCAAGGCTGGTGCCGAGGTGTCGAAGAAGACCTACGACCGCGTGCAGCGACTCTTCGACGAGGGCGTGCTCACGGCGCAGAAACGCGACGAAGCGCTGGCGGCCTACAAGGCCATGGAGGCTCAGGAGAAAGCCGCCAAGAGCCAATACGACATGGCAGTAGCCGGTGCCCGCGCTGAAGAGAAGAAAGCTGCCGCCGCCCAGGTGAATCGTGCCAAGGGTGCCGTGCAAGAAGTGTCGTCATATATCCGCGAGACGGTACAGAGAGCACAGATGGAGGGCGAGGTGAGCAACATCTATCCCAAAGTGGGCGAACTCGTTGGCACAGGGTCTCCCATCATGACGATTGCCATGATGGACGATATCTGGGGAACGTTCAACGTGCGTGAAGACAGGCTCGAAGGAATGAAGGTCGGTACCGAATTCACTGCCTTTAGCCCAGCTTTCAACAAGGAAATCAAGATGAAGGTGTTCTACATGAAAGACCAAGGTTCCTTTGCTGTGTGGAAAGCAACGAAGACCACAGGCCAGTACGACCTGAAGACCTTCGAGGTGAAAGCCCGTCCGACAGAGAAATTCGACGGCCTGCGTCCGGGCATGTCGCTCATCATCAAGAACTGAAGCCAACATTGGCCATCAAAAAAGCAACCAAGTAGAAAGAGGGACAAGAGGTGAAAGAAAGACTGTCAGCCTTCAAGCGTGTTCTCAACGTCGCGTATCGCGAGTGCGGCATACTGTTGACAAACCACATATACATCTTCTGTATGGTGGTTTTCCCCGTCGCCATCATTTTCTTCTTCACAGACATGATGCAAGACGGACAGCCCACGGAGATGCCCGTCGGCGTGGTTGATCTTGACAACACATCGACCACACGCGCGCTCACACGCCGACTGGATGCTTTTCAGACAAGCCGCGTCGTGGGTAAATATGCCAGCGTGGACGATGCACGCCAAGCCATTCAGCGCAACCAAATCTACGCATTCATCTATTTCCCCGACGGAATGACCGACAATCTGCTGTCGGGCAGACAACCGAAGATATCGTTCTTCTACAGCAGCACTTCCATCACCGCAGGTGCACTGCTCTACCGAGACCTGAAGACCATCAGCACGCTGGGGTCGGCAGCCGTCGGTCAGGCCACGCTGACGGCCAAGGGGTTCACTCCAGAGCAGGTTAAGACCTTCCTGCAACCCATCACCGTAGACCTGCACCCGATCAACAACCCCTGGATCAACTACAACGTCTACCTTAGTTCGATGCTCATCCCGGGCATCCTCATGCTCTTCATCTTCCTCATCACGCCCTACTCCATCGGCACCGAGCTGAAGTTCAAGACGAACACGGAGCTGATGAAGATGGCCGACAACGACATTCTGGTGGCCCTCACGGGGAAAATGATTCCGCAGACCATCATCCACCTCATCGTCTTCTACGGCTACATGGCCTATGTCTACGGCCATTTGGGATTCCCCTACCATTGCAGCACATGGGTGCTCGCCCTCGTGGGATTCATCAGCGTGGTCGCCTCGCAGGCGTTCGGCGTCTTCGCCTTCGGGCTGATGCCGTCGCTCCGCATGTCGATGAGTATCTGTTCGCTATGGGGAGTGCTCAGCTTCACCACAAGTGGCTTCACCTTTCCCGTCTTCGCGATGGACGGTCCCATCCAGTCTCTGTCGTATCTGTTCCCGCTCCGCCATTATTATATGGTCTACCAGATGTGTATCTTCAACGGCTATCCCCTTCAGGAAGCCTGGCTCTATTTTGCCTTCTTGGCTTTGTTCATCATGTTGCCGCTGCTCGTCATGCGCAACCTCAGAAGGGCGATGATCGAGTATGTCTACATACCGTAACGCCGCCGATGAAGGAAACAATCAAGAAATGAATATGGAAAAGGAAAAACAAGCAACGACAAGCACCCCCACGCCCCGAGCATCTTCGCAAGACAAGCCGAAAGCTCGCGGCGCTAAAGGCCCTATCTCTCTTTTCCAACAGATCAAGGAGGGAATAGAAGATGCCTGCTATATATGGAAGAAGGAGATGAAGTCGACCGTCAAAGACGAGGGTGTGCTCATCTTCTTCCTGCTCGTTCCCTTCTTCTACCCCCTGCTCTATTCCTGGGCTTACAACAACGAACGGCCCAACGAGGTGACGGTGGCTGTCGTCGACATGAGCCATTCGGGAAACAGCCGGCAGTTCATCCGCCAATACGATGCTTCGCCCGACGTGAAGGTGGCCTACAAATGCAACGACATGAACGAGGCGCGCGAACTGGTGAGACGACAAGTCGTGCACGGAATTGTCTACATTCCCTCCGACTTCGATACGAAGATCAACCGCATGGAGCAGTCAACCATCAGCGTCTACTGCGACATGAGCCTGATGCTCACCTATAAGGCCATCTATCAGACGGCCGTTGCCGTGAGTCAGGAGATGGGCAAGGAGATACAGATAGCACTGAGCGGCAACCACACCGACCGCGAAGACCAGATCACCACCCAACCGCTGGCCTACGAGGAGGTGCAGATTTTCAATCCTACAGGAGGCTACGGCTCGTTCATCATCCCCGCCGTGCTCATGCTCATCATCCAGCAGACGCTCGTGCTGGGCATCGGACTGTCGGCCGGAACGGCGCGCGAGAACAACCGCTACCAGGAGTTGGTGCCTATCAGCCGTCATTACAACGGACTGTTCCGCATTGTCATAGGCAAGTCGATGTGCTATTTCATGATCTATGCCGTCGTTTCTGCATGGCTCACGCTGGTCGTGCCGCGCATCTTCAGCTTCACGTCCATCTTCCAGCCGGTGGAACTGCTGGGATTCATGTTGCCCTTCATCCTGGCGTGCATCTTCTTCGGCATGGTGGTGTCGTGCATGGTGCGCTATCGCGAGAACGTCATGCTGCTGGTTGTCTTCGCTTCGGTGCCGCTGCTGTTCCTCAGCGGCGTTTCATGGCCACAGAACAACATCCCCGGCTACTGGCAAGGGTTCTCGTGGCTCTTCCCCTCCACGTTCGGCGTGCGCGGTTTTGTGCGCATGAACTCCATGGGAGCGTCGCTCCAAGATGTGCAGCAGGAGTATTTCATCCTCTGGATCCAAGCCTTGGTGTATTTCTTCGTCACCTGTCTTGTTTACAGATATCAGATCAGCCACACCCGAAAGAACGCCCGAGAGAAGATCGACCTTCTCAGAGAGCAGGTGCTGGCAGCCAAAAGACAAAAAGAAAAGGTATCCTGACGGGTACCTTTTTTTTGTATTCGTTATCAAACGCACGCTTATCGCCCGAGCGTAATCACCTCGCAATCGGTGAACTTGCTCCCGTCGATGGTCAGCCGTACGAGGGTGCGCTCTTTGTGCCACCCTTGCAAGCCCGCTGCACCGGGGTTGATATGGAGCAGGTTCAGCGTTTTGTCGTACTTCACCTTCAGGATGTGCGAGTGCCCGCTGATGAAGAGCTGGGGAGGATTGGCATAGATTTGTCCGCGAATGCTCGCGTCGTAGTTGCCGGGATAGCCGCCGATATGCTTCATGAGCACCTCCACGTCCTCGCATTTCCATCTGAGTTTCTCGGTGAACATGATGCGCAGGTCACCGCCGTCGCAGTTGCCGTAGACGGCGCGCAACGTGCGGAACTCGGCCAGACGCTGCGCCACCTCCGTACTCCCGATGTCGCCAGCGTGCCAAATCTCGTCGCAGGGCTCAAAATAGTGCAGATACTTGTCGTCCCAATAGGAATGCGTATCGCTGATAATGCCTATCTTCTTCATGTTGTCAGGTCATTCTGATGGTTTCCTCGCTCAATCGTCGGCCACGACTGTCGCATCCTGCGACGACGAAGCACCTCCTTGGGCAGTATTGAAACGCTGGCGGATATACTCCTTGAGCAGATCCACCGTGGCATCGAGTCCGAGAAGCGACGTGTTCACACACAGGTCGTAGCTCTCAGCACTCCCCCATTTCTTGCCCGTATAATAATTATAGTACGACGCGCGCGCGCTTTCTTTGTTGTTCAGGATTTTCCGAGCCGTCTCCTCATTGCAGTCGTGGCGAGCCATCACCGCCTTGACGCGCTCGGCGATGTCGGCCGTGATGAAGATGTTCACCACATTCTGCTTGTCGCGCAGCACATAGTCGGCACAGCGCCCCACAAACACGCACGAACCTTCGTCGGCAGCCTTACGGATGGCATCGCTCTGGAACTGGAACAGGCTCTCTTGCGAGAAGTTGCTCTTGTAGAAATTCGTATCGCTGATGTGCGGGGCATGAAGGTGGAACAACGATTTCAGAAACCCTTTCTGCTCGTCGTTCTGCTCGAAGAACTTCTCCGAGAAGCCACTCTCCTTGGCGGCCAGGTTGAGAAGCTCCTTGTCGTAGAGCCTGCAGCCGAAAGCATCGGCCAGCGACTTGGCGATGATGCGCCCGCCACTGCCCAGCTGGCGCCCCACACAGATGATGATTCTTTCCATTTATCTTTGACTTTTGAATTTTCTCATATAGCGGATCATCACTATCCACGCCGTCACAAAGGCCACGGCATCCGATATGGGCAGCGCCGCCCACACCCCGTCAACGCCGAAGATGGAAGGCAACACCACGAGCAAGGGCAACAGATAGATCATCTGCCTTGACAGCGAGAGGAAAATGCTCACCTTGGCCTTGCCGATGGACTGGAAGAAATTGGTGATGACGGCTTGCGAACCGATCAGCGGGAATGCCAGCATGTTGATGCGTATGCCGCGAATCGACTGACTGATCAGCTCAGGGTCTTTCGTGAACAACCGTGCGCATGTGTAGGGCATCATCTCGCCGATCACCCAGCCCACCACCATGATGGCCGTGGCGGCAACCATCGAATAGTTGAGCACGCGGAGCATGCGGTCGTACTGCTCGGCACCGTAGTTATAGCCCGCTATGGGCTGCATCCCCTGGTTGATGCCCATCACGATCATGAAGAACAGGAAGCCGATACGGTTGGCTATTCCGTAGGCACCGACGGCCAGGTCGCCACCGTGGCGCACCAGCGCCGTGTTGATGAAGATGACGACGATGCACGCGCAGGCATTCATCGAGAAGGGCGACACGCCGATGGCAAGGATGTTCTTGATGATACGCCAGTCGAGCCGGTAGATGCCGCGCTTGAAATGGAGCAGTTCGTTGGGATTGCTGAACAGCCACAACTGCCAGACGAGGGCTGTCATCTGCGACAGGACGGTGGCCAGCGCCGCACCACGTATTCCCATTCCGAAGGTATAGATGAACAGCGGGTCGAGGGCTGTGTTCAGGACGACGGTGAAGATGGTGGCATACATGGCATGCCGGGGCTTCGAGGCTGCCCTGAGCAAAGCGTTCATGCCGAAATAGAGGTGCGTGAACACGTTGCCGAGAAGAATGATCACCATGTAGTCGCGGGCGTAGGGAATGGTGTTTTCCGTTGCTCCGAAGAAATAGAGAATAGGATCGAGAAACACCAAGCTCAGCGCTCCGAAGATGATTCCCGTGATGATTTTCAGCAACACCGACGTGCCCAGGATCTGCTGAGCCGTGGAATAGTCGCGCTGACCGAGCTTCACCGACAGGTAGGTGCTGGCTCCCACGCCGATGCAGGCGCCGATAGCACCGCTGAGATTCATGAAGGGGAACGTGATGGCCAGGCCTGAGATAGCCATCGCTCCCACGCCCTGGCCGATGAAAATCGAATCGACCATGTTGTAGAGCGAGCTGGCCACCATTGCCACGATGGCAGGCATGGCATACTGAAGCAACAGTTTGCCTACGGGCCGTGAACCCAGTTCGAGGGTCGCTTTTTTGTTATCCATACGCTGCAAAGGTACGAAGTTTTATCTAATTGGCAAAAACCTTTGCAGGGTTTTGTCGAAGTTTTTAGTCCCTTCAGCATCTTCTCGTTGCCGACGTGTCGCTTTCCCGATGGTCGGAAGCACGTTCTCTTCATGCCCGAGCAGCGAGCTTTTCCCGCCGCGACAATCGTCCTGACCTGCCACGAGGGTGAACATGCACTGCCCGAACGGTGACCGATGATTGCAAAACGAATTGAACAGCCCGGCAAAACAATTTAAATTGCCGAGTAAAACAATTGATATTGATGAGCAAAACAAATGAAATTGCCGACCAAAACAATTCATATTGCACACCGAGTCCTTCCTGCCGGCAGCGTCGTGAGCGCGCTTTTTCAAGCCGAGAGCGGCCACAGGCCGACATCACACCGTTAATCTTCCATAATCGTTTGCTCATCTCGTCGATTCTTTATACTTTTGCATGCTGAATCAATTGGGGCATCTACATATCATGAAGAACAGCAGCAACCGCCGCAAGGCCACCGAGCACCTCCACGACAACACGATGCAAATCGTGCTGGCATGCTGCTGTTGCCTGATGGTTGCCCTCGTCGCTGTGGGCAAAGGCACCGACAAGGTGAAGTTTCCCGGCGGGCGATGCTACATGTTCCGCCTGACGCTCGCTGATAAGAACGGAACACCCTTCACGCTCGACCATCCAGAGGAGTTCCTGTCAGAGCGCGCCCTGGACCGACGGCGGCGGCAACAGATAGCCGTCGACAGCACCGACCTCCCCATCTCGCCCGTCTACGAGCAGCTGGTGGCTGCCGAGGGGGTGGAAATCATCTCCAAGAGCAAATGGAACAACACGCTGCTGGTGCGCAGCCGGAAGTTGGAGACCATGAAAAGCCTGTCAAGACTCGACTTCGTGGCCGACGCTGCCAAGGTGTGGACATCGCCCGACAGCATCGAGAAGCGGAAAGTGCGCGCCCGCTACATCTCAGAGGTGACACGCATGGACACCATTGCCCCCAACATCGAGGGGGTGGCCTTCGAGCAGATTGACATGCTCAACGGCACGTTGCTCCACAACCGAGGGTTCAGAGGGCGCGGCATGCACATCGCCGTGCTCGACGGTGGGTTCATGAACGCCGACGTCATTCCCGCGCTGGCCAAGATACGGCTGCTCGGCTCGGCCGATTTCGTCTACCCACGCTCCGAAAACATCTTCAAAGAGACCGACCACGGCACGATGGTGCTCTCGACGATGGCCACCGACGAGCCCGACCTCTTCATCGGAACGGCTCCCGAAGCCAGCTATTGGCTGCTGCGAACCGAGGAGTCGCAGACGGAGACACCCGCCGAGGAAGACTTCTGGGCAGCCGCCGTTGAGTTTGCCGACTCCGCAGGCGTCGACGTCATCAGCAGCTCGCTCGGCTACCACGACTTCAACGAACCCACGATGAACTACCGATACCGCCAGCTCGACGGCCGCTCAACGCTCATCTCGCGCACGGCCTCCATGCTTGCCGACAAGGGCATCATCCTCGTCAACAGTGCAGGCAACGACGGCATGGGGACGTGGAAGAAGATCAACGTGCCGGCCGATGCCCACAACATACTGACCATCGGCGCCGTGAGTGCCAATAAGCAGAACGCAGCCTTCAGCGCCATCGGACCAACCGCCGACGGACGCATCAAGCCCGACCTGATGGCGTTGGGCAGTCCGACGTCGGTCATCACAGGACGAGGGGTCATCAGCAAAGACATAGGGACGTCGTTTGCGACACCCGTCGTGGCCGGACTCGTGGCTTGCCTGTGGCAGGCATTCCCACAACTCTCGGCCAAACAGATCATCGAGCAGGTCCGACAGTGCGGCGACAACGCCGACTATCCCGACAACATCTTCGGCTACGGCATTCCCGACTTCTCGAAAGCTTATCAGTCATGCAAGGATCTTCACCAATAATCGGCACTCATGAAGACATCGCTCACACTATATGAACTCAACACGCTCGTCAAGGACGCCATCGAGCTCACCCTACCCGATGAATACTGGGTCGAGGCCGAGCTGTCCGAAGCCCGTGAGGTGAGAGGGCACTGCTACATGCAGCTCATTCAGAAAGACGAGAAGAGCAACACGCCCATCGCACAGGCATCGGCCAAATGCTGGAAGTCAACGTGGATGATCGTCAAACCCCACTTCGAGCGCGTCACCGGGCAGCATCTGCACGCCGGACTGAAGGTGTTGCTGCGCGTCTACGCCCAATTCCACGAGAACTATGGCTTCTCGTGGATCGTCACCGACATCGACCCCACCTACACCATGGGCGACATGGCGCGACGCCGACAGGAGATTATACGCGAGCTGAAGGCACAAGGAGTCTTCGACCTCAACCGCGAGCTCACCATACCAGCTTTCGCACAGAACATCGCCGTCATCAGCAGCCAACAAGCAGCAGGCTACGGCGATTTCGTCGACCAGCTGATGAACAACGAGTACGGCTTTGTCTTCAACATCCAGCTCTTCCCGGCCATCATGCAGGGCGAGCAGGTCGAGCAGAGCGTCATTGCTGCATTGGATGAAATATACCGCGCCCCCTTCGACTGCGTCGTCATCATCCGTGGAGGCGGAGCCGTCGCCGACCTTTCGGGATTCGACACGCTCAGGCTGGCAGAGAATGTGGCCAATTTCCCGCTGCCCGTCATCACCGGAATCGGACACGACCGCGACGAGAGCGTGCTCGACATGGTGGCCCACACACGCGTGAAGACACCGACGGCAGCCGCGGCCTTCCTCGTGGACAACCTCAAGCGCACCAGCGACCGTATCGCCGTCGCACAAGACCATATTATTAATAAGGTGAGGCAACGCATGCAGCTCCAGCACCTGCGGCTCGCACGCTTATCGCAAGCCATTCCCACCCTGTTCTCCCTGATGGCCACGCGACAGAAGGCACACATCGACCGCCTTGCCGAACGAATGGCAAGAGCCGCCACGAGCGCCACCACCCAACGCCTGCACCGGCTCCACATGCTCGAGCAGGCTTTCATGCCGCTGGTTGGGCGGAAGATGATGGAGCATCGCCACCGACTGCTCCTACTCCAACAGCGCATCGATGCTGCCAACCCCGAACGCCTGCTGGCCAAAGGCTACAGCATCACCCTCCGTCAGGGGCATCCCGTGAGGTCGGCCAGTGAGCTGAAACCCGGCGACACCGTTGAGACACGTCTGCAGCAAGGACGATTCAGCGCCGTCGTCACCTCGCTGTCGTCAAACGAAGAAGAACAACAACAACCTCCCGGCGTCCAGTAGACTGCAACCGTGTTGCAGTAAAAAAAAGCCGCTGTCCTCAAACGAAGAACAACAACCATCAGCATAACAATCAAATCATGGAAAAAGACATCAACTACGAAGAGTCCCTCAGCGAGCTCGAAGGCATCGTGGCCAAGATGGAAAACGATGAGCTCAACATCGACCAGATGAGCCAGCAGCTCAAACGCGCCCAGCAGCTCATCAAGGCATGCCGCGACAAACTCACAAAGACCGACGAGGAAATCAAGAAGATTCTCCAAGATCAGTCCTAATCATGCATTATCAATTATACCCCCTCCAACCTCCCCGAGGGGAGGCTTTCATGCATTATACATGCATTATCAATTATGCACTATGCATTATAAATTGTCTTGTACTGAAATAGGT
>DEJE01000036.1 GCA_002353205.1 Prevotella sp. UBA2756 | reverse complement strand
AACTTTCGGGGTTCATGTCATTCTGGCCCTTTTTCCTTATCCTTGATCCGAATCCATTTGCAATCTTTGCTTGTTGTATTATGAATAAGCCACTTTGCATTTAGCAACAAAATTGCTACCTTCGCAAGGTGGTTTCAAGGCAAGCCATGAGAGTGAATGAATTGAAGCGGCTTTTGAAATCACACGGTTGCCATGAATGGGCGACGAATGTAAGGGGACATGATGTCTGGTATTCTCCGCTGACAGACGCAAAATTCAGAGTCCCCAGGCACCAAACCCAGGAAATCCCGCCAGGGACCCTGCGTAGCATTCTCAAACAAGCGGGTCTATAGGACCTTGCAGACAGACATGATTTGTTGATGTAAAACAGTTTGTGACAATGAGAGTCAATTGCGTTGTGGAAAAGGGGTCTGACGGACTGTTCGCCGTCTACTCCGAGGATCATATCGGCAAGAGCTATTTCGGCGGATTCGGGGAAAGCGTCAGCGAGGCAAAAGAAGATTTCCTCGCCAGCATCCGTGAAGCCATCGAGGAAGAATCCCGGGAAGGAAACAAGGTCCCGAGATTTGAAGACATCCGGGTATGTTACCATTATGACGTACCTTCCTTTTTCAACTATTTCGATTTCATCAATGTCAGCAAGTTTGCCGCCTACGCGGGAATCAACGAAAGCAAAATGCGAGCATACAAGAGTGGGATAGCCTATCCAGGTGAAAAGATGACCGCCCGGATTCTGAAAGCCGCCAGAACAATCGGTGCTGACCTCAGCACGGTCCTGCTATAAGGAAAACTGTTGATTTTTGTTATTAATTTGTTGTTTTTCAATAAATAGTATTATCTTTGTGAGGTAACCCACAGGCTTATGGAGCAAAAGCCGATCACCAAGAAGCAGATGCTGTGGAAAGTCTCCCTCCAGGTGGCCTCCGCTATCTTGATTGGCGTGGGATTCTGGTTCAGTCATTCTTGGATTCAGAATATTCTGTCAGGTATTCTGCTCGCCGCTTCTGTTGGGTCCATCATCTATACGGTCTGGCAATGGAGAAAGCATCCGCTGGTGGACGACGCGGTGGACCGGGAGCTCCAGGAAGAAAAGAAGGAAGCCCTGACAGCCATGGGCGGTATTCTGCTCCTGTTCGCTTTCGCAATCTTCTTGCTCATCCTCGCTATCCGCGCATTCTGATTCGTTATGCCGTTCCCCCTTTCGTTGAAATCGCTCATCCGCCTGCAGAAACACCAGCTTTTCGCCGGGAAGACGAAGCGTGACTTGATCGGGCCCCTCATCATGCTTGTCTATATGTGGGGCTTGGAGATCGTTGTATACTTCGTGGTCAAGGAGGAGGCCGGCGATCTCGACATCCCGATCCTGGCCCTCCTCATCGCCTGCGCGAGTTTGTTGATCTTCGATTTCGTGTACAAGCTGATCTTCGTCCGGGACCATACGGTGATGGACGCGTTCCTCAAGACCCGGCCGGTCCTGCAGGCGCAATGGAACCGGTTCCTGACATTGTCCCAGTGCTGGAGCGTGTCCAACCTGACCATGCCGGTCATGGTGCTCCCGGTATGCCTGCTGTTCCTTCCGTTTTTCCGAGGTCTTGCCCTCTGGATAGGGCTCTATGTCGCCTCCGTCCTGGGAGGATGTCTGGTGATGCTGCTGAAACGGCGGGGAACCTACGCTTCCGAGAAGGTGGTTTCCACGGCGGCTGTCCGTACCGTGAAGTCCGGACGGTCCGGACACGCCATCTTCGGCTTGCAGTCCAGGAGCCTCTTCCGTTCCAAACGGCTGAAAACGGCCCTGATCTACTTTTCCATCTTCAGCTTCCTGGAAACCGTCGTTTATTATCTGGGGGGCGACAACCGCTATGGGAGCTTCTGGCTATTCTTGTTTATCACCTATCCCTCCATCGTGCTCCCTCAATACGGATTCGGTGTCGAGGCCGGGTGCTTCGGCGGTCTCTGGACCCGTCCGGTCTCCGTGAAGCGGTTGCTGCTGGACAAGTGCCGGATGTCCGCCGTCCTGTCCGGAATGGCGCTCCTGATCATCCTTCCTTTCTGCCTCTGGTTCAAGCAAGACTTTTTCCTGCCTGTCTCCTATGCCCTTTTCGGTGCGGGATTCGGCGCCCCGATCCTGTTGGTAGATGCTTACAATGCCACCCCTTTCGACCTCTTCGGAAAATCTTTCTTCAACAGTCAGGGGACCAAAGGGACTTTCAAGATCAGTTCTTTTGTGGGAAGCCTGATTATTATGGGCCTGGGCCTGGGTCTCCCTGCCCTTCTTCCCGGCTGGCCGTCCTACCTCATCCTGTCCGTCCTCGGCCTTCTCGGTTTCCTGCTCCAGAAGCCCTGGTTCGACCGGGTGGAGCGGAAGTTCTTGCAAGATAAATATCGATACATGGAAAAATACCAATCCCGATGATCACCCTTTCCCATCTCAAAAAGACATACGGCGGCGTCACGGCCCTGGACATTCCCGAACTGACCATCGAAGCGGGCCAGGTGGTGGGCCTCGTCGGCAACAACGGCGCGGGCAAGACCACGATGATGCGCCTGATCCTGGACCTCATCCGGGCCGATCAGGGGACGGTCACCCTGGACGGGACGCGGGTGGACCTGTACCCGGGCTGGAAAGCCTTCACCGGGTCCTTCCTGGACGGTTCTTTCCTGATCGACTTCTATACGCCGGAGGAGTTCTTCGATTTCATCGCGGAGGCCTATGGGTTCTCCCAGGAGGAGCTGGCGAACCGGCTCCGGACCTATGAGGCGCTGATGAACGGCGAAATCCTGGGCAAGGGAAAACTCATCCACGACCATTCCAACGGCAACCGGCAGAAGATCGGCATCATCGGCGCGATGCTCGTGAACCCCCGCGTCCTCATCTTGGACGAGCCGTTCAACTACCTGGACCCGAGCTCGCAGATCGTCGTCGCCAAGCTCATCCGGGAGATGAACCGGGAAACCGGGGTCACCGTCCTCGTCTCCAGCCACAACCTCACCTCGATCAACGACCTCTGCGACCGACTCCTGCTGCTGGAGAAGGGCCATCTCCTGATGGACAAGGCCCATGTTCCCGGCAGCGTCGACCCGGAACTGGAAGCGTATTTCCTGGATGCGGTGAAATAAGGGTCAGTCCTCGACCCACTTGAAAACCTTATCCCCGCGACGGGGGTGGATGCGTTCGTCCGCCTGCATCGCGGGGTTTTCGTTGATGTGGTCCACAGGCTGGTCCTCCATCGGGACCGCGACGGAGCAGAATACCCCCTTGACGGCCTCGTCGACTGGTTTCAGGTCCACGCGCATGTCATCGACCTTGATTTCCACGCAGCCGGTGGTCTTGCCAATGAAGGCCAGTTCGTCGCCCTTCCGGATGGAACCGGTCTCGACCCGGATTTCGGCGACGCCGATACGGTTGAACCAGTTGGTGACCTTGCCGATGTATTCCCGCCTCCGGGTCGCCTGGCTGCCATAGACGGCGCTCCATTCGCCCAGGCGGGCGCCCTGGTAGTAGCCGTCCCAGAAGCCGCGGTTGAAGACGGTTGCCAGCCGTTCGTCCCACTCGTCCTTGCGCTCGGTGGTGAATGTCCCGTCGAGAACGCTCTGGATGGCCTCCTTGTAGCAGCGCACCACGGTGTAGACATACTCGGGTCCTCGCGCGCGTCCCTCTATTTTAAATACGCGCACGCCGGCCTTCATCAGCCGGTCGATGAAGCGGACGGTCTTCAGGTCCTTCGGACTCATCAGGTATTTGTTGTCCACTTCTATCTGATGTCCCGTCTCGGCGTCGGTCAGGATGTACGACCGGCGGCATATCTGTACGCATTCACCGCGGTTGGCCGAGCGGTTGGCAGCGTCGAGACTCATGTAGCACTTGCCCGAGATGGCCATGCAAAGGGCGCCGTGGCAGAACATCTCGATGCGGATGGGCTCGCCGGAGGGTCCGCAGACGTGCTGTTCCACCGCCTGACGGTGTATCTCCGCCACCTGATCCATGTTCAGTTCGCGCGCCAAGACCACTACGTCGGCGAACTGTGCGTAGAAGCGCAGGGCCTCGATGTTGGAGATGTTGAGCTGCGTGCTGAGGTGAACCTCCTGTCCCACCTCGCGGCAGTAGGTCATCACGGCCACGTCCGACGCGATGACGGCCGAGATGCGTGCCTCCTTGGCAGCGTCGATAATCTGTCGCATCAGCGGCAGGTCCTCTCCGTAGATGATGGTGTTCACCGTCAGGTAAGTCTTCACGCCCTGCTCTGCGCACGTCTGTGCTATCTCGCGCAGGTCGTCGATGGTGAACGTTGAGGCGGAGTGCGCCCTCATGTTCAGCTTCTCGATGCCGAAGTAGATGGAGTCGGCTCCCGCCTGCAGTGCTGCTGCGAGCGATTCGCGCGAGCCGACGGGTGCCATAACCTCAAAATCCTTGATTTTTTCGTTCATGGGTGCAAAGTTACGAAAAATCTGAGTAAGCGAGAAGCAAACAAAATCTTTTGTTTGATCGAGCGTGAAGATTTTATTCAATAAGCGAGTGAAATACAAAAGGAGAGTTAGCTTGCGACGCTTGTGTTCGCATTAGCTAACTCTCCTTATTTGACGAGTTGACAGTTGATAGTTGACAGTTGATAGTTGACAGGTGATAGATGAATCTTCAACTCTTCACTAAAAACTCTTAACTCTTAATTCTTAACTCTTAACTAAACTAAGCCTCGCGCTGCTTCGTTCCCATGCGGGCCTCTACGACGTTGATGACATAGTCGCCGAGCTTTTCGCACTCGTTGATGATGTCCATGTAGATGGTACCGATGCCGTAGGTGTAGACGTGGTTGTTCACGTCGCTGTAGTTCTGCGACTTCAGCTGGTTGCGGAAGTTGTTGATTTCGTTCTCGATGTTGAACGAACGGTTCACGTCGAACGACTCTTTGCGGCCTCCCATGAGGTTGTTCATCTGCGTGAGCGAGTTGTTGGTGAGCTCCATCATCTGGTGCATGTGGTTGTATTGCTCCTCGGTGAAGTGCTCCTCCTTGCCCTGCACCTTGCGGCTGATGGTGCGCGCCATGTTGTAGCAGGCGTCGCCGATGCTCTCCAGCTCGCTGATCTCGCGGAGCATGGCGCGAATCTTGCCCTTGGTGTCGTCGGAGAGGTGTGCGTCGGAGACCTGTTCCAGATACTGTGCAATCTCTATCTCCATGTTGTCGGAGATGCTCTCGTATTTCTCGATGCGGGTGAAGAGCTTGTTGAACTTCTGGTCGTCCTTCTCGGTGAGCAGCTCGCGCACCATGCCGAACATGCGCTGCATGCGCTCTCCGAAGCTGGAGATTTCTTTCTGGGCCTCGAGCACCGAGAGCTCGGGCGTCTTCATGAATCCGGCCGTGATGAAGTGGAGGCGGAAATCTTCCTCCTCGTCCACCTTCTTCGGCTTGATGACCCAGCACACGAAGCGTTCTATCTGCGGTATGAACCAGATGAGTATGAGCGTGTTGGCCACATTGAAGCAGGTATGGAAGGCAGCGAGCACGAAGCTCAGCTTGGCGGCGTTGGCCAGGAAGGCTGCCTGTCCGGCGGCGGCTTTCGTCATGTTCACGTCGTAGCCCACGAGTTGGCACACGAAGTCGACAAACGGTCGGAAGACGATGAGGATCCAGCACACGCCGAAGACGTTGAAGAACATGTGGGCTAGTGCGGCTCGGCGTGCCTGCGTGTTGGCCGAGAGGGCGGCGAGGTTCGACGTGACGGTCGTTCCGATGTTCTCACCCATCACCAGCGCGATACCCTGATAGATGGGCAGCACGCCGCTCGAGCAGAGAATCATCGTGATGGCCATGACGGCTGCCGACGACTGTACGCAGAAAGTGAGGATGCCGCCGAGAACCAGGAAGACGAGCGTCGTGGTGAACGAGTTCGGATCGAACGACGAGAAGAAGTTCAGCAGCTCCTCATTCTCGCCCAGGTGCATCTCGGTGCCCGTCATGCGCAGCGTTCCGAGTCCCAGCAGGAGGAACGACAGTCCGAAGAGGAAGTCGCCGATGTAACGGTAGCGCTTCAGGTAGATCAGGATGATGCCCAGGAAGAAGGCTGGATAGACGCAGTTGGTGATGTCGAAGGAGAAGCCTGCCGACATGATCCATGCCGTGAGCGTCGTTCCGATGTTGGCACCCATGATGACCGAGATGGCCTGCGCCAGCGTGAGCAGGCCGGCGTTGACGAACGAGACGGTCATCACCGTGGTGGCTGTCGACGACTGTACGGAAGCCGTGACGAGCATACCGGTAAGCATTCCTGTGAAACGGTTGGTGGTCATAGCACCCAGCACGTGCCGCAACTGCGGACCGGCCATCTTCTGCAAACTCTCGCTCATCGACTTCATACCGAACATCAACAGGGCGAGCGACCCGAGAAGCTTAAATAGAATCCAGATAGACATATAAAACGATTTGTTGTGTATTGTCGTGAAAAAAGAAAACGTCAGATTCTTGTTTGCAAAGTTACGCTTTTTCCTGCATTTATGCAAAACGAGCGGCCGAAAGTTGATAAAAAGCATTGAAAAAAGCAAAATTATTTGCAAAAAAAACGCTCGTTCGGAAAAAAGACGTATATTTGCATCATTCTGTGAAAACAAACCAAACGATTCTCAATATGGCAAATAAGGTTCTCGTTCTGTGCAAGAACAACGGACAGCGTCTGCAGGTGGAAGCTGGTTCCACGCTTGCAGACATCTACCAGCAGTGCGGAATACAGATGGACTACGGCCCCATCAGCGCCCGCGTGAACAACAAGGTGGAGGGTATGCACTTCCGCGTATATAACCCCAAGGAGGTGGAATTTCTCGACATCAGGTCGTCGAGCGGCCTGCGAGCCTACACGCGAACGCTCTTTTTCGTGCTCTGCAAGGCTGTTCACGACATCTACACGGACAAGGACGTGAACGTGGACATCAGCATTCCCGTGTCCAACGGCTACTATGTCGACCTGCAGCTGCCGCCCGAAGAAGGCTCCACCACCCCCCGACCCGTGCTGCTCGAAGACGTTGGGCGCATACGCCGACGCATGCAGGAGATCATCGACCAGGCCATTCCCATCCATCGTCACCAGACAACCACCGAAGAGGCCATCGCGATGTTTGCCAGCGAGGGAGCCACGTCGAAGGTGAAACTCCTCAAAAGCCAGGGACAGCTCTTCACAACCTACTACGACATCGACGGCTATAACGACTACTACTATGGGTCGCTGCTCACCAACACCAGCCAGCTCTACCTCTTCGGACTGGAGAAATATTTCGACGGGCTGCTGCTGCGCATCCCGTCGCAGGATCATCCGTCGGAACTGGGCGAGATGACACACCAAGACAAGATGTTCGGCATCTTCAAAGAGCACCACAGCTGGCAGGACATCATCGGCCTGCGCACCATCGGCGACCTCAACGAAGCCGTCGGTAAGGGCTATGCCTCGCAGCTCATACAGGTGTCGGAGGCTCTGCAAGAGAAGAAAATCAGCCGCATTGCCGACGAGATAGCCGGCAGGAAGGGCGTCCGCATGGTGCTCATCGCCGGACCGTCGTCGTCGGGCAAGACCACCACGTGCAAGCGTCTCTCCGTCCAGTTGATGATCAACGGCATGAAGCCCGTGCCCATTTCGCTCGACGACTATTTCGTTGACCGCGACAAGACACCGCGCGACGCTCAGGGCGACTACGACTATGAGCACCTCCATGCGCTCAACCTGCCACTGCTCAACGAGCAGATGAACAAGCTCCTCAAGGGCGAGGAGGTGGAACTGCCCTGCTACGACTTCGCCACAGGAAAGAGCGGCCTGAGCGGAAGGAAGCTGCAACTGAAGACCAACGAGGTGCTCGTCGTGGAAGGAATCCACGCCCTGAACCCTGAGCTCACGGCCGATGTGCCGCAGGACCAGCTCTTCCGCGTCTACGCATCGGCGCTGACCACTGTGCTCCTCGACAACCACAACTACATCCCCACGACCGATAACCGCCTGCTGCGGCGCATTATTCGCGACCATAAGTACCGCAAGGTGACGGCCCGCGACACCATACGCCGATGGCCGAGCGTGCGACGCGGCGAGAACCGATGGATATTCCCCTTCCAGGAACAGGCCGACGCCATGTTCAACACGGCCATGCTCTTCGAGCTCGCCGTCATCCGCGAGCAGGCCATACCGCTGCTCGAACAGGTCCCCGAGAATTGTCCTGAGCACGCCGAGGCCTATCGTCTGCTGAAGTTCCTCCACTACATCAAGCCGATTCCCGAAAACCAGATTCCGCCAACGTCGCTCCTGCGCGAGTTCCTCGGCGGTTCGTCGTTCAAATACTGACGCAGCCACCCGGCCTGCCCTTTTTCATTGGTCTCCACTTCCACGGGGACGGAAGGGCGGGTCGCTTTTTCATCACTTACAAACGTCAACAAACTCAATCTACAATGAAGCAAATCAAGAGAACAACCTGCGTGAGCCTGTTGCTCACAGCCATGCTCGCACTGACCACCACCGCTGCGTGGGGAGCCAACATCTATAAGCCTTGGGACCACGGACGGCTGAAGGTGTCGGACAACCAGCGCTATCTGGTGCACGAGGACGGCGCACCCTTCTTCTGGTTGGGCAACACGGCGTGGCTCATCTCGGAGCGACTCAACCGCGACGAAGTGGAATACTACCTGACGCGCGAACGCGAAGCGGGCTACAACGTGGAGCAGATACAGGTGCTCAACGCCATCCCCACCTTTAATATATACGGGCATCAGGCCAACGACGCGTCGTTCAACTTCTCCAAGTTCACCATCCCGGGCGTCTATGGCTACTGGGAGCACCTCGACTACATCGTTGACTTCGCCGCTTCGCAGGGCATCTACATCGCCATGGACTGCATCTGGGGTTCGCAGATTGAACGGATGACGGTCGGAAAGGCCATGGCCTACGGCAAATTCCTCGGCGAACGCTACAAGAACAAGCCCAACATCATCTGGATGATCGGCGGCGACATCATGGGCGACAAGGGCACCGCTTCGTGGGATGCGCTGGCAAGGGCCATCAAGAAGGCCGACCCCAACCACGTGATGACCTTCCATCCGCGCGGAAGAACCACGTCGGCATGGTGGTACAACGACCGCGAATGGCTCGACTTCAACATGTTCCAGAGCGGACACCGGCGCTACGGACAGCGCAACGGCGACGGCGACTACACCATCAAGGACAACACCGAGGAGGACAACTGGCGCTATGTGGACATGAGCTGGGAGAAGGAGCCGCTCCGTCCGGTCATCGACGGCGAACCATCCTACGAGGACATTCCGCAGGGACTGCACGATTTCAAGGCCCCACGCTGGCAGGCGGCCGACGTGCGGCGCTATGCCTACTGGGCCGTCTTCGCCGGATGCTTCGGCCATACCTACGGGCACAACAGCATCATGCAGTTCATGCGGCCGGGACTGCTGGGCTCCTTCGGTGCCGAAAAACCGTGGTGGGAGGCCATGAACGACCCGGGCTACGGGCAGATGAAGTACCTGAAGTGGCTCATCCTGAGCCTGCCCTTCACCGAGCGACAGCCCGACCAGACCATCGTCTGCGGGCAGAACGGCGAGCGTTATGACCGCGTCATCGCCTGCCGGGGAACCGACTACCTGCTTGCCTACAACTACAGCGGCAAGCCGATGCGCCTTGACCTGACCAAGATTACGGGCGAAAGGAAGAACGTATGGGTGATGAATCCGACGGACGGAAGCCTTCAATTCCTCGGTGAAATGGATAATTCCGAGCACGATTTCACCTTCGACGTGGCCTACCTGCAGGGCTCCGACCGCGTCATCATTGCCATCGACAGCACAAAGGACTACCTGAAGAAAGACGCTCAGCAGATAGAAGAGCGGTTCTGAAGGGTGCAACACTGATCTACAACATATAATGTATACTATCTGAAGACCCGAAGAAGCAACTGTTTAAGACCTCACATAATAGACAAATGAAAAAAACGAGCCTTATTGTGCTGCTCCTGTTGTTCACCGTCGGAACCTTTGCGGCAAAGAAAAAAGTGAATCCCATCCGCGTTGTCGACCTGCGCACGGAGCACATGACAAGCCCCATGAGCATCAATACGGACAAACCGCGTCTGGGCTGGCGCATTGAGGCCGACGTGAACGACGTACGTCAGACCGCCGTCCGCATCGTCGTGGCTTCAACGCGCGAGAAGGCGGAGGCCCTGCAGGGCGATCTGTGGGACACGACGCTGCAGACACAACAGTCGCAATGGCTCCCCTATGCCGGAAAAGAGCTGCGCAGCAACATGCGTTGCTACTGGCGCGTGAAGGTGACCACGAACCAAGGCGAGGCAGAATGGAGCCCCGTGGCCATGTGGAACGTCGGGCTGCTGAACGAAGCCGACTGGACCGGACGGTGGATCGGACTGGACCGCGCCATGCCGTGGGACGTGGAAGAGGAGCATAGCCGCCTGTCGGCCCGCTATCTGCGAAAGGAGTTCGAACTGGACAAGGAGATTCGGCAGGCCACACTCTACATCAGCGGCCTTGGAATGTACGAGGCTTACCTGAACGGACAGCGCGTGGGCGACGACGTCCTGGCCCCGGCACCCACCGACTATCGCCGCACGGTGCTCTACAATGCCTACGACGTGACGCCGATGCTTGCCGTCGGCAAGAGCTGTATCGGTGTCGTGCTGGGCAACGGTCGCTATTACACCATGCAGCAGAACAAGAAACCTTATAAGATAACGCGCTTCGGATACCCCACGATGCGCCTGAACCTCATCGTGGAGTTCGCTGACGGAACGAAAAAGACCATTTCATCGGACGAGAAATGGAAGCTGACGCCCGACGGGGCCATCCGTTCCAACAACGAATACGACGGAGAAATCTATGATGCACGGAAGGAATTCGACGGCTGGACGAAGGTGGGTTTCGACGACAAAGGATGGATGAACGCCGAGCGGACAGCCATTCCATTAGGCACGCTGCGTGGAGCAATGGCTCCCAACATGCGTGTGTTGCAGCGCATCAGCCCCGTCAGCCTGAACAAAAAGGACGGGAAACTGATCCTGGACCTTGGCCAAAACATGGCGGGATGGCTGAAGCTGCGCATCAATCGGGCACAGGCCGGCGACTCAATCATTGTGCGTTTCGCTGAAAAGCTCGACTCCGCCGGCAACATCTGGGTGGAAAACCTGCGCCATGCGCACAGCACGGACCGCTACTATGCCAACGGTCGCGAGCAGGGACGCTGGTGGCACCCCACGTTTGTGTACCACGGATTCCGCTATGTGGAGATAACCGGCATGCAGAATGCACGAATAGACGATTTCATCGGCGAGGTAGTGTCCGACGAGATGGACGAGACAGGCTCGTTCTGCTCGTCAAACCGCACGCTGAACACCGTCTATAACAACGCGCGATGGGGCATTCTGAGCAACTACAAGGGTCTGCCCGTGGACTGTCCGCAGCGCGATGAGCGACAGCCGTGGCTCGGCGACCGCACGGCAGGCTGCTTCGGCGAGGCTTATCTGTTCGATAACCATAACCTCTACGCCAAGTGGATGCGCGACATCTGCGAGGCACAGCGTGAAGACGGCTGCATTCCCGACGTAGCCCCGGCCTACTGGAACTACTACAGCGACAACGTCACCTGGCCGGCCGCGCTGCCCAACGGTCTGACCATGCTCCTGATGCAGTACGGCGACGATGCTCCGCTGCGCCGATGGTACCCGAACGTGAAGCGATGGCTGCACCATCTGAAGTATCAATACCAGCACGACGGCATCATCGAAACAGACAAATACGGCGACTGGTGCGTGCCGCCTGAGGATGAAAAGCTCATCCACAGCCAGGATCCGAAGCGGCAGACAGACGGCTCGCTGATCTCTACGGCTTACTATTATTATATATGTAAGCAGATGGAAACCTACGCCAAGTGGGTGGGAACGGCCGAAGATGCAACTTGGTTCCAACAGGAAGCAGCGCTCACGAAGGACGCTTTCAACCGCCGGTTCCTCGTTCGCAACGAAGGAACCGCCGTCGTTCCGGACCATCTGCTCTATCCCGACAGCACGTTCTACGGCAACAATACGGCCACGGCCAACATTCTGCCTTACGTCTTCGGCATGATTGACGATCAGTATGTCAAAGGCGAGGTGGAGAAAAACATCATCAAGAACATCATTACCGACAACAACGGCCACGTGTCGTGCGGCGTCATCGGCATCAGCTGGCTCATGCACGCCCTTACAAAGATGGGACGAACCGACATCGCATGGCTCCTGGCCACCAACAAGAGCTATCCTTCGTGGGGATACATGGCAGAACACGGCGCAACGACGATATGGGAACTGTGGAACGGCGACACCGCTTCGCCCAAGATGAACTCGGGCAATCACGTCATGCTGCTCGGCGACCTGCTCTCGTGGCTCTACGAGTGCGTCGCAGGCATCACTCCCGGCGATATGGGATACCGTACTATTGTGATGAAACCAGACTTTTCGGTCGATGAAATCGACGATATTGACGCTTCTTACGATTGTATTTATGGGCGCATCACGAGCCGATGGAAGAAGGAGAACGGCGTGCTGCGATGGCACATCGAGATTCCTGCGAACACATCGGCTGTGGTGCAGCTCGACGAAGAGACGGTCCGGGAACTGCCATCGGGCGTGCACGACCTGACACATCAGCTCATCAAGTACGACACCCCGACGATTGTCGACGAGTTTCTCTACACCGATGCACCCTTCCCGCAGTGCCATTCGGCCAGTATCGTGGAGACTCGGAAGGGCGATTTGGTGGCAACTTACTTCGGAGGAACGAAGGAACGCAACCCCGATGTGTGCATCTGGGTGAGCCGGAAGCCTAAGGGAAGCAACCGCTGGACGGCTCCGCAGATGGTGGCCGACGGCGTTGAGCCGCGTGCGTTGGCTCCCAATCCCGAGAGCAAGCAGAGTCTGGTGGAAGCCAGTACGATGCCGTTCTTCGGCGGAACGTTCACTCCGCTGCCCGAATGGCGCGGAAATCGCGGCGAGGCAGCCGTGGGGGACAAGTACCGCGAGGCCTGCTGGAACCCCGTTCTCTTTGAAACACCCGACGGAGAGCTGCAGCTTTACTTCAAGATCGGGCCCAACGTGGCGGGCTGGAAAGGCTGGCGTGTGACGTCGAAAGACGGCGGTAAAACCTGGGGAAAGCGCGAACCGCTGCCCGACGGCTTCTATGGTCCAGTGAAGAACAAGCCTATCTTGCTACCGAAAGAGCGATTCGCCGGTTCAGCCAGCACGCTGGCAGCCCGCAACGGCCGTCTGCTGGCTCCTACAAGCGACGAGCGCGACGGCTGGAAAGTCTATTTCGAATACTCTGACGACATGGGAAAGACGTGGAAACGCACCGATTTTGTCAAGGCGCCAGAGGGAGTGAAGGCCATACAACCGGCCATTCTGCTGCTGAAAGACGGTCGGTTGGAGGCGCTATGTCGCACGCGCAGCCGCCATGTCGGAGTCACCTTCAGCAGCGATAACGGCGAGACGTGGACACCATTAGAGCTCATCGACATGCCCAATAATAACAGCGGACTCGACGCCGTGACGCTTGCCGACGGCCGATACGCGTTGATTTGCAACGACTGGCCCATCGAACCCACGAAGGAAAAGGGCGCACGCACACCGCTTTCCGTCTTGGTTTCCGACGACGGACTGTCGTGGCATCACTACATAACGCTTGAGGACAGCCCCATTTCGCAGTATTCCTACCCCTCGATCATACAGAGTCGCGACGGCCATCTGCACGCTATCTATACCTGGCGGCGCCAGCGCATCAAGCATGTCGAGCTGACTCCGTTCAAAACGCCACCACTCATTCGATGTGGTGAGACGAAACCATGACATGACATCAAATAAAAGAATATAGTAAAAACAATGAAGAAACTATTCCTTTCCCTTCTCTTCGCTTTTCTGGCCATGCCGTTTCAAGCCCAGGAAACATCGGTTGCCGGATTCTATGCGTTACCTGGTTCCGGGCGCATTGTCTATAACTTCAACCCTGGCTGGCGTTTTCACCTCGGCGACGTGAAGGATGCCGAGGCAACAACGTTCGACGACTCACGATGGGAAGTGGTCAGCGCCCCTCACACGTCGCGATTAGAGCCTGCCGAGGTGAGTGGCAACCGCAATTATCAGGGTGTCACATGGTATCGGAAAACCTTCACTATGCCCGATGAAATGGCCGGAAAAGTGGTTGAAGTGCACTTCGAGGCCATCATGGGCAAGCAACTCATCTACGTCAACGGTCGTCTGGTGCGTCAGAACTTCGGTGGTTACCTGCCCATTACGGTCAATCTGTCGCAGGAGGATGTGAAACCGGGCGACAAATGCCTCATTGCCGTGCGTGCCGACAACAGCGACGACAAAAGTTATCCGCCGGGAAAGAAGCAGTCGCAGCTCGACTTCGCCTACCACGGTGGCATGTATCGCGATGTATGGCTCATCGGGAAGTCGGCCGTCAGCATCACCGATGCCCTTGAACGCAACCAAGTGGCGGGTGGCGGCGTGTTCATCCACTATGGCGACATCACCGAACAGAAGGCCGAGATGTTTATCAACGTTGAGCTGGGCAGCGCCGACGGCCGGAAAGCGAGCCCCGTCGTAGTGGCCAGAATCAAGGATGCAGGCGGGAAAGTGGTGAAGACCGTCAGCCAAAAGGTTGCTTTGCCAACAGGAAAAAACGCGTTCGCAACGGCCCGATTGCAGACAAAAGTGTCCAAGCCGCACCTGTGGTCGCCCGAAGACCCCTATTTATATAAGGTGGAGATACAGGTTATGGACGGCAAGCGCTGTCTCGACGGCGGCATGGTGCGCACGGGAATCCGAAAAGCGGAGTTCCGCGGGAAGGACGGATTCTGGCTCAATGGCAAGCCATACCACCAGTTGATCGGCGGAAACCGACATCAAGACTTCGCCTATGTGGGCAATGCGCTGCCCAACAGTCAGCAATGGCGCGATGCCAAACGCCTGAAAGACGCCGGCATGGACATCATCCGCGCCGCTCACTACCCGCAGGATCCGTCGTTCATGGACGCTTGCGACGAGCTGGGACTCTTCATCATCGTGCCCACACCGGGCTGGCAGTACTGGAACAAAGACCCACAGTGGGCCGAGATGGTGCATCAGAACACGCGCCAAATCATCCGTCGCGACCGCAACCACGCCTGTGTGCTGATGTGGGAACCCATATTGAACGAGACCCGCTACCCTGAAGACTTCGCGTTGAAGGCATTACAGATTACTCGTGAGGAATATCCATACCCAGGACGGCCCGTTGCTGCAGCCGACATGAACTCTGCCGGGGTGAAAGACAACTACGACGTGCTCTACGACTGGGCCGACAACATCGGCAAGGGCACGCTCGACACCGACAAGTGCATCTTCACCCGCGAGTTGGGTGAGTATGTTGACGACTGGTATGCGCACAACGCCATCAACCGCGCAGCTCGTCCGTGGGGCGAGCACGCCATGCTGGCCGCCTCTTTGTCGCTGGCCGACACCTACGGCATGATGTTCCGCGGGCAAAGACAGTTCATCGGCGGCTGCCTGTGGCACCCGTTCGACCACCAGCGCGGCTATCATCCCGATGCCTACGTGGGCGGAATCTACGACGCTTTCCGCCAGAAGAAATACGCCGCAGAGATGTTTTTCTCGCAGATACCAGCCTCCCTTCCGTCCCCCGAGGGGGAAACTGTGACAAATGAGGCCCCCTCGGGGGCAGTAGGGGGGGCTAATCCCTTCCTCTTCATCGCTCACGAGATGACGCAATTCTCGCCCAACGACGTGACGATCTTCACCAATTGCGACAGCGTCCGGCTGACATCGCTCGGCGACTGGAAGTCAGCGACGCTCCCCGTCGTCCACACCAAGGACGGCATTCCGAATGCGCCCGTCGTGTTCAAAGGCTTCTGGGACTTCTGGAAAGCGCGCGAACAGAGCTACACGAAGCGCAACTGGCAGGGTGTAAAGCTCGTTGCCGAGGGCATCAAGAACGGGAAAGTGGTCTGCACGGAGACGAAAATGCCGTCGCGAAGGAGCACGAAGATTCGTCTTTATGCCGATGAAATGGGCAAAAAACTCGTTGCCGACGGTTCCGACTTCATCGTTGTTGTGGCCGAAGTGACCGACGACAACGGCAACGTTCGCCGTCTGGCACGCGAGAGCGTCCTTTTCACCGTTGAAGGTGAAGGCGAGATCATCGGCGATGCCACCATCCAGGCCAACCCGAGGCTGGTGGAGTGGGGCAGCGCGCCCATCCTCGTGCGCAGCACGCGCACGGCCGGTCCTATTCGCATCATCGCCCGTCCGCTCTTCGAGGGCACCCACGCCCCACAGGCCGACACGCTGCAGATAGAGAGCATTCCCTACACCGAATACAAGTTCGAGGGCGATATCCGGAAGCCCGCTTCGCAACCCGTGATGGGTGCCTCCGGCGCCGCACATCGCCAATCGTCGGCCACGATGAGCGACGAAGAGCGTCGCCGCATGCTCGAAGAGGTGGAGAAGCAGCAGCAGGACTTCGGTATACAATAATGTACGTCTACTATTCTTTACCAAAGGAAATGTCGTTTACTGCGCATTTCCTTTGTTTTTTTTTCATTCATGATTGCCTTTGTCGGGAATCATCATCGGGTGATGATGAATAGGTCTTCCGCTTCTGCACAGCGAGTATTCCCCTCGGCCGTGGGTGGGAAGATTTCTACAATCTGTTTAGTCTTCAGTTTGTAAAGGCCTGGTTTCAGCAGACCGCTACTTAAATACCAGTCGAAAGTGAATATCTCCTGCTTCACTTCACCTGGTTTCATCGTATACCCTTTGTAACAATCAAGAATCACCCAATTGTCGCCACACACAATATTCCACTCTCCCCTTTCTTTGCGATACAGATATATCTTGTTGAAACAGCCTTCTATTTTATAATCAGCATACCTGTTTGTCATTGTCAATACAAATTCCCGTCCTTCAAGACCTGCCATAGAGATGGTGTCTGCATTGATCTCCAATGTAATGCATTCCCTGCACGGTTCCTCTTTCTTGTCTTGTCTGCTCGATTGTTGTCCATGAGGTTTTGCTGTTCCTGTCTGCCGGCATCCCATCATCAGAATGCCTAAGAGTAGAATCGTTACCAGTTTGAAAACATTCATATAACGATGGATTGAAAGTTAATCTTTTGTTCCTGTTCCGATATCCATTCTGAATTCATATCCTTTTTCAAAGATGAGGGCTGGGTGGTCGAAGAAAGTGTCTTTGAAGTGTTGGATTTCCTTTTCGTTGAGATCGAACAGCATGACTTTGATTCTGTTTTCTTTTTCGTACAGTCCAAAACCTTGCAGATGTGAGCTCTCCTCTTTTTCATGTTTTCTCAAAATGGAATTCAATCGTTCCATGATGTCTGTCAGTTCCTGATAAGAAAAGTCGCAGGCTTTGTAAATAATGCAGCTGTCATCTTTCACTACGCTCTTGATTGCTCCCATGCCTTTTTGCATATCTCCTTTGATGTAGACAACCAGATGGTCATCGAGGGTAAGATAAGAGCCACCATAATAATCAGGAAAGACTTCACGAGAAGAAATGTCGCGAGATGCTAACCCTTTCATGATTTGCTGATAACACTCGTTAGCCTTCTCTTGGACTCCAATCCCGAGGTATTCATCTTCTTGTATTGTTATGAAAGAGTCCCGAGCTAACGTTTGATTCCGTGAAGTAACGGAAATGTCGGATAACAGTTCGTTGTCGGTCGAATTGTTACATGAAACAATAGTCAAGGACGTAGTTGTCATTGCCAATTCTAAAATCAATGATGATAATATCATAGGACAGCTTTGAATGGTTTCGTTTGCAAATATAATAAAACAATAAATCGAAACAAAGGGACTGAATTGTTTTTTTGAAGAATTAACAGAGCGAGAAACATGACTAAGCACCGAAGGGTGACGAATGGTTACGAAAACGCTGTTTTCTGTTAAATAAAATTAAAGTTCGCGCGCATACATTACATAATATGAGTAAAACCGTTATCTTTGTGCAGACTAATTTACAAACTGTCAGAAACTTATATTTTACAATAACTAATTAATATTTAAGCGTATGAAGAAAATTTTTACTCTCATTGCCATGGCAGTCATGGCAGTAAGTGCTAACGCACAGACATGGAACTTCTCCGACTCGAAGTTCAACGAGCTGGGAACCATCTCGGAGACAGTCACCATCGACGGCCTTACCATCGCCGCCAATGCCGACAAGACCGTTGTCATCGACGAGAACAAGAAGTCGATCGACGGCTACGAGTTCACACACCGTGCCAAGATGGGTGGTGCCGGTTCGGCCGAGGCCCGCTACCTCAGCTTCGGCGCTCCCGCCAACAGCACCGTCACCGTCTACGGTATGTCGGCTAACAGCAGCGCTACCGACCGCAACCTGGTGATTGCAGCCGGCAACATGGACAACAAGCTCTACGATGCTCCCCTTCTTGGCGACAAGATCTACAAGGTGGAGCAGAAGATCAGCGAGCCGAGCGTCGTCTACATCTACAGCGGCAACTCGGGTCTGAACTTCTATTGCATCAAGGTCGAGACCGGCGGCGACACTCCCGGCCCTGTGACGACAGGCGAGAGCTACAGTCCCATCAACGTAGCTGCCGACGGATCGGCAGCCCTGGCCCTCGACTTCCTGGCTTATGTGAACGAGAACGGCGAGGCAACGAACGTGAAGGACGGTAAGTCGGTGATCACCGTGAACACCGAGAACGTGACGATGGAAGCCGTTGGCGGTGCTACTCCTGCCAATATCGACGGTGGTGCTCAGGACATCACTCCGGGTGATGCCATGCCCGACTATGTTGACCAGAAGGGTGAGGCTCATCCCTATGCCCACAAGGTGGCTTCCGTAGGCAGCTGGGCTCCTATCAAGTGGGAGAACAAGAACAACAAGACCGACATCAACGACGCTGCCGGCACGAAGCTCTACTTCCTGATGGGCACGGGCAACCCCTACATCAACATGTTCTGCGAGGAGATTGTCACCGACGATGTTCCCACCGGCAAGTACCGCGCCATCTACGAGTACTACCAGCCCGGCATGGACATGCCTGAAACAGGCCTCTACTACAAGTTCACCACCAAGACCGACGGTAAGATGAAGGTTCAGGTGTGGGCCAACAAGGGTAACCGCAACACCTATCTCATCAACGGTCAGTCGAAGGAAGCCGTGGCTTACAAGGCTGAGGGCTACATCAACGGCCAGAAGGTTGTCGACGCTGAGGGCAACAAGGTGCTGAATGCTGACGGTCAGGAGATCATGAAGTTCTTCACCGCCGAGGAGATTCAGCAGGTACACAACGACGCTAAGGTCGTCGACGGTGTTGACACCGCTCCTTACGTGATTGCAGCCGGCAACCAGGCATTCTGGGGTTGGATCACATTCGACGCCAAGGCAGGTGTTGACTACTGGCTCTTCCAGGACAGCTCGCAGGTGGGCTTCGGTGGCTTCGAGTTCAACGCTGGCGGCATCGACGCCATCGAGACTGTGAAGGCCGAGAAGGTTCAGGACAACAAGATGTACAACCTGCAGGGTCAGGTGGTTGGCAACGACTACAAGGGCATCGTGATCATGAACGGCAAGAAGTTCATCAAGAAGTAAGAACCTTTCATTTTAATGTTAGCAATAATGTGATGAGGCAGGTGTCCCCGTGCGGGGACCCTGCTTTTTTTCGTGCTCAGGCAGGCGCCTATCCGTGGGTTGCCTGCCTTTTTTCGTGCGCCGACGTCGGACGAAAAGCGGGTGGGTGTGGTGTGAAAAATGCTGACAAAATCTTCGTTTTGACGCTCTGTGGCTGCGTTATTCTGAAATTAAAATCCCACGGCCGCATCTGAGCGATTCTCAGACGATTTGCAAACGTCTGAAAACGAAGCACTTGTCTTTTCTTTACAATTTCGGGGTTTCCAGAATGCATCATTTTACACTCCAAAATGGCTCATTTCGGCGTGCAGAATGCGCCATTTCAGCGAGCAAAATGGCTCATTTCGGAGTGTAAAATGACGCATTTTGAAAAACGGGCTCGATTTTTCCTCGATTTTGAATGGATTTTTTGGCAAATCAGAAGCGTTCGTCTTCCCAGAATGAAAGAAAATCCATACACGATTTTTCGGTTAAGAATATTTACAAAACAGAAGGTTTCCAAGACCGCTTTAATCAAAAAAACCGCGGCTGCTGGTTACAAGTGCAAGGGCGTCGCGTCCTTATATATAATTAGGAATACATGTATAACTTAATAACCAAACTCATCTATGATTGAAAACCAGTTTTCCAGAGAGAGCCGCTTCGTGTCACGACTGTGCAAGGGCAGCCTGATGCTCTGTGCAACGGCGCTGATGCTCACCTCGTGTGCGCAAGATGGCTACGACGATGGCGAACGCTTCGTGAGCAACGTCTCTGGCGTTGCGCTGACGTCGCCGCAGGCCGACCAGATCACCGTCACGCCCAGTGCCGACGGCAAGTCGCAGACCATCACGTGGCCCGTGGTGGCAGGAGCGGGCGGCTACCTGTTCTCCTTCTTCGATGCCGGTGCGATGGACGCCCCGATCGTGAAAGACTCGCTCATCGACGGCTGTTCGGTGACCGTGAAGCGCGAGGAGGACATGAACTATGTGGCGCGCATCAAGACCATGGGCAAGCCGTCGGCCAACAACAGCGAGGCTGCCGAGGCCACCGAGCTCCACATCTCGACGTTCACCGCCACCTACAAGACCATTCCGGCAGGCGCTGACCTGAACGAATGGTTCGCCGCCAACCCCGTTCCCGACGAGGCCGTCGGCAGCAACCTGAACTACGACCTCGAGGCCGGCAGCACCTACACCGTGAGCGGCGAGCTCGACTTCGACGGCCACTGGGTGACGCTGCGCTCGAACAGCAAGACATCGCCCGCCACCATCAACTACACCACCGAGGCATCGTGCATCAACTTCGCAGCTCCCTTCGGTGCCAAATACCTGAAGTTCGACTGCTCGGGCATGGCTGCCAACAACGGCGTGTTCGGCTTCAGCAAGGCACCCACGGCTGCCCGCGACGCTGCCACCGAGTTCGTCATCTTCGGCGGCAACGTGACCATCGTGAACTGCACGTTCGACAACGTGAACGGCTATTTCTTCTGGGACAACCGCAAGGACCAGAAAGTGGCTGCCGTGCAGTTCCTCATCGACAACTGCGTGGTCGAGATGACGCCTCCCGCCTCGAACAGCGGCGCCGTGATCTGGACCAACAAGGGCGGACACATCAACGATCTGACCATCAGCAACAGCACCTTCTTCAACCGACAGGCCGAGGGCGACGTGAAATACTTCTACCAGGCCGGCATGTACCGCGCCAAGGACATCAACATGGGTGCCGACAAGGGCGGTCCCGGCAACAGCGTCACCTACAAGAACTGCACGTTCTACCGTCTGGGATGGAACGGCGGACAGTGGGGCAACTACAACGGCATGAACGGCAAGACCGACTCCTACTGGACACTCACCGACTGCATCTTCTACGCCTGCAGCCAGGGCGGCGGCGTGCCGCGCCGCTTCCTCCACGGTAAGAGCAACCAGCCCACGGCCAAGTTTGCCAACAACACCTACATGCAGGCCGACGGCACGTTCGACAACGTGGGCGAGTACGACACCTCGGGCACGCAGATCGAGGAAGACCCCCAGTTTGCCAACCCCAACGGCGGCGACTTCCACATCGGCGGAGCCACGCAGCTGAGCCGCCGCACGGGCGACCCGCGCTGGCTGCCCTGAGGCCGTCGGAACCACAGTGATAGAAGAATGAAAACAGATTGCTTGGCATTATTGAACAAAAAAGGATATGAAATATAGAAAATATATCATCAGCTTGTGCCTCGGACTGCTCATGGCATTGCCCGCACTGGCACAGAACAAGACGCAGCAGGGATCGGTCGTCGACGAAACGGGCGAGCCCGTGATTGGCGCCACGGTGAAGGTGGAAGGCACCAATGTCGCCACGGTCACCGACCTGGACGGAAACTACAAGCTTGACGTTCCGAAGAACGGCAAGGTCGTCATCTCGTATATCGGCTACAAAGACGTCGTCACCACTGGCGGCCGCGTGCAGCTGGAAGAAGACAACTCGACGCTCGAAGAAGTGGTCGTCGTGGGTTACGGCACTCAGAAGAAGGCCCACCTGACGGGTTCGGTGGCCACCGTGCCCGTGGACGAGATCCAAGACCTGGCAGCCGGCGGCCTGGCTTCCACGCTGGGCGGCCTGGTGAACGGTCTGGGAGTGAGCGGCGGTGATGCCCGTCCGGGTGAGAACGCCCGTCTGAGCATCCGCGACACGAACTCGCTGGGCGACGTAGGCTCCACAGCCCAGCAGCCCCTGTTCGTCATCGACGGCTATATCTACCCGAACGACGTGAAGGTGGGCAACTCCTACCAGAACCTGGGAGCCGAAGCTTTCAACAACCTCGACCCCTCTGAGGTGGAGAGTATCTCCGTGTTGAAGGATGCTTCGGCTGCCGTCTACGGTGCCCGCGCTGCCAACGGTGTCATCCTCGTCACGACGAAGAAGGGTAAGATGGGCAAGCCGTCGATCTCCTACAGCGGACAGTTCGGTTTCACCGACGAGGTGGCACGCCCGAAGATGCTCAGCTCTTACGACTACGGCCGTCTGTACAACGCCATCACGGCTGCCGACCCGACCAATACGTCGCTCAACAAGAAGACAGCCCTCTTCCAGGCCGACGAGCTGGAGGCCATGAAGGCGCTCAACTACGACCTGCTCGACAAGTACTGGGAGACCGGTTCGACGATGCGCCACTCGGTGAACGTCAGCGGAGCTTCGGACAACGTGAGCTACTTCGGCGGCATCTCCTACTTCGACCAGGACGGTAACCTCGGCAAGCTGGACTACAACCGCTGGAACTACCGCGCCGGTATCGACGTGAAGATCAGCAAGTGGCTCTCGGCCAACCTCACCGTGAGCGGCGACTACGGCAAGAAGAACAAACCCATGCTGAAGGTGGGCGGCACGAGCGACGAAAAGGACTACAACCTGATGCTCACACGCCCGCGCTATATCCCCGAAGAGGTGAACGGATACTACATTCCCACCTACGGACCGAGCAACGGCGCCCGCGTGCAGAACCAGAACTACTCGTTCCGCGTGCTGCAGGACAACGGCGACTACACCCGCACGATGACTTCAAACACGAGCATCAACGCCGGTCTGAACTACGACTTCGGGTGGAGCAACATCCTGAAGGGCCTGAAGCTCAGCTTCGCCTACTCGAAGAGCATCAACACCGACAAGAACAACCAGTACGGTTCGAGCTACACGCTCTACCAGATGACGCGTCGCTACGGCAGCGGTGAGCACATGTACACCCCGACAGCGGGCGACGACAGCTCGTTCGACTACCTGAACTTCGCCAACTTCAACGCTCTGACGCTGAACAACGGCGACATCCTCAGCCGCCAGATGATCCGCACGGACAACTACCAGATGAACTTCACCGTGCAGTATGCCCGCGACTTCGGACAGCACCACGTCAACGGACTCTTCTCCATCGAGCGCTCGGAGGCCGAGAGCGAGCTGACCTACGCCAGCAAGACGAAGCCCCTGGAGTTCACCACCGGTCAGGACAACTCGGTGAAGGACGGCAGCGAAGAGGATGCACAGTTCCGTCGCTCGGAGAGCGGCACGATGTCGTACATCGGACGCATCAACTACGCCTACGCCAACCGCTACCTGCTGGAGTTCCTGCTCCGTTCCGACGCTTCCACCAAGTTCTCGAAGAAATACGGCTGGGGCACCTTCCCCGCCGTCTCCGCCGGTTGGGTGATCAGCGAGGAGCCTTGGTTCCAGAACAGCAAGGCCATGAGCTGGGTCGACTTCCTGAAGATCCGCGCCAGCTACGGTCTCACCGGTCGTGACAACCTGGCTCCCTGGCAGTGGATGCAGGTCTACGCCACCGATGCCAACAAGGGAACGGTGTTCGGCGAAGGCCTCGGCAACGACTCGGGCAGCCGCATCACCATCAACAAGAACAACTCGGCCGTGAACGTCATGGTCCACTGGGACAAGTCGTATAAGTTCAACGCCGGTTTCGACCTGCAGGTGCTGCACAGCCGTCTGAACATCGGCTTCGACTACTACTACGAGCGTAACCGCGAGATGCTGATGAACCTGAAGGAAGACGTGCCCGGCACCGTCGGTTCGCAGTCGGCTTCGACCAACCTCGGCGAAATGGACAACTGGGGATGGGAGCTTTCGCTCACCTGGCGCGACAAGATCGGCAAGGACTTCAAGTACCGCATCGGCATCAACACCGGCATGAGCGACAACAAGGTGAAGGTGATGGACTGGCCCACAGAGTATCTCTACCGCCAGATGACGCCCGGCAGCCGCACCGATCTCGGATTGTGGGGACTGCAGTGCATCGGTATGTTCCGCTCGTTCCAGGACATCGAGGAGTATTTCGCACAGTATAACATCACCAGCTATCTCGGCATGACCAAGGACAAGGTGCGCCCCGGTATGCTCATCTATAAAGATGTACGCGGACCGCAGCAGCCCGACGGCACCTATCTCGGCCCCGACGGCGTCGTGGACCGCGACAACGACCAGGTGCAGCTCGGCAAGCGCGGCAACATCTACGGCTTCACGATGAACCTCGGCGCCGACTGGAAGGGCATTTCCGTCACGGCACAGCTCGGTGCCAGCTGGGGTGGCTACACCACAGTGCCCGCTCAGGCCATCGGCGTGGCGTCGAACTCGAACCTGGAGTTCTACAACATGCCTTCGTTCTGGAATCCCGACAACATGTATGTCTATCAGGACATCTACGACGGAAGCGGCAATCTCGTCATGGCTCAGAACCGCGAGGCCGAATATCCGAACCTCGCCTACCAGAACGTCAACGCCATCGCATCCAGCTTCTGGCGCATCAGCAACGCCAGCGTGCGCCTGAGCCGTCTGACCATCGCCTACGCCCTGCCCTCAGCCTGGCTGAAGAACACCGGCATCAAGGGCATCCGCATCAACGTGACGGGCCAGAACCTCATCAACTTCTACAACCCCTACCCCGACCACTTCACCAACCCCATGGCAGGAGCCTTCGGTTCGTACCCGAACCTGCGCAAGTGGACCGTCGGTGTGAACCTGAGTTTCTAAACACATTCGTGAAACAATAAAAGATGAATGACAATATGAACAACAACATAAAATTCATTGGATTAGGTCTGGTGGCCGCCTTCGCCCTCACATCGTGCAGCGACGACTTCCTCTGGGAGAAAAAGAACTACGACAACGTGAGCGCCGACGCCTACAACTACGTCAGCGGCTGCAACGGGCGCGTCAACGACATCTACAGCTGGTGTCTGCCCACAGCCAGCGATCTCTCGTGGAAATATCCCTCGATGGGCAATGCCGACATCGCTGCCAAGTCGACCGAAGAGTATTCGGGCTTCAGCGACTTCGTCAATCCGGAGATTGAGCTTTCCTCTTCGGGCACCAACAACGCCGTTCCCGACTTCTTCCTCGCATCGAACAACAACATCCAGGAGGCCGTCTACGGTCGTATCCGCAACATCAACGACGCCATCAACGGCATCTCCAACAGCACCATCAGCGACGAGCAGAAGCAGCTCTTCCTCGGACAGTGCTATTTCTTCCGCGCATGGTGCTACTATAACCTCGTGAAATGGTACGGTGGCGTGCCCATTGTGACCGAAGTGCTCGAGCCCGTGGCCGATTCGTTCACACCGCGCTCGTCGGCCAAGGCCTGCATCGAATTCATCCTTGAAGACCTGAAGCGCGCCGCCGACATGCTGCGCAGCCATACCACCGGTGGCGGATGGAGCGGCAGCGACTACGGTCGCGTGACTACAGGCACAGCCCTCGCCCTGAAGGGCCGCGTGCTGCTCCTTTGGGCCAGCCCGCTCTTCAACCGCGCCAACGACCAGAGCCGCTGGACCGAGGCCTACAACCAGATGAAGGAAGATCTCGGCACCATCAACGCCTGCGGTTACGGTCTCTACACGGCCGGCAACAACATCAACGGGTCCGACTTCGCACGCCAGTTCCTCACCAGCGGCAAGAATCCCGAGGCTGTCTTCGTCACTCTGCACAACAATGTGGCCAGCGACGACGGTCTTGACAACCAGAAGAACAACCGTTGGGAGCGCGACATCCGTCCGGCCAACACCGGTGGCGGCGGCAAGACGGCCGGTCTGATGCTCATCCAGCAGTTCCCCATGGCCGACGGAAAGATTCCCGCCGGAACAGGAACGTACACGAAGCTCGAGACATCGGAGTACAGCTACGAGGCCGACTATCCGTTCATGAACCGCGACCCGCGTTTCTACCGCACTTTCGCCTTCCCCGGCTTCCGCTGGGCCTTCTCCGGCGACCCCACACAGCGCGATTCGCACAACCCGTCGTATGATAACGGCAAGAACTACGTGCTGTGGAACTACGTGTGGTACACCGACCTCAACGACCAGGGCAACCCCGAGAGCGGCAACTCCTACGCCGCCGACAACCTGCTCGGCAGCAAGGCTGGTGTCTACGTGCGCAAGAAGAGCGACGACCTCGACGTCAACCCCAGCTCGCTCTATATGTATGAGCCCCTGGGCAGCAAGGGTGCAGGCCCGTTCTTCTCGGCCGCTCCCCTCATCGAGATCCGTTATGCTGAGGTGCTGCTCAACCTTGCCGAGGTGGCTTGCGGCGCCGGCGACATGAGCTACGCCGTGGAGCAGCTGCAGAAGATCCGTGCACGCGCCGGCTACAGCGCCGCCAACAACTTCGGTCTGCAGACAAATCTTTCCGGCGATCAGGCTGCCTGCATGAGCGCCATCCTCTACGAGCGCCAGATAGAGTTCGCCTACGAGGGTAAGCGCTTCGACGACATGCGCCGATGGATGCTCTTCGACGGCGGTGCCGTTCAGGTGCCGGGAGCTCCCGCATCGTGGACACTCACCGGATGGGGCGGCAACACCTGCACATGGCTCGGATTCAAGCCGTTCAACGGACAGCGTCGCGAGAACATCGAGTTCCGCGTGGGCGACCAGTACGGCGTCGGCGGCACACAGTGGGACAGCGATCCGCTCATCAAGGCCGGAACGGTAAGGCCCGCCGGCGTGGACCTGCGTCAGGAACTGGCTCCCCAGCTCGAGAGTCTGAAGGCATGGTATCAGGAGAACCTCGTCGTGAAGGTGCGTAAGGGCGACGGCCGCGACTCGCAGCACAACGACCTCTACATGAACTTCCGTCCGAAGTACTACTTCCTCGGATTAAGCTCCGGCGCACAGAACTCCAACAAGGGTCTGGCGCAGACCATCGGTTGGGAAGACTATAACAACGGCAACGCCGCAGGAACATTCGACCCGTTTGCCGAATAAGGCGAGACCTGCTCTTTTTGAAACAACGGCCGACTCCACACCGCGAGTCGGCCGTTTTTTTCTACACCTTTTTCATTTATCTTTCGCTATTTCTGAAAATATTCGTATTTTTGCATTCTGAAAGACGAACAAGCCATGGAGCAACTGCTGCACTACGTTTGGAAGCACAAGATGCTGCCGCTGGAAACGCTCACAACGACCGACGGCAGAGAGGTGGAGGTCATCGACCCCGGCCTCTACAACCGCAGGCACGCCGGACCCGACTTCTTCAACGCGAAGGTGAGGATCGGCGGAACGCTGTGGGTGGGCAACGTAGAGATTCACGAGCGCGCCAGCGACTGGTATCGCCACGGTCACGACAGCGATCCGCGCTACGACAACGTCGTGCTTCACGTATGCGGAGCCGTCGACACCGAGGTGCTGACGCACGACGGCCGACCGTTGCCGCAGGTGATTCTCACCGTGCCGCAGCAGGTGGCCGACCACTATGCCGAGCTGCTCCACGAAGATCAGTACCCACCCTGCTACAAGATCATTCCCGAACTGTCGACGCTCACCGTCCACGCGTGGCTCAGCGCCTTGCAGACAGAGCGCCTGGAACAGAAGACCGAGGCCATCCGGCGGCGCGCCGAGCAGTGCGAAGGGTCGTGGGAGGCTGCTTACTTCATGACGCTGGCGCGCAACTTCGGCTTCGGCATCAACGGCGATGCCTTCGAGACGTGGGCACGCCACATCCCCCTCGGCAGCGTGGGCAAGCACCGCGACGACCTCTTCCAGGTGGAAGCCATCTTCATGGGACAGGCCGGGCTGCTCGAACTGTCGATGGTTCCCGAGCGTTACCACGAAGAAGCACTGCGCGAAGGCTACTTCACACGGCTGCGAAACGAGTACCTCTACCTCGCTCATAAGTTCGGACTCAAGCCGATGGACGGGTCGATGTGGCGGTTCCTGCGCCTCCGACCGCAGAACTTCCCCCACATACGCATCGCTCAGCTCGCACATCTCTACTACGAGCAGCGCGCATCGCTCAGCCAGCTCATCGAATGTCGGAACGTGGACGAGCTGCGACAGCTGCTGCAGACCCAGGTGACACCCTACTGGGAGAGCCACTACACCTTCGGCTCCACCAGCTGCAAGACCGAAAAACGGCTCTCCGCCGCCTCGCTCAACCTCATCATCATCAACACCGCCATCCCCATGCTCTTCGCCTACGGCCGACAACTGTCGAAGGAGCAGCTCTGCGACCTCTCCTTCGACCTGCTGGAACAACTGAAGGCGGAGAATAACCACATCACTCGCATGTGGCAGCAGTGCGGGCTGGAGGTCAGCACGGCGGGCGACAGTCAGGCGCTCATCCAGCTGAAGAAGGAATACTGCGACCGACGCGACTGTCTGCGATGCCGCATCGGGTACGAATACTTGAGAATTAAGAGTTAAGGGGACCCCCCAAGCCCCCGAGGGGGATGTTAGTGAAGAGTTAAGGGACCCCCCAAGCCCCCGAGGGGGATGTTGGTGAAGAGTTAAGGGCCCCCCAAGCCCCCGAGGGGGATGTTAGTTAAGAATTAAGAGGTAAGAGTTAAGAATTAAGAGTTAAGAATGAGTACGAAATATATCTTTGAGACAAGGATGTTGGTTCGCGACTACGAATGCGACATCGAGGGCATTGTCAACAATGCCAACTACCTGCACTACACCGAGCACACGCGCCATCTCTTCCTGAAGGAATGCGGACTGAGCTTCGCCGAGATGCACCGCAAGGGCGTCGATGCCGTCGTGGCGCGCATGAATCTACAGTATAAAGTGCCGTTGCGCTGCGACGATGAACTTATCTCGCGCATGGGGCTCACCAAAGACGGCATCAAATATGTGTTCCAACACGACATCTACCGCGCCTCCGACGAGCAGCTCTGCTTCCGGGGCAAGGTGGAACTGGTGTGTCTCATCAACGGACGTCTCGGCGTGAGCGAAGACTACGACCGCGCATTCAGCAAAGTGCTGGCCGACGATTCTTCGCATGCGTAGCGAGGAGCGACGCCGAAGGACACGTTCAGCAGGTCAAACAGATTCCCGTACACCGTAAAAAGACATTTCAGACATGATCGACAGACAGCAGGAAGCATTGTACGCCATGGCGCTCACGCGCATCAGCTACTTCAACCTGACATCGTTGCTGCAGCTCTATGACAAACTCGGATCGGCAACCGAGATCATGGCTCACCGCAACGATATACGCGACGTGGTGCCCGATGCTGCACCGCGGTTGGTGGAAAGCCTCCGCCATACCGACGAGGCCATGGCCAGGGCGGAGGGCGAGATGGCCTACGACGAGCGCTATGGCATAGAGCCCCTTGCTATCTCCGACCCGCGTTACCCGCAACGGCTGCGCGAATGCAGCGACGCACCGCTCGTGCTCTTCTACCGGGGAACGGCCGATCTGAACCAGCAGCGCATCGTCTGCATCGTAGGAACACGCCACTGCACGGCCTACGGGCAAGACCTCGTGCGTCGTTTCATAGAAGATCTCAGAACCCAGTGCCCACAGGTGCTCATCGTCAGCGGACTGGCTTACGGTGTAGATATCCATGCCCATCGCAACGCCTTGCAGCAAGGCTTCGAGACGGTGGGCGTCCTGGCTCACGGTCTCGACCAGCTCTATCCGCCACGACATGCGTCGACGGCCAACGAGATGACGCACCAGGGCGGTCTGCTCACCGAGTTCTTCACCCTAACACGGGCGGAGAAGATGAACTTCGTGAGGCGCAACCGCATCGTGGCTGGCATGAGCGACGCCTGCATACTCGTGGAGAGTGCGGCGCGCGGCGGCGGACTCATCACCGCACGGCTGGCACGCGACTACAACCGCGAGGTGTTCGCCTTCCCCGGCAACGTGGGCGCCCCCTATTCCGAGGGCTGCAACAACCTCATACGCGACAACGGAGCCGTGCTTCTCACCTCGGCAGAACACTTCGTCACCACCATGGGGTGGCAAGACGATGCCGCACTCCGCCAAGCACGGCAGACGGGCATCGAGCGCGAGCTCTTCCCCGACCTCTCCGACGAGGAGAAACTCGTCGTCGGCGCCCTCAGCCAGAGCAACGACCAGCAGCTCAACATGCTCGCCGTGCGCACCAACCTACCCATTGCACGCCTCACTGCACTACTCTTCGAGATGGAGCTCAAGGGCGTGGTGAAACCCTACGCCGGCGGCACCTACCACCTGCTGATGTAGTTTTGATTGTTGATAACAGAAAGATGATTTCAGGTGCACAGCACCGACCAGCTCATGAAAATAGGTAACATACAATTCGGCAAACATCCCGTCTTCCTCGCACCGATGGAAGACGTCACCGACATCGGCTTCCGCCATCTCTGCAAGCGCTTCGGAGCCGCCATGGTCTACACCGAGTTCGTCTCGGCAGAAGCGCTCGTCAGGTCGGTGAAGAGCACCGTCAGCAAACTTCAGATCGACGATGCCGAGCGTCCCGTGGGCATACAGATCTATGGGCGCGACGTGCCACAGATGGTCGAGGCGGCGCAGATCGTGGAGAGCGAGGCCCACCCCGACGTCATCGACCTCAATTTCGGCTGCCCCGTGAAGAAGGTGGCGGGCAAAGGTGCCGGTGCCGGCATGCTGCAGAACATCCCGCTCCTGCTCGACATCACGCGCGCTGTGGTCAATGCCGTGAAGACACCCGTCACCGTGAAGACGCGTCTGGGATGGAATCAAGAGCAACTCGTCATCACCACGCTTGCCGAACAGCTGCAGGACTGCGGCATTCAGGCCCTCACCATCCACGGCCGCACGCGTTCGCAGATGTATACCGGCGAGGCCGACTGGACACTCATCGGCGAGGTGAAGCGCAATCCGCGCATCCACATCCCCATCATCGGCAACGGCGACATCACCACACCCGAACAGGCGCGGCAGGCTTTCCTGCGCTACGGTGTCGACGCCATCATGGTGGGGCGCGCCACCTTCGGCCGACCGTGGATATTCAAGGAAATCACCGACTACCTGAATGCCTGCGACGAACTGCAGCCCGACAGTCATGGAGTCGCAAACGCTCAGCCGGAGAGCGACGTAGCTTTGTCGCAACAGCCCAATCCCTGCGACACCATGACCGTTAGCGACAAGCTCGACATCCTCATCGAGCAGCTCCACATCAACATCGACCGCATCGACGAGTACCGAGGCATACTGCATACACGCCGACACCTCGCCGCCACACCCATCTTCAAAGGAATACCCGACTTCAGGCAGACGCGCATCGCCATGCTGCGCGCCAACACACTCTCCGAGCTCCTCCCCATCCTCGAGCAGTGCCGACGCATTCTGTCAGAGCGCTAACCGTGCGACGCCCCGTATCTTCATAAAATGCTTGCGCTTTGCGATAAAACCGGAATAGCGGTCTGCGTTTCGCTCGGAAAGAAAAGCAAGCATTATATTGCACTCGGCATAAAAAACAAATGAATTTGTTTTGTTCTGCTCTCGTTTTTCCGTAACTTTGTAGCCGAAATGAACAGCAAGAAAAAGACGCAGATCCTGCTCGTCAATGACTTGGCAGGCTACGGCAAGGTGGCCACGGCGGCCATGCTGCCTATCCTTTCGTATATGGGTTACCCCGTGTACAATCTTCCTACGGCCTTGGTGAGCAACACGCTCGACTACGGGAAGTTCAACATCATGGACACGACGGACTATATTCGCGGCGTGTTCCCCGTATGGGAGCAGCTGGGCTTCAGCTTCGATGCCATCGCCACGGGGTTCATCGCCTCGCCGGCGCAGGCCAGGCTGGTGTCGGGGTGGTGCCGCCAACAGGCGGAGCGTGGTTCGGTGGTCTTCGTCGATCCCATCATGGGCGACGAGGGCCGGCTCTACAATGGCGTGACGGAGATAACGATTGAGAGCATGCGCGACATGATTGGTGTGGCCGACCTGATCTTCCCCAACTACACGGAAGCCTGCTATCTGACGGGTACTGCCTATAATGAGCAGGGCGTTACGTGGGAGGAGGCCAAGCATTTGCTCGACAAGCTGCTGCGCATTGGCACCCGCTCGGCGCTCATCACCAGCATCCGTGTGGACGGGCGCACGGCCGTGGTGGGCTACAACCACCTGAAGGACGAATACTTCCTGTTGCCCTACGAAGAGATTCCCGTGCACTTCCCCGGTACGGGCGACATGTTCTCGGCCATTCTTATCGGACGGCTGCTCGGCGGCGAGCCGCTGAAGATAGCCACGCGCGGTGCCATGGATGCCCTCTACCGCCTGATTGACCTGAACCGCAACAACGAGGACAAGAACCGCGGCATTCCCATCGAGAACTACCTCGACGTGGTAAACAACCCAAGACCATCGGAACCATGGCAAATAAAAAGCACAGAACAATCGTAGCGGCCGTTGCCGCTATCATGACCACCGCCCCGCTGCAGGCCGGCAAGTACCAGAACTTCAAGGTCTCTACTTACGTCCGTGCTCAGGACGTGGCACGGATGACCGACGACAAGTTCCTGAAGTCGACATGGGAGACGGTGAGTTCGCAGGTCGATCTCGACAAAATCTACCTCGAGACCCATCGCGATGCTTTCACTGTGCCGGAGAAGACGCTGAAGAAGGTGAAGCTTATTAACAAATACAACTACTACAATGAAAAAAACTTTTTCCTTTACACTGATTGCCATGGCCATGTTGGCGATGATTGCCTGCACGGGCAAGAAAGAGACGACAAACACAGTGAACAATTTTAAGATTGAGCGGGGCACGAACGTGAGCCACTGGCTCTCGCAGAGCGAGGAGCGCGGCGAGGCCCGGCGGCAGCACATCCAGGAGGACGACTTTGCCCGTCTTGATTCGCTCGGCTTCGACTTCGTCCGGCTGCCCATCGACGAGGTTCAGTTCTGGGACGAGGAAGGCAACAAGTTGCCCGAGGCGTGGGAACTGATGACCAACGCCATCAACTGGGCCGTGAAGCACCACCTGCGCACCATCGTCGACCTGCACATCATCCGCTCGCACTACTTCAACGCCGTCAACGAGGGTGGCGGCGATGCCAACACTCTCTTCACATCCGAGAAGGCGCAGCAAGATCTCATCAATATGTGGTACCAGCTGTCGGATGCTCTGAAAGGCTACAGCTGCGACTCCGTGGCCTATGAGTTCATGAACGAGCCCGTCGCCGACGATCACGAGCAGTGGAACAAGCTCATTGCCAAGGTGCACCAGGCACTGCGCGAGCGTGAGCCCCAGCGCACCCTCGTCATCGGCTCCAACATGTGGCAGAGCTACGAGACCATCAAGTATCTGAAGGTTCCCGAGGGCGATAAGAACATCATCCTGTCGTTCCATTACTACAACCCCATGATCCTCACGCACTATGGCGCATGGTGGACACCCATCGGCAAGTACACAGGCAAGGTGAACTACCCGGGCATCCTTGTGTCGAAGGAAGACTATGAGGCTGCTCCCGACTCGCTGAAGAAAGACTTGGAGCCGTATACCACGCAGGAGTGGAACATCGACAAGATACGCCAGGACTTTGCCGATGCCATCGCAGCTGCCAAGAAATACGACCTTCAGCTCTTCTGTGGCGAGTGGGGCGTCTACGAACCCGTCGACCGCGAACTGGCCTACAAGTGGACGAAGGACATGATGACCGTCTTCAAGGAGAACAATATCGCTTGGACTACGTGGTGCTATGATGCCGACTTCGGTTTCTGGGACCAGCAGAAGCACGCCTTCAAGGACAAAGGTCTGGTGGATATCCTGATGGCCGACAATTAAGACGAATCTTTCCTGCAACTGTTGATTGCTCATACGAACCTTATCGACAACAGTTCATGACAAAGAAGAATCATCGGTTGTTTGTTGTCGTGGCCTTCACCGCCTTGTCGGTCATGGCGCAGGCGCAGATGCTCCCAGCAAGTTGCTCGGCCACGAACAGCAGATCGATGACATCATCAAGGGCATGACGCTCGAAGGTCTGCAGGCCTTGCTCGTCGGCTTCGCTGCCGTTACACACCGACCATCAGCTCTTTGCACGCTAATTAGTCGCAAAATAAAACGAGGTGCGAGGTACAGCGAACACCCTCGTACCTCGTACCCCGTACCTCGCACCTCGTACCTCGTACCCCCGTACCTCTCACCTGATGAAGTTCGTCCAGACACGCGGCTCCTCTTCGGGGTGCCCTTTCTCGCCCACGTTGAGGCTCTTGATCATCCAGGCCATGTTGCGTCCCAGCGTGCGCATGGTCTGCATCCCTTCCTCGTCGAGGGCGGCCTGACCCGGTGTCTGTCCGTAGACCATGTTCCAATACTGCGAACTCACCACGGGCATGTTCGTGATGGTGAAGTATTTGTTCAGCCGATCGAACGCTGCCGAGGCACCGCCCCTGCGGCATACCACCACGCTGGCGGCCGGCTTGTACTGCAGGCTGGCCGACAGCGAGTAGAACACACGGTCGAGCAGGGCGCAGAGCGAGCCGTTGGGACCGCCGTAATAGACAGGCGAGCCCACCACGAGGCCGTCGATACCGTCCTTCACGGCCCTTGCGACCTTGAAATACGGGTCGTCGTGGAACGTGCATCGTCCTGACTTTCCGCACATCCCGCAGGCGATGCAGCCCGGAACCGGCTGCTTGCCGATGCTGACAATCTCCGTTTCTACGCCTTCCGCGTTCAGCGTCTTGGCCACTTCGTCAAGCGCGAGAAACGTGTTGCCGTTGGCCCGCGGGCTTCCATTAATCAAACGTGAGTTCGACG
>DEJE01000024.1 GCA_002353205.1 Prevotella sp. UBA2756 | reverse complement strand
CTGCCAAATCTTTCGCTTCATTTCGGGGGAAAAAGTGCAACCTTTTTCCCGTTGACGATATACACGCCCCCTGGCAATGCGTTCAACGACGTGCCCACCTGCTGGCCATGAAGATTGTAGACGGCCTGCCGATTCGGTGTCCTCACCACCTCGCTGATGCTGGTGGCAACATCTTCCTCGACAGGAGTGCCGGATGCCTCGAACGCAATCTTTGGAACCGACCCGTCGCTGACGCGGATGAAGGCGCGGGCACCTGCCACCTCATTACCGGCGAAGGGCACCAGAGCATCACCCTCCGTGAAGATGTCGTTGGCGAACTGATAGTCGGTCGTCGTACCCAGACAGGGAGCACGGAAGAGGGTTCCATAGAAATAGTGTTGGTCGTCGAAGGTCACTCCATTGCCGTTGTAGCCTTCGTTCTGGATGGCGCCATCGGTATTGACAACGCCCTTGAAGAGCATGCTGGACACGTCCTTCACAGGTCTGATGAGATAAGGGCAGGCGGCGGTAATGTCAAGACTCTCAGGCTCGGTGAACAGCATCGTCTTGCCATCGGTATCCATCGCCGAGTGCACCCTGAGCTCATAGCTGCATCCCAGAGCTTCCTCCATCTGTTGCTGCGTCGCAGAGAAAGGCATGCAGAACGTATTCCATTTTCCTCCAGCCAACTGTCGGTTTTCCACAAGTTGGTTGACAGCAACTTTCATCGTGAGATTCTGGTTCCACCACCAGTTCTCTGGGTTGTAAGTGGCCTCGGCAGGCGTTCCCACCAACGTGGCATACAGATTGTCGATGTGTTCTTTCACGAAAGGAATATGCAGGCGCAGATAGGCTTTCAAAGCATCCACGTAGTATTGATAGTCGGTCGACGAGTGGTCGGAATCCCATACGAAGTCGCCACTGTCGATGGCCCACTTCTCGTAGTTCAGCTCGCGGCTGCTCTTGATCAGCTCAGCCAGTTCATCCACCTTGTCACAGAGGTTCTCGGTGAATCCTTCGGCCACGAGCTCATCCATCTTCGTCTTCAGCTTCATCACGAAGAACGGGTCTGTCAGCAGGGTCTTCATCTTGTATCTCAGCTGTCCGTTTTCGAAGTCCTCCACCAACGTCGTTCCGTTGTCGCCCGAATAGTTGCCGAAAGCGAGGTCTTTGTCCCACAACGGACCGAGAAACAGCTTGCCGTCGGCCTCGCGGTATGCCTTCACGGTCATAAAGCCGTCGTAGTCGCCAGTCATATTGATGGCGAGATAGAACTTCACGAACGAATCCTCGTCGCTATAGGCGCGCCACCCTTTCGTCGGGCTCATCAGATCGCTGCTCCATTCGTTGATGGCGTTGCCCCAGGTGTTCAGCCACGCCGTCACATCGGCTTTCAGGTGTTCAGTCTCTTCCTCGGTGTCGTATTCCGGATTCTTGATGCTCCAGATGCCACCTCCTGCTTCGACTTTAGGTTCTTCAGCCATGTCGCCACGTGCCATCTCGATGTACCAGCCCGTGTCTTCGTCGACATTGATGCGGTCGGCATCTACCTCGCATTGGTCTGACACCTGGTACGTGCCGCGATAGTCGCCGTTGATGACGAGGTCGACAAACTTATAGCCCGGACAGAAGTCCATGCCAACGGCCTTGCCCAGATGATAGGTGAGCGCATTGCGCAGCAGGGAGCGGTCGAAATAGTTGGCCAGCAGGGTCCAGTTGCGCTTCGAGTAGCCGTAGCCCAGCAGGTCGTGCTTGTGGGCCTTGCCGTCAGACGATTCTCCTTTCTTGGCGAACTTCAGACGGTAGGGCCTTTTGCTGGGATCGGCCGTGGAATTGCCGCGCACCTTGATCTGAAGGTCCTGCGCATTGGTCTCCTCGAACGACGGCAGATAGTGCGGACTGGCCTCATCGTCGGTGGCCACCACCTTGATGGTAGCGTTGTGATAGGCGGCCTCGTTGGTCTGCCGGTCCTTGGTCAGGTCGAGGTCAAGGTTGGTCACGTCGGGAATGTCGATGTAGATGGTCGGAAGGTCGGTAAGTTGGGTGCGGGCTGCAATCTTTTCCGACAGCGTTTCCTGAACGTTGTCTGCGCTTGTCTGTGCGCCACCGCTACCGGCACCCACAAACATACAGATGGCTGTAAATGCGAATTTCTTAAGTTTTAGCATGATAGCAAAATGTAATAATTGACTGTTCTGGTCGTAAAAAAAAGTAGGTTTTAACAGTGCAAAGGTACAAATAATCATGAAACCGCCAACCTTTTCACGACATTTTTTCTCATTATGTAACGTTGCAGCGATCCTTTTTGTTCGAATTAAGAATTATTTAGGAGGAAAAAACGGAGAAAATGCGGAAAAAAGCGTATTTTTGCAACCTACAAACAGAAAAAGAAGAGAACTACTGGTTATGAAAAGAACAATCAGCGCACTGGGTATCAGCGCCATCACCCTTTTGTCGTCGCTGCCGACCGCTGCCCAACAGGCCCCCATGCGACTGCACTACAACCACGATGCACGCTATTTCGAGGAGTCGCTGCCCATCGGCAACGGCAAGATGGGTGCCCTGCTCTATGGCGGAGCCGACACCGACTCGCTCTACCTGAACGACATCACGCTGTGGACCGGCCAACCCGTCGACCGCAACGAGGATGCCGGGGCTTCGAGATGGATTCCCGAGATACGCAAAGCACTGTTCAACGAGGACTATCAGCGGGCCGACTCGCTACAACTCCACGTTCAGGGGCATAACTCGCAGTTCTACCAGCCACTCGGCATGATGTATATCGACGACCGCAACGAAGGCAACATCGACAGCTACTACCGCGCACTCGACATCGACAGCGCCGTGGCTCACGTGCTCTACCTGCGCAACGGCGTGCGCTACGAACGCGAATATCTGGCCTCGAACCCCGACAAGGTGATTGCCGTACACCTGACGGCAAGCCAGCCCAAGAGCATCAACGTGGACATCAGGCTCTCGTCGCAGGTGCCCCACCGTGTGAAGGCCAGTCAAAACCAGCTCACCATGCTCGGCCATGCCATCGGCGACGAGCGGAACAGCATTCATTTCTGCTCCATGTTGCGCGTCTTCAACAGCGGGGGCGAGGTCGTGGTGACCGACTCCGTGCTGCGACTGTCGGATGTCGACGAGGCCACCATCTGTTTCGTCAACGCTACAAGTTTCAACGGCTATGACCGTCACCCCGTGACAGAAGGGGCCGACTATATCAACGATGCAGCCGACCAGGCTTGGCATTTGGTCAACTACACTTGGCCACAGCTGCGCGAACGACATATCGCCGACTACCGACAGTTCTACTCGAGAGTACAGCTGCAACTTGGCGAGAGCACACAGCAACAGGTGGCAGGACGCACTTTCGCGCTCTCCGACGACTACGAGTCGGAAGCCATGTACACCGATGAACTGCTCAAGGCCTACAGCGACGGCCGACCGAGCACCTATCTGGAGACTCTCTATTTCCAATACGGACGCTACCTGCTCATCAGTTGCTCGCGCACGCCGGGCGTTCCGGCTAACCTGCAGGGACTGTGGACACCCCATAAATGGTCGCCCTGGCGAGGCAACTACACGGTGAACATCAATCTGGAAGAGAACTATTGGCCCGTCTTCACCACCAATCTGGCCGAAATGGCCATGCCGCTCGACGGCTTCGTGAAGGCTCTTGCCGAGAACGGACGCCACACGGCACGCAACTACTACGGCATCAACCGTGGTTGGTGCAGCAGCCATAACTCCGACATCTGGGCCATGACGAACCCCGTGGGCGAGAAGAACGAGATGCCCGAGTGGGCCAACTGGAACATGGGCGGGGCCTGGCTGGTGAACGCGCTGTGGGAACGCTACCTGTTCACGCAAGACAAGCAACATCTGAAAGAAGTGGCGGCTCCGCTGATGAAGGGAGCTGCCGACTTCTGCACGGACTGGCTCTTGGAGAATCCCAAGCGGAAAGGAGAGCTCATCACAGCTCCCAGCACGTCGCCCGAGAACGAGTATATCACCGACAAGGGGTACCACGGCATGACATGCTACGGCGGAACGGCCGACCTGGCCATCATCCGCGAGCTGCTGCTGAACACCCACGCTGCCAGTTCCGTGTGCGGTGAAACAACCACCGCGTTCAAAAAGACCGCCTTGCAACTGCATCCCTACACCGTGGGGCACATGGGCGACCTGAACGAATGGTATTACGACTGGGACGACAAGGATTTCCAGCACCGCCATCAGAGCCATCTCATCGGACTTTTCCCAGGGCAACACTACCTGATGCTCGACCAGTTGAAAGCCGACAACAGCACCGAACTGAGCCGCAACGACTTCATGCAGGCGTGCCGACGCTCGCTTGAGATAAAAGGTGATCAGACGACAGGGTGGAGCACAGGCTGGCGTATCAACCTCTGGGCCCGTCTGGGCGATGCCCGTCAGGCCTACCACATCTACCAGAAGCTGCTCACCTACGTGTCGCCCGACGCTTACGACGGTCCAGACAAACGGCGTTCGGGCGGAACCTACCCCAATCTGTTCGATGCTCACCCGCCTTTCCAGATCGACGGGAACTTCGGAGGAACGGCAGGTGTGGCCGAGATGCTCGTGCAGAGCAGCTCCACTGACCGCGACGGCTCCGCAATCAACCTGCTGCCGGCACTGCCCGAGGCATGGGCTGCAGGCCACGTGAAAGGGCTCTGCGCCCGCGGCGGCTTCGAGGTGGAGATGTGGTGGCGCAACGGGCGCGTCAGCCGCGCCATCATCAGCAGTCGAACGGGCGGAAAGGTGACTGTCAGTTACAACGGACAGACGAAGGTGCTGAAAATGAAAGCAGGACAGAGGAAGGAAGTGAAGAGTGAAAAGTGAAGAATGAAGAGCCAGCTGCTGAAATGGTAGATGGAGGCTCTTGGTTCTGACAATAAGGACATCAAACAAAAGAAACTATGGCAACAATCAATATGGAAGAGCTATCGGTGGCAAGCATCCGAAAGCTGATAGGAACGGCGAGCAGCATCGGCGACAACCTGCTCCTCTTCGACGACTTGTCGAAGATGCCGTGGCCCGAATCGCCACGACGCATGCGCTGCATCCTCCTCGCACTGTGCCTGAAAGGGAAGGCGCAGTACAGCGTGGACACCGAGGAACACATGGTGAAGGCTGGCGACGTAATCATCATCAACGAAGGGACGGTGGTGGACAACTATATGTTCAGCCACGACTTCAACGGCATTGCCATCCTGATGGCCTACGACTTCTTCAGCGATGTCATCAAGGGCATCCACGAACTGTCGTCGCTCTTCCTCTTCTCGCGTTTGCACCCCGTCTTCAGCCTCACCAAGGAGGAGCAGTTCGCCATCCAAGCCTACTTCAGAGCCATCAAGTTCCGCGTCGACGACACCGAACATCACTTCCGTGTCGACGTGGTGCGCTCGCTCATCATGACGATGATCTACGACATCAGCAACGCTATCTACCGTCTGCAGCAGATGAGCGACCGTCGCCAGACGCGCGCAGAGGCCATCTTCGCTCAGTTCATCAAGCTGGTGGAGGAGAATTTCCGCAAGGAGCGGCGTGTGGGATGGTATGGCGAGCAGCTCTGCATCACGCCCAAGTACCTCTCGGAGACGGTAAAGGCGGTGAGCCGCCGCACTCCCAACGAATGGATCGACAACTATGTGATCCTCGAAGCGCGGGTGTTGCTGAAGAACAGCACCATGAGCATCAAGCAAATATCCCAGCATCTGAACTTCCCCAACCAGAGTTTCCTCGGGAAATTCTTCAAGGAGCACGTCGGCATGTCGCCCTCTGAATACAGGAAGTCATGATTCTCTGTTGACAGCCTTCTGGCATCAAAACTTGCAACCGCCAGCTGCAGGCTGCCAACTATCAGCTACAAAAGCCCCTGCTCGCGCAGACTGTCGGCCAGTTCTACCAGTTCGGCATACCACTGCTCGCCGAACCGACGGATGAGCGGTCCTTTCAGGAAACGGTAAAGGGGCAGCTGCAATTCACGACCTTTCTCGCGGCCACAGCGACAGACATCCCAACGGTGATAGTTCAGGCCGACAAGTCCACCCTGAAACTCCTTCACGCGGATGGGATAGAGAGCACAGCTGATGGGTTTCACGAAAGAACAACGTCCTTCGCGGTGCGCTTTCTCCAACGCACAGAGGCAGCACCCCGGCGGCAAGGCTTGCCCTTTGCCGTGTTTCGACGCATCTTCATTCGCTTCCGAATCATCATCGGGCGTATAGCAGGTGAACACACAGTCCTTACCACGCACGATGCTCGTCACGAGGTCGCCCTCGCGGTCGGTGTAGGCAACGCCCTGACGGTCGATGACGCTCTGTGCCGAAGCGGAGAGATCGCTCCACACCGTGTCGAGCGCATCTTCGATGGCCATCACCTCATCGAGCGTCACGGGAGCGCCCGCATCGCCTTCGATGCAGCAGGCTCCTTTGCACACGCTGAGGTCACAGCAGAAACATTCGGTGAGGATATCTGGCGACACCAACACGTCGCCTACTTGCAGGATATGTAAACTCAAAGCTGTATATCTATGTTGTATAATCAGAAATCGGAATCAATGCTATAAAAACATGATAGCAGTAGCAAAGAACTCTTAACTCCCCTTCACCATTCGATGGCCGTCTGCCCGTTCTGCATCAGGTATTCGTTGCATCGCGAGAACTGATGCTGCCCGAACCAGCCGCCACGGTTGGCCGAGAGCGGCGAGGGATGGACCGATTCCAAGACAAGGTTCTTCTGCTTGTCGATCATATACGCCTTACTGCGGGCATAACCACCCCAAAGCATGTAGACAAGTCCTTGCCGCTGCGTGGCCAACGCACGGATAGCAGCATCGGTAAACGTCTGCCATCCCAGTCGGCTGTGGCTGTTCGCCTCATGGGCGCGCACCGTCAGCGTAGCGTTAAGCAGCAGTACCCCCTGACGTGCCCAGCGTACCAGACTGCCGTCGGCAGGCATCGCCTTTCCCAGGTCGGCCTCTATCTCCTTGAAGATATTCACGAGCGACGGCGGCATAACGATGCCCGGCTTCACCGAGAAGCACAGTCCCTCGGCCTGCCCCGCCTCGTGGTAAGGATCTTGTCCGATGATTACCACCTTCACCTTGTCGAACGGACACAGGTTGAAAGCGTTGAAAATCTCGCGCCCCGGCGGATAGCAGGTGGTCGACAGATACTCTTGCCTGACGGCTTGCGTGAGCTGTGTGAAGTAAGGTTTGTCAAACTCTTCCTGCAGCTGCGCCTTCCACGATGGTTCTATCTGCACGTTCATAGGCCGACGTTGTTTTGTTCGATGAACCGCAGCTCAGCTTCGAGCATGGCAAGCTTGGGCATGGCGATGCCATGGTCAGCAGCGATGGCCAACGGTCGCGAGTAGAGATAATGAATTTCCATGGGTCTGTGGAAATCGAAGTCGAGCTTCATGCTCGGCGAGTAGGGCGTCATCTGGTCGGTGGTGGTGAGCATCTGTTCGGCAAACGCGTCGTCGATGTTCCCTACTCCGAGCTGCTGCGCCGCATGGATCACCTCGAGCATCTGCTCATGGATGAGCTGGCGTGTGGGAGCGAAGCCCAGCAGCAGGTCGGTGCGCGTGTTCAGAGCCACGGTCATGCCGTTGAAAGGCATGTTCCACACGGCCTTCTTCCACCGCGCCTCATGGTATTCCACCTGATGGGCGTTGATGCCGGCAGCGATGAAATCGTTCACCACCGTGGCCACAAGCTGTTCGTCGCCACACGAATAGTTGGCGATGTTGATGCTGCCGTAGCACTGGTGGTTCACCTTTCCGGGCTCGGTCTTCGCACAGCAGATGAAGGCCAAGCCGGCAGCGAGGGCAGTTGTCGGGAACATGGTCTGCACGTCGGGCTCCACGCCGATGCCGTTCTGTATCAGCACCACGAGCGTCTTGTCGTGGAGCAGCGGTGTGAGCAGCGCGGGCAGACGGTGGTTGTTCACCGTCTTGAGGCATACCAGCACGACGTCGCACACGGGCATGTCGGCCGCTTCGCGGTAGGCATGCACGTCGTTGAGGTGGAACGACCCGTCGCACGACTGCACGTCGAGCCCATTCTCGCGTACATATTCATAGTCGGAGCGCAGCAGGAAATGCACTTCGTGCCCTGCGCGCGCCAATTTGGAACCATAGTAGCCTCCGATGGCTCCCGTTCCGATAACAGCGTATCTCATATTGTTACAAAATTACTTCATTCCTATGAAAAAACCAGACGCCAACCCTCACGATTGTTTTCATCTCACACTTCGCGCCGCGGCGGTCATCCCGTCGCGGCGACTACCCTACCCTTCCTTCCGTCGCGTGCTGAAAGCGAAGAACTTCTGCCCGATATAGTTGATCACCATGAAGAGCACGGTGCCCACGAGCATGGCAATGTTTTCAACGATGGTCTTGCCGAGGTGCAGATGTTCAAGCAGGGAGCGCGTCAGCGGCAGAGCGATGCTGTAGGCAATGAGGTAGCACACGATGATGTTGAGTGCGAACTTCACGATGCTTCGCCAGTCGGTGCCTTGATAGTGGAAGGTGAAGCGCTTGTTGAGGAAATAGCTGAGTATGCTTCCGAAGAAATAGTCGCAGAACGACGACACCCAGTATGAACAGCCGAACACGTTGTAGAGCACGAACATGATGGCCGTGCCGAAGAGCGTGTTCACCACACCCACGATAAGGAAGGTGATGAAAGTGCGGTCGAAGAGCCCCTTCTTCATGTCTTGCCGGTTTCGAGTCGTCTACTCGGGGTTATAGCCGAAGGCGCTGAGCTCGCGTTGCGACGAGCGCCAGTCTTTATCCACCTTGACGTAGGTCTCCAGATAGATGCTCTTGCCGAAGAAGCGTTCGAGCGACTTGCGCGCCTCGGCGCCCACTTTCTTCAGCGCTACGCCCTGATGACCGATGATGATACCCTTCTGCGAGTCGCGCTCCACGTAGATGATGGCGCGGATGTGGATGTTGCGGTCCGTTTCCTTGAAGCTCTCCACGCTGACTTCCACCGAGTAGGGAATCTCCTTGTCGTAATAGAGGAGTATCTTCTCGCGGATAATCTCCGAGACAAAGAAGCGGGCGGGCTTGTCGGTGAGCTGGTCTTTGTCGAAATAGGCCGGACTTTCGGGCAGCAGCTCCTGAATGCGGCGGAGCAGCATGTCGACGCCGAACTTGTTCTTGGCCGAGATGGGCAGTATCTCGGCATTGGGCAGCAGCTCGTGCCACTTCTCCACAATCTGAGCGAGCTTTTGCTGACTGCTCCCCTCGCCTTTGGGAGAGGGGTCGGGGGCGAGGTTGTCAATCTTATTGATCAGCAACAGCACGGGAATCTGCATCTTCTGCACCTTCGCGAGGAAGTCCATGTTCTTCTCGGGATTCTCCACCACGTCGGTGACGTAGAGCAGCACGTCGGCATCGGCCAGCGCGCTCTCCGAGAAGGCGAGCATCGACTCCTGCAACTTGTAGTTAGGCTTCAGCACACCGGGCGTGTCGCTGAAGACGATTTGCATCTCGGGCGTGTTGACAATGCCCATGATGCGGTGGCGCGTGGTCTGCGCCTTGAAGGTGGCTATCGAGATGCGCTCGCCCACAAGCTGGTTCATGAGCGTGCTCTTGCCCACGTTGGGATTGCCCACAATGTTGACGAATCCGGCCTTATGCTTCTGTTCTTTGTCCATTGTTCATATTTCAGTTCACAATTCACAGTTCATAATTACAACACAAAAAAGTGCATGGTTCAGAATCACGGCCGAAGCCACAACCTTGAACTATGCACTTTCAACTATGAACGATAAGTTCTAATAAGCCCACTTCAGATAGGAAGCGCCATGCACGAAGCCTGCTCCGAAAGCGGTGAGAATGAGGTTGTCGCCCTTCTTGAGCTCCTTCTCATACTCCCACAGAGCCAGCGGGATGGTGGCTGCCGAGGTGTTGCCGTAGTGCTCGATGTTCACCATCACCTTGTCCATGCCCACATCGAGCCGCTTGGCCACCGCCTCGATGATGCGGATGTTGGCCTGGTGGGGTACGATGAAGCGAATATTGTCCTTGTTCAGGCCGTTGCGCTCGGCAATGAGGGCACAGTCGTCGCTCATGCTCGTCACGGCATAGCGGAACACGGTGCGCCCCTCCTGATAGGTGTAGTGCAGACGGTGGTCGACGGTGAAATGGCTCGGCGGGCATACGCTGCCCCCGGCTTTCATGTGGAGGAAGGGCAAGCCTTTGCCGTCGGTGCGGAAATAGGAGTCGATCACACCGATGTTCTCCTCTTCCGATGCTTCCACGAGCACGGCACCGGCACCGTCGCCGAAGAGCGGGCATGTCTGGCGGTCCTGATAGTCGGTCACCGACGACATCTTGTCGGCTCCGATCACGATGGCCTTCTTCACCCGTCCGCTCTGAATCATCATCGAAGCCTGATCCAAAGCGTAGAGGAAGCCGCAGCAAGCCGCCCACAGGTCGAAGGCGAAGGCGTTCTTCAGACCCAGCTTACCGAGCACGATGCTCGCCGTCGACGGGAACTTGTAGTCGGCCGTCGACGTGGCAACAATCAGTGCATCGATCGTATCGGGATCCACGCCCGTCTTCTGGATGAGCTGCTTGGCCGCCTTGCGCGCCATGTAGCTGGTGCCGAGACCCTCTTCAACGAGGATGCGACGCTCTTTGATACCAACACGCGTCATAATCCACTCATCGTTGGTGTCGACCATCCGCGAGAGCTCCTCGTTGTTGAGGATATATTCAGGGACGTAGCCACCCACGCCGGTGATTATAGCGTTGACTCTGTTCATTCTTATTCAGCAGTTTCTTCCTCCATGACAATGGCAATCTTGCCGCGATAGTAGCCGCAGGTGGGGCATACGGTGTGATACACATGGTAAGCACCGCAGTTCGGGCAAATGGCCAGCGTGGGAGCTACTGCCTTGTCGTGAGTTCTTCTTTTCGCTGTACGCGTCTTCGATTGTCTTCTTTTAGGATGTGCCATTTTGTTCTACTATTTTTTAATGATTCTACTGTTTACGTTTTGGGGCATGAGCCGCGCGCCAAAGAATCAAGATTCCTCAATAGTTAATCGTTCAACTCTTAACTCTTAACTCTTAACTCTTAATTCTTAACTCTTCCCTCTTAACTCCTTAAGCGCTTCCCAACGCGGGTCAATGGGCTTGGTGGACTCCTCATCACTGCTTCGGTCAGATGAATGCTCTTCCAGAGCACGAATCATGGCAGCGTTGCACTTGCCGGGTGCATGCACATGCCTGATGGGTATAGCCAGCGCCACAAACTCGTAGATGAGCCACGACAGGTCGAGTATTCCTTCGTCCTCGCTTACCATCACGACTTCATCGTCCTCGCTGTCAGCGTCTCCGAACTTCGCCACGAGGCGGTTGTCCGTCTCGATGGGCTGTTCCATGTCGTCCAGACAGAGGTCGCACGGTACCACGACCATGCCACTCGTGTGGAAAAGCAGCTCAAAAAAGCCGGTCTGCCTGCGTATGGCCACCGACACATGCAACGCGCCGCTCTTCACCTCGGGTGCCTCTATGGCTTCAAAATAGTCGTCTCCGAGACTGTATTCAACCACGGTTTCACCGGGCTGAAGTCCCTTCAAATCAATCTTAAAGCGCTCCAAACTACACATACGGGCTGCAAAGTTACGAATATTTTTCAGAACGAGCAAATTATCGCGCTTTTTTTCGTAAAAATCCCGCTTTCAGCCGGATATACAGACTCGCCATACATCCGGATACGTGCTTCGTCGGCCACTGTCGATGCCGTTTCCCGCTGCCATTCCATCCGCCATGCCCGGCCGATATCCTCTTCTTCACCCGCCGATACGCTCTTCCTTCCCTGCAATTTAATTTGTTTTGGTGCACAATCTAATTGGAATTGCCATGCAAATCAATTTATCTTGCCACGCAAAATCAATTGTTTTGCAGAAAAAGGAGGCTCATGCGACAACCGAAAACGGCTCTCCGGTACGTTCATGTCACCTGCTTGTTCAACTCAATGCGGAACGTCGTGCCTTTGCCCAGCTCCGAACTTTCCACAAAGATACGGCCCTTGTGATACTCCTCCACGATGCGCTTGGCCAGCGAAAGGCCGAGCCCCCAGCCACGCCTCTTCGTGGTGAAGCCCGGTGTGAACACGCTCTTGATGTCTTTCTTGCGGATGCCTTTGCCCGTGTCGCTCACCTCGATGGCCACGCGCCCCACCTCGTCGTTCATGAACAGGGTGATGGTGCCTGACCCTTCCATCGCGTCGACGGCATTCTTGCAGAGGTTCTCGATGACCCACTCGAAGAGCGGAGGGTTAATCTTCACGATGATATCCTGCGGGGGGAACACCTTGACGAACTTCACCTTGTGCGACGTGCGGCGGTCCATGTAGTCGATGACGTGCTCCATCACCTCGGTCAGGCTCGACGGCACGGGCTCGGGCAGCGACCCGATTTTCGAGAAGCGCTCGGCGATGAGCTGCAGGCGCTGCACGTCCTTGTCCATCTCGGGCAGCAGGGGGTCGTCGGGATAGTTCTCCTTCAGGATCTCCGTCCACGCCATCAGGCTGCTGATAGGCGTGCCGAGCTGGTGGGCCGTCTCCTTCGACAGTCCCACCCACACCTTGTTCTGCTCGGCTTTCTTCGACGTGAGCAGGGCGAAGATGGCCACCACGACGAAGAGCATCACCACGCCCAGCTGCACGTAGGGGTACACGTTAAGGCGCTTGATCATCACCGACTCGTCGTAGCACACGTCGATGGCGTCGTCGCTGATGCGTATCGAGCGACCGGCCTCCTTCATCCGGCGACCTTCCTGAGCGGCGTAGGCCATGCTGTCGGCGTAGGTGGAGCCTTTCAGCTCCACGTTGCGGAACACCTGCACGTTGCCTTCGTCGTCGGTCACCACCACGGGGATGGTGTTGTTCTCGTCGATCACCTTCAGCACCAGGTTCAGGTCGGTGTTTTCGTCGGCATGGTTCAGCGTGCGCATAGCCTCGGCCCACACCTCCATCTTGTTCTTTTCCTCCTGAGCAAGGTCGCGTACAAGGAAGTGCGAGATGACGAGGCTGGCCACCGCTATCACCACGGCCACCAGCACGAGAAGTATCTTCACCTGTCGGATGCGATCAGTCCACTGCATATCCTTAGAACGGAGAAAAGAAAAGATTATTGTAAACGAAAAATGGCGGACACACTGAAAAGTGTCCGCCATTATATATAATTGAAGTGATTAGAAGTTCACACCGAGGTTGAGGAACAGCGCGTTGTTGTGACCGCTCACGCCGTCGGCATCGAGAATGTTGGTCACGCCGATCTGGTAGCCCACTTCGGCATAGAGTTTGTTATACTCAGCGCCGCAACCCAGTTTGAAGCCCATGTTCCAACGGTTCACGCGGGGGAAGGCTGCCGTGATGCTTGTGTTCTTGATCTTCTCGTCGGCACTGGCAGCGTAGGCGAAATAGGGACCTATGAAAGGCAGGATGGCGATATCGTCGGTAGCCTTCACGCCATACTTCACCACGACGGGAAGCTCGATGTTGTTGTGAGTGATTTCATAGTCGTCGTCCTTGGCACCGCGCTGGGTATAGTAGATACCCGACTCCAGGAACACCGGACTCGAGCTCGACAGGCGCAGACCGATGACACCGCCGAGAGTGAGACCAGCCTTGGTGCCCACCGAATAGTCGCCGCTGATCGATGCCAGCGTGCCACCGAAGCGGATTCCGTAATATAAACTTTCCTTGTCAAGTTCAAAACCACCGCTGCTGTACTGTGCGAAGCTTGTCACAGAGCAGAACAGCGCTACGATTGCTACGAAAAATTTCTTCATCTTTTCTTGATTATTAAACGATTAAACAATTTGAATGCAAAGTAACGGCTTTTTTCCCATTCTGCAAAGTTTTTCCGCAGGAAATTTCAAAAACTATCAGTTTTTTCTCTCCACGCCACGACTACGCACCCGAAAACTTGTCTATTTCGCCACAAAGTCTTATCTTTGCATCTATAAAACTTTTCACTATGGCAGAAACGTCACATCCCCTCATCACCACCGGGGAACCTGCGCCAGTTGTGCAAGGCTCACTCGATGCCTACCGACATGCCAAGGGCTGGAGCTACTACGCCTCCACCACCGTTGAATACCCCGCACCGCCGGCACCACCCTACATCCCCCCCTTCACCAGCATCATCCCCAAGAAACAAGAATTCAGCGATTTCTTAGCACAGTAGCCTTTCCGTGCTTCCCGTGTGAGCCTTTTCCTGCGATTTCGGCGTTTTTTCAATTTGGACCATTTTGGACCACTTTTTATTGGCCACGTTCCATTTTTTTGTATATTTTTGCCGCAGAATAAAAAAATTAAAACAAGTATATAACCAGAAAACAATCGATATGAAGAAAAACCATCATCACATACGCCATGTCAGACGATAGGTAGCGCCGCAGCACCATTCGCTCTCAACACTCATTCCGCCTGCTCCACAGGCATGTTCACATTCAATAAAAAACGACAAACATGAAAAAATACTTATTCTTATACCTGTTGACGCTCCTGCCAACAATAGCGAGCGCAGACAGTAGTGGCACATGTGGCAGCAACATCACGTGGACCTATGTTGAAGCTACTAAAACCCTAATCATTTCTGGTACTGGTAATCTAAAAGACTACTCCTATCCATGGAATTCTTTTAAACAATCTATAGAAAAAGTAATTATAAATGATGGCGTGACATCCATCGGCGACTATGCTTTCTTGGATTGCAGCGGCCTGTCATCAGTTACTTGCTATACTCCAGACATTCCCACTGACCAAGACTCCGTGTTCGGAGGTATCGACCTGACCGACGCCACGCTTTACGTACCAGCATCGGCCCTCAAGGATTACGAGGAAACAAGTCCATGGAGTAGCTTCGGCACCATCCTGCCGATAGATGAGTACGACGTGCCAACCGCCATCGAAACCCCAGCAACGGAAAACAACAAGGAGTTCTTTGACCTCAGCGGCTCTCACATGACCTCCTCGCAGCGTGGACTTCTCATCGTAAGAGACAAGAGCGGCAAGACACGCAAAGTGATGGTGAAATAGTGAGTTTACACCTGTCATCAAACATCAGAAATCAAACGCGCCCTGCGAAGCTTCATTGCTCCACAGGGCGCTTCTATTATGACCTCACGCATAGGACGTTTTCATTACAAGTTGTCTATGATACACCTTACCTTCAATCTTATCGACTGAACAGGATAAGGTAAGGAAGGAAAGACAGTGTGACCAGCAGGGAAGGCAAGGCACAGACACATAAAAAGTCCCCTCCAGCTTTTGCTGAAAGGGACTCTCGCTTTAAAAGAAGGCGGCTACCTACTC
>DEJE01000062.1 GCA_002353205.1 Prevotella sp. UBA2756 | reverse complement strand
CAATTTTAACGGGACACTAATGGGTTTCTCAAATTTTTGTTTCCAGTTTGTTTCTTGTGCATGTTTCGTTAATAAAACCACACTGTGTTTCAATCACTTATGAAGAGTTGACAGGATTTCAAGAAGAAGATAACGATGACTTGTTAGTATTTATCTTCGATATAACAAGGAAATGCACGATGAGGGGGTGGATACAAAATTGTGATTGACCCACAACGAAGAATAAGTAAAACAGATAGTCATACTTTGGCTTTTCATTGAATTTCGGAAGTGGTACTTCGGATTTTCGCTGAATTTCGGAAGTAGCACTTCAGATTTTCAGCGGTTTTCCTTGCATAGTTGATGACTTTTTGCTATCTTTGCCCCCAAATAGTTGCAATATGTTAGAGAGAATACTAAAACTTCGAGAAGTAGAGAACGACAGCCTGTTCTTATGGGGTAGTCGTCAAACAGGAAAGAGTACGCTGCTAAAGGCACTTTTCCCCAAAGCCCGTCTCTACGACCTGTTGAAAACGGATGTCCGTATGGCATTTCAACTGCGTCCGGCTTTGCTGAGGGAAGAATGTGAGATGCTTGACGAGGGAGAGTTGGTTGTGGTGGACGAGGTACAAAAAGTGCCAGAACTACTCGATGAGGTACATTGGCTGATGGAGAATCGGGGATTGCGGTTTATACTCAGCGGTTCAAGTGCTCGTAAACTTCGCCGAAGCGGTGCAAACTTGCTGGGCGGGCGTGCTTTGAGATTTACGTTGTTTCCGTTGGTGAGTGCCGAGATACCTGATTTTGACCTTCAACGCGCGTTGAACAATGGAATGTTGCCCCGTCATTATCTTGTGGCAGACCCTTCCAAGCGTATACAGTCTTATATAGGCGACTATTTGCAGCAGGAAATTGTAGAGGAAGCGGTTGTGCGCCAGCTGGATTCTTTCACCCGTTTTTTACAGGTGGCAGCAATGAGTAATGCTGAAATAGTGAAATACACGAACATTGCCCAGGATTGTGGTGTGTCGGCAAAGACTGTAAAGGAATATTTCGCTATCCTCGAAGAAACAATGTTAGGCTTTTATCTGCCTGCATACACCAAGGTGGTGAAGCGCAGGCTCATGCAATCTCCTAAGTTCTACTATTTCGACGTGGCAATTCCCAACCATCTGCTACATCGCAGAACGCTCGTGCCAGGAACGGACATATACGGTCATGCGTTGGAGCATTTTGTCATACAGGAACTGCGAGCCTTTATATCATATTCTTTTGGCGAGGATAAAGCCTTAAGTTTCTGGCGCACGCTGGATAATAAATATGAGGTAGATGCTTTGATCAGTGATGTTATGACAGGCAATGTGGATGTGGCGATCGAGGTGAAATCGTCTGATAATGTGGTGTCGAACGATACTAAAGGCCTGAAAGCCTTCAGCGAAGAGCATCCTAATACAAAACTTATCATGCTGTCTATGGAAGACAGGCCAAGGATGTTGAACGGGATAGAGGTTTGGCCTGTAACTCAATTTCTTCAGAGGCTATGGAGCAGAAAAGTACTATGAAAAGAGTCTTACGATATGTTGCCATCGCATTGCTGATTGCCATCGTTGGCGGATGCATCTACCTGAACAGGATGATGCCTATCATCACGGGCTATGCGGCGAAGAATCTGGCTTCGGCGGTGTTCGTCTCGTGTCGGGAGGCGAAGGACGTGGAAGCGATGGACCTGCACTTCTCGCTCATTCGCTTCACAAACAACACGGTGGACTATGAGAACAAGACGGTGACCAGCCGATTCCTATGGGGCAAATCTACTGCTGCATATCGCGAAGGCTACGGCGTGACCTTGCTGCGAGGGGCCACGGCCGACGAGCTGAGAAGACAGCGTTTCCCAAAGGATATGCTCAGCCAAGTGCTGGCGCGACAGGATTCCACCGCGACGATGCAACTGCCTGCGGGCGACTCGGCCTTGGCACAACGGCTTGCCCCTATCGCCGAGGCGTTCGTCGGCGAGCGTGCCTACGGCGGTCATCCCTTTGCTTTCGTGGTGCTGCACAAAGGGGGCGTGGTGGCGGAACGCTATGACAAGGGCATCGGGGCCGACACGAAGCTGCTCAGCTGGAGCATGGCGAAGAGTTTTACCAATGCGCTCATCGGCATCATGGTGAAGGACAGTCTGCTGGACATTCATGCACCGATGGAGATTCCCGAATGGCAGGGCGACGGGCGAAAGGCGATCACCTTGCACGACCTGATGCAGATGCAGAGCGGACTGGAGTGGAACGAGGACTACGGGGCACGTTCCGACGTGAACGTCATGCTCCACTGCGAACGCGACATGGGACTCTTTGCCCTCTCAAAACCTCTGGAACATGACCCGGGCACCCACTGGCAATACTCCAGCGGCACGACAAACATCGCCATGCGCTATCTGCGAAGCCGCTTTCCATCCAACGAGGCGATGCTCCGCTATCTGCACTCGCGGCTCTTTGCTCCGCTGGGCATCGTGGCGCCGGTGTTCGAGCAGGACATGAGCGGCACGCTTTTGGGCTCGTCGTACCTCTATGCCACGGCAAGGGACTACGCCCGATTCGGACAGTTGTTCCTCAACGACGGCTGCGTGGGGAGCGAACGGATTCTGCCGGAGGGATGGATGGACTATACGCGCACACCGGCTGTCGGCAGCGGCAACCGCTATGGTGCTTTCTTCTGGCTGAACAAGAACGGCAAGTTGCCCGATGTGCCGAGGGATATGTTCTACTGTGACGGTCACGACGGTCAGGACATCTTCATCTTCCCTGCGCAACAGTTGGTGGTGGTAGTCCTGGGCTACTCCCCGAAGCCGGACAACGTCATCGACTTCAATGCGCTGCTGAGGGATGTGTTGGAAGAGGTAAGAAGTAAGAGGTAAGAGGTAAGAAGTAAGAAGTAAGAGGTAAGAAGTAAGAAGTAAGAAGTAAGAGGTAAGAGGTAAGAGGTAAGAAGGAAGAGGTAAGAGGTAAGAAGGAAGAGGTAAGAGGTAAGAGGTAAGAGGTAAGAAGTAAGAGGTAAGAAGTAAGAGGTGCAAATTTAAAAGAGACCATGAAAAGAGCGTTGATGTTTTTCTGCATGCTATGGCTCGCCATCGGAGCGATGGCACAGGTGAGTAAGGGGATTGACCTGACGAAGGCAACCCTGGTCTATCACACTGCCGACACGCCACTGGCCCGACAGATGGCAGAGTTGCTGGCCGACGATATTGAGCGCGTATCAGGCGTGAGACCACTGATAAGCACCCGGCGGAAGAGCGGCAGCAACGTGGTGATAGGCACCGTGAAGCACAACCGCTTGCACCGCGAGCTGCAAGGCTCGTGGGAACGCTATGCCATCGACACGAAGACAGATGGCAATCTCTATATCACCGGCTCCGACCCACGGGGAATGGCCTACGGCGTGCTGCACGTCAGCGAGCAGATAGGCGTCAGCCCCTGGTACTGGTGGGCCGACGTTCCGGCCGACAGAAGCAATAAGCGCGTCTATGGCTACGAGGAGAACATGGTCAGCCAGTCGCCGAGCGTGAAATACCGCGGCATCTTCATCAACGATGAGGACTGGGGACTGAAGACCTGGGCGGCCGCCACCTTCGAGAAAGATCTTGGCGACATCGGCCCCAAGACCTACGACCGCGTATGTGAGCTCATCCTCCGTCTGAAAGGCAACATGCTCGCACCCGCCATGCACACCTGCACGGGAGCTTTCTACAGCTATCCCGAGAGCCAGCGCGTGGCCGACAAGTGGGGTATCATGATCACCACCAGCCACTGCGAGCCATTGCTCTTCAACAATGCCGCCCCCTCGGAGTGGAACAAGGAGCGCGACGGCGAATGGAACTACGAGACCAACAGCCGCACCATCCTGAAGAAGCTCGACGACCGCATCCGCGAGACGGCTCAGTACGACAACATCTACACCATGGGCATGCGCGGCCTGCACGACGAAGCCATGAAGGGCAGCACCGACCCAAAGGACCGCGCCCGCACGCTGGAGAAAGTGTTTGCCGAGCAGCGCAGCATCCTCACGAAATATAAAAAGCGGAAGATAACGAGCATCCCGCAGATATTCGTTCCCTACAAGGAGACACTCGACATCTACGACGCCGGGCTGCGGGTGCCGGAGGACATCACCCTCGTATGGCCCGACGACAACTACGGCTACATGAAGCGCGTGAGCAACACGGCCGAACAGCGGCGAAGGGGCGGCAGCGGCGTGTATTACCACCTGAGCTACTGCGGCGTGCCCCACGACAACCTGTGGCTCTCCACCACTGCTCCCATGCTGATGTACGAGGAACTGCTCAAGGCCTACACCGCCGGTGCCGACCGCTACTGGCTGCTCAACGTGGGCGACATCAAGCCGATGGAGATAGAGACGCAGATGTTCATGGACATGGCCTACGACTTCACGTCGTTCAGCTACGACAATGCCAATCGCTATCAGGCGCGGTGGCTGGCCAGCGTGTTCGGCCAGCAGTATGCCGAGACCTTCCAGTACATCCTCGACGAGTATTATCAACTGGCATGGCAGCGCAAGCCTGAGTTCATGGGCTACGAGATGGAGTGGGACGAGCCAGCGTATGCACGGCTCTACGACACCGATTTCTCTTTCTCTACGGGCACGGCGCAGAAGCGGCTCATGACCTACAGCGACATCTGCTTTGCCTACGACGCCCTGGAGCGCAAACTCTCGCCAGAGCAACGGCCAGCCCTTTTCGAGATGCTGGGCTATGCCGTCCATTCGGCCTATCAGATGAACCGCAAGTTCCTCTATGCCCAGGCCAACCACGAGACGGGCAACCAAGCCTACGCCGAGCAGTCGAGAGATGCCTACCGTCAGCTACAGCAACTCATAGATCGCTACAACAGCCTGCTTGGCGGCAAATGGAACCAGATGATTTCGGAAGTGACGCCCGGCTATACCGCCCTATACCACAAGATGCCCGAGTTCACCGACAAGCCCACCGATGCCTACCGGCTGCCCGACAACCAGCGCCACACGGAGCTGCGCCACCAGATAGACCTCGCCTCGCTGTCTATAGAAGAGCCGTTCCGCCTGCTCGAAGGCATCGGCACCGACTGGCGGGCCATCCAGATGGGACAGCCGCTCGACGAGAAAGCCGCGGGCCACCTCGACATCACCATCCCCGAAGAATCGTTGACCGCCAGTGCCGACTCCATCACCCTCTGCATCTCCGTTGTGCCGATGTGGCCCGTCGCCACCGACCGCAGCAACCGCTTCGGTGTCAGCGTTGATGGCAGCAAGCCCGTCGTCTGCGAGAATGTGTTTAAGGAGTGGGGCCGCGAATGGAAGATTCAGGTGCTCGAGAACCGCAAGGAGTTCGTCGTGACGCTCCCCCTCGACCGCAGCCGCCGCGCTCACACCCTCACCCTCTCCATCATCGACCCAGGTCAGATCATCCAGAAGATCACCTTTCAATAATTGAGTCCCTTTTTCGCAAACACTCATTACGAGTCTTAGGGTTTGATCTTGTTTTTATCTGTTATGCACGGACATTGTCTTTCCAAGTCTTTCCCATTCCCGAGCTTTGCTCGCCTACCCGTAGCCGTTCATGTGGGTTTGGCTTCCAAGTGTGTTCCTCGTTGTCTTCAACATTGAAGACATCTTTCCTTCCAAACCAAGCCTCATCCGCAAGATTATTCTGGGCATTGCGCCCCCACGACGGGATGATATGTTTCGGAATGTGGTTTTTCCTTCTTGTTTTATTCGTTTTGTTCGGAAATAATGCTTATCTTTGCAGCGGAAAGAAAAGAATGGCTATTATGACAACAACAGAACTGAATGCGGAGTTATTCCGCGAACTGAGCATTATTGCAGAGGATGAGGGTCTGATGAAGAAGGCCGTGAAGTACCTCAAGAAATTGACTGCCCAGAAGCAGACGAAGGATGAGACGGAGTATATCATGTCTTCGCCTGCTATGGTAGATATTTTACGCCAAGGTGAAGAAGATATCAAAAATGGTAATTTCAAGGTTGTTTCATTAGACGATATATGGAAATAGCCTTTCTCCCACGAGCTTCCGAAGACTTGGCGTATTGGAAAAGCACGGGCAACTCTCGTATACTCAAGCGTATCAGAGCGTTGCTTGCTGACATTCAGGAGCATCCGTTCTCTGGAATCGGCAAGCCAGAGCCGCTGAAAGGAGAAAACGGCAAATGGAGTCGTCGCATCACTGACGAACATCGCTTGGTTTATTCTATCAGTGATGGTCGGATTTATGTATTCGTGTTCTCTCTGCGCTTCCATTATTCTAAATAGCCTTTAGTATCTCACTCTCCAACTGGTCATTATCCCTGATCTCCAACGGCTGCCAACAAACGAAGGACGCTCGGTTGTTGGCGCAGGAACGATGGACGGGGATTGTCACGTGATTGGTTTTTTCCTGCAATTCCATCCGGCTTATTGTGCCATCAGATTTGTTTTGAATTGCCATTTAATTTGTTTTGCTTGGTAATTTAATTTGTTTTGCTTGGTAATTTAATTTGTTTTGCTCGGTGATTTAATTTGTTTTGGTGCGCCGCTCGGTTCATCTGGCACCGCGACTGAGGCGTCTTGGCAATGCTGTTGGGGCCGGCTGGTAAAGGGCGGGCGTCGCGTTGGCGCTGGCAGATGGCTGCCGACAGGTTGGCTTCAGTGCAGAATAAAAACGAGGTGAGCGCTTTTCGGCGCTCACCTCGTTCACTGTGAAGGGTCGTTGCTTGCTTTTACTTGGCCATCAGGCGGACACACATGTACCAGTCTTTGTAGCCAGGGGCGTTGGTGCCCATCTCGCCCGTCTTCTTCAGGAACACGTAGCCGCTGCCTGTGCATCCGTAGCGCATCTGATAGGGGTTGAGATTGATGTGGTATTTAAAGCCCTGTGAGGCGGAGACGATAGTGGTCTGCAAACCGTTGCCGTAGAGTTTGCCGGCTCCACATTCAGCCCATGCAAATTCCCTGTAGTCGCTGTCGAATCCTGTGATGCCTCCCACGCTCATGGCCTCAGCGGGCTGACACTTGCTGGTGTACTTCGAGAGGATGCTGATGATGCTGTCGTAGTCCTTCACGTCGGGCACCTTCCATCCAGCCACCTGCATGTTGTTCAGGTTGTCGTAGCTGTAGAGCCAGGGACAGGCGTAGTTGAACTCGTTGTTCATGCGCTTCTGGTAGTCTTCTCTCATCCAGACGTGGCTGAAGAGCTTCACCACCGGGTAGTCGTGGTCTTCGGTCTGTGTCGCGCCGCTCATCTTGTCCTTGAAGTAGAGGGGCTCGATGGTAGAGCTGACCACGTCGCTGTCGTCGATATACCCCTTGTCGTTCTTTTCGGTATAGAAGTTGAGGTCGCAGAGGTAGACGGTCTTGATGGCGCCCAGAGGCATGTTCTTGTACTCCGAGTAGATGGGCTCTCCGCTCTCGTTGAGCGCCACCTTGCCCGGACGGTGCGTGCTGTCGCCAACGTAGTAGCCCATGTCGTAGCGTGCCTTTCCGTCGGCCACGGGGTAGATGACGGTGACGCGTTCCTTCTGGCTGATGCCTGGCACGTACTCGTGGCAGATCTGTGCCACAACCTCGCCGCCCTTGAGCACTTCCTTGACCTGCGTGCCGTCGTTGGAGAAGGCCCCGATGCCGATCTTGGTCATCACGCTGGTGGTGGTTTCAAGATTGCTGGTGGCGAAGTCCTGCAGCATGCGTGTCTCCATGTAGTTCTTCAGTGCCACGCGGCGTGTGCTGTCGCTGACGAGTTCCCACAGGGGTATGAGCTCCGCACCTTCGCGTTCGGGAATGGCCATGACCTTCTTGTTCTTGTCGTCCTTCATCGACTTGAGCCATGCCGTGACGTTCTCGTCGGTGTCCTTGCCGCCTGAGCCCTGCAGTTTCATCAGTGCGTCGAAGCTGCCGCCCATGGCGCTGAGCGTGGTGTTGATGCTCTCAGAGGCATCCTCGTACTTCTTCTTCATGTCGGCCGACACGCTGCCGTCGGCTTTGATGAACGAGCACTTGTAGCTGGCGCTGGCTGCTGCCTTCAGTTCGCTCTCGGTGCTGGCCAGCGACTTGTCGATGGTGGTGGCGTAGGTGAGGTGTCCGCCGAGTGTTGCCTTGAGGAGGAGGTGCGTACCGAAGTCCTCGATGAGGTCGCGGAATCCCTCGTTGGTGCTGGGATAGGCCACGTCGCCGTATTCGTCGGGCGTACCGTTGATGGCCATGCGGGCATCGTCGGTCATGAGTTTCTTGCGGTTCACCTTGTTCACGCCCTCGAGCATGATGTCGGTCACTTCGGCATTGACGACGCTATAGGCGAAGGCCTTGCTGGTTTCGCTGGTGGCGCTGCGCCCGAAGGCTGTGCTGGCCTCGGCCTTGAATCCGAGGTAGGATGCGGAGACGCTGGCGCTGGCCTTGTAGTTCTCGATGAGCTGCTGGAACGACGTTCCGGTGTAGGTGTGAGCCTGGAAGGTGGCGTCGATGCCACCGGGCGTGCGGCGCAGCTGGTGAATCTTCAGGATGGGGTTGGAAGCCACGGCATTCTTGGGGTCCTTCATCACGTTGTAGCCGTAACCTACTGCGAGCAGGATGTCACCCTCCTGAATGTCGGCTGTCGAAGTGGTGGCGTCGGAGCGCGTCATGGCGGGGTTGTCGAGGTTGCACTTCTGTCCCAGGTTGATGACCGTGGTGTTCTCGCTGTTCGTCAGGTCGGTGATGATCATCTTTCCCGAGTTGCGGTGATTGGTCCAGTTGTCGGTCACGCAGAGTTTGATGGTCTGCGGTCCGACACCTTCCTCTATGTCGGCATAGCAGAAGTGCCTGCTTCCGCGGTCGAACTTGAAGCCCACCTTCCATGCGCCCTCGCACTTGACTTCGACGGGAACGGTGTAGCCATACTGCTCCAGGTCCATCAGGTCGTTTCCGGCAGTGAAAGCCTCGGGCTTGTTGTCGGCTTCCATCACGTCGTCGCTGCATGCAGTGAGTCCCATGCTGAATGTTCCTGCGGTCAGGATGCTCATGAGCATCGACTTGACCAGATTCTTAGTTGTCATCATAATCGTAAGTATTTAATTTGTTTACACTTTATTTTTTCTATCCCTTGTTGTCGTCGCGAGGAAGGTTGTTGTTCCTTTCGACACTGCAAAAGTAGGATGAATAACAACAGCAAACAAAGAATCTCACGATTTTCGCTCCGAGTAGTAGCGTCTGGAAAAGAAAAAGGCGACACCTTTGGGTAGGTGTCGCCAAATGTGACGCTTGGAATGCTGAATACTGCTATTTAGAGAGGAATCTTGTAGCCGACGGTCAGCATGATGACGCTATTGCGCGCATCGTTGCTGTCAATATTCCAGCCGTCAGCATGACTCTTGAAGATCTTGGTAACACCGAAGTTGTAGCGGGCATCGATGACGAAATCGCTGATTTCGTAAGAGAGGCCGACGGGGATGGAGAAGTCTACCTTGTTGCAGAGAGACTTGATATCAGTATCTTCGCTCTTTGCCTTGGTCAGGAAACCAATCTGCGGACCGGCCTTGATGGCGAGACCCTTGGTGATATAGACGTTGGCCAGCAGGGGAAAGTTGATGTAGTCATAGCTGGCCTTGTCGCCATCATCATTCTTGGCACCCTGCATGGAGTAAAGTGCGCCTAAGGTCACACCGAAGTTCTCACTGAAATTATAACCCAGTTCGAAACCGCCGACCAGGCCGAACTTCATCTTGGCTTCAGAGTGATTGGTAACGGTAGTCAGCGTTCCACCAACCGTGGGTTTGAGATAGACTTCACCAGCTGTCTGTGCATTGATACTTGTGGTAGCCATGAAGGCGGCTACGGCCATCAGAAATAACTTTTTCATCTTTCCTTTTCGTTTAATTAAACTTTTATTCCTTTTTTGTTTGACGGCGCAAAGGTAGACATTTTTTTTATTGACTCCAACATGCTTTTTAGTTAAATAATGCTTATATAGCAAAAAAATGGCTTTTGTCGATTTTCTGCTATCTTAATCGTCGCGCGTAAAGAGCAGTCGGTACTCCACGGGGGTCATGCCGATGACGTTCTGTATGCGGCGCTGCAGGGTTCGGATCTTGCCCAGTCCGCTCTCCTCGGCGATGGCGGCGATGCTGTAGTTCGGCTTTTCGCGGAGCAGACGCATGGCCTCTATGGTACGCAGGTTGTCGATATAGGCCTCGGGGGTTCGGAACATCGAGCGGTTGCGGAAGAGCTTTTCAAGCCGGGCCTGACTGACGCCCAGGAGTTCGGCCAGCTGCGGCGGCCCGAAGTCGGGTGCCAGGTGTGCATGGTTCTCCTCGAGTTTCAGTTCGATGAGTGCCAGCAGCTGGTCGTCGTCCTGCAGGTCGGCATTGCGCTGCCGCTTGGCATTGCCCTCCATCAGCTCGCGCGCCACCTCGGCGCGGCGGCGTTGCTCCACGTTCTCCTCCAGCTGTTCGCTGAGGGCGAGGTTGCGGTTCATCAGTCGGATGAACTGATCCTTGAAATCATCTATCTGTCGCCTGAGGTCGGCATTCTCTGCCAGCAGGCGCTCGTTGTCGGCCTGCAGCCGACGCACTTCCTCGTCTGTCATTGGCGGCTTACCTCAAAGAGTTGTGTAAAGCCGGTCTCCTCGAAGACGTCGTACATCTCGTCGTTGAGTCCGGTGATGCAGGTGCGGCTGCCCTTGCTGCGTGCGTTCTTCAGCACGGCGAGGAACAGTCGCAGTCCGCTGCTGCAGATGTAGGTGAGCTGGCTGCAGTCGAGGATGATGTCGTGGCCCTCGCAGTCGTCGAGCGCCTTGATGTCCTTCTTCACCTGTGCCGTGGACGCTGTGTCGAGGCGCCCCTCAAAGGTCATCACGAAGTTCTGGCCTTCTTCTCTGAATGTTGTGTTCATATCAATAAATGTTATCTGAGTTTCTTCATCATTGTCAGCACGTTCATGCCGTCGCGCCGCTCGTAGTGCAGGCTGTCGGTGTAGCGACGCATCAGGTGGATGCCCAGTCCGCCGATGGGACGGTCGTCGGCATCGAGGCTGGTATCGACAGGCTCAACGGTGGTGGGGTCGAAGGGCTGTCCGCTGTCGCTGACGGTGATAACGATGCTGTCGTCGGCGACGTCGGCATCGATACGCACCTCGCCTTGGCTGTCGGTGGGATAGGCATAGTTCATCACGTTGACCACAGCCTCCTCCACGGCGATGTTCAGCTTGGTGGACGAGGCAGCGTCGAGCCCAACCTGACTGCAGACCTGCTCCATGAACTCGCCCAGGCGCTCCGTCTGGCTGGTGTCGCAGGGGAGGGTGAGAGATGACGTGCGAGGTGCGGGGGTGCGAGGTGCGGAGGTGCGGGGTGCGGAGGTGCGGGGTGCGCGGGTACGGGGTGCGGAGGTGCGGGGGTACGGGGTGCGGCCCATATAGCGGAGGGCGAGCATAGTGAGGTCGTCGCTCAGCTCATAGCTGCCCACGAAATCGTGAACGGCGTGCTCCATGGTCTCTATCAGCATGCGAGGGTCGTCGCTGTTTTGCTCTATGATCTGCCTCATGCGGCTGGCACCAAACAGCGACTGGCGGTTATCCTCGGCCTCTGTCAGCCCGTCGGTGTAGATGAAGAGCATGCTGCCCGGCGCGAGGACGGTCTCCTGGGCCGTGAACGACCAGTCGGGCATGACTCCCACGGGGAGGTTGCGGTCTACGGGCAACGGCTTCGCATTGAGGAACGGCTGCTTATGGCCGGCGTTGCAATAGCGCAGGCGACCTGTTCCGAGGTCGAGGATGCCCACGAAGAGGGTGATAAACGACTCCAGGTCGTCGTGCCCGGCAATGCTCTCGTTCATGTGGGAGACGATGCGCTCGGGCTCCGTCTCGCTCTCGGCCATCAGGCGGAAGGCGCTGAAGGTCATCGTCATCACCAAGGCGGCAGGCACACCCTTGCCCGACACGTCGCCGATGCAGAAGAAGAGCCGGCCGTCGCGCTCGAAGAAGTCGTAGAAGTCGCCGCCCACAGCCCTTGCAGGCATCAGCGAGGCATGGAGGGAGTAGGTACGGAGGTTCGAGGGCGCGGAGGTGCGGGGGTGCGGAGGTGCTGAAACCGGCAGGATGGCCATCTGGATGTGCCGAGCCACGGCGAGCTCGCTCTCGATGGATGCTTTTGCGGCAGTGGTCGTCTTGAGGTCGTCGATGTAGCGTGTGAGCGACTGCTGCATGTTGCTGAAGGAGTCGCGCAGCAGACGAATCTCGTCGTTGCGCCGCAGGTTGTCGGGCAGAGCAGCGTTGAAGTTTCCGCGGGCCACCTCGTCGGCGCTCTCGGCCAGCATCTTGAGCGGCTTCGTGGCGCGCCAGATGCTGATGCGGCAGACGACAGACACGGCCATCAGCCCTAAGGCCATGGCCAGAAGCATGAGCAAGGCGAAGGCGATGTTGGTTTCCCATATCATCTGCCGGGGAACGACGAAGCCAAGCGTCCACCCCGTGTGAGCCAGCGCCTTGTAGAACACGTACACCTTCTGCCCGTCGAGCTCGGTCTGCTCATAGCCTTCATGCTGGGCCTTGATGCCGAAAGCCATGAACTTGTCGCGAAGCAACAACGACTTGTCGGGATGAGCGATATAGGAGCCCGTGCTGCCCACGATGAAGCTGTAGGCCTGCTGGCGGCTGTACTTGTTCAGACGGATGCGCTTGGTGTTGGTCTCGTCCATCTGCAGCATGCGTTGGTGAAGCCAGTCGAGCGACACGTCGGCACCGAACACGCCTATCGCGCGACCCTGTGCATCGCGGAGCGGAACGGCAAAGGTGCAGAGCAGCATGTTCGTACCCGTTTCGTCGCGGTAAGGCTCCGACCAGTAGCCGTCGGTGCTCGCCAGGGCACGCTGGTACCACTCGACATTGTGATAGTCGTGTTCGGCAGAGCCGACCTGACGGCGCACGATGGTGCCGCCCTGCCTGACGGCGTACGGCTCATACCAACGGCCTTTCTCCGGATAGTAGTCGGCTTCGAAGGCGCAGAAGAAGCCTGCAATATGCGGGTGGCAGTTCAGCTCGTACTCCAAGGCTTCGTACAATCTGTCGGGCGAGACCACCGCCTGCTCCATGTGGCGGATGCTGCTCCGTGTAGACAGCTCCACGCCATAGAGCTCCTTCTCCACAATCTCGCTCTCCGTGTCCATGATGCAGTAGAACATGTCTTTGTTCATGTTGCGGGTCAGCGATGTGGCCAGATAGAAGAGTCCGGCAAAGATGAGAGCCAGCGTCAGCGTCAGGACGATGATGATGCGCTTGGTCAGTCGCTTGGAGAAGGGTCGGAACTTATTGCTCATCTTTTGATAGCAGTATCTTTCTTTGAAGCCACACTTACATTATCTTATAATAACCCTTCGTCCATTGACAATATAAACACCTCTCTGCAGGCCATCTAACGTCGTAGCTTTCGACCTGACCTTATTACCCATCAGAGAATAGATATCGGCGGGCTGGGATACGGAAATCTCAGCGATGCCAGTGGTCTCCGTAATCGTCAACACTCCATTGACATACTGTAGCTCATAGTTGGTAGCCAGTCCACCAGAGACGACAATATCATACTCACCCACGGGACTATCGTATGTGGCCGTCGTACGGGCTCGTGGCAATGCCCTCAGCACACTCTCATCCTCTCCGAGTTTCCATCCGTTATAGTTAATCACAAACTCCGGATTCTCCTGAAACTGCTCGCGTGTGTAGTTACCCACAGACACCACCAAGGGTGCCTTCTCCACTGTAAGCAGACCATCGATGAAGGTGACAAAACGGTTCTTTACAGTACCACGGCCCACACGGATAGGATAGGAGCCCAGCGGCGACGAGGCTGTAGCCTCACAACTGATCTCCGGCTCGCCGTCAAGCGGTGCTCCCTCCACGGTGAACTCCAGTGCTGGATTCTCATCGCCATAGCTGCGAGAACAGTTCTTTGCCACTATCGTGGAGAACTTCGAGGCATCATAGTCTACCTTCGTCTGAGCCGCATTCAGTATCTCACCGCTATTGCAGTCTATCAACAGCACCACGATGCGAACGTTTTTCTTATTCTGAACATCATCAGGCAGCCTGAGCGTATAGTCATACTTATAGACCTCGCCCTCCGTCAGCTCAGCAGGTACACTGCCCTTCACGCCCTGATAGTCGTCGAAGATGCCGCGCGCCACGTCATTATAAAGCATCGGTACGTAATAGTCAGCGTGAACCCACTGGTTCATATAGTTGTCAGGATTATCAGGTGCTGATGGGTCAGAGTAGAAGTTCGCCTGTCTATAAGGCCCTACGCTGTCCTCCAGAACTACGTAGGCGATGCGGTGATCCGTAGTACCGTTATCCGAATATCCAAAAACAGTCTCCGTGCTGACTGTTACCAGTGAGCTGTCTGCCGCCGTAAAGAGCGCCGTGGCACTGATGTCGGCATCGGCAGAGCTCTTCTGACTCTCAACGATGTTGCTGACCGTCCACCAATCCGGGTCTACAAGCTGCGTGCGATTCACAAAACTGTTTGGCACACTGGTAAACTGGCTCAGGATGGCATCATACGAACGATTCGACGGATACATCTCATCGCTGGTATGCATGCCGATGGCTATAAAGTTGTCGGGATATTTCTCTGTGGCCAGCTTGATGGTTTCAATGCCTCGCGGACACCAGCCACACCAAGTTCCTGTTGCCTCTTCCATCACAATACGACGGTCGAAATGGGTTGTGGCAGGTAAAGCAAAAGCGATCGTGTCGCTGCTGTTGGCCTTCACTCCGTCAGGCTCGCCGTCGATGTCTACCACGTCGACCACCACCGTGTGGTTGCGGCCCTTAATATTATCCGGCAGGTCGATGTAGAAGGTCTCTTCATGGTTGGGCAGCAGGTAGGTCTCGAAGCTCTGGCTACCGAGAATCTTGTTGTCGATAGTCCAGTCGAGCGTCAGGACTTGTATCGCCCGAGGGGTACGGCTGCGAACTTTAGTCTTTATCTGCATCTTGCCATTGGCGGCACGATGCAATTCAGCTCTGGCAGTAGCGGCCATCGGTTTGGAAACGGCAGGTGTTGCCTTGTCGGCAGAGGGAAGTGTACAGATGGCCTGCTTTCCAACTTCGGCATACTGCCCCTGACCATTGAGCGACTGTGTGAAATACCCGCCAGCGGTATGCTGAGCTTTCGTCGGTGGCAGCATTACAGGTGCTTGCACGGCCTGCTCGTCACCGTCGTCCATTATCTCGGACTCGCCAATCAGCACATCAGTAGGCAGTCCGTCGCCCTCTATATAGAAGCGGATGGGCAGCGGATGGTTCCAATCCATCAACTCGGCATGCTTCTGCCATACGCCTACTTCACTGGCCATGCCCCAGGAGAAATCGTCACCCATTACACGCATATAGAACGCCTCGTCTTCGACACTCATATTAGCCCATTCGGCTTCAAGCGCCTTGTTGCGCCCATAACCCACAAAGAGCTGGTCGCCGGTAATAACGTATGGCTCCGGCAACACCACGGTATTCCACGTGCCACGCACCGTCGTCAGCGGCACCTTCACCAGATAGTCGGTGCCCGGCTTTGTGAGGAACACATACTCTACGTCGGCCCAGTGAAAGTCGTTAATTGGCGGCGGACAGGAATAGAATTCAATCTTCGTCACCTTACATCCTTTATAGGGCAAGATATGAGAGGCTGGAACGCACATGGCAAACTCCACGTCATTATTGCCGCGTCCTACGGCAATGCCACTGCTACATCTCTCATCACTACCGCAATAGTCCCATGCCACGTTGGCAGGAATGGCGGGCTGGTCGTCAGAGAGATTCCAGTTCTTGAAGATTGACTCCTTGTAGACGGGCAGTGTGCCGCCTGGAACATGGATGGTGACATTCGGATTGGGTGTCCACTCCCCATTCGTTGGAGTCTGAGGAGGATAGTCCGAGCTGAAATAGATATCCTTCAATGCCGGCATGCTTTCGGCAGCCCAAAAGCCATTCCAAGAGTCCCAAATATTCAATTGCAGTTTGCGCTCTGTCATGAACCGTATTTCCTTGAGATTCCGACAGAAAGAAACTTCACCAATACTTACTAACGACGATGGGAATGTTACAGACTCTAAGGCATCACAACCCGAGACGTTATACCACTCTGTCACATTCTGCCTGATTTCCAGTTTCTCCAGCTTTGGACAATTGCTTATTGTAGATTTGATGCCTATTGACAAGGAAGTCAGCTCCGGACTATCACTGAAAGTTCCCCAATCCGCACCGAACACCTTGAAGGGCATATTAGCAAAACTGACGACATCGGGCACGTAGACGTCACCCACATATTTCTCCGTCTCATTATAAGCAACCACGTAGGCGCGGTAGTTCCCGTATTCACATACCAGCCTGTAGGTGATACTGTCAATAGTGTGAACACCCATCTCTATAGTATTCTCCCCTTCACTCGTCTTCGGCAAGACCTGCAGAAGGGCCTCGTTGCCCACTATAGACAGGCTGATATAGTGGTCGGTAGATGCCGCGTCGCTCAGCCAGTCGGCGTCAGCCGGCATGCGGTTGACAGCCCTGATGGTGTAGTCGCCGTCGGGCAACTTACCACTGATGTTAACGGATGCCTCATAGGTAAACGGCTCGTCGCCGGTGAAGGCATGCTCTGTGCTGGCCAGAACCTCGAGTAGTCCGCTGGCATCGTAGAGAGCCAGTCCGACCTGGATAGTTGCGTCGGTGGCTAGGTCGCTCACCACCTTGCTTCCGATGGTGACGGCAGGGAAATCTTCACCTGAGGAATTCCTGCTGAGCGTCGTCTCGTTGACCGTCATCTGCTGCACCACGACCTTAGGGCGCGTGATATCGCCGGCACCGGCCGGTGGCTGTATGCCTACTACTGCCGACTGTCCGGCACTGAAGTCGGTGCCGTTGCCTGGTTTCAGAATGCTTAGGTCGAAATAACCGTCTAAATTGCCGTTCCATCCCCAGTTAACATAAAAAAGTCCATCCTGATAACCACACACGATGAACGAGTGGCCGCCACTGGGACCTTGACCACTATATACCATGGGGCGTCCCTGCGACAGTTCGTCGTACATCAGTTGTTCCCAGGCCGCCGAGTCATACTTGTCGCGCGACAGCAACTGAACGCTCTTGCTGTAGCCGAACACATCCATCATGGCCGGGGCAACATTCTCCACGAAGGCTCCCGAGCCGCCCGGTCCATAGTCCATCTTGACTGACTGTCCGCAATAGAGCATCAGCCGGGCAATGTCTGCCGACGACATATTGTCCCAGTTGAAGGTCGTAGGCGGCAGGGCAGGCATGGCGATTTTGTAGGTGTCGCTCACGTAGGCCTCCACGCTGCCTGTCGCATCTTGCGGCCAGCGGTTATAGTTGATAATCTGCGCCATCGACGTGGCTACGCAGCCCGTCACGCAGTTGCCGCCCTCGGCATTCGGACAGAGGTCATTATATGGCGAGCTCTGTCCCCATTCCGTGCTCACCAGCGGGGCGATGTCTGCCAGAGGGGTATAGTCAACCCTACGAAGGCCACTATCATCGCTCCCATCCTGCCTGCAGATAGCCTGCGCATAGCCTTCCAGCAGCCATCGTAAATTGCAAGGTGCTGATGCCATGTCAAGATGTCCGTGCTCGGAATAACCTAGGATCTCAGGGGTGCGGTCGTCACCGCTGACAATGACAAAACCGCCCTGGTTCTCAACATTAAACACAAAGAAGGCCTGTTCACGACCGGTACTCTGTTGGAAACTATTGTCCATGACCAACTCCCTGCCCTCCATGACCAACTGTTTGTCGAGCATGAACTGCTGCGCTTTCCGTAGCGCCTGTTGCTCATTGACGGGTCTGCCAAACACAACTATCGCTGCGAGCAGAGCAATAAATAACAAGGTTTGCTTTTTCATCATTATCTTGTGTATTAAGAGTTGTATGGTAATAATGAGTTTCCTCTACGAATTCCTTTAGCTTAACCGCTATCGGACCTATTCTGTTCATTTTCGCCACCAAAGATATGTATAATTACTGAATTATGCAAATATTAAGCTCAATTTTTGTTATTATGTCAACTCTATTTCCTCTGATTCATGAAACAAGTTTCGGCAGCAGGGGATTCAATTTTTTCCCCGACTGCCGAAACTTGATTTCGTGATGACTTGAAGTGTGAACACGAACGGCGCAATGCTACTTCCCGCCGGTGAACTCGAATTCTATCGACACGTTGACGATGTTCTCGCTGTCGTCAACGATTCCGTAGACGTGCTGTCTTTCGGGTTTACCATAGTCTTTTATCAGTTCTTTATAGCTGAACTGTTCGATCGTGTGATACCTGCTCTCGCCTCCGAATCCGAGATTATTGGGCGAGTCGTCGGGCTGGGCATCCATGTTGCTCACTTTCATTTCGGTGTATCGCTTATTGTAGGTATCTTCTCCCGCACCTTTGAAGGCTTCTCCGTAGTAAGCTTCCCACGTAGAAGTGTATGCCAGGTTCTTCACCTTGCATCCACTGAGCCATCCCGTCGTCTCTGTGAAGCCTGTGATATCGAACTCCAGCTCTTTGGTGTCATAATAGCCTTGCTTGAAACCGTTCACCATTTTGACGTCATCGTCGATGTCGATGAACTTCAAGTGTACGGTGGCTCCTTGCTGCGTGAGTTCGTAACTGTCGAAATTGCTGAAGGTGAAGCTCGAACTCGACTCCTTTCCCGTGTCAACGTCTTTTATCTTCACTTTGACATTCAACTCCATGGACTTGATGGCGGTCATCTTCAGCTCGGCCTCTGCACTCTGCTTCACCATGACGGTGGTGGCCGCCACGAGCTGCTTGTCGAAGACACCTTCCTTGACAGCACGGTCGAGGTCTTTCTGGTTGGAAGCCACGTAGACGAGGAATGTGCCCGCACGCTCCTTGCCCGTCGTGTTGGGATCCACGTCGACGACGATGTTCCAGCCCGTGGCTGTCTCCTTCCAGCTCAGGTCGCACCAGCCGATGAGGTCGTCGCCGATGACGGGTATGACGTAGTTGAGCGCGTTGGAATGGTCGATGACAACCTCCTGCTTGCCGCCGTCCTTGTCGAACTGCACCGTCGACGGCGTTGCCGACACCCAGTATTCGGTCACCTCGGGAACCTCCTGCACGACGGTGAGCACTGTCGACTTGAGCACCTTGCCCTTGGAATCGGTGGCCGACACGGTGACCGAGCCTCGTCGCTGCTGCCCTGTCTCGTTCTTCGACGCGCTGACGTAGAGGTAGTTCACGTCGGAAGCGATGGAAGCCTTCAGCCAGTCGTCCTTCGTGGAGCAGGTGTAGTAGAGGTAGTTGGTGACGATCATTGCCTTGTAATTGCCCCCTGTGCTGGCGATAGTGAGCGGAGAGGGACTCACCGAGAGATCGCCCTTCTCAGGAATCTCTTCGAGCATCACCTCGTCGAACTCCAGGTCTACCTCCACCTCGGTCTCCCCTTTCTCGGGCACGGTAATGGTCTTGGTGGCGCGCTTGCCAGTATGGCGGTTCACCACGGTAATCTGCTTCTTCCCCGGCAGGTCGGGATTGGCAATGATGTTGCCGTCCTTATCGAACACGCAGCTGATGGTGGTCTTGCCGCTGTTGCTGTCTACCATGATGAGCAGGGTTATCTCCTGTCCGTTGCGGTCTTTCGTCTTCACCATGTTGGGAATGAGCTCGCCCGTATCGTCGCTCTCGCCGAAGTGCTCATTGAAGCACACGTCGTTCATGAGCACGGTGGAGATGTCCTTACCCACGTAGTCCCAGAACTGGTCGCCGTAGTCCCAGTAGTTGATGTCGAGCCCGCGCATCTTGTCGGCCAGCTTCGACACGTCGCGCCCGTAGTTGATGAGATTGTTGGCAGCGTTCTGGAGGAATCCCTTCACGTCGCCTTTCTTCACCAGATTGGCGGTGGCGTTGATGGCATCGAAGGCGTCTTTGCCGTAACCGATCTGCGTACTGATGGGGCAGGCATCGATGACGAGGGCCGACCCTTTCTCTATCAGCTCGGCTCCCGCCACGGTGATGTTCTTGCCGGGCGTGATGTCAAGGTCGCGCGCCTTGTCACCAAACTCCGGGTCGGCATAGTTGTAGAGGTTGACAAACACTTGGTTGGCACGGCTGTCGAGCGCTCCTGTGCTGAAATCGCGCCAGAAGTCCTGCGAGCTGCTGTAGCCCCGCCGCAGCTCTGAGGGCAGACTGCGGTACACCTCCTGCAGTTTGGCGGCGTTGCTGGTCCAGCCGAGCTCGCGCATGATGGTGACCACCGACTTGCGACCCATCGTCTGCGTCTTCTTACAGCTCGTCATGAAGCCCCACGCATCACTCAGGATGCCGCGTGTCTGTGGTGTCTCGCGAACGAGCACCTGCGAGTCTTCGAGCCGTTGCAGGGCTTGCTCGTAGGCATCGGCATTCTGCACCACGGCGTCGATGATGTTGTAGACAGACTCGGCATAGCGACGGCACGTCTTGTTGTTATCGATATCATCCATCGTTGCCGAGAACGGTTCGTTGCTCCCAAAGCCCTTCGAGGCCATGTTGAAGTAGGCCCAGCGCATGGCACGGATGTCGAGGGCGTAGGTCACGAGGGCATCGAGGTCGGTCTGGAACTGCTGCGTGGCGCCATACGGCTTCACCTTCTTGAAATCGGTCACCACATCGCCCGGTTTCACGACAGGTTCCAGTTCCTCCTCGGCCTTTGTGCATGCTGTCAACACAGCGGCCAGCATCATCACTGCCGCCAGCATCCATGCCGACAGCCTGCTTTTTCTGTTGCTCGTTGTATTCATAGGAAATAATGATGTATGAGTTAATGATCGTCCATGATGCTACAAAGATAGGAAAACAGGCACAAGAAAGGACTGACAATTTGCAAAATCGACTGACAATTTGCAAAATGTCAGTCGATTTCCCCTTTTCATATAAAAAATTCCCGGCTTTTCGGGCCTCAGCGGTCCCGTCGCGGCCACGTCGTTCAGCTATGTCTTCAATCAATCTGTTCCTAAGGAATACCTTTGGAATTGACCAAGAGTTCACCATACCGGCGCTCCATTCCGCGATAGTCGTATTCCTCTGCATCTTCGTCGGTCTTATCGCCGCGAATGTTCAAGTGAACATCGTGGAGCATCCAGTTCTCTTCTGCTGTGCAGTTCGCATCGGGATTTGATTGCCTCACAGGTTCTGCCACTGTGATTCTTTTCGGCTCAAACCGTACGGCTGCTGCAGTATTGATATGTTTTAAGGAGAAATCAGTCAGGTCTATCCTGTACAGGTAGAATCGACAAAGCCATCCTATGCCGTTCGGGTTCGTGTCACCGACGATATACAAATATCTGTCGTATGCATGATAGGTCAGCTCGAAGAACCCCTCGTCGAAGTTGTCCTCACCGTATCGCAGCCTCTTTGTCACACCGTTCTCAATCGAATAGCAGTTCAACCATCCTGATGTATCCCGCTCAAGGTACAAGGCTCTGCCATTCTTATTGTACATTGTCAGTCGCTCACCCGTCTTGTGGAAAGCATCCACACCCTCCGCAAGGCCACTTTCCGCCGCAACACTGTCAGCAGCCCCATTTTTGTCCTTGTCATGAACAGGATTCCCACACGATGCTATCAGCATGGTAAGCGCCAGGAGCGCGTGGGGTATCTTATCGTATTCCATCATTCTACAAACACTCTTCGTCGGATAATTCACAGTCAAATTTATGCTACCACAGCCACCTGTAGTTCTTTGGCGAGGTTCTTCAGAGCGAGGCCCGCTCTTTTCTTGTAGTTCAATAGGCTTTGCATATATGACGCTTGCTCCAAAAAGACCACCTTAATGCCTTTGTTGCTGACCTCTTCTTTCATGCTCCCTGCCCACTCCTCGTCCAAGATGCTCTCTGAGGCAAAGTATAAGGGCTTCGTCCTGAGCAGTTGCCAGTAGGTCTTCACATATCTATATATAATACACCTTGTCACAATTCCCCAAGACAGCCATGCAAAGATAATACATTTCCCCCATTCCTCCAAATCTTTCCGTCTCGCAAGGCTTGCGAAGCGCCTGTTTTTCCTTCAACCGTCAATCAGCCTGCTTCCCAGACAACCAAGTCGCGGGGCAGAGCAATCTTCTTGGGCTCACCGCTTTTGCCCGTTATAGTATATTGGGCAATAAATGTCTGTGGGACTTCAGACTGAAACGCCGCTTTTAATTTTGAGCATTTTTCATTGATAGAGTTAAGAAGAGGGTTCGTAACATCCTCTATACTACGAACAGCTCTTTCGTTGAGACCATGTGGTCTTATTTTTTGATAGATGTCTGTCAACTCTTTTCTGTAGTCAGAAAGATGCTTAAAAGATATGCCTTCTGGATGATTCAAAAAAAGGATATATACGGCTTTCACAATGGGTTCCAGCTTAATCTCTTTTTGGTAGTCTGATAATATGATGTTGTAATCTTTGGTGATAGTCATTCTGCTTATCCTCACAACGTTCTTCATCTTTTCTTCGCGCCATCCTAATAATCTCATTGTCTTTTTGCATCTCTTATCATCAAAGTATTTCCTAAGAACATCGTTAAAAATATCACTTGGTGAAACAAAATCAAAAAGAGTCATACATGACTGCATCCTTAACACATCAGGGAATCCTAAGATGTTGATTGCTGATGGATTATTACAGTTCAACAGGGCTTGTGTTATATCCCGAAGTCTTCTTCCAAGAATTGGATGCTCCAGATAAGCTATGGCCTCCTCTTTACTGCCAATGCCGTAGAACTCAGATGTGATGCTATGCCCCAATCCTTTTAACTGCGGAAACACATACCATATCCAATCTCCTTGTTTATAACCTTCTTTTATTTCGTTCAGAGCATTTTCATAAGAGTGCATCTCTGTATTCTGCGCTTTGAGAAATCTATCTAAATCATAACTTACCCCATCGCCTTTCAGTGCATTGACAAAACTTTTGGGCAGACAGATATTCTTAATTGCCAAAGCATCCTTGAAAAACTGAGATATCTCTTCATCTTTATAACCTCCGAGACCACATCCGATACGAGTAACGAAAAAGAAGAGATTCTCGTTATCTTTTGCAAAAGCAATGAATCTTTCAACAGAAGCTTTCACCTCTGCATCCTTTCGAATACCTTTACCAAAATCTACTGGGATAGCATAACTCTGCCCCTGTAAGCCTTCTGCTTGTCCCCATACTGCACCGAACTTCTTCCGGGCTGTGCTTGAAGCGCCGCCGGTGTGATAGCCTAAAGTATTGCTGCCGAACACGAAGATCTGGTTTGCCAACAGCTGGTCTATATAGTCGGGAGTAAACCCTTTGTATTCTTCATTCTCCATATCTCTACATAATCACAAGTGAATAATCGTCATGGCCTATTAAACCTTTCTTCTTCAAACCTTTGATGTGGTTCCGGAAAAATGGTCTACTTGGGCAATTCTTTAGCTTGAAGATGACATCTTTTTCAAAGTCAAACTTCTCTACAGACATTGCAGCCTTAATATAATTACTATTTTTTGTCTGAGCATCGATAGCCTTTTGTAACTCCTTTGCGAACTTATCTATACGAGAAACTTCATACATCATCAGAATATAATGAGCCAAGGTGTCGGTGGCAGCGAATACGACACAGTCGCTATTTATATCAAATCTCCCAAATCTGACTCCCTTGGGATTCAAAGGGTCTTTACAATTAATAAGAAAAGGGGGCTTGTTGAAATCCTCCAAAAAAGTGAACGAATGATGCAATTCTCCTGTCCGCATATCATAACAAAAAGCCACACTGTCTCCATAACTAACCCACTGTCCATTTTCCCAAATGGCCGCCAATGTTGCAAATGAGCCTTCATCGTAAAATTTGTTTAAGAACAATCCACCAATGGTCTTTGCCTTTTCTTCGCATTCGTTATAAAAAGGTTCCCAAATGTTTTCTATCCAATTGTCAAAAGCCTCATAGCACGTTATCGAATCATCCGGAAGGTTTGTGACCAGATATTGAGACCACTTCTCTGCGAATACGCCACCGCCGCCAGCACCATCCGAAACAACTATTGCTTTACTGCTGGCTGCTACAGCATCTTCGTTTGTGACGTTTTCTTCAAACTTTGCTATAGATAATGCTCTCATTTATTAAGGTTTATATTATTAGTAGGTGTACCAATATCCATGAGCTGAATTAGAGTGGAGAGGTCCGTGTTTGTAGCCATAGCAACGTGTCTGGAGTTCTCTGCATCACCACGCAAATCTCCAATAGGTTGATTATACCTTGAAGGCAATAAGCTCGACATATCGTAAAGCCACTCTGAATATTTGTCTTCTTTCAGTTCCGTCTTGCTGATGGGCAAGAGAATCTGATTCTGATTGTCTGGCGTAACATGGATATTCCATAAAAGAACATTACCATCATTGGTAAACAGGGCTTTCAGCTCGTTTGCAAGTTGCGTATTTACTTCCCGAGGATTTACGATACCATTAAAAGCTCCGTCCGTGATATTAATGATGGTTGGAGGATAACAGTCTTTTTCGTGATGCTCTTTCATCCACTTATCAAGTAAGTCTTTCACCAAAGCAAAGGCCTTATGTGCTCTTGTGTATTTACCCGCAGCAACAGGTTCTACCCATTGCACTTTCTCTACCTCCTTTAGTTCAACCCCTTTCCGAGTTCGCTTTTCTTCCTTGACCGTTATCTTCTTGAAAGGATTATTCTTCAATTCTTCTGGCGAAACGAAATCCCTGCCAGCCAATGTGCCTTTCCATCCAAAGTTTGCATCATCACCATAGCAAATGACAGCGATATCATAATAGTGTCGGACTTCATTTGTTTTAATACACCTAAGAACCAACTCGTTTATCTGATTGTTAACGATTCTTGCAACGGCATCTGCAAGCGTGATATACTCACCATGATAATTCAGCTTGCGGCTCATGGAGATAGACTGGTCTATCATGAATATGAATGCCGTAGGCGTATTCCTTGTTATCTGTGCCGTATATGGATTCTTGACTTGAAGCTCCTTTTGTTTCATCGGTATAGGAATGCCGAAGTTACCAATGTTCTTGATATACTCCAATGGTATGAAATTCTTCACCAATACCTCTGCCTGAAAGTACGGCTGCTCCTCTTCTGGAAGGTCAAAGTGTGTGCGGACTTTCAACGAATGGAAGTGAATCTGTTTAAAATCAGAAATTGTCGGGCCAATATTTGGTTTGATTGAATACCTTGCTGCATTAAGGTTTGCATACAAGCTCTCTTTCCAATAAATAATCTCCGGATTAATCTCCAATATCACTGGATTAGAAATTCTTCCGTCTTTCATGGCTACATACATCATAGGATGCTGTGTCGTAAAGCTTACTCTCACATAATCTTCCAGACTTCTACTACTATCCAATTGTCTCGAAGCAGGACTGCCTCCAGGTTTGGCTATTTTGATTCCTTTTCGTTCACAATCCATCCAAGAATACAATCCCCCATTCTTGATGATTGACTCCAAGTTGTCTCTATCCGTAAAATGATACAACTTCGTTATCTTGTGCTCATCCAACACCACCTTAAACTCCTGCCAGTTACTTTTCTTCTCCATACTTTTCTACTGCTTTACCTTTGTCATTTAAAAACTTACAGAACTCAACAAGACTACGCTGAATAACACTACCGACCTGCAATTGCTCCTTATATAGCGCTACCATCGTAGGCGACATGCTTCTGTTTAATGCAAAACGTACAATCTCCATATCGGCATCCCTGCAAAGAATGATACCAATGCTTGGATTTTCGTTCGAACGTCGTTCTTCTTGATCAAGTGCCTCAAGGTAGAACTCCAATTGTCCCAAATCTTTGGGATGGAATTCTGTGGTCTTCAACTCTATGGCAACCATGCATTGTAAGAGACGATGATAAAACAACAGATCGACCTTAAACGTTTTGCCGCCGACAGTCACACGATGTTCGTCATCTATAAATAAGAAATCCTTGCCCATCTCCAGTATAAAGTCTTTCATGTGCTCTATGATTGACTTACGCAGTTTCGATTCTTTATACTTTACAGGCAGCCCCAGCATCTCAAGATATACCGTATCTTTAAACAAAGTGCTCCCTTGTGGATATTCGCGATGCATAATTCCCGACTGAACGTCTTTACTTCCTAATATCGAAGACATGGCGTCTGTTTTCAGGGCACGTGTCAGTTCTTTATTCTCAAGCCTTTCCCTACCTGCATATAACATATAGAACAATCGCGACGTATCAGTTTTACAACGACTCAATATAATCTGATGGTTTGTCCATCCTGTGGCAAGCAGTACATTGGGCATTGGTGCCATTTCGAATGGCACAATTATATCTCCTTCTATTTGTGCCATTTGAAACGGCACAATATCTTTATATGCCGACATGTCCATTCCTGCAAGAAGAGACGTAAAAGACGGAGTGGAATACGTGTCATACAACTGAACCATCTTGTAGAGAGTGCGATAGCTCCATCCTCTTGCCTTTGGATCTTTTGTCCGGATAAACTCAGACAATTGCCTGACAACGCCATCACCCCAGATAGATGTCTTGAGTTTGTTAGAGACATATCCGCCAACTTCCCAAACCATCGACATTGATTCATTATTAACTGCCCGGACAACCCTTTTGCGGTGAGCAGTTATAATACGATAAACTTCGTCAAAATCCCGCCTATACTCCAAGGGGCTATTATTGTTTCCTGCTTGTTCCATATTCGTCTCGGCTTTATTCATCAAACAACTCCAATTCCTTATTATTGCCTTTCCTTTCTTTCTTTTTTTTAGGAAGATCATTCTGCCTGGCTTCATCATGTCTCCCAGTTCCATAAGGATACAAACCTTCCACGTATGCTTTAATCAACGAAGCATGGGACAGTGGCTTCTTCGCATTCTCCACATCGCTATTCGTATCATAGTCAAGCAAGACTATAGTCTTTGCTTCACTCGCCTCTCTCAGCCGTTCTATGATATGAGCCACTTTGTTCTCCAACACCCATCGATATGTCGGAATATATATTTGCTTCCTTGCCTCTATATAGCCAAGCAGTTCCGTTCCGTTCACGCCCTTCCGGTGCCCTAACGGCTTCCCAAAACGGCGTACAGTACGCTTGATGTTCTTCATCGTGTCGTTCAGGAACAGCGAAGTGTCAACATCAGCGCCCTCAAACACCTTCAGCCCCTGCCAAATAGCTTCCACACAAGTAGCCGTATAGCCCTCACTGAATGGCACAGGTATTCCATAGTGTGGATAGAACGGGCTCAGCTTCACTAAGCCATCCTTCGCTCCACTTGTCACATCCGCCAGTATCGCATCAGGATATTTCTTCAATATCGTGGCAGGCTTCTTCCGTTTCGACTCAATGATAATCATGGTTTGTCGTTTTCGTCTATCAATGGTAGTTCTCCCAAATATTTATCGAAATCACTTTGGAACAGTCTGTCTTGAATAATACGGTATTTCTCGAATTCCGTTTCAGCATGCTCTTTGGCTTCTTCTGCCGTTATGCTTCCAGCCGTTTCCAGCACCTCATTGCCTCCAGCAGCCAATATCTTGTCAATCTGCTTAGCCCAATCCTCCATCGTCATGGGAATATGCCGTTTCGCCATCCGTTCCGCTAATTCCAGCACACCATTCACCAGTTGGCCCATGTCTGCCAGTTCCATTTCTTTCAGATAATTCTTGGCAATCGATACGTCCGTCTTCACAATCTTTCCGTCAGGAGCGTTCTCCCACGATGTCAGTCCCATGTGCTCTTGTTCCGCATCTGCTCGCTCCACTATCAGTTCTGCTGCCGTATGACCATGCACGGCATAGTGCATCTTGTTCTGCATCATCTTAAAGAACAGCCTGGTCGTGGGTGCGTCCCGATTATAATCAATGGCTGTGGCATAGATATCCGTCAGTTTCTGATAGAAACGACGCTCAGAGAGACGTATCTCCCTGATTTCTGCCAACAAATGCTCGAAATAGTCCTCATCAAGGAAAGTTCCGTTCTCCATACGCTTTCTGTCCAGCACATAGCCACGAATAGCATATTCTCGCAGTACACTTGTGGCCCACTGTCTGAACTGAGTAGCACGGATTGAGTTGACGCGATAACCTACGCTGATGACAGCATCGAGGTTATAGAATTGCGTCAGGTAGTTCTTTCCATCTGAGGCAGTTGCCGAGATTTTCTCGGTAACTGAATCTTTTACCAGCTCTCCACTCGCGAAGATATTCTTCAAGTGCAGTCCAATGTTGTCTGTTGAGCAGTCGAACAACATTCCCATTGCCTTTTGTGTGCACCACACCGTTTTATCTTTGTAGTACACTTCTACACCCTGTTCCTTCCCTTCTATCTGGAAGATCAGGAACTCTGCAGTACTGTTTCTTATTTCTCTCCGTTTTGCCATATATTCTTTAACGCTTTTCGTTCTATGATTATTTCATTTTTACTTCTTACATCAGCTACCTCACATCGCTCAGCCTCTGCCAAATAGCTTCCACACAAGTAACCGTATAGCCCTCACTGAATGGCACAGGTATTCCATAGTGTGGATAGAACGGGCCCAGCTTCACAAAGCCATCCTTCGCTCCACTTGTCACATCCGCCAGTATCGCATCAGGATATTTCTTCAATATCGTGGCGGGCTTCTTCCGTTTTGATTCTGTGATTATCATTATCAGTTCTTAAACAGTCTCATTATTACACTATAATCTTTTCTCAACCAATTTGCTCTTCAGTTTTGGCAATAGTGTTTCATACTTTTTTCTTGACCAAATTGGAATATTAATTCGGGCTAAATTCTTGCACCCGAAAAAAGAACTGGGTTCTATTATGATATCAGAACCGAGAAATGTAACTTCAATTAAAGCTTCGCAATTTGAGAAAGCACTGCCTCCTACATACTTTACATTTTCTGGAATAATTATTCTTTTTAACGCTTTGCATCCAAAGAAGGCGCTGCCGCCAATGTGTTTTACAGAATTAGGCATGATTACATTTTTTAGGTTGTCGCACCAATAAAATGCACAATTACCTATGTGTTCAACTGAATCTGGAATTGTAATCTGTTCCAAGTTCCTACATTTATAAAATGCCCGATCTCCAATTATTATAGTTCCCTCTAATATTGAATAGTCTGAAATGTCAGGGCATTGGAGCAAACATTTCATATCTTTACTATACTTAATTCCTTTTGTCACAAAAACTAAGTCTGAAAAGTGCTCATTGACCTCTTCAGGCTCGTGAGAATAATTACATGGATGTTTTGAGGTCTGTGATGTTTCGGAATCAAGATAGCTGTTCATGGATGTATTAATAGCCACATCTTCACTATAATCTACAGGTGGAAGGAAAAAAGAGCCTCCATGAAATCTATTATACTCACTGTTCAATAATAAAGTATAGAAACCAACATATAAGTTTATTTTTCTATCCTCTGAGGGGAAAATATAATTAATTATACTAGAATTGACAAAATCCTTGTAATCTTTTTCAGAGAACAACAATCTGTCAGGAGCCCCATAATTTTCCAACAATCGTGAATTGAGAGATATTGCTTTCAATGACAAAAGTATTGACACCAACGGGAAGTCATCAATATGCTCATCGAAATCATCCTCAGTCCTTAGCGGATGGCGGAAATCTGGAGAGCCAAGTTCTCGGGCTTTCTGTCCTTTCATGGCCGGAACATACATGCCGTCGTAATCAACTAACACCAAAGTTCCATCCTCACGGACAAGAATATTGTCGGGCTTCAAATCGCCATGAGCGAAGGGCTGGGGAATGAGCCACTGAGACAACTGGCTGAAACGATAGGCAAGCATCTCCAAGGCATACTTGTCGTCAAGATTTTCACGAAGATATTTATCCAGCGTCTTGCCCTCTACCCAATCCATCAGCAAAATAGGGAACTCCGTTTCTTTGGTCTGTTTTGTATCCACGAATAACTCCTTGTCCAAATAGCGGACAGATATTAGATAAGGGGATTCCACATCTTTCAATTCCTCTGTTATCTGCTTGTATGCCTCAGCCCGTTCCTCTTGCTCTTTGGTGAAACACTTCACGGCATAGAATTTTCCATCCCGTTCATCCATCATCTTAAAGACCACGGCAAAGTTACCGCTCGTCATTACGGGTAGTCCGTCATCGTCCAATACGGGACGTAGTTGACTTAATTCCTCAAAGTTATCTTCTGCCGAACTAATAGATTCGATGTATTCTGATATCAATGGATAATTCATTTTCATAACTATTCAATGAATTTCATAATAACTTTTTTTTCTTGTTATAATTCAAATAAGCAATTAACGATCCATGTGGCCAATTTTGCTCCCAAGAACATAAATATGCATAAAAGGAAACAACCACATCCGGGTTTTGTACATCCTAGTTCTTTGCCAGAATAAGCAAAAAGGGAACCAATCAAAATTGTAATCAAATAAATAAAAGACCATGTTAAGGGAAGTACTACATCAGATTGTAAAAACAGTTTGATTATGAAATATATGAAATAAAGGATAATGAAAGTAAGAAGTAAGAGTATAAAAATGACAAATCTTTGCATTTTGTATATTCCCAAGAATTCAGTTCCGATAGTAGTCTGATTATAAGTTTTACATGATTTCAGGAATATCTTACAAAGCTTTTTTGTTTCATAATCAGAAACAGAATCAATTTTTTCTAATAGAATGCATTTTTCAACATCCTGATAATTACCTGCTGAAATTATTGGAAGATTAAAAGATATTTGTTTATCTTGTATTTTTAGGAGAACAGTTATTAGCTTGAGTGAAAAAACTATAGTGACTAATGTGAAATCATCAATATGTTCATCAAAATCATTCTCAGTCCTTAATGGATGACGGAAATCTGGAGAACCAAGTTCACGAGCCTTTTGGCCTTTCATGGCAGGAACGTACATTCCATCATAGTCAACAAGAACAAGAGTACCATCTTCACGAACTAATATATTGTCTGGCTTCAAATCGCCATGAGCAAAAGGCTGGGGAATGAGCCACTGAGCCAGTTTTCTGAAACGATAAGCAAGTTTCTCCAAATTCTCCAAAGCACCCTTATCATCAAGATTCTCGCGAAGATAATTATCCAGCGTCTTGCCCTCTACCCAATCCATCAGCAACACAGGAAACTCAGTCTCATCCGTCTGCGCAGAATCAACGAACAGTTCTTTCTCCAAATAGCGAATTGGAACGAGATAAGGAGAATCCACATTTTCCAGTTCTTCCGTTATTTGTCGATACGCCTCAGCCCGTCCTTCCTGTTCCCTTGTGAAGCACTTCAATGCATAGAACTTCCCCTTTGCATCATCTTTCATCTTGAAGATAACAGCAAAATTGCCGCTGGTCATCACGGGCAGCCCATCATCATCCAATACTGGACTAAGATAACTCAACTCCTCAAAGTTATCTTCTGCCGACTTGATGGCTTCTATGTACTCTGAAATCAGTGGATAGTTCATATGTATAGTAGTTAATAGCGCAAAGATACATTATTTCTATGAAACAGCAAATATTTCTATGAAAAATTCTGCTTTCGCAAGGCTTGTGAAATGGGGTAGCCTTCATGCGCGTTCCTCTCGCCGGGGGCATTCTGGCGGCGGCGGTGGAAGTGGGGGTTTTTGTAAGGAAAAAGTACCGAAAAATTCTGCGGGGAAAAAAGATGGTTTTAGAAGGGTGAAAGCTTTTGGAATGGTAAAAGAATTGAACAAAACGGCGAAAATTTTCGGTGCGTTTTCCAAAATGCGTCATTTTACACTCCGAAATGAGCCGTTTTGCTCTTCAAAATGACGCATTCTGCGAAGCGAAATGAGCCATTTTGGAGTGTAAAATGAGCCATTCTGGAAGCCCGGGAAATGTAAAGAAAAGACAAGATGCTTGTTTTCAGCGCGTTACAACTTTCGCGAGAATCGCTCAGATTCGGCCGTGGGATTTTAATTTCAGAATTTTGCAGCCACGGAGGCTTAAAACGAACTTTTTGTCCGATTTTTTTGGATTTTTCAAGGCGATTCCGTACATTTGCATTCAGTATGAAAAAGATGTTCTTCCTCTCCGCCCTTCTCTGCTGCATGGCAGCATTGACGGCAAGCGCCGGCCCCATGGAGGTGCAGGCGTCGCAGACCAACGTAACGGTTCAGTTCTACACACCCTCCATCGTGCGCGTGACAAAGGTTCCCGTAGGCAAGAGCTGCCGACAGGACAAGCCGGTGGTCATCGCCCGTCCGGACGATGTCAGCCTGACGCGCACGGCCAACACGCTGAGGAGCAGCGCGCTCACGGTGAAGGTGGATGCGCGCACGGGCAGCGTGGAGTTTCTCACCGCCAAGGGGAAGCGGCTGCTCAGGGAGGGCAGCTGTGCGTTCGATGAGCGCACAGCGGGCCCCGATGCCGGCGCATACCGTGTGACGCAGACGTTCGTCTTGGACAAGGACGAGGCCATCTACGGCTTGGGCACGCTGCAGAACGGCCGTCTGAACCGCCGCGGCGAGCACAAGCTGATGGAGCAGTCGAACCTGGAGGACTTCCAGAACGTGCTTCAGAGCATCAAGGGCTGGGGTCTCTACTGGGACAACTATTCGCGCACGCAGTTCGACGACGGTGCGCAGGGCATGAGCTTCTCGTCCGAAGTGGGCGATGCCGTGGACTACTACTTCATGTACGGCGGTTCGGCCGACGGCGTCGTTGCACAGATGCGCCACCTGACGGGCGACGTGCCGATGTTCCCGCTGTGGACCTACGGCTACTGGCAATGCAAAGAGCGCTACAAGAGTTCGCGCGAGCTGCTCGGCGTGGTGGACAAGTACAGGGAGCTGCGCGTGCCCCTCGACGGCATCATCCAGGACTGGCAGTACTGGGGTTCTAACTATCTGTGGAACGCCATGGACTTCCTGACCGAGGAATATGCCGACGGACGGCAGATGATAGAGGCCGTTCACCGCAAGAACGCGCACTTCATGATCAGCATCTGGGCCAGCTTCGGGCCGCAGACTCCGCAGTTCCGCGAGCTCGGCGAGAAAGGTTTGCTGCTCCCCATCGAGACGTGGCCGCAGAGCGGACTGTCGCATATCTGGCCGCCGGTGATGAAGTATCCGTCGGGAGTCAAGGTCTACGACGCCTTCAGTCCGGTGGCGCGCGACATCTACTGGAAGCATCTGAAGACGCTCTTCGACTACGGCACCGACGGTTGGTGGATGGATTCCACCGACCCCGACTTCTTCAATCCGCGCGAGAGCGACTACGACCACCGCGTCCACGGAGGCACGTGGCGGTCGCTGCGCAACCTCTTTCCGTTCGAGACCGTGCGCGGTGTCTACCAGGCGCAGCGCCGTGAGTCGGCCGACAAGCGCGTGTTCATCATGACGCGCTCCGCCTTTGCCGGACAGCAGCACTACGGGTCGAACATGTGGAGCGGCGACGTGGGCTCGTCGTGGGACATGCTGCGCAAGCAAATCCCTGCCGGGCTGAGCTATTCGCTGACGGGCAATCCGAACTTCAACACCGACATCGGCGGCTTCTTCTGCGGTTCGTACAACACGAAGGGCCCCGGCTCGGCACCGCAGAACCCGCAGTTTCAGGAACTCTACGTGCGATGGATGCAGTACGCGCTCTTCTGCCCCGTCTTCCGCAGCCACGGTGCCGACGCTCCGCGCGAGATATGGCAGTTCGGAAAGAAGGGTGAACCCATCTACGACGCCATCGAGAAGGCCATCCGCCTGCGCTACCGACTGCTGCCCTACCTCTACAGCACGGCCTGGCAGGTGACCAGCCGCAACGAAAGCTATCTGCGCCCGCTCTTCAGCGACTTTGCCGCCGACCGTCGCGTGTGGAACATGACCGACGAATTCATGTTCGGCCGTGCTTTCCTCGCCGCCCCCGTGGTGGAAGCGCAGTACACGCCCGAGAAAATCGTGCACGAGGACGCCATGAGCGGATGGGACAAGAAGGAGGTGAAGGACGAAACGTCTGCGCAAGGGGCGGCAGCCATCGACTGGACCGCCGGCAAGACGTGCCGGAAATACTTGCCGAAGGGTGCCGACTGGTACGACTTCTGGACGGGCGAGCGTCTCCGCGGCGGCCGCGACGTCGTGGTGAAGACCCGCATCGACCGCGTGCCGATGTTCGTCAGGGCCGGCAGCATCGTTCCGATGGGCCCCGAGATGCAGTATGTGGGCGAACAGACGTGGGACAAGCTCGAGATCCGCGTCTATCCGGGAGCCGACGCCGTGTTCACGCTCTACGAGGACGAGGGCGACAGCTACCGCTATGAGCAAGGAGTCTACGCTACGATACCGTTCGCATGGGACGAAAAAGGCCGCCGACTGACCATCGGCGACCGCAAGGGCTCGTATCCCGGCATGCTGCAGGAGCGCCGTTTCGTGGTGGTGTTGCCCGACGGCACGCAGAAGACGGTCGACTATCAGGGCCGCAGCGTGAGCGTGGCGTTCTGAGACGGAGGGTAGACCTCTCACGAGCGTACCTCGCACCCTCCGATGCCCCACCTATGATTCTACAGAACGCGTTTATTTAAGAAAACAGTGAGTTTTTTTGCACTTTTGCAGAAAAGCGTTATCTTTGTGGGCAAAATGGAACGAACGAGAAGGAATGAACCTATGAGAAAACGATATATCGGCTGTCTGATAGCGCTGACGGTTGCCTTTCCGGTCTTGTCGCAGGAGAAGAGCGCCGCATCGGTGAAGCCCGACTCGATGGTGACGGTTGGCTATGCCACGCAGTCGGCGGCTTCGTTCACGGGATCGACGCTGAAGATCGACGAGAGCCAGATGAACAACAAGGACCAGGTGACCAACGCACTCGACGCCATCCGCGGTCGCGTGGCGGGCATGCAGGTGGAACGCAACGGCGCCAACGCGATGAGTGCGGTGCGTCTGCGCGGTACGACGTCGCTCACGGGAGGCAACGACCCGCTCATCATCGTCGACGGCGTGATGGGCGACCTGTCGATACTCTCGAGCATCTACCCCACCGACATCGAGAGTTTCACCATCATGAAGGATGCGGCAGAGACGTCGCAGTATGGTTCGCGCGGTGCCAACGGTGTGATCGAGGTGACCACGCTGCGCGGCAAGGCGGGGCAGATGCGCGTGAACTACAACAGCTCGTTCGGCGTGGCCTCGGTCTACAAGACGTTGCCGATGATGAGCGCCTCCGACTACCGCGCCTATCAGGCCACGAACAACAAAGACGAGTCGATCTACGGCTCGGTGTTCGTAGACCACGGCGGCGACACCGACTTCCAGGACATCATCCTCCGCACCGGATTCACGCAGAAGCACCACATCGCCTTCTACGGCGGCACGGAGCAGTCGAGCTACCGCGTGTCGCTGGGATACGTCGACAACCGCACGGTGATCAAGGGCATCGGCGACAACACGTTCATGTCGAACATGAACATGACGCAGATGATGTTCGACGGGGTGGTGCGCGTAGACATGGGCATGTTCGGATCGGCCTACAAGACGCGCAAGATCGTGGACGAGCAGAACCTCTTCTACTCGGCAGCCGCCTTCAATCCCACCTTCCCCGACCACCCCAACCGCGACGGACTGTGGGACGGCTACACCTCGGCCTCGCAGATCAACAACCCCATGGCGCTGCTCGACAAGAGAGACCACGACGAGAGCTCGGTCATCAACACGCATGTGAAGCTGACGTTCGACCTGCTGCCCGAGCTGAAGCTGACGCTCTTCGGGTCGTACACCTACGGTGTGGAGCAGGGAGCGCAGTATTTCCCCTCCTACGTGTGGAACAAAGGGCAGGCCTACCGCTCCACGCGCAAGATGGAGGCGCTGCTGGGGAATGCCATCGTGCGGTTCAACAAGAAGTGGGGCATGCACAACGTCGACCTCATGGCGCTGGGCGAGCTGCAGCAGGAGACGCGCCGCGGCTTCAACGTCACCGTCACCAACTTCACCACCGACCGCCTGGGCTACGACAATCTGGCCGCTGGTGCGCTGCGACCGTGGGGCGGCACGGGCTCCTATTTCGAGAAACCGAAGATGGTGTCGGTGATGGGACGCGCCAACTACACGCTCCTCGACCGCTACACCCTCACCGCAACGGCCCGCGCCGACGGCTCCAGCAAGTTCGGGGCCAACCACAAGTGGGGCATCTTCCCGTCCATCTCTGGCGCATGGGTGGTGAGCAAGGAGCCCTTCATGCAGCGGCAGCGCATCTTCAGCAACCTGAAACTGAGCATGGGCTACGGCACGCTCGGCAACCAGGCGGGCATCGACTCCTACACCACTCTGGCGCTGGTGAACCCCAACGGCTACGTGCCTGCGGGCAACGACAACGTGGTATCGTTTGCCGACCTGAAGAACATGAACCCCGACCTGAAGTGGGAAGTGTCGCACACGTTCAACTTCGGCGTCGAGGCACAGATGCTCCGCGACCGTCTGCTCTTCTCGCTCAACTACTACTATACGCGGGTGAGCGACATGCTCTACGCCTACTCCGTCAGCGTGCCGCCCTTCAAATACGGCACGATGGTGGCCAACCTCGGCGCCATGCGCAACAAAGGTCTTGAGATATCGGTCGGAGGAACGCCTATCAGCACGCCCGACATGGGACTGACCATCAACGGCAACATCACATTCCAGAACAACAAGCTCATCTCGCTGAACGGATATTTCAACGGCGAATACCTGCGGGCGGGCGACGTCCACGCCATCGCATCGCTCAACGGCGCCGGATTCCACGGCGGAAGCAACGACGTCACCTTCCAGATGGTCGGCCACTCGCTCGGAACATTCTACCTCGCACACTGCCGAGGGCTCGTGGGATCGGAAAAGACGGGCTACACCTACGACATCGAAGACTACGACAACGACGGCGAAGGGTCGTCGCTCGACAGGCAGGTGTGCGGACAAGCCATGCCCAAGGTGCTCGTGGGCTCCAACTTCTCGTTCCGCTACAAAGACTTCGACATCTCTATGCAGGTGAACGGTGCCTTCGGTCACAAGATGTTCAACGGCACGGCACTCACCTATATGAACGTGACGGCCTTCCCGCTCTACAACCTGCTGAAAGAAGCTCCGCTGCAGAACATCCAAGACCAGGAGGTGAGCGACTACTGGCTGGAGCGCGCCGACTACGTGAACGTGGACTATATCACCGTGGGCTGGCGCGTGCCGCTGCGCGAGAACCGCTTCATCCGCTCCATGCGGCTGTCGCTGACCATGAACAACGTGTGCACGCTGACAGGCTACAGCGGACTGACGCCGATGCTCAACAGCTCGAACCTCAACGCGACGCTCGGCCTCGACGACAAGCGCTCCTACCCTCTCTACCATACCTACACGCTGGGCATAAGCCTGAATTTCTGACACTACAAAACCCTAAAAGCAATGACGATGAGAGCAAAGATAGTTCTGATCAGCATCATAGCGGCATGCTCCTCGTGCGACTCCTTCCTCGACGAGCGGCCCAAGAGCGCGCTGGCACCCGAAGAGGCATACAACAGCCTGACCGACCTGCGCAACAATGCCGTGCTGGCCATATATAATAATATAGGTGGAAACAAGGACTCGCAGGGGCTGCAGGGCACAGGGCGAGGCGTGTTCGACTTCAACTCGCTGACAACCGACGAGGCCATCATGCCCACACGCGGCGGCGACTGGTACGACGGCGGCTTCTGGCAGACGCTCTACCTCCACACGTGGACGCCCGGCACGGCCTCGCTCTCCGACATGTGGCAGTATCTCTACAGCTCGGTCATGCTCTGCAACGACTATCTGGAGAAGGTGAAGATGTACCAGGTGACCCACACCGACGAGGTGCTCGACAACTACGTGGCCGAACTGCGCAGCGTGCGCGCGCTCTTCTATTTCTACCTGATGGATCTCTTCGGACGTGTGCCGCTGGTGACGACCACCAACGTGACGACATCCGAGCTCACACTGTCGGAGAGGTCGGACGTGTTCCGATTCATCACCGACGAACTGCAGAAGACCATCCCGCTGCTTGCCGCCGAGAAGAGCAACATCTTCGGCGAATACTACGGACGCATGACGCGACCCGTGGCGTGGTTCCTGCTGGCCAAGCTGGCGCTCAACGCCGAGGTCTACAGCGACGACCACTGGACACAGAAGGGCCGGCCTGCCGCATCGACCATCATCTTCACCCACGAAGGGAAGAAATACGACGCCTGGGACTTCTGCACCCTCTGCTGCGACAGCGTGGCAAGCTACGGCTATCAGCTGGAACGCGACTTCACGGCCAACTTCTCGCCCACCAACGAGCACTCTTCCGAGAACATCTTCACCATTCCCATGGACCCCGTGCGCTACAAAAACTGGTACTGCTACTTCTTCCGCTCCCGACACTACAGCCACGGAGCCGTGCTCGGAGGGGCTTCCGAGAACGGCACGTCGGCCACCAGAGACCTCTGCGACGCCTTCGGGGCAGAGACGGCCTTCGAGGATCCGCGCTTCCGCATGACGTTCTATTCGGGCAGCGTCTACGAGAACGGCCAGCAAGTCTACGAAGACGACGGGAAGACACCGCTCGTCTACCTGCCCTACATGGTGATGCTCGACCTCACGGGAGAGCCTTTCGAGAAGACGGCGGGCGCCCGGCTGCGCAAATATGCCAACGACCCCAACGCCAACGCCGACGGACGGGCCTGCAACAACGACATCGTGCTCTTCCGTTATGCCGACGTGCTGCTGATGAAAGCCGAGGCCCTGGTGCGCAGCGGCAACGACAGCGAGGCCGCCCGTCCGCTCAACGAGGTGCGGGCACGCGTCGGACTGGTCGGCGTCAGCCCCACCCTCGACAACATCCTGCACGAGCGATACCTCGAACTGGCATGGGAGGGATGGCGCCGCAACGACATGGTGCGCTTCGACATTTACAAAGAGGCCTACGGATTCCGCCCCCAGCAGCCCGGCGAGGCAAGCGGCTTCACCACCGTCTTCCCCATTCCCTCCGCCGTCATCGACATGCACCCCGAGTGGGAACAGAATCCCGGCTACGGACCATACAGCCATCACGCACAATGAGCACCACAATGAACCACCCACATCAACAATCAGAACAGAAAGCAACACCGACAACGCGCATCCTCTTCGTATGCCTGGGCAACATCTGCCGCAGTCCGGCGGCGCAGGCCGTGATGGAGCAGATGGTGGAACGGCGCGGGGTGGCACAGCGGTTCGAGATTGACAGCGCCGGCATCGGTGCCTGGCACACCGGACAGCTGCCCGACCACCGCATGCGCGAGCACGGCAGCCGCCGCGGCTACGCGCTGACGCACCGCGCCCGACAGGTGAAGCGCACCGACTTCGACCGCTACGATTATATAATAGGTATGGACGAGGAGAACCTCCACGACCTGCGACGCGTGGCCGCCACGCAGGAGAACGCACGAAAGATAGGCTCGCTGGCCCACTACCTGCGCCACCACCCCGGACAGGCCACCGTCCCCGACCCCTACTACGGCGGCCCGCGCGACTTCGAGCTGGCCCTCGACCTCATCGAGGATGCCTGCGAGGGGCTGCTCGACGAGCTCCTCGCCCGTGCATAGAAGTGAAAAGGAAACAAGAGGTCACGCCCTTGTTTCCTTTTTTTTGCATAAAACCAGCCTTTGGGCACCTTCGTCGGACAGCTTTGCGGCCGTTTTCCGACAGTTGTCCGAATTCCCGTCGGCTGTCTGATGCTCTTTTACCTTTTTTCTTCAAAAACTATTGCAGCATCAGAAAAGCCCACTACCTTTGCATCGTCAAAAAGAAAAAACAACAAATAAAAGAACCAAAGGTATTACAAAAAAAAGGAGAAAAGAACAATGAAAAAATTTATGATGACTTTGATGGCAGCTGTGCTGCTCTGCGGAACAATGAACGCTCAGGACAATAAGCACGAAATCGCCGTAACATACGGAGGAGGAACAACGACAGACTTCGTTGACGGCTGGGGAAAAGTAGGAGCACTTATGTTCACCGGAGGTCACACAACGTTTGAAAACGAGAAGCACTTCGGACCGATTTCTGCAGAATATTTCTATCGCATCAGCCCAGTTGTCGGCGTGGGTGTAATCGGAGCCTACGAGAAAACAACTGAAGACGTCTTCGAAAGCCGTTCGAAAGCAGGTGATGTCACTCGTTCAGACATTACGGTCATGCCGGCTGTGAAATTCAACTGGCTGCGCAAGAAGAACTGGGGCATGTATTCAAAAGTCGGAATCGGCGTCACGTTCGAGACCAGAAAAGAGACGAATAACAATACTAACACTTCTGAGTCGGATAACAGCATCATGTTCAACTTCCAGGCAACAGCCCTCGGCGTGGAATTCGGTCAGTCAATATGTGGATTCGCAGAGCTTGGCTTCGGTGAGCAGGGTGCCGTTCTGGCCGGTATACGCTACAAGTTCTAAACTTTGCGATTCTGTAAAACAAACCTACGATTACCATTAAAAAACTTGGGGCATCGGTTGTCTGTAAAGGCAGCTGGTGCCTTTTTCGTTTTTAGACAGAAGAACAGGTTTTTGTAGACAGAAGAACAGAAGGACAAAAGCGGTGTGTCGCGCTGTTTTTTCGAAAAGCTCGCGTTCCCCATACCTTTGCATCAGAAAAATTATTCAATCAGTAACAATCCAAAAAAATTCAAAAATGAAAAAGATTTCTACTTTCAAGAAGAGTGTAACCATGGCTGCTATCGCCATGTTCAGCTGCGCAGCAGGCGCATGGGCTCTTGCTTCCTTTTTTTTGCTGAACACTTCCCTTTAAGGCCCCTTTCAGACAGTTTCAAGGCCCCTTTCCTCCAGTTGTCCGAAAACAGGTCGGCTGTCCGATACGTCTTTTGCTTTTTTCTGAAAAATCCATTGCAGCCTCAGAAAAACGCAATACCTTTGCATTGTCGAAAAGAAAAAAAGACAATTAAAGTAAAAATAATAATAACAAAAAAAAGGAGAAAAAAACAATGAGAAAGATTTTTATGACAATGATGGCAGCCATGCTGCTCTGCGTAAGTGCAAACGCTCAGGACACGAAACACGAAATCAGCATCGCCTATGGTGGTGGATCAACATCGCAGATCCTCGACGCCTGGACAAAGGTGGGTACATCCCTCGGATCGTTCGGCACCGCCACCTTCGATAACGAGAAGTTATTTGGACCCATCTCGGCCGAATATTTCTACCGCATCAATAACGTAATCGGCGTGGGTGCCATCGGAGCGTTCATGAGGTCGAACGAAGAAGCCAGGGTCAGTGGCCACGAATATGGTGACAAGACCAGCACCTACATCACCGTCATGCCTGCAGTGAAGTTCAACTGGCTGCAAAAGAAGAACTTCGGCTTGTATTCGAAGCTTGCCGCAGGTATCACTTTGCAAAATGTAAAGTTTGAGGAAGATGACACCGACAAAACCGATACGGAAAAACAGACGTTCTTCAACTTCCAGGCATCGCTCCTGGGTATCGAGGTGGGCAACAAAGTCTGCGGCTTTGCAGAGTTCGGTTTCGGTGAGCAGGGTATCATCATGGGCGGTGTGCGCTGCAAGTTCTAAGACATCAACAGAGAAAAAACAAACCTACGATTACCATAAAAAAACGACTCGTGGCACCGGTTGTCTGTACAGACGGCCGGTGCCATTTGCGTAATTCGTAATCCCGTCATTCTCCCCCTCCCCTTGGGGGAGGGTCGGGGTGGGGCTTCCCCTTCTCTGAATTTCCTTTACAAAACTCTCATTTTAACGCTCTGTGGCTGCAAAATTCTGAAATTAAAATCCCACGGACGAATCCGAGCGATTCTCGCGAGAGTTGTAACGGTCTGAAAACAAGCACCTTGTCTTTTCTTTACATTTTCCGGGTTTTCAAAATGACGCATTTTACACTCCAGAATGGCTCATTTTGCCTCGCAGAATGCGTCATCTTGAAGAGCAAAACGGCTCATTTCGGAGTGTAAAACGGCTCATTTTGAAAATCAGAACGAAAATTTTCACGATTTTGTTCAATTCTTTTACCGTTTCAGAACGATTCGTCTCTCTAGAACGAAGAAAAATCCCTGCAAAAAAATCCGGTTAAATAAATTGACAAAGAGAGGGATGGGGACCCCCCTCCGTCTCCCCCGAGGGGGAGAGAGTATAGCCCCCTGCACCGTTCTGGCGAATTTGAAATTCGCCAGCATTGAGTATCAGGATTTGCAATCCGAATTAAATGATTCCAACCGTATGAAAGAAGCGGTCACTCCGTGGGGCTTCCCGCATCACAGATGCTTATACTCACTACGAGCGAATTACAAATTCGCTCGAACAGGGCCTCTCTCCCTCTCCTTCGGGGAGGGTTGGGGAGGGGCTTTTCCTCCCCTCGGGGAGGTTTGGAGGGGGTCCCAGAAGAAAAAATCGCGCTGTTTAAGATTCTTTAAATAGCTGATACTACGTCTTAACGGTTTAATTTGTAAATTTGTAGCGAGAATCATCAACGCTAATATGAACCCCGTAAAACTATAACAAGATGAAGAGAATCATTACAATCATCGTGGCGCTCGTGGCAATGGCTTCTGGCATGGAAGTGATGGCAGCAGATGAGTCGTATGCCGTATATAATAACGGAACGTTGACGTTCTATCACGATGGTCTGCGCAGTTCGCGGACGGGTATGACCTATGACTTGAACACGGGTATCAATATTCCTGGATGGCAAGCAGACGGCAATTATGCCAATGTCACGTCTGTGCTTTTCGATTCTTCCTTCGAGTCAGCCCGTCCCACGTCCACCAATTCTTGGTTTGATGGAATGAAGAAGATTGTGTCCATAGGAGGAATAGATAATCTGAACACGAGTGATGTGACAAACATGGAATGTATGTTCTGTGGTTGCAGTAGCCTGACAAGCCTCGACTTGAGCCATTTCGATACATCCAAGGTGACAGGCATGTTCGGTATGTTCAAATGTTGCAGCAGCCTGACAAGCCTAACCGTGAGCAGCTTCGACACAAGCAAGGTGACAGACATGGATGAAATGTTTTTGTGCTGCAGCAGTCTGACAAGTCTTGACGTGAGCAACTTCGATACTTCCGAGGTGACAAGCATGGGTTCCATGTTCAATGGTTGCAACAGCCTTACAAGCCTTGACTTGAGCAACTTCGATACATCCAATGTGACATACATCAGTTCTATGTTTCTCGGTTGCGAGAGCCTGACAAGTCTTGACGTGAGCAACTTTGATACATCCAAGGTGACAAATATGTCGGGTATGTTCATTTTTTGCGATAACTTGATACGCCTTGACGTGAGCAGCTTCGATACATCCAACGTGACAAGCATGGACGGTTTGTTCTCTGGTTGCAGTAAATTGACCACGGTTTATGTTGGAAGCGGTTGGTCCACCACGAACGTCACATCTTCTGATATGTTCACATATTGCAGCGCGATTAAGGGAGAGCAAGGCACTACCTACGATGATGACCATACAGATGCCGCGTATGCTCATGTGGATGGCGGATCGGCCAATCCCGGCTACCTCACCAGCGTGCAGGGCGCCGTGATGGACATCGGCGAGGCACCAGATGGCGAGGCTGCGCCTATGAAAGACAAATGATAGGTGAGGCCCCAAAAAGCTTCGGCCAAGGGCACGACCCTCTTCGAAGATGAGAATGTAGATTTCGCTGAGTTCGAAGCCAAATACTTCGGTGCCGGCAACAACAGCGAGACGACGGGCATCAGTGAGGTGACAGAAGTGAACTGTGGCAACCAGAAGGCAGCTGAATGGTTCACGCTTGGCGGTGCCCGGCTGCCCGAGAAGCCCACAACCCCCGGTATCTATATCTGCAACGGTAAGAAAATAGCAATATAATAAAGGTTCAATCAAGAAAAAGCCGCCCCTACACGCAACGTAGGGGCGGCTTTTTTGTATCTCCTGCAACGCCTGCTACTCCTAAAAAATGATGAGGAAAGAAGCGGTTGGCGCCTCCTTGGCGCGGCCGCTTCATCAATAATAGGTAGCGGACGGCCTGAGATTTTACCAAAATTTAAGTATTGTGCACTTTCTGAAAGCGTCGTAACTTTGCACTCGCAAAAAACCACCGGCGGAAACGGTGGCTGAAAAAAACATTTTCTGAAGATGAAGCACACAATCTTGGCACTGACAGCGTGCGCACTGATGGGCTCCAACGCCGTGCAAGCGCAGACAGCAGCAGGCGACAGCGTGATGAACCACGCTCGTGGCAACCGACTGAGCGTCGGAGGCTACGGCGAAGTGGCGCTCTCGCGCCATTTCTACAGCGACAACCAATACCGCTACCGCAACCCGTCGAAATACAAGGACGACCCGAGCAACGGCCGTTTCGACATTCCCCATGCCGTCATCTACCTGGGCTACGACTTCGGCCACGGCTGGACCATGGGCACAGAAATAGAGTTCGAGCACACGGGGGTGGGAGCAGCCGTGGAGATAGAGACCGACGAGGGCGGCGAATACGAGACCGAGGTGGAGAAAGGCGGCGAAGTGGAACTGGAGCAGTTCTGGATCCAGAAGAGCTTCTCGCCGTCGGCCAACCTCCGCGTGGGCCACATCGTGGTGCCCGTAGGCCTGAACAACGCCCACCACGAGCCGCTGAACTTCTTCACCGTCTACCGTCCTGAGGGCGAAAACACCATCCTTCCCTCCACATGGCACGACACGGGCATCTCGTTCTGGGGCCGTGCGGGCCGTCTGCGCTACGAGCTGCAGATGGTGGCGGGCCTGAATGCGCTGAAGTTCAGCCGCGATCAATGGATTCACAGCGGTGCCGGATCGGCCTACGAGTTCAAGCCCGCTAACAAATACGGGTTTGCTGCCCGTCTGGACTACTTTCCCATCGACGGCCTGCGCGTAGGCGTGAGCGGCTACGGCGGCCAGTCGATGCACAACACCTACCCCAACGACATGGAGGGTGAGGGAAAAGCCTACGACAAGGTGAAGGCCAACGTCTTCATAGGCAGCATCGACTTCACGCTGAACCGCTGGAACTGGATCGTGCGCGGACAGGCCGACTACGGCTACATCTCCGACACGCCGATGCTGAACAACGCGAAGGTGAACTCGCCGAAGACGTCGCCCTACAACAAGACGCTTGTGGGCAAGAACGCCATGGCCATCGGCATCGAGGCCGGCTACGACGTCTTCTCGCAGATACAGAGCCTACGCCGCGACCAGAAACGCCTCTTCGTCTTCGGGCGCTACGAGGTCTACGACTCCTACATACGCGAGCACACGCAGTCGCCGGCCACTAACAACTACACCAAGCGCAGCCGCGTGGTGGCCGGACTGAACTTCTTCCCCGTGAAGCAGATAGCCATCAAGGCCGAATACTCGCACCGCATCTTCAAGAGTCCGCTCAACAACGAGCCCGCACTCAACATCGGTGTGGCCTACGAGGGATTCTTCCTGTAGGTTTCAGAGTTTCAGACTTTCAGGTTTCAAGCGATTATACATTTAAAAATCTATATCACAATGAAAAAGTATTTCAAGTATGCCATGCTGCTGATGGCAGTTGGCACAATGGGCATGAGCCTCAGCTCATGCAGCAGTGACGATGATGACAACAAGGGGAACACCGTAGAGGAGCAGAACAACGCCCTCAAGGACATGACGGGAAAATACCTCAGCGACGTGGTCTTCCCCACCTATAAGAGTCTGGCCGCAGAGACGCAGAACCTCTACCAGCTCATCACGGCGCTGAACACGAAGCTGCAGGCCGGAACGGCAGTGGCACAGGGCGACATCGACGCCATCTGCACATCGTATAAGGCAGCACGCAAATACTGGGAGCAGAGCGAAGCCTTCCTCTACGGTGCGGCTTCCGACTTCGAAATCGACCCGCACATCGACACATGGCCCCTCGACGTGCCCACACTGGCAAAGGACCTGAGCGACGACAAGAAGATAGAAAGCCTGAAAGGAGCTTCTGACAACGGTAGGGCCCGCGACTTCCTGACCTCGGAGAACCTGGGGTTCCACGGCATTGAGTTCATCTTCTTCCGCGACGGAAAGAACCGCGACGTGGCTATCTTCAACAACGACGCCACCGAGAACTACACCTACAAAGGAGAGGAATACTTCAAGGGCATGACCGTCACGGGCAAGGAAGAGGTTGTGTTTGCAACAGCCGTGGCCTGCGACCTGCGCGACAAGTGCTGGCAGCTGGAAGTGGCATGGCTCGGAAACGACGCTGCTGCCGACCACCGCGCACGCGTAAGCGAGATGGCCAAGGTGTACAACGACTTCGAGACGACCGTGCAGAAGAACGGGCTGAGCTACGGCGCCGACCTGCAGGCTGCCGCCACGCCGACGAGCACGCAGGCTTCGTGGAAGAAAGTGGTGGAGACAATCCTTGTCAGCGGATGCTCGAACATCTGCGCCGAGGTGGCCGACCAGAAGATGGGACAGGCCTACCGCGCCGCCGTGGGCAAACCCGAGCAGCGCAAGGACGAGGAGACGGGCGAGATGGTGGAAGACGATCCCAACTACATCGAGTCGCCCTACAGCCACAACTCGTTCAAGGACTTCTACGACAACATCATGAGCATTCAGAACAGCCTGTATAATAATGTGGAAGGTTCGCAGTGGACCAACAATTCCATCATGGCCTACCTCACAAAGTACAATGCTGCACAGGCCAACGAGCTGAGCACGAAGCTGCAGGCTGCCCTCAACGCCCTCAATGCCTGCCGCAACAGCGGCAAAGCCTTTGTCGACGCTCCGGGCGATGCCAGCGTGAAGGCTGCCATGGATGCCATTTCGGAGCTTGATGCCTGCCTGAATGCCACGTCGGCATGGGTGCTGAGAAACTGATCAACGCTCACAAACATAAACAGTAGAAGTTGTGCCGTCGCTGACGGCACAACTTTCTGCGGTTTAAGAAGAAACAAAAGAAAACACTGATAAACATGAATATCTTCAAGAAAACAAACCTACTGATGGTCAGCGCGTTGCTGACTGCAACCCTCGTTGCCTGCGGTGAAGATGAGAACGGAATCGACCCCAACGCGACAACGGAAGCCGAAGACGACTACAAGTATGTGGGACAGGCTGTGGGCAACTTCAAAGCCGAGGAATGGTACCCCGGAGGAGCTCTCGGAACGACCGAGAACACCACGGCATCGTGCTACGAAGACGAGACCGAAGCCATTGCCAATGCCGACCTGCTCAACGCCTTCAAACGCGGAGAGATGCTCTTCGAGCACGATTTCACCGAGACGAGCACCGCATCGTTCGGCGGACTCGGACCGGCCTACGTGCGGTCGTCGTGCATACACTGCCATCCGGGCTACGGACACGGCAAGCGCGTAGACAGCTATCAGGCCGACCAGCGCGGAAACGGCTACCTGCTCGTGGTCTATCACCCGGCCGACGGCGTCAACAGCGACGACGGACCCTACATCTCCGAGGTCACCGGCATGCCGCAGACGAAGGCTGTGTCGCCCTTCCTGCCACCGATCGACGAGAGCGGCATCCATCTGTCGTGGCTCCCCATCACCGAAATGGAGAGCGGACTGCCACTGCAGTTCCCCGACGGAGAGCGTTACGAGCTCATCTACCCCGAACTGAGCATCGACATCGACGCATTCAACACTGACCCGAAGCCGTCGAACCTCGCCTTCAGGCTGGAATCGACCATCGGTCTCTACGGCACCGGACTGCTCGATGCCATTCCCGAAGACTCGCTCAAGGCGCAATACCAGCGCGAGGCACCCTACGTGGAGCTGAATCCCGCCTTCTGGGACAAAGCCGCCAACGACTGGGCATCGGGAGCATGGTACACGCTGGCCGACGGCACGAAGCGCATCAAGCGTTTCACCTACGCCATGACGCGCGCATCGCTACAGGATGGTGCCGGAGCCAACGCCATGTGGAACATCCCGAACGTCAGTCGCTCTGACCGACACTTCCTCTACACCACGACGGCATGGGCAACGGCCATGTCGAAAAACCCCGATGTGATAGCCGCCATCAAGAAAGATCCCACGTCGCCTTACTATCACGACGGCACCGACGAGGGCATTACCGAAGCCGTGAAGACGCTGCTCGACCCGAAGACCGACCAGTTCAACAACCCGTACCACAACTTCCAGCCCGAAATGACCGACAACAACTTCTGGCAGTACATGGTGTGGCACCGCGGACTGGCCGTGCCCCGCGCCCGCGACCTCAACGATGCCACCGTGCAGCACGGCAAGCAGGTGTTCAACGAAATCGGATGTGCCACGTGCCACCGGCCACGCTGGCAGACAGGCAGCGACGACTACTGGGCTCCGGCGCCCATCCTGACCAACAACCTGACGCTGCCGCGCTATCCCAACCAGGTCATCTACCCCTACACCGACATGCTGCAGCACCGCCTTTACATGAAGAACGGCATCCACGGTTCGTGGTGTCGCACCACACCACTGTGGGGACGCGGACTGTCGCTGCTCAACACGGGAGCTGAAGACCGCCTGCACGACTGCCGTGCACGCAACGAGATCGAGGCCATCATGTGGCACGCCTACAGCAAGAAGTCGGATGCTTACGCCAGCACCGAGCGGTTCTTCTATCTTCCGAAGAAAGACCGCGACGCCGTGGTGAAGTTCCTGCGCTCCATTTAACATCCTTCAGGGTTGCAGCCTACAGACGAGGCTGCAACCCTATTACGTTTCCAAAAATATGAAGAAGCTTCTCATCCTCCTGTATGTGATGGTCATCATCGCCATGGCCGTCGCCACCATCGTAGAGAAATACCACGGTACGGCCTTCGTGGCCGAGCACTATTACGGCGCGTGGTGGTTCACGGCCCTCTGGGCACTGCTCGCTGCGGTGGCCGTGGCCTGGTTCCTGCATCGTCGGGTGAGAAGACTTTCGGCCGTGGTGCTGCACCTTTCGTTCGTCATCATCCTGGCAGGAGCGTTGCTCACGCATCTCACTTCGCGCCAGGGAGTCATCCATCTGCGACTCGGCGAAACGACGAATGCCTATCTTTCCACCGAAAGAACGGACAAAGGGGTGCTGCCGCTGCCCTTCACCATCCGTCTCGACGACTTCACCATCGACTACCACGAGGGTACCAACGCGGCCGCCGACTACACCAGCCGCTTCACCATTACCGACGAAGACGGCGAGCAGCAAGGCCTCGTGTCGATGAACAACATCTACAGCCACGCTGGCATGCGCCTCTATCAGAGCAGCTATGACGACGACCTGCGCGGCAGCTATCTCTCGATGAACAGCGACCCGTGGGGCATTCCCGTCACCTACCTGGGCTATGCCCTGCTGTTCGTAGGTCTCGTGTGGATGCTTTTCGACCCGAAGGGGGCCTATCGGCAACTGCTGCGCAGCCCGCACCTTCAGCGCACCGCCCTTATCGTCGCCGTTGTCTGCGGTATGAGTCAGCAAGTAGCTGCTCAGGATGCCGACACATCGTCGGCCGACCTGCCGCCAGTACTCCCGCGCGAGACGGCCGATGCCTTCGGACGGCTCTTCATCAACTACAATGACCGCATCTGTCCGCTGCAGACCTTCGCCCTCGACTTCACGAAGAAACTCTGCGGCAAGCGCAGCTACCGCGGACTGTCGCCCGAGCAGGTGCTCACGGGCTTCATCTTCTGGGGCGAGGCATGGAACAACGAACCCGTCATCCGCATGAAGGACGGACCGTTGCGACAGGCCAAACAGCTTCCTGCCCAGTGTTCGGTCAACAATTTCTTCGCCGACAGCGCAGGCTATCTGCTCGGTCCGCACGTACACGAGTACTACCAAGGCCAGAACGACAAATTCCATCAAGAAGTGATGAAGGTCGACGACCGCCTGCAGCTCATCATGGAGCTGCGCCAAGGCCGTCTGCTGAAGCTCTTCCCTGCCCCGACGGCTGCCGACTCTACGCGCCGCGAGAGTACCGTGGTGTGGTTTTCGCCATCCGACCGCTTTCCCGCGACCATGGAAGCAGAGCGCCAACAATACATCAGCAACATCTTCGCCCTGCTCAACGACGATGCCCACGCCGGGCGCTACGACCGCATGGACGAGACGCTGACGAAGATGCTCCGCTACCAGCACACCTTCGGAGCCGCCTCCATCCCCTCGCCCACGAAGACGCGCGCCGAGCGCATCTACAACGCGTTCCCCTTTGCCACCGTGCTCTTCATGCTCAACCTCACCATGGGTTTCCTGCTCCTGCTGTTCTTCATCATGAGGATCACACGCACCAACGCGCAGGCCGGCGAAAAGGCGAGACGCAGCCCGACAATCATCTTCTCGGTGATAGTCATGGCACTGTCGTTCACCGCTCTGACGGTCTGTCTGGCCTTGCGGTGGATCATTTCGGGCACCGTCCCGATGAGCAACGGCTACGAGACGATGCTCCTCATGGCGTGGATGATCATGCTCGTCAGCTTCATCGTGTGCCGACGGTTCCGCATCATCCTCTGCTTCGGTTTCCTCATGTCGGGCTTCTTCCTGCTCGTCAGCCACATCTCGCAGATGGATCCGCAGATCACCCACCTCATGCCCGTGCTCTCTTCGCCCCTGCTCACCATCCATGTGAGCATCATCATGATGGCTTTCGCACTGCTGGCCCTCACTTTCATCTGCGGACTGACGGCCCTGCTACTCACTGCCATGAAAGCATCGCACGAGTCGGTGGCCGACCTGGCACTGCTTTCGAAGCTCTTCCTCTACCCTGCGCTCACCTGTCTGGGCTTCGGCATCTTCATCGGTGCCATCTGGGCCAACGTGTCGTGGGGAACATATTGGAGCTGGGACCCGAAAGAGACGTGGGCCCTCATCACCTTCATGGTCTATGCCGTAGCCGTGCACGACCGCTCACTGCCCTGGCTGAGCCGTCCGCTCCACTACCATATCTTCGTCACGCTCGCCTTCCTCACCATTCTGATGACCTATTTCGGCGTGAACTACTTCCTCGGAGGTATGCATTCCTATGCTTAAAGAGCGACATATAGTCTTCTTAGCACTAAATAAACCGCTCATTAGAAAGATTTTAGAGCCGATTGGCTACGAAGTGGATTTTTTTTCTTACCTTTGCAGCCGTGGACTTGAAGATGAAGAGACATATCGCCTCGTGGGTACTGTTGGCCGTGTTCGTGCCAATGGTGATTGCGGCGTCGCTTCATATCCATCCGCAGGAGACTGGCTTTGAGCTGCAGTGCAACGATTGTGTGCAGCACCAATGCCACGGTCACTTGGCCTCGCAGTCGATGTCGATCCACGACTGCGTGCTCTGCCAGTTCCTCTCACTTCCGATGCTTGCCGTAGCCGCTGCTACGCTCTTTATATATAATAAGGTATATAAGAAAGAACTGGTGGCAAGCCAGTGCATCCTTTGCACGGCCCACCGCGGAACGGTAAGCCTGCGAGCCCCTCCTTTCCCTACGATCTGACGCGTTTTTTATTCACCGATGCCGGTCTCACGATGTTGAGTGCCGGCCGATGATGGATTTCAGCAGGCTGAAATCCGCCTTACAATTTCGTTTGATCGTTCAAAGAAGACAATGATAGCAGAATTATTGGCTGCAGGGCTCATGACATGTGCTGCCCCCGACACCACCGTTACGCTCGACGCCGTCACCGTGACCGGCAAGCAGCGCCGCGACTACGAAATGCGATCGTCGCAGGCCACGGTGCAGATCAGCCGCGAGTTCCTGCAGCAGAACCTTGCAGGCAGCCTGATGCAGACGCTCGAAGGCATTCCCGGAGTGAAAGCCATGGCCATCGGCAGCGGACAGTCGAAGCCCACCATCCGCGGACTGGGCTTCAACAGGTTGGCCGTCACCGAAGACGGCATCAAGCACGAAGGTCAGCAGTGGGGCGACGACCATGGTCTGGAAATCGACCAGTTCGCCATCGACCGCGCCGAGGTGATCAAAGGTCCGGCAGCACTGCTCTTTGGCAGCGACGCCATCGGCGGTGTGCTCGCCCTCTACACCAACCACATCCCGACGAAACCGTTCAGCGGCGGCGTGCAGCTCTTCGGCCGCACCAACAACGAGCAGCTGGGCATCTCGGCCAAGGTGGAGGGCAGGAAGGGTGCGTGGTTCTATCGCGCCAACGCCACACTCATCGACTATGCCGACTACCGCGTGCCGACCGACAGCATTCAATACTACTCGTATTGGATCAGGCTGAAGGACGGCCGACTGCGCAACACGGCAGGCAGCGAGCGCGACGGCAGCGTGATGCTGGGCTATGCCGGATACAACTTCCACACCGACCTGCGCGTGTCGGACAGCTACTCGAAGAGCGGATTCTTCGCCAACGCCCACGGACTGGAGGTGCGACTGTCGGATATCGACTACGACCACTCGCGACGCGACATCGACCTGCCCTACCAATGGGTGAACCACCTGAAGGTGCTGAGCCACACCACGTGGCGAAACGAGGCCACATCGGTGGAGCTGAATCTCGCCTACCAGAACAATCTGCGCGAGGAACGGTCGGAACCCGTCAGCCATGGCTACATGCCCAAGCCCGACAATTCGCTCGAACGGCGCTTCAATAAAAGCACCTACACGGCCAACGCTTCGCTGCGACACACGCTCGGCAACCACGAGCTGCGCGCAGGCATCAACGGCGAGTGGCAGCACAACCGCAGAGGCGGATGGGGATTCATCATCCCCGACTTCGAAACGGGCAGCGCAGGCATCTTTGCCATGGACCGATACACCGTGGCCGACAACCTGATAGTGAACGCCGGCGTGCGCTACGACCTGGCACAGACGCACATACGCAGCTACAACGACTGGTTCACCACACCCGTAGACGGGCGAGACACCTACCAGCAGCGCTCATCCGACATGCGACGCCACTTCAACAGCTTCACATGGTCGGCCGGTGTGAACTACTCCACCGGCCTGTGGGTGATGAAGGCCAACGTGGGAAAGAGCTTCCGCGTACCCATACCGAAGGAACTGGGGGCCGACGGCATCAACTATCACATCTTCAGATACGAACGAGGCAACAACGGGCTCGACCCCGAGGAGTCGTACCAGATTGATGCTGCCATCAGCTGGGGCAACGATGCCCTGGAGATTCAGGTGGAACCCTACCTGAACTACTTCCCCAACTACATCTACCTCAGTCCGACAGCGCAGTATGTGGAAGGGCTGCAGCTCTATCACTACACGCAAGCCCGTGTGCTGCGGTGGGGGTTGGAGACTGAAATGACGTGGCACATCACGCCCCGCTGGGAAGCCAGCGCGCAGGGTGAATATCTCTACGCGCGGCAACAGTCGGGCGAGAAGAAGGGCTACACGCTCCCCTTCAGCACGCCATGGTCGGCAGACGGCACGCTGAAATACCGCTTCGACCTCAAGAGCGACGGCTTCGTCAGCCTGAATGCTCATATCGTGGGACGACAAGACGAGATTGTGCCGCCAGAAAAGCCCACCGACGGGCACTGGACACTGAATATCGCTGCCGGAAAGGCTTTCCCGATTGGCAGCACAATGCTCCGAGTGGCTCTTCATGCAGACAATCTGCTGAACCAACGCTACTACGATCACACCAGCTACTACCGGCTCATCGACGTTCCTGAGCCCGGCCGTAACTTCTCGATGATGGTGGGAGTGGAGTTTTAGGAGTTAAGAGTTAAGAGTTAAGAGTTAAGAATTAAGAGTTAAGAGTTAAGAATTAAGAATTAAGAAATAAGGGTTATCGCTTGCGATGACCAAACAAAAAAAGGATTAGAAAATGAAAAAGATAAAGTATATGAGCCTGATGATGGCTCTCGCAACCGTTCTTTCACTGTGTTTCACCGCTTGCAGCAGCGACGATGAGAAAGACATGACGCCGCCCGTGATTTCCGGGCAAGGCATCGCTGTGGCCAGTCCTATCAACTGTGAGGTCTATCACCCCGGCGATGTCATACCTGTGCGCTACATGCTCACCGACGACATGGCTCTGGGCAGCTTCAACATTGAGGTGCACGACAACTTCGACCACCACACTCACAGCACCGAAGGCGACAACCACGAAGGTGCCGAGTGTGAGGATCACGACGGCGAGCACCACCACGACGGCGAGGAAGAGGGAACGACGTGGAAATACAACGAGTCGTTCAAGATCGACGGAGGTGTCACAGCCTATCCCATAAACGTCGACATCACCGTGCCTAAAGACGCACGCCACGGCGACTATCACTTCATGATCAAAGTCACCGACCTCGCCGGCTGGCAACAGCTCAAGGCCCTGGCCATCAAAATAGAATAAAAACGTTTGGCCGTTCGGCGGAAAAACAGTACCTTTGCACCCATCAGCTCCATGTGGCCAATGAACCACGGGTGATGAAGGAAACAAGATGCTGAAGAGTCACTACTATACGGGGATGACGGAAGCGGGATGCGACGAGGCGGGGCGCGGATGCCTGGCCGGGAGCGTGTATGCTGCTGCCGTCATCTTTCCTGAAGACTATCGCAACGACGAGCTCAACGACTCTAAACAGCTCACCGACCGCCGACGCCACGAGCTGCGCGCGGTCATCGAGCGCGATGCCGTGGCCTGGGCTGTGGGCATCGTCACGCCCGAGGAGATTGACAAGATCAACATCCTTAACGCCAGTTTCCTCGCCATGCACCGCGCACTCGACCAGCTGACGGTGCGACCCGAGGCCATCATCGTCGACGGCAACCGCTTCAACCCCTACCGCTACGGCGAGCAGAGCGAACCGTTGCCACACACCTGCATCGTGAAGGGCGACGCCAAATATCTCTCCATCGCTGCGGCAAGCATCTTGGCCAAGACGTGGCGCGACGACTACATGGACCGGCTGGCCGAAGAGTTCCCCCAATACGACTGGAAGAGCAACAAGGGATATCCTACGCGGAAGCACCGCGAAGCCATCAGGCAGTATGGCATCACACCCTACCACCGGCGGTCCTACAACCTGTTGGGCGACGGTCAGCTGACAATAGACTTCGACTTTTGAACGGCTCAAGGCCACCATCAAACCACTACCGCACAGACGGCATGAGACACGACAAATTGGAACGCGAGCTCGACATGATGCTCATGCTCACAGGAAACAGGGCCTTCACCATCGACAAAGTGTGCGAGCGCCTGTCGATATCGCGACGGAACTTCTACTATTATATAGAGTTCTTCCGCGACTGCGGCTTCATTGTCAGCAAGGTGAACGGCTGCTACTCCATCGACCGCGACTCACCCTTCTTCAAGAAACTGCTCGAACGCGTGTCGTTCACCGAGGAGGAAGCCATCGTGCTGCAGCGACTCGTCAACAACGTGGACCAGAAGAATGCCGTCATCGAGCGTCTGCGACAGAAGTTGGGATCGTTCTACGACCTCGACATCCTCGCACATGAGGAGCACAGCGAGCAACAGGCACACATCGTGAGTGAGCTCCACCGTGCCATCAAGCTGAAACAGATGTGCGTGCTGCGCGGCTACACCTCACCCCACGGCAAGAGCAGCCGCGACCGACTGGTGGAACCCTTCCTGCTGATGAACGGCAATCAGGAGGTGCGATGCTTCGAGCCCGCCTCGGGAATGAACAAGACGTTCAAGGTGGCGCGCATGGCCAATGTCGACGTGCTCGACGACGAGTGGATGAACGAAGACAAGCACCGGCAGATGTACACCGACATCTTCATGTTCAGCGACGACACGCAGATGCCTGTCACCCTGCGAATGGGAACCTTGGCCACCAACGTGCTGAAGGAGGAGTATCCCGCCGCAAAGCCATACATCAAGGCCGACGATGACAACCACTGGCTGCTGCAAATCAACGTGTGCAGCTATGCCGGCATCGGTCGCTTCGTGCTCGGACTCTTCGAGGACATAGAGGTGCTGGGCGACGACGGCTTCCGTCGCTACCTCAACGAACGAATCAAAAAAATGATATTATTCACCGAAAAACAAACAACATGAGAAGAACCTGTTTGATACTGATGCTCACCCTGCTCACCGCAGCCGCGTGGAGCATTCCCGCCAAGCGCGGACAGTGGCGCATGCTGACGCTGACCGACGGCACCCAGGTGCGGGCCGAACTGCGGGGCGACGAACACATGCACTTCTGGCAAACCGACGACGGGCGCTACTACGTGGAGCGACCCGACCAGCTCTTCGAGCCTGCCGACATGGAGGCACTGACAGAAAAGGCCATGGAACGGCGCGCCCTGCGCAAGAAAAAAGGAGCAACGGGCAGCGACAGCGCGCAACCACTCCGCATTCCACTCGGTGGCGAGCACACTCCCTACATCGGATCGAAGCGGGGACTCATCATCTTGGTGGAGTTCCAGAACAAATCGTTCGAGCAGGGACACGACAGCCTGCTCTTCGTCGACGTGGCCAACAAGGAGAACTACAAGCAGGGACGCTTCTACGGCAGCGTGCACGACTACTTCTTGGCGCAGAGCCGAGGACAGTTCGACCTCACTTTCGACGTCGCCGGACCGGTGATGATGCCCGAGAACTACCAATACTATGGTCAGGGCGACGACCAGAACGTCGGATACATGGTGGCTGAGGCATGCACGGCCATCGACGATTACGTGAATTTCGCCGACTACGACTGGGACGGCGACGGCAACGTGGACCAGGTGTTCCTGCTCTATGCCGGCAAAGGACAAGCCGACGGCGGCGGCACAAACACGATATGGCCCCACGAATGGGAACTCCACTACACCAGCTACGGACAGAAGCTGAAGCTCGACGACGTGGTCATCGACACCTACGCCTGCGGATGCGAGCTCAACGGGTCCGGAAAGCTCAACGGACCGGGCACCATCTGCCACGAGTTCTCGCACTGTCTCGGACTTCCCGATATGTACGACACCAAATACAACAACTACGGCATGAGCTCGTGGTCGCTCATGGACTCGGGATGCTACAACGACAACGGCTACCGACCCGCTGGCTACACCAGCTATGAGCGCATGTACTGCGGATGGCTGGAGCCCGTGGCCCTGGAAGACGAAGAGGTCAAGGTCGACGGCATGGAGCCGCTGAGCGAGGGCGGCGATGCCTATATCATCCACAACAGCGGCAACGACGACGAATACTTCCTCCTGGAGAACCGCTACCAGTCAGGATGGGATGCTAAACTGGCCAACTCCGGACTCCTCATCATGCACGTAGACTTCGACATGAAGGTGTGGGGAGCAAACGCCGTGAACACCTTCGGCTACTACTATGACGACCGCGGCAACCGCTATAACAACGACCACCAGCGGTGCACCGTCGTTCAGGCCGACGGATCGGCTAACAACTACTCGGTGGCCGGCGACATCTACCCCTATCAAGACGTCAACGGGCTGTCGGCAGAGACGACACCTGCCGCCACATGGTACAACAACACCATCTTCGGCAACACGGCGTTTGAAGAGACCATCTCCGACATCACCCGGCAAGACAACGGCCGCATCGCCTTCAGCTACAAGCCGGCGCGTACGCAGGGCGATGTGATCACCAGCGAGACCGACACCCTCTTCGTGGAAACCTTCGACAACTGCGACGACAAAGGCGGCAACGACGACCGCTGGATGGGAACAATCGGCATCGGCGACTTCAAGCCCGACTACCAGCAGTGGACGTGCGACTACGCCCGTGGCGGCGACCGCTGTGCGAAGATTGGTTCCACGAAGGTCAAGGCCTCGCTCATCTCACCCCTGATGAGGATGGATGGCGACGCTTACACCGTCTCGTTCCGCGCAGCACCGTGGTACAAAGAGTCGGCACAGATGATTCTGAAGGTGACGGCAGGGCGCAAAACGATTGCCGAATACACGCTGCCCGAGATGACAGCCGAGCAGTGGAACGACTACGAGGTGGACATCACGGCCGACGACGACGTCATCTTGGAGTTCTCGGCCACACAGCACCGCTTCTTCATCGACGAAATCAGCGTGGTGAAGGTCGTGCCATCGGCCATCCAGGAGGTCAAGACCGCGGCACCGGCCACGCAGCAGCCCATCTACAACCTGAACGGCACGCCCATGGGCACCAACCTCGATGCCCTGCCCCGCGGCATCTACATCGTAGGCGGCCGCAAGGTGGTGAGATAAAACCACAGGCCGGCACCCTCGGCATAAAGTATTAATCTATTTTAAATCGTATCGCGCACTTGCGGCGATACGATTATTTTTTTGTATCTTTGCAACCTACAGCATACAAATGCAGAGGCATCTACTGAAAACCAGAAAACAAATCAAGGAAATGAAAACGAATTACGAGATCAGATACGCCGCCCATCCCGACGATGCGCGCAGCTACGACACCGAGCGTCTGCGCCGCGACTTCCTCATCGAGCGTGTGTTTACGGCCGACGAGGTGAACATGGTCTACTCGATGTACGACCGAATGGTGGTGGGTGGAGCCATGCCCGTGGCAGAGAGCCTCACGCTCGAAGCCATCGACCCGCTGAAAGCCCCCTTCTTCACCACGCGCCGCGAAGTGGGTGTGTTCAACGTAGGCGGTGCTGGCACCATCCGCGTGGGCGACGAGACGTTCCGCCTCGACTTCAAGGAAGCACTATATATAGGTAAGGGCGACCGCGAGGTGGTCTTCAGCAGCGACGACGCAGCCCGTCCGGCCAAGTTCTACTTCAACTCCACCACAGCCCACGCCACCTATCCCTGCCGCAAGGTGACGAAGGCTGACGCGGTGGTGGCCCACATGGGAAGCCTTGAGATGTCGAACGAGCGCAACATCAACAAGATGCTGGTCAACCAGGTGCTGCCCACCTGTCAGCTGCAGATGGGAATGACCGAGCTGGCCACAGGATCGGTGTGGAACACCATGCCCGCACACGTCCACTCGCGCCGCATGGAGGCCTACTTCTACTTCGAGCTCCCCGAAGACCAGGCCGTCTGCCACTTCATGGGAGAGCCGCAGCAGACGCGACACATCTGGATGAAGGGCAACCAGGCCGTCCTCTCCCCCGAATGGAGCATCCACAGCGCCGCCGCCACCCACAACTACACGTTCATCTGGGGAATGGGTGGAGAAAACCTCGACTACGGAGATCAAGACTTTTCAAAAATCACTGATTTAAAATAATTCTAAAACAAAACAATTATGGCAAACTTATTTTCCCTTGAAGGAAAGAACGCATGGATTACCGGTGCCAGCTATGGCATTGGCTTCAACATTGCAAAGGCTTTCGTAGCTGCCGGCGCGAAGACCATCATCTTCAACGACATCAACGAAGCTGCCCTTGAGCGCGGTCTGAACAACTACAAGGAGGCCGGCATCGAGAACGTGAAGGGCTACGTGTGCGACGTGACGAAGGAAGACGACGTGAAGGCCCTCGTGGAGAAGATCCACGAAGAGGTGGGCCAGATCGACATCCTGGTCAACAACGCTGGCATCATCAAGCGCATCCCGATGCACGAGATGAAGCGCGCCGAGTTCCAGCAGGTCATCGACATCGACCTCGTCGGTCCGTTCATCTGCTCGTCGGCCGTCATTCCCGAGATGATGGAGCGCCGCGAGGGTAAGATCATCAACATCTGCTCCATGATGTCGGAGCTCGGACGCGAGACCGTCAGCGCCTACGCTGCTGCCAAGGGCGGCCTGAAGATGCTCACCCGCAACATCTGCTCCGAGTACGGCGAGTACAACATCCAGTGCAACGGCATCGGTCCGGGCTACATCGCCACACCGCAGACAGCTCCGCTGCGCGAGCGCCAGCCCGACGGCAGCCGTCATCCGTTCGACTCGTTCATCTGCGCCAAGACGCCGGCAGGCCGTTGGCTCGACCCGAGCGAGCTCGGTGGCCCCGCCGTGTTCCTCGCTTCCCACGCTTCGGACGCCGTCAACGGCCACATACTCTATGTGGACGGCGGCATCCTGGCCTACATCGGCAAGCAGCCTAAGTAAACGCCGGCATCTTGAAGCAGGCCGTTTACGCCAACAAGAGTTGAAAACAATCCAACGGTCCCGCCTCCAGCTTCGGAAGCGGGACCGTTTTCGTAACAGTTCAGCACGCCCCGAAAAGGAAAGCCTTTGACACCGTTTCCCACCGCCATCCCAGCCTCTCTGCCCAGCCAGCACCCTCTCCTTTCCCGGCCAGCACCCTCTTCTTTCCCTGTCAGAACTCTCTTTCTTCACGGCCAGAATCCTCTTTTATCCATGCCAAGACCCTCTTCTTTCCCGGCAATATCATTTATTTTGGTACGCAAAATAATTGGAATTGATGCGCAAAACAAATAGGATTGCTACGAAAAACAAATAGAATTGCAACGAAAAAACATTTATCTTGCAGAAAGAGAAGGAGCCTGCGACAATCGGCAACGGCTCTTCTGTCCGTTCAGAAGCGATGTCGCGACGACGCATCACCATCGATACCACACATAAAACAGGCAGGCCTCATCGCGCGATGAAGCCTGCCCACCTGTTATTGTCCTAATGAATCTTAGAGAGCTTCAGCAAGCTCAGCACCAGCCTTGAACTTGATAACCTTCTTGGCAGGAATCTGGATCTTTGCCTTCGTAGCAGGGTTGATACCCTCGCGAGCGGGACGCTCGTTCACGCTGAATGTACCAAATCCGATGAGAGCAACCTTGTCACCTGCGATGAGAGCATCCTTGATAGCTGCTGTTGTTGCTTCGAGAGCCTTCTTGGCTTCACCTTTGCTGAGGCCTGCGCCTGCTGCAATCTTGTCGACTAATTCTGACTTGTTCATACTTTTAGGTTTATTAAATTGATAAATAACGATTTAACTTCAGAAATTTTTCGCAAATATAGCGCAAACAATTCACAAATCAAACAAAAAAGTAAAAAAAGTGAAGAATTTCATGAAAAAAAGTGCTATTAAGGCCGTTTTTTCGCTCTGTAACGGATATTTTTCGTAATTTTGCACGTCTAAGAACGATTTTTATACGACAGTTATTATGCGCACCATTCCTACGATAACAAAGAACCTGCTGATTATTAACATATTGATGTTCGCCGCCACTTTCGTCTTCGAACGCGTGGGCATCAAGCTCAACGATGTGCTGGGCCTGCACTTCTTCATGGCCTCCGAATTCCACATCTACCAGCTCTTCACCTACATGTTCATGCACGGCGGATGGGAGCACATCTTCTTCAACATGTTTGCCCTGTGGATGTTCGGCTGCGTGGTGGAGCGTGTGTGGGGTCCGAAGAAGTTTCTCTTCTACTATCTGGTGTGCGGCGTGGGAGCCGGCATCATTCAGGAGATAGCACAGTTCGGCTCGTTCTACATGGAGGCGACGGCCCAGTTCCCCGGGGCTTCCGTCGGCGACGTCGTACAGATAGCCCACAACTCGGCCCAGATGCTCAACCAGTGGACCACGGTGGGTGCCTCGGGAGCCATCTACGGCATCCTGCTGGCCTTCGGCATGATCTTCCCCGAGGAGCGCATCTTCATCTTCCCCCTGCCCGTGCCCATCAAGGCGAAGTGGTTCGTGCTCTTCTACGCCGCCATCGAGCTCTTCTTCGCCCTCAACTCGCAGGGCGACAACGTGGCCCATGTGGCCCACCTCGGCGGCATGCTCTTCGGCTTCCTCCTCATACGCTACTGGAAGCGGCACCCCGGCAGCGACCGTTTCGGACGTCAGAGCGGCTTGCAGTTCTTCGACAGCATGCGGTCGAACTGGGAGCGCCACAGCAAGAAGAAAGCCTCCGACAAGCGTCGTGCCGACACCGACCGCACGCGTCGCGAGACCGACTGGGACTTCAACGCTCGCAAGAAAGCCGAGCAAGACGAGATCGACCAGATTCTCGACAAGATCCGCCGCAGCGGCTACGACAGTCTCACCGAGGAAGAGAAGCGCAAGCTCTTCGACAGCAGCAACCAATAAGCGCCACCCTTGCCAGTGGCCTGCCCTACGATGTTCAGAGGAATCAAGACTGTCACCATCCGTCTGCTCCTGACGGCCAACGTGGTCGCCATCATCGCCATGTTGGCCGTGGGCTACAGCGACCGTCTGCAGCCCACGCTGCACCCCACGCTCTCGGTCTCGGGGCTCCTCTTCCCCGGATTCATCGTGCTCAACCTCCTCTTTTTCCCCCTCTGGGTCTTCATCAAGCCGAAAAACGTGCTCGTGCCGCTTTTCGGATTTATCATATCTTATGTACCCGTGCGCACATACTGCCCCGTCAACATGCCGGAAGATCCGCCTGAAGGTGCATTGAAGATTCTCAGCTACAACACATGGTCGTTCCACGAGGAGCGCGATGCCGACGGCAACGTCGTGGCATCGGCCGCCGACTATATCGTGGAGTGCAACGCCGACATCGCCTGCCTGCAGGAAGCGTGGATGGGCAACATCCGCACAAAGACCATCGCCGACCACTACCCGTACGTGAAGAGCTGCGTCATCGACAACGCCAACTCCATCATGGTGGCCAGCCGCTACCCCATCGTCAAGGTGGAGCGCATCTTCTACGAGTCGCAGATCAACGGCAGCGCCGCCTTCTTCCTCGACATCGAGGGCGACACCGTCGTCGTCGTCAACACCCACTTCGAGAGCAACGTGTTCAGTCTCGAGGACCGGCAGCAGATCAGCGACTTCGTCAACGGCCGCCTGAAGAAGGCAGACGTGGAGGCCGACACGCGCAACCTGCTCGAAAAGCTCACCCGCGCCGCCCGCATCCGGGCACCGCAGGCCGACAGCGTGGCCCGCTACATCGAAGACCACGACCAGTACCCCATCATCCTCTGCGGCGACTTCAACACGTGGCCCAACTCCTACACCCACCACCGCATGGCCTCGCTGCTCACCGACTGCTACGTGGCCACCGGACTGGGCCCCGGCTGGACCTTCAACCGCAACCACATCGACGTCAGGATCGACAACATCATGTGCAGCCGCCACTGGGAGCCCTTCGCCTGCCGCGTCGACGACGATATCGTTGCCAGCGACCATTTTCCGGTTACATGTTGGTTGAAAAAGAAGCGAAAGGAACAAAAAAATGCACATTTTTCGCCGTAAATTTCTTGATATGTGGAAAAATATGTAACTTTGCACGCTAAATTGCCGCATTTTACACAAAATGTGGCCATTATGGCGTATGATGACAGACCGATTTGAAATCATAATATTAACAAATAAACAAAAATGCAAAACAAAGGAATTGTAATTACAACCGCCGTCTTGATGACGCTTGTAAGCATCTTCTATTTGTCTTTCTCGGCAGCCACGAGCTACTACGACAGCCAGGCCGCCAAGATTTCGGATCCCATAGCCCAGCAGGACTATAAGGATTCAGTGAGATACCTCAAGTTGCCGTTCGGTATCAACGACGGCTACACGTATCAGGAGTGCTTGGAGACCCAGATCGGTCTGGGTCTGGACCTCAAGGGCGGTATGAATGTCATCCTCGAGATCAGCGTGCCCGACGTTATCGAGGTTCTGGCCGACCACAAGACCGATCCCGACTTCGTGAAATCGATGAAGGAAGCCAAGAAGGAAGAGGAGACCAGCCAGAGCGATTTCATCTCACTGTTCATCAACGCTTTCCATCGCAACGCACCCAACCGCCCGCTGGCAGCCATCTTCGCCACCCAGCAGCTCAAGGGTAAGGTGTCGACACAGAGCACCGACCAGGAAGTGGAGGCAGCCCTGCGCACCGAAGTGCAGGCCGCCATCGACAACTCGTTCAACGTGGTGCGCAACCGTATCGACAAGTTCGGTGTCGTACAGCCCAATATCCAGAAGCTCGAAGGCCAGCAGGGCCGCCTGATGGTCGAAATGCCGGGTATCCGCGAGCCCGAGCGCGTGCGTAAGCTCCTCCAGGGCAGCGCCAACCTCGAGTTCTGGGAGACCTACAACAGCCAGGACATTGCTCCGCTGCTCAACCAGCTCGACCAGCGTCTGGCCGCCATCAACAGCAACGAGCCCGCCGCCGACAAGGCTGCCACCGACTCTGTGGCTGAGAAGAAGGAGACCGCCGCTGCCGCTGCTGCTGCCGAAAAGACCGACACCGCAGCCGCCAAAGCTGCCGACCAGCCCAAGCTCGACCTGAAGAAGGACGACAAGCAGGTGGCCAAGGCCGACGGCAAGCAGGTCGACGAGGCCCAGCTGGCTGCCCTGAAGAAGCAGCACCCGCTGACCTCCATGCTGCAGGTCATCCCGCAGGGTCTGAGCATGGTGGGTATGGCCCACGTTCGCGACACCGCCGAGATCAACCGCGCCATCTATGGCGACGAGGCCAAGCGCATCTTCCCCTCCGACCTGAAGCTCATGTGGAGCGCCACGCCGACCGAGGGAGCTAAGAACGTGTACGAGCTCTACGCCATCAAGGCCACCGGCACCAACGGCCGCGCCCCGCTTGAGGGCGACGTCATCGTCGATGCCAAGGATGAGTTCGAGCAGCTCTCGGGCCGCCCGAGCGTCAGCATGTCGATGAACAGCGACGGTGCACGCCGCTGGGCAGCCCTGACCAAGGCCAATGTGGGCAAGGCCATCGCCATCGTGCTTGACAATGCCGTCTATTCCGCACCGCGCGTCAACGGCGAGATTGCCGGCGGTAACTCGCAGATCACAGGTAACTTCACCATCGAGACCACCAAGGACCTGGCCAACACGCTGAAGTCGGGTCGTATGCCCGCTCCTGCACGCATCGTACAGGAAGAGGTCGTCGGTCCTACACTCGGTGCACAGTCGATCCAGCAGGGTATCATCTCGTTCATCATCGCCTTCGTGCTGCTGATGATCTACATGGTGCTGATGTACGACTTCATCCCGGGTATGATGGCCAACTGCGCCCTGTTGGTCAACCTCTTCTTCACACTGGGCATCCTCACCTCGTTCCAGGCAGCACTGACCATGTCGGGTCTGGCAGGTATCGTGCTGACGCTCGGTACGGCTGTCGACGCCAACGTGCTCATCTATGAGCGCATCAAGGAAGAGATGCGTAGCGGCAAGGGCATCAAGGAAGCCCTGAAGGCCGGTTACAGCAACGCCTTCTCGGCCATCTTCGACTCCAACCTCACCTCGTTGATTACAGGTGTCATCCTGCTCTACTTCGGTACCGGTCCCATCAAGGGCTTCGCCACCACATGGATCATCGGTATCTGCTGCTCGTTCTTCACCGCCGTGTTCATGACACGTCTGGTCTACGAGAACCGTATGAACAAGGACAAGTGGCTGAACCTGAAGTTCTGCACGCCCCTCTCGCGCAACCTGATGCAGGGCCTGCACGTGCCGTTCATGTCGTTCTACAAGAAGACGTTCATCCTCGTGGCCGCTGCCATCGTGGTCTTCATCATCAGCTTCGCCGTCCGCGGCCTGAGCAAGAGCATCGACTTCACCGGCGGCCGCAACTACGTGGTGGCTTTCGAGAACTCCATCGAGCCTGAGGAGGTGCGCGGCATCCTGGCCGAGGCCTATCCCGGCTGCAACACGGGTGCCATCTCTATCGGTACCGACAACAAGACCATCCGTGTCTCTACCAACTATAAGATTGAGAGCAACGATCCCACGGCCGACGACGAGACCGAGACCATCCTCTACAACGCGCTGAAGAAGCACGGTCTGGTGAAGCAGGCCAGCGTCGAGGCCTTCAAGAACCCCGACATCCGCGAGGGCGGCTCCATCATCAGCTCCACGAAGGTGGGCCCGTCGGTGGCTAAGGACATCACCCACAACGCTATTTACAGCGTGCTCATCGCCCTCGTGGCCATCTTCCTCTACATCCTGCTGCGTTTCCGCAACGTCGCCTTCTCGGTAGGTTCCGTCGTGGCACTGGCTGTCGACACCATCATCGTGCTCGGCCTCTACTCGCTGCTCTGGGGCATCGTGCCCTGGTCGCTCGAGATCGACCAGACCTTCATCGGTGCTATCCTGACCGTGATCGGTTACTCCATCAACGATAAGGTGGTGGTCTTCGACCGTATACGTGAGAACCTCGGCCTCCATCCGAAGCAGGACAAGCAGAGCCTCTTCAACGAGAGTATCAACCAGACGCTGGCTCGTACCATCAACACGTCTGTCTCTACGCTGATCGTGCTCCTCTGCATCTTCATCCTCGGTGGTGCCAGCATCCGCAGCTTCGCCTTCGCCATGATCCTCGGCGTCGTCTTCGGTACGCTGTCGTCCATCTTCATCGCATCGCCCGTCGCCTACATCGTGATGGGCCGCAGAATCAAGGAAGAAGCCTGATTGAACTGAGTCAATCCACACATCAAATAAAAAGTCCGCACCTGTCGTCATTGACGGGTGCGGACTTTTTTTACCTTGCAAGGATGATGATTCTTCCGTCACACGCTACACACGTAGGGTGCTGACCGACATTCTATTGGTTTAGATAGCAAACAGGTCATCCATCGTCACTTCGTTCTGTATCATGTTCAGATAGCTGTTACGGGCAATACCATGCGTCGTTACCATAACGAGGTGCAGCGTGCGCTTATCCTTCGACAGCTCCTGATACGCTTCAAGCTTGTTTTGAAGGTTGGCGGCGTAATCCTTGTCAATGGTGAAGATATTTCACAGCTTTGCAGTGAGGGTGTGTCAAAATTGGCACATCTTCTTCTGGTCGGCAGCTCTGCGCGTCGGCGAGTCTGCAGAGGCCATCCTACCGCCCCAAGAACTCGCTGGGCGTGGTGCCGGTGATCTTCTTGAAGAGTCGCGTGAAGTGATGAGGGAACTCGAAGCCGAGCATGCGCGAGGTCTCGCTGATGTTGTGCCCCTGCATGAGGAGACTCTTGCCGATGTTGACGATGTAGGTGTGGATGTAGTGGATGGCGGTGGTGCCTGTCGCCTTGCGGAACATGTCGCCGAAATAGTGTGACGAATAGTTCAGCTCGGAGGCGCAATAGGCAACGGTGGGCAGCCCTTGCCGGTGCTGCCGACCTTCGAAATAATAGTGTTCGAGCAGTGCGTGGAAGCGCTTCAGGATGTCGGCCGTGGCTTTGTTCTCTTCCGACAGCTGGCGCTGGTAGATGCGGTGGCAGTATTCCAGGATGAGCCTCAGAAAGCCGAGCAGCACGCTGCGCAGTGCTGCTGTGTCGTCGTTGTGTACCAATTCCTGCCTCATCAGGCTGAGCAGTTGCGTGATGGTGGTCCATTCCGACGGGTTCATCTTCAGCGTCTCGGTGTAGAAGTAGGAGAAGAACGGGAAATGGCGCATGCGCGCTTCGAGGTCGGTGTTGTGGATGAGCTCTGGCGACCACAGCACGGCCCATCCGCTGAGCATGAAGAGCTCGCCGTCGTCCTCCTTGCCGCCGAGCTGGCCGGGAGCGACGGCGATGATGGACGTCTCGCCCACGTCGTGCATCATCAGGCTGCCGTAGCTGAGGTTGCCGGGGAAGTTGCGCTGGATGAACAGACCGTAGACGCCGTAGTCGTTCAGGCTGCTACGCACGGGCGAGACCTCGTCGTAGCAGATGATGCTCAGCAGCGGGTGCAGCTCGGGCGAACCCGTGTGTCGGGCATAGACATTGGGATTGTCGACCCTCAGTATCTTTCTCATTCCGCTGCAAAAATACAATAAAATCTGCAAAATTGGTAGCAATTGCCGCATTTTATGTCGTAGAAGAATGAAAAAATGTTCGTACCTTTGCAAAAAATAAATGCGAAGCCACTCGTGCCGGTAGTCAGAAGCACATTTCGCTCCGCATTCGCTTTACCTAATGATTGCCCCGATGAAGAAAATGTTGTTGTCGGCGATGCTCGCAGCCGGAGTGCTTGCGGCTTGCCACCAGAAGAATCAATCTAAAACAGAAGAGAATATGACGAAGTTGGAACTGACGCAGGAGTGGGACAAAGTGTTCCCGCTGAGTGAAAAAGTGAACCACCGGAAGGTGACGTTTGAAACACAGTACGGGCTGACGCTCGCTGCCGACTTGTATGAGCCGAAAGAGTCGGACGCCAATGTTGTTGCGGATTCGATATCGGCAACCCACGAGTCGGGGAATTCAAATCCCCTGCTATTCCCCGCCATCGCCGTCAGCGGTCCGTTCGGCGCCTCGAAAGAGCAGTCGAGCGGTCTCTATGCCATGCGTATGGCCGAGCGCGGCTTCGTGGCCTTGGCCTTCGACCCCTCGTATACGGGTGAGAGCAGCGGCGAACCTCGGCGCACGGCCTCGCCCGACATCAACACCGAGGACTTCATGGCAGCCGTCGACTTCCTGTCGAAGCAGGAGAACGTCGACCCTGAGCGCATCGGCATCATCGGCATCTGCGGATGGGGAGGCATCGCCCTGAATGCTGCCGCCGCCGACACCCGCATCAAGGCCACGGTGGCCTCTACGATGTACGACATGACGCGCGTCAGCGGCAACGGCTATTTCGACAGCGACGACAGCGAGGAGAAGCGCCATGCCGCCCGCGAAGCCCTCTCGAAGCAGCGCCTCGCCGACCCGATGGCGATGGCCGGCGGCGTGGTGAATCCGCTGCCCGACGATGCCCCTCAGTTCGTGAAGGACTACTACGACTACTACATCACCTCGCGCGGATACCACAAGCGCAGCGGCAACTCGAACGACGGCTGGCGCACCATCGGCACGCAGGCTTTCGCTAACGCCCGCTTCCTCTACTACATCAACGAGATTCGCTCGGCCGTGCTCGTGATGCACGGTGAGAAGGCCCACTCGCGCTACTTCGGCGAGGCCGCTTACCACTATATGGTGGACGGCAAGGCTGAGGGGTACAACGTGGTGGGCAAGCCAAACCCCAACCCTGAGAACAAGGAACTGCTCATCATCCCCGGTGCCTCGCACTGCGACCTCTACGACGGCGGCTACACGGAACAGGAAGGAAAGGGTGAGCCGAAGAATCTCATCCCGTGGGACAAGCTGGCCGATTTCTTCGCCAAGAATCTGTAACCGACAATGTACAGAGAAGTGGCATGAAACAATTCATCTTCGCACTCACCGCCATGCTCTTCGCCTGCTGCTCGTCGGACAACGAGACGCAGGCGGAGACGCTGCCATCACCTGAAGCCATGACCATCAGCATCACCATCGACGGGCAGACTCGCACGGTCAGCCTCGTCAGCAACGCCGCCACACGCGAGTTGGCGGACGCACTCCGGCAAGGCCCCATCACCTACGAAGCCCACGACTACGGCGGTTTCGAGAAAGTGGGGGCGCTGGGCCGCTCCCTGCCCACGAGCAACGAGCAGATAACCACCGAGGCCGGCGACGTCGTGCTCTACAACGGCAACCAGATTGTGCTGTTCTACGGTTCCAACTCGTGGAGCTACACCCGTCTGGGTCGCATCGAGCACGAATCGCTCAATGACCTGAAGGCATTCCTGAAGGCCGGACAAGGCAGCATCATCGTCACCTTGTCGGCAGCCGCCGCCACCGGCATCAGCCACCACGTCACGACACCATCAGCAAAGGATGCCCTCTACACGCTCAACGGGCAGAAGACAGACCGGCCTGCACACGGCGTTTATATCAAAAACGGGCGGAAGGTAGTGCTGTAAGAAGCGGCAACCGCCGGCAGCGTGTGCCAACAATGTCGTTACTTTTATGTTCCATATATTTGCTGCAGCCTTGGCCCACGATGATGTCCGCGACTTTGAAGACCTGCTGCAATACCAATGTGCCGCTGCCGCCGGTTGCGATGTGATTGTCACCAACACTGCAGTCGGTGAACTGGAATGTTGTCTCGTTCGGATTGTTCAGAAACTTTTCGTTTTGTTTTCGTGATTACGTGTTGCTCCTGAACGCTCTCGGCGACATGCCCTTCATGCGTGTGAAGAAACGGGTGAAGGCGGCGGGCTCGGAGAAGTGCAGAAGGTCGGAAATCTCGGCGATGCCCATCGACGTTGTGCGCAGCTGGTAGCAGGCCTCCATCGTCAGCAGGTGGTTGATGTAGTCGACGACGGTCCGCCCCGACACGCGCTTGACGATGCGCGAGAGGTAGTCGTTGGTGATGCAGAGGCGGTCGGCATAGAAGGCGATGTCGCGATGGTCGATGAAATGCTGGGGCAAGAGACGGTTGAAGGCGATGAAGATTTCTTCGACTCGCGGCGGCACCTGGTGCTGCGTGATGGAGAGTTCGAACACATTCTGCAGGTCGACGAGGAAGACGGCGTAGAGCATGCGCAGCAGCTTGTCCTTATAGACATTGTCCGACCGTTGATAGGCTATCATCTCGTGCATACGACTCTCGAACAACTGGGCCTGCTCCGGCTTCAGCCTCACCGTGGGTGTGCTCAGCTGCACGATGGGCAGGAAGGCCAGGCTGACCATGTCGCGAACGGCAGGCGACTCGAGCGTTGTGAACTCATCGACCATCAGGCAGATGCTCCGGTAATCGGCAGAGCCGTCGATGATGGTCACCATCAACCCTGGCGAATAGATGTACAGGTCGCCCTTCTGGATCTTCAGCTCGCTGTCGTTGTAGCGCATGCGAAGCCAGCCGTTGGTGACGAGCGTGAAGCTGAAGCAAGCCGCGAAGCCCTGCGTGATATTGGTCTTCAGCGTCATGCCGATGTTGCTCTCGGTGCAGAGCACCTTACCGTCCCACCCTTCGTATGGCTCGCTGCCTATAGCGAGATTCCACCATTCTCTGACTGTGTACACTTATGCAATTGGAATGAATTCTTGTTTACAAGATGCAAAATTACGGAAGATTTTCGAGATTGTGCGCTTTCGGTCAAGTTTTTAACGCTTTCAGATGCACAAATGTTGAAAAATATGCACTATCTTTGCATCGCAAAAAAGTATAATCTACAAACAACAAATTTAAAACAACTTATTAATATGGACGCAAAGAAATCAATCGAGGCACTGCAGTTCTTCGCAACGGGACTGACAGAAGGTGCATTGGTACACAAGTTGCAGGGTCAGATTTTCAAGGCTCAGGGTTTCTCGAAGCTCGGCGAGAAGTACATCAACCACTTCAACGAGGAAATGGGCTGGGTAGAGAAGTTCGTGGAGCGCATCATCGACCTCGGCGGCGAGGTGAAGTTCGAGGGTGCCAAGACCCGTCCGCTCATCACGAATCCCGTGGAGTACATCAAGGCCGACCTGGAAATCCAGAAGGCTGGCGTTGACCTGCTCTACAAGTGCTGCGAAGGACTGATCAACGATCCGTCGACCTATGAGATCATGGTTGACTACCTGAAGGACGAGGAGGAAGACCTCTACTGGAGCCAGGGTGCACTGGAGATGATCGAGTGCATCGGTCAGCAGAACTGGCTGTTCACCCAGGTATAAATCAACAAAAAACAGGAAGACAATGGAAGGAATTCAGAAAGTTTACGATTTTCTGGAGAAGGCAGGAACGTTCTATCTCGCTACCGTTGAGGGCGACCAGCCCCGCGTGCGTCCCTACGGAGCCATGCTCTTCTTCGAGGAGAAAATCTATATCATGGCCTTCGGCAAGACCAACGCCACCCGTCAGATTGCCGACAACTGCAAGGCCGAGATCTGCGCCTTCAAGGGTCAGACGCTGCGCATAGAGTGCAAGCTCGTGGAGGACAACCGTCCGGAAGTGGGCAAAGCATTGGTCGACAAGATGCCCGTGCTGAAACCCGCCCTCGGCGAGAACGGCGAGAACGCGTGATGTACTATCTGAAGGATGCCAAGGCCGACTTCTTCAAGATGATGGAACTCGTTGAAACCATTACATTCTAAAAAATGTCAAGCGTTATGAAAGAACAAGTATTACAGGCCATGCGCGAGGCCGGCAAACCCGTCTCGGCTGGCGACGTGACCAAAGCGCTAGGTGCCGACCGCAAGGAAGTGGACAAGGCGTTTGCCGAACTGAAGAAGGAGGGTGCCATCGTGTCGCCCGTGCGCTGCAAGTGGGAACCTGCCAAATAGTCGCTGCGTATGGAAATCAAAGCCGTGAAATTCCGTAAAGACGGATTCTACACCCAGCCTTTCGCCTTCGGCGGTGAAGAAGGTACAGACAAGTTCGACAAGAACGTGCGCTACCGCGGCAGTTTGCAGAACTATCTCATCGACACCGGCGACGAAGTGATACTGGTGGACACCGGTCTGCCCGCAGGAACGCCCGAAGAGACACCCGACGAGAACTCGGTGGCCTTCACCGGCAAGGATATCTGCAGCTATATGGAGGCTTTTGAGGCATTAGGCTACAAGCCCGAACAGGTGACAAAGATCCTGCTCACCCACCGTCACAGCGACCACAGCGGCGAGCTGCGCTCGTTCCCACAAGCCAAGGTGTACGTAAACAAGGACGAGCTGAGCGCCGCCGAGCTGCAGGGACTTGACAACCTGGTGCCCGTGAGCTTCACCGACGGTGCCTACTACAACTTCCCCGAGTCGCAGAAGATCGGCGATGGCATTTTCCTCATCAAGGCCAAGGGCCACACCAACGGCAACAGCATCGTCGTCGTGGAAAACGAAGGACTGTTCTACATGATTCATGGCGACATCACCTACGTTGACGAGGCTCTCTACGAGAACAAGCTGTCGGTAGTCTTCGATGACCTGCCAGCAGCACGCGAGACACAGGACCGCATACGCGAGTTTATACGTCGTCACCCCACGGTGTATCTCTCCACGCATTCGCCCCAGGGCTATGAGAACCTGGAGGCCAAGCGCGTGATGGATCTCGACAACCCCGTGCCAACCGTTCTGGCAGAAGTGGATTTCTCACAGTTCAAGGCCTCCGGCAAGTATGTATGCTCCGTCTGCGGCTATGTCTACGACCCAGCAGAGCACGACGGCGTGGCCTTCGAAGACCTGCCCGACGACTGGAAGTGTCCGCGCTGCAAGCGACCTAAAGACAAATTCAACAAGGCATGACGAGAAGCACTGTCTGATTAAACCCACAGAGGCATTGGCAAGGGATACGAACCCCGCCAATGCCTTTCTTGCTATTGAATTCATCATGTAGCCCTATGAGAATCATAACCACTATCGTCGCACTGCTCCTGGCAGTTGCTAACATGAATGCACAAAAGAATTATCGGAGCAGCGAGAACCGACAACCTCGCCAGACAGACCGAGTCGAGACGATAATCAACAATGCTAATATGAAAGAAAACGTAGATTTCAATGTATGGCCTAAGGGCGAACTGAACACCGCCTACGCCAAGTATTTCATCGGTAACAGCTATCTGGCTCCCCTCGGCGGCGAGACAGGAGGCTTGGTGAACGTCACCTTCGAACCGCGCTGCCGAAACAACTGGCACATCCACCACCGTTCGGTGCAGGTGCTCGTATGCGTGGCGGGCCACGGCTGGTATGTTGAAGAGGGCAAGGAGCCTGTGGCCATGCACCCCGGCACTGTGGTGGCCATCCCTGCCGAAGCCAAACACTGGCACGGAGCCGCCAAGGACTCTTGGTTCCAGCACCTCACCTACATGACGCGAGTGGAAGCCGACGCCTCCAACGAGTGGCTGGAGCCTGTCACCGACGAGGAGTACGACAAACTGCCCGCCAGCGGTGCACTCCTCAGCGTTGCCGACCCTGAATACGCGCAGCGCTTCGATGCTTTCGCATACAACGAGGTTGTGGGCCAGGTGAAAGACCGCCTCGACGACCACACACGCTACATCTGCTATCTGGCCACGCTCTTGGGTTGCCAGGGCATCGACGAGTATCGTGAACTGCTGCCCGAAGCTCTCGACAAGGGTGTGACACCCGTCGAGGTGAAAGAAACCGTCTATCAGGCCACTGCCTACTTGGGCATGGGGCGCGTACGACCGTTCCTGACGGCCACCAACGAGATACTCACCGCCCGCGGCATCGATCTTCCACTGCCTTCGCAGCAGGCCACAACAATGGAGAACCGCCGGGAAGCCGGCACACAGGCGCAGGTGGACTGCTTCGGCGACGGGATGCGCGACTTCTGGAAGTCTGGTCCCGAGGACAGCCGACACATCAACCACTGGCTGGCCGACAACTGCTTCGGCGACTACTACACCCGAACAGGCCTCGACCTCAGGATGCGCGAACTGATAACATTCTGCTTCCTTGCCGCACAGGGCGGTTGCGAGCCACAGCTCAAAGGCCACATCGCAGGCAACTTCCATGTAGGCAACGACAAGGACATGCTCATTGCCGTCATCTCCTCCAACCTTCCCTTCATCGGATATCCACGCACGCTCAACGCACTCAACTGCATCCGCAGCGTAGAGTCGGGGCAATAAACAAGGTGCCGACATGAACTGGATAATCCTGATTCTGGCAGGATTCTGCGAAGTGGGCTTCACCTATTGTCTCGGACGGGCCAAAGGGGTGACTGGCGCTGAATGGTGGACGTGGATAAGCGGATTTGCCGCCCTCTATGTGCTGAGCGCCGTGCTGCTGGCAAAGGCCACACAGACACTGCCATTAGGAACGGCCTACCCCGTGTGGACAGGCATTGGAGCCGTCGGAGCCGTGCTCGTGGGCATCTTCGTGTTCCGCGAACCGGCCACCTTCTGGCGATTGTTCTTTCTCACGACGCTCATCGCGTCGATTATCGGACTAAAAGCAATTTCTTAAGACATGGAATTCAGAGCTATGAGGCGCAAGCGCCAACAGCTTTCACAGGCTGAGAGCATCGACATCTTGAAGAAAGCCACATCGGGAACACTGGCTCTCATCGGCGATGGCGGCTACCCTTACGCCGTTCCCATCAGCTATGTGTATGCCGACGGGCGCCTGTATTTCCACAGTGCCTTGACGGGCCACAAGGTGGATGCCGTCAGGAACTGCGACCGGGCATCGTTCTGCGTCATCGAGCAAGACAGTGTACGGCCTAAGGAGTACACCACCTATTTCCGCAGCGTGATAGCCTTCGGCAGAGTGCATATCGTTGAGGATGAAGAAGAGAAGCTGATGATGGCCCGGATGCTTGGCAACCGATATAATCCCGGCGACGACGACCGTCTGCAGAAAGAACTGGAGCATGGTTTCTCGCGGATGCTGATGATACGTTTCGACATCGAGCATCTCACTGGCAAGGAGGCCATCGAGCTGGTCAGGGCGCATCACAACGAATAAAAGGTTAGCTCTTACCGACAAGAAAAAAAAGAAAAAGCCCATCGATGTAAGCGTCGATGGGCCTTTTCTATGCCTTTACTACCTCATTAGGCAGCATGCCGTATTCTTCCTTGAAACACTTGGTGAAATAAGATGGAGCGGAGAACCCGACGGTGTAGGCCACCTCGGAGATGCTCTTTCCGGTGGTCTGCAGCAGATGGCGGGCTCGGGCAAGGCGTGCCTTGCGGATGAGGTCGACGGGCGTGCTGCCGGTGAGCGCTTTCACCTTGCGGTAGAGCTGCACGCGGCTGAGCCCTATCTCGGTGCCGATGACTTCCACTCCGAAGCCCGTGTCGGCCATGTGCGTCTCGATGATGGTGCGCAGACGGTCGATGAAGGCTTTGTCGGTGGCATTGAGTTGTTGCTCCTCGGACGACTCTTGTTGCTGTTTGTCGGCACTTGCCGGCTGCGGGGCTTTGTCTGACTGCTCTCGGCTGTCGGTGGTGAAGAGTGCTTTCAGCTGGATGCGGCTGCGCAGCAGGTTGTCGATGCGCGCCAGAAGTAGCCGACTGCTGAAGGGTTTGGTGATGTAAGAGTCGGCGCCGTGCTCATATCCCTCCGTCTGCTGGCTTTCAAGCGTTCGCGCGGTGAGCAGGATGACGGGAATATGGCTGGTGGCTGTTTCCGATTTCATGCGGTTGCAGAACTCCAGACCGTTCATAACGGGCATCATGACGTCGCAGACCACCAGGTCGGGTACTTCGCGGCTGGCTTCCTGCAGGCCTGCCTCGCCGTTGGCAGCCATGGTAACGTTGTAGAGCGGACTGAGAATCGTGTTCAGATAGTCGCGCACGTCGGCATTGTCGTCGATGACGAGAATGGTGGGGCGGTCGGCAGCGTCGGACTCCCCGGTCACCTCCGATCCTTCCTGAGGGGAGGCTTCCCCGTTGGTGATGGCGGCTCCTCCCTCTGGCGATAATTGTTGAGGGGCCTTGGCATCAGAGGCGGCGTGCTCTCCCCCGGCAGGGCCTGCAACGACAGCCTGTCGGCATGGCAGCACGACGGTGAAGGCCGAGCCCTCGCCCTTGCGGCTGTCGACGGTGGCCGTGCCGTGGTGCAGCTCGGCAAAGGCCTTCACGAGCGATAGTCCGATGCCCGTTCCGCCGCTTGTCCCCTTCGACTGGAAGAAGCGGTCGAAGATGTGCTGGCGGTCGCTCTCGTCCATGCCGATGCCTGTATCCTCCACAGTGAGCGTACAGTCGTGGCCGTCGTGGCGCAGACGGGTCTCTACGGTGCCCCCTTCGGGCGTGAACTTCAGGGCGTTACTCATCAGGTTGAAGTAAATGCGCGCCACCTTGGAGAAGTCGGCTTCAACGGGAACGGCCTCGTCGGGCAGCTTGCTGACGAGCCTGACGTTTTTCTTCTGCGCCGTGGCCTCGAAGTCGTCGAGCCATCGTGCGACGGCTTCGCGCAGGTCGAAGTTAGAGAGTTGCAGCTTCATCTTTCCCGCCTGCACCTTGCGGAAGTCGAGCACCTCGTTGATGAGCTGCATGAGCACCTGCACGTTGCGCCTGACCATGGTGAGCAGGTGTCGGTTGGAGTCGGTGAGGGTATTGTCGGCGAGCAGATGGTCCACAGGGTCGGCGATGAGCGTGAGCGGCGTGCGGAACTCGTGGCTGACGTTGGTGAAGAACATGAGCTGCGCCTTGGTCATCTCTTCGATCTCGGTGGTGAGCTGTCGCTGCCGCTCGTAGCTCTCTTGCAGCTGCTGGCTGAAGCGCGCCTTGGTGAGGTAGGCCCAGTAGGCGTAGGTGCAGAGGGCGATGAGCAGGAAGACGATGATGATGAGGGTGATGAGCGACACGTTCTGGTTGTTAAGCACGGCGAGCGTGTCGTCAACCTTCTCGTGCAGCTGGTCGAGGTCCTCCTTCTGGCGCTCCATCTCCTCGTTCTGCATCAGCAGCACGTGGGCATTGTCCTTGGTGACGAGGGCTCCCTTGAGGGGATTGTCTTTCTTGTAGTCCTTCTTCTTTAAAATGTTGACGGCCAGCTGTAGCACATCGTCACCGTGAGTGGGGTAGATGTATGAAGCCGTAAGAATGCCGTCGCGCACACACTCCATGCCTCCGCCCTTGGTGGGCAGGGCGTCGATGCCGCAGAAGCGCGTCTGCGGGTTGTGAGCACCGTCGAGAGCATGGTAGGCACCGACGGCCATGCGGTCGTTCTGTCCGAAGACGTAGTCGATGTTGCTCACTTTCTGAGGGTCGGTCTTTCGCAGTCCCTCGATGGCCTGACGTCCGCTTTTCTCGGTCCAGTCGCCCTGGAGAGATGCCACAAGTTCTATGCCGGGGTATTTCTGCAGCGCCTTGACGAAGCCCTGGTGTCGCTCGATGGCCGGCGACGACCCTTTGAGCCCCATGATTTCAAGTACACGTCCCTTCCCTTTCAGCTGTGCAGCGATATATTCGCCCATCTCGTGCCCCATGTTCTCGTTGTCGGCACCGATATAGGCTGTGAACTTCTTGCTGCTCGTCTTGCGGTCGAAGACGATGACGGGGATGCCGCTGTCGAAGGCGCGGTCGATGGCTGGCGAGATGGTGGCTACCTGGTTGGGAGAAACAATAAGCAGATTGATGCCTTCGTTGATGAAGGCGTCAATCTGCTCAATCTGTTTTTCATCGTTGTCGTCGGCCGAGGCATAGCGCAGCTCCACGTCGTCGTGGAAATAGGTGCCCATGCGCAGCTCCTCGTTCAGTTTGTCGCGCCAAATGTCTCCACTGCACTGCGACACGCCGATGACATACTTTGGTTTACTCGTTGTGCACGACAAGCAAACCAAAGCCAATGTGAGATATATAATCAGTCTTTTCAATTCACAAAACTGACGGTTGATGGATGGTTAGCAGCACTTGCTGCGCAGGCTTTCAGGCAACAGAGGCATGGCACCATTCTGTGTGCAGACGAATGCCGACACCTCGACGGCCATCTTGTGAGCTTCCTGTACGGGCTTGCCGTTGATGATGCAGGCGCAGAAGCTGCCGGTGAAAGAGTCGCCGGCGCCTACGGTGTCGGCCACCGTCACTTTCGGCGTTTCCTGGAACGAGGTCAGTCCGTCGTCGGTGAAGACGTACGAGCCGTTGGTGCCGCAAGTGAGCACGAGCATCTTCAGGTGATAGTCCTGTACCATCTTCTCGCAGGTGCCGCGCATGTCGAGACCATCGTAGCCGAACATGCGGCTGACGACCACCAGTTCCTCATCGTTGATCTTCAAGATGTTGCAGAGCTTGAATGAGTCTTCGAGGATTTCCTTCGAGAAGAACTGCTGACGGAGGTTGATGTCGCAGATTTTCAGGCAGTCGGCGGGTGTGTCGGCGAGGAAACGGCGGATGTTCTCGCGGCTGACGCTGTTGCGCTGGGCCAGAGAGCCGAAGCAGACGGCGCGGGCCTGACGCGCGATGGCTGCCATCTCGTCGGTATACGGGATATTGTCCCAAGCCACACCTTCCTTGATTTCGTATGTTGGAATGCCGCCTTCGGCCAGTGTCACCTGCACGGTGCCCGTGGGGAAGGGTACGCGCGGCATCAGATAGTTGAGCGAATGCTCTTTCAGCGCCTCGATGGTCTCTTCGGCAAGGGCGTCCTCACCCAGGGCGCTGATGGCGATGGTGTCGAGTCCGAACTGTCCTGCATGATAGGCGAAGTTGGCAGGAGCGCCACCCAGTTTCTTTCCTTCGGGAAGTACATCCCACAGAGCCTCACCGAGGCCCACGACATAACGTTTTTCCATATTCTTTGCGGTTTTATTAATTTCGGTTTTTCGTTATTACGTTATTTCCGGATTCTCAGGATCTCGAGATAACGATCAGTGCTTCACTCGGGGAATGTAAGTGAAGAGATAGATCACGCCGACGGCCATGACTGCCACTGCTCCGGCCTGACCCATGGCGTCGCTCATAAAGCCCATGATAAGCGGGAAGATGGTTCCGCCGAAGAGACCCATGATCATCAGTCCGCTGACTTCGTTCTGCTTGTCGGGCACAGAGAGGAGAGCCTCCGAGAAGGCCATGGAGAAAATGTTGGAGTTGCCGTAACCCACAAGCGCGATGGCGGTGTAGAGCACAGTCTTCGATTCGCCGCTGAACATCAAAGCCATGGAGACGGCCATGAGGATGACGCTGATGATGAAGAAGTAGCGCGTCTTCATGATGCGGAGGAAGAAAGAACCCGTCAGCGCGCCGATGGTACGGAAGATGAAATAGAGCGATGTGGCGAAGGCGGCCTCGTTGAGCGTCATGCCGACACGTTCCATCAGGAGTTTCGGTGCTGTGGTGTTGGTTCCCACGTCGATGCCCACATGGCACATGATGCCGAAGAACGACAGCAGCACGATGGGCTTGCCCAGCAGGCGCAGACAATCCATGAACGACGACGACTTTCCCTTGCTGATTTCTTCCTGGATGGGAGTGACCCAGAGCAGGGCTGTGGCCAGTAGGCCGACGACGAAATAGACGAGGAAGAGCACGCGCCAATCGTAACCGAACGATGGAATGACCTGCGTGGCGCCCCACATGGCCAGATAGGGAGCCAGGAAGGAGGCGATGGCTTTGACAAACTGACCGAAGGTGAGTGTCGAAGCAAGGTTCTTGTCGCCGATGATGAGCATGGCCAGCGGGTTGATGCTGGTCTGCATCAGCGCGTTACCGATGCCTAAGAGCGAGAAGGCCACGAGCATCAGTCCGAAGCTGTTGCCGAAAAGCGGCAGCAGGAGCGACACCACAGTGACGACGAGCGAGAGCAAGACCGTGTTCTTGCGTCCGATCTTGTTCATCAGCATTCCCGTGGGGACGGAGAAGATGAGGAACCAGAAGAAGACGAGCGAGGGGAAGATGTTCGCCGTGGCATCGTTCAGAGCCAGGTCTTCTTTCACATAGTTGGAGGCAATGCCCACCAGGTCGACGAAGCCCATGCAGAAGAAGCAGAGCATCACCGGAATCAGGAAGATGGATTTGTTTTGCTTACCCATACTTTTATAATTGTAATTGCTTAATCCTTAATTGATCATTGCAAAGCGACAACTCTTAATTAATCATCGCAAAGCAATATTTCTTAATTCTTAACTCTTAATTCTTAATTCCATAAACGGTAGCCTTGCCGCCTTTCACCTTTATTATATTGTAAGGCTCGGTGGGGAACACAAGGTTGGTCATCGACAGTTTGCCCTCGGCGTCGAACACCTCGATGCTGCTATGATCGATGAAGATGCGCAATTGGTGCAGCTGACCGTGGGTGGGAGCAACCGTTTCTACGGGGAAGGCCTCGCTGAAGCCCACGTTGCCGCTCTGTCGGCGGTCCATGGCGAAGGTCTGCTTCTGCGCGTTGTAGTTCATCACCACTTTCTCACCCTTGGCATTGGAGAGAGTCAGTTCCATGGTTCCCTTCACATCGACGACGATCTCGCAGGCATCGGTCGGCTTCTTGATCTTCGCACCGCGCAGTGCATCGACCTCCTTCGAGGGTACCACGCTGCAATAGGTCTCCGTACCGTCGGTGAAGAGTCCCAGGTCGCGAGGCAGGGCGTTGGCCGAGCGGAACTGCTTCGTGGGCACTACACCGGCATACTGCCAGTTCGACATCCACACGATGGCAACGCGTCGGTTGTCGGGAGCATTGTCGAAGGTGACGGTGGCGTAGTGATCCTTGCCATAGTCCATCCACTTGGTCACCTCGGGCTTCGACTCGCAGGTGAACTTATGTCCGTCGAACTGTCCGACGAAATACTGTGTGGCCGATCCGCCGAAGGGTCCGCCGGGGTTAATGTTGCAGAGGAGCACCCACTTCGTCTGCCCTGTGCCGCGCACGGGGAGCGGGAAGAGGTCGGGACACTCCCACACGCCGCCGTGGTTGCCATATTCCTTGCCGAACGACGACTCATAGCGCCAGTCCTTCAGGTTGGTCGACGAGTAAAACTGCATCTCCTGACCGACAGCCAGAGGCATGATCCACTTCTGTGTCCCTTCGTGCCAGAAGAGGTGCGGGTCGCGGAAATCGGGCACGCCCGATGTGAGCACGGGGTTCTTTTCATACTTCGTGAACGTGCGTCCTCCGTCGGTCGAATAGGCCATCGACTGCGTCTGGCTCTCGGCAGCAGAGGTGTAGAAAGCGATGATGGCGTCCTTGCCGTAGCCCGCCGTGTTGTTCTTGTCGACCACGCACGAACCGCTGAAGATGGTTCCGACGGCATCGGGCTCGATGGCGGTGGGCATTGCCTCCCAGTGGATGAGGTCTTTCGACACAGAGTGCCCCCATGTCATGTTCTCCCACTGCGATCCGTAGGGGTTCCACTGGTAGCAGAGGTGCCACAGACCGTCTTTATAGAACATGCCGTTGGGGTCATTCATCCATCCCCACAACGGGGTGTGGTGGTAGACGGGGCGATACTTTTCGCGGTTGGCGGTGTCGAAAGTTTCACTGTATGTCATCTCTTTCCAGCAGGCGAAGTCCTTTACGGGACCCGTATTGCGGCGGTCGCCGTGGAAGATGATGTCGAGCAACTGTCCGTCTTTGATCTCCAGGGGCACGAAGTAGTCCACGTTGTCAACGGCGAGCCTGACGTTGGGCCGCCGTGTGCACTGGTTGTCCTTTCCGATAACGCGAACGTTGGCTACCTCCGCTTTTTCCTCGACGGGCAGCAAGACATATTTCTTGCCCTGCTCCAGGCGTAGCATGGCGTGGTTCTCACTGAGCACCTGCACCTGAGCACTGGCGGCGACAGTCATCAGAGCGGCCATCATTGTCATCATTAGTTTCTTCATTTTCGTTTGTTTCATGATTTAAGTTTCTATCAATTATGCTGCAAATTTACATATAAAGCTCCTATATACACCATAAATAATGTTGCATATACTAACAATAATCGTTCATTGCAACATTTTTTTCTTACAACAAACGATAATTGGCAAGATAAGTGTCAGAACAACCTGACGGCCACCCTGAAGTTCAGCACCGGCCAGACGGAAATGCTCGAAATGGTCTTCACCGCACCACCATCATCACCGTTGAGATTCTCCTCCTTCAGTTCCTGACCTTGACATATAGTTTCAGGTGAGCCCCAGAACTGTACGCCAAGGTCAAGACAGCAAGCCACGCGGCTCTTCAGAGGAGCAGGACGACCGAAACCGATTCCGACATAAGGACGGAACTTGGCGACCTTGATACTGCCGTTGACATTACCTTTCTCATCGGGTGTGAGGAAATAGTCACCAAGAGAATATCCAGCTTTCTGGTCGTCGGGCACCATACGGTTGTAGGCCGAGACGGCAATCAGCACTCCGTCTTCCTCATTATATACCTCTGCCACTTTATCGGAACCTAAATAACCACCTGCTGTAAAGTGGAAGCTTGTCTTCTTAGAAGGATAGAAATCGAAAAGCACATGGCCTGTGGTCATCGACAGTTTCCCCTCGACGGCCACTGTTTCCGGAAGGAAAGCCTGCGCGGTAGAGTTGCGGTACTGGATTTCCAAGTCGGTGCCGTACTTGAAGGGGAGGATATCAACACCCCCACGAATGCCCACATAAGGCGTGATGGGGAAAGCCAAGTCGGCCGTAATACCTGTTGTTCCTACACCTACCGACAAGCTGCCGTGGTTGAAAATGCCAAGATCGTCACTATCCAATTCCTGTGCCACGGCACTCATTGATGCCGTAATGGCAAACATAGCAATTGCTAAATACCTGTTCATTCCGTTTCTTTTTTTCATGTTCATAATGTTTCTGCTGCAAAGATACAACTTTTTCCCAACATTACGAACGATTATCCCAACTAAACAAGTGCATCGCAGAGGAGCCACACCTCGTCCTGAACGACTCAGCTACCAAACATTGATGTATGTGCGGTCTGTTACCAGATGCGGTTAAGTGGTCGAACCTGAGCCTCCCAGTCGGCTCCCGACACCTTCAGGTGATTGTAGATGGCCTGTGGGAAGACGAGGTTGGTCATCGACATGGTGCCTTGCATGGTGAAGATCTCCACCGACGACTGGTCGACGAAGATATCGAGTTCCACCTTGTCGCCCGTCACTTTCAGCGGAGCCCGCATCGAGGGGATGGAGAAGGTGCCGTTGAAGTTGGTCTTTCCGCTGGTCGATGTGCGGTGAGCGGTGAGCGAGCGGTCGGAGGCGTTGATGTCGAAGGTGAACTGCTCGTCGCTGGAATTGGCCAGCGTGACGGTCGAGTTCTTGTCGAGACCGATGGTCAGGTGCAGGTGATAGGCATCCTTGGCGTCGATGGCGCCGTCGGTCTTCTGCCAGGCTCCTGCGATGTTGTCGATCTCCTTCACCACGGTAGAGGCCAGCACGGGTTTGCCGTCATACTCGGTCAGCCGCAGCTCGCGCGGCAGTGTGAAGGCCGAGCGCCAGGGCGAACAGGGCACGTCGCCCGAATACTGCCAGTTGTTCATCCAGCCGATCATGATGCGGCGGTTGCCGGTGTTGCTCCAGGTGACCCCTGCGTAGTTGTCCATGCCGTAGTCGAGCCAGAGCGGATAGTCGAGGTTGTCGGCGGTGAAGGTGGTGCCGTCGAATTGTCCCACGAAGTACATCATGCCCGAACCGAGGATAGGGCCGCCGGGGTTGACGCTGATGATGAGCACCCACTTGTCGCCCATCTGGATCAGGTCAGGACATTCCCACTGCAGCGAGGGACGTCCGGACAGCGGCACATAGAACGTGCTCAGGTGCTGCCACGTCTTCAGGTCGGCGGAACCGTAGAACTCGGCTCCCATCTTCCATCCTTTGGCCAGCGCCATGATCCACTTCTTGCTCGGCTCGTGCCAGAACACCTTCGGGTCGCGCAGGTTGTCGTCGTTGTTCTTGATGACGGGGTTGCTGTTGTAGCGTGTGAAATTCTTGCCGTCGTCGGTAGAGTAAGCCAGCGACTGCTGCTGCACGTTGCTGGCCGAGGTGTAGAGGGCCACCATGGCGTTGGCACCGAAGCCTGCCGTGTTGTCTTTGTCGATGACACACGAACCAGAGAAGATGTCGCCCAGCTCGTCGCGTGTCAAGGCCACAGGCTGTTCTTCCCAGTGGATGAGGTCTTTCGACGTTGCGTGCCCCCACGACATGTTTCCCCAGCCGTTTCCCTGCGGGTTGTACTGGTAGAAGAGGTGGTAGACGCCGTTGACATAGACCATTCCGTTGGGGTCGTTGACCCAGTTCTTGGCCGGTGTGTAGTGAATCTGCGGTCGATACTGCTCGTTGTAGCTGCTCTTCGTCGTCGGCTCGGTCGGATTGTCCGTCGGCTGCTCTTTCGGATCGTCGATGAGCGGATTGTAGTCCTGCTTGTTGTCATCGTCGCCTCCGCACGCAGTGAGGACTCCCCCGAGAGAGAGAGCCGCTACAAAGAACAGGGCATATCTCAATATATTCTTCTTCATTGCTATAGTAATCGTTTGATAGAGAGAAAAAAAGAGGATGTGTACGAGAGGTACACACCCTCTTCCGAATTAACTAACTGCTATTGTTATGAAAAGGTCTTATCGTGTCTTCAGATACTCCAGCGAGTTCTTGGCCAGACGGAGCACGTTGTCCTGATAGATGTTGTTCTTCGGATGTGCGCTCTTGTCGGGCGTGCCGTCGGCGTTCTTCATCGAGAATTCGCAGCCGCCGTTACCAATCATGAGCAGAGTGCCCTTGAACTCGGTGTTGCCCTGCTGGGCCTCCCACACGTTGAGCTGGCTCACCCAGTCGATCTGGCTGTCCCATGTGCCGAGCGGATAGATGCCGTAGGTCTGCGTGGTCTGCGTGTAGCAGGCTTCTTCCTGGTTGCCGATGCCGGTGTAGAGGCTGGGCAGGTTGAAGAAGAGGCAGTTGTGGTCTTCCGTCCATCCCGGACCCTTGAAGGCGATGAGCTTCGTGCGGTCGGTCGACTCCACCTCCAGACCCTTGAAGATTGCATGCGAGGAGTGGTCTTTCGAGAAGCGTCCGCCGGGATTCAGCTGCACGGCCATCTTCCACACGTCGTTGTTGATGCCGCCTGCGCCGGTACCGATGGCGTGGTCGTTGTTCTTCATGTCGTCGAGGTTCAGGCGTCCCAGATGTCCTACATAGGTAGTGGCGTGGCTCCAGAGGAGCATGCTGCCGCCGTCCTTGTACCACTGCTGGATGATGGGCGTGGCGTTCTGCACCACTTCGGGGATACCGAAGACCTGGTCTTCACCCACTCCCTCGAGGTCGCGCAGCCAGAAGAGCACGCGGTAGGGATCCACATCGTCGGCCGACTTGATGTCGCCGAAGTAGACATATTGTGCTGTGGGATAGGTCTCGTGGAGCCAGAGCCATGCCGATGCCTCGTCGTCGTCGCCGTTGGCGATGAGTTCCTCGGGCGTTGCATAGATGCTGAGGAATCCGATAGCCGTCTTACCAATGCGCAGCGACGAGCGTGTGGCGAGCGATGTTCCCTTGTCGTTCTTGGCCGTGAGCGTCACTTCCCACGTGTCGCCAGTCTCCACATTATTTATAATATAAGAGGTGGCAGTGCCGGCGAGGGTCTCGTTGATGGTCTGCTTGCCGTTGCTGGCAGTGAAGATGATGCTGGAGGCGTCGGCTGCCTTGTCCCACTCAACGAGAGCGTCGTAGCCGCCGGCCTTCTCTACCTGGCTCATCTGAACGCCGCTGATGCTCGTGGCACCATCGCGTGTGTAGTTCTTCACAACACCGTTGGAGAAGTTAGTTCCGTCGGTGAGCTTGAAGACGTATTCGAAAGGCACGTTCGTGGGAACATTCTTGTGCGTGTAGCTCGATCCGCTGACCGTCTCGCTGGCCGAGAGCGTTCCGTTGCGGTAGATGGTCACCTGCATCTGTGCACTCTGTGCAGGCCAGCTGAGGATGTAGTCATCACCCTGCAACTGTCCGTTGATTTGGCTGACGTCGGGAGCCTGCAGCTTCATGCTCTCCCGTTCGTAGTCCTTGTCCTGGCAGGAAGAGAGAAGCCCCCCTCCTACTCCCCCGAGGGGGAGAGCAGTTACCAGATACACTACGTATTTCATTATATTCTTTTTCATAATGTCGTATTGTTTTATTATTACATTATTAAATATATGGTCTCTATCTATTCCCTACCCTCGGGGAGGGTCAGGGTGGGGGCTCTTTTAATTGTATCCCTTGTTCTGAGTGTACAGTCCGGGCACATAGTAGAGCTGGATGTAGGGCAGCGGGAAGTATTCGTTCTTGCCTGCCGTGAAGTGTGCATCCTTGTAGTACTGGCCGTAGGTCTGTCCGTCGTAGACCGAGTTCTGTTCCTTCTCAAAGAACTTGTTGAGCGTCTGCGAAGCGATGCCCCAGCGGCGCAGGTCGAAGAAGCGGTTGCCCTCCATGGCCATCTCCAGACGGCGCTCCCACTGCAGGCACTGACGGGCCTGTTCCTTCGAAGCGAAGTAGCTGGCGGGGTAGAGAGCGATATCGCACTGGTCGGCGGCGTAGGCGATGTGCTTCGAGATGGAGTTCTTAGCACGCTGGCGGATATCGTTGATGATGCCGCGGGCCTCCTCCAGAGCACCTGTCTCGATGAGAGCCTCGGCGCGCATCAGCATGACGTCGGTGTAGCGGAACACGTAGTCGTTCATGGCGAAGGCCTGCCAGGGGTTGTCGAAGGTCTCACCCTTTGAGCGCTGCGGCACTTCCTTGAGCGAAGCGTAGTAACCGTAGGTATTCGGAGTGCGCGAGTTGTCCTTCGTCATCGTGAACTGTGTCTCATACTTGTAGGGGAAGGTGGGCATACCGACGGTGTGGAAGAGGCGCGGATCCCACTTCTGTGCGTTGGGCACGCCGTTGGTCGGATAGGCAATCTCCTTGTTGTAGTCGTCGAACATGGGCAGTCCGTCGCGCGTCTTGAAGGCATTCACGAGGTTCTGTGTGGGCTTGTGGAAGTCCCATCCGCACGACCACATACCCCAGCAGCCGTTGAGCATGTTGCTCCAGTTGGCACGTCCGAAGCGTGTGTTGTCGTCCTGATAGTCGGAGTGCTGCACGGCGAAGATACTTTCCTTCGAGTTCTTGTATTCGGGCAGGAAGATGTCACCGTAGTCCTCGAGGTAGCCGTACTGCGAATTCTTCACCACGTCGGTGTACTCCAGCACCTTCTTCATGTATTCTTCCTTGATGTGGCTCACGCCGGTGTTGGCTTCATAGCCGTCGCCCCATGCCATGGTGAGGTAGCACTTGGCCAGATAGGCAGCAGCAGCAATCTTGTTGGCGCGACCGCCGTCCGGCTGCGTGGCGGGGAGCACATCGTAGGCGGCCTTGAAGTCGGCCACGATCTTGTCCATCAGCTCCTCGTGGGTGAACTGGTTGTTCGGGGTCTGCTCTTCGGTGTGGTTTCTGTAAACCTCTTCGTCGACCCAAGGCACCTGGTTCCACAGCTGCACGAGCTTGAAGTAGAAGTGTGCACGCAGGAAGCGCACCTCACCCTCGCGGATCACGCGGGTGGCGGCGTCGATCTTGTCGGCATGGTCAGCGAGCGACACCAGGGCGCGGTTGCAGCGGCTGACGGAGCAGTAGAGGTGATACCACAACTCGTCCATGTGGTCGGGGGTGGAAGCGGTCAGCGTAGACCACACCTCCACGGGGTGATAGTTGGTGTCGGTCGTTCCCGAACCGCCTTTCATGGCATCGTCGGAAGACACGTCGCCGTAAGGCCAGAGGTTGAACGGGTAGGTGTACCAGTCGTCGCCCAGCTTGGCGTAAGCCGCTGTCACCATCTCCTCGGGCTGGCTCATGGCCAGGTCCTCGTTGATGACTCCCTTCGGCTCTACATCGATGAAATCGTCGCAGGATGTGAAAGCTACGGTGACACCGCAACAAACTAAACCGGCGCAGAATGCTTTATATATTGCTTTCATAACTATATTCTTTACTGTTAATTATGAATTATGGACTAAGAACTTTGAACTAGAAAGAGGCTTGGATACCGAGAGAAATCGATGTGCTGTTAGGATAAGCCCAGTTGGGGTTCTCCGGATCAGAGCAGGTCAGCGAACTGCTCTTCAGCGTGAGCAGGTTGTGACCCGACACATAGATGCGGGCGCTGCTCATCTTCAGGCTCTCGAGCATCTTCGAGGGGAAGTTGTAGCCAATCTGCAGCTGGCGCAGCTTGCCGTAAGAGCCGTTCTCCACGAAGTAGCTGCTGGCGCGGCCCTCGTTGCCCACGTTGTTGGTCGTCAGGGCGGGGATGTCGCTGCCCGTGTTGGCCGTTGTCCAGGCATCGAGCATGCGGTTACCCTTGTTCGAACCGGCGTCGGTGATGGAGTAGAAGTCGGTCTGGAACTTCTGGTTGTTGTACACATCCTGTCCGGCAACACCCTGCCAGAACATCGAGAAGTCGAAGCCCTTGTAGGCCAGTTCGATGTTCAGACCCCAAGAGAAGTCGGGCACCGGGTTGAAGATCCACGTCTGGTCCTGCTCGTTGATGATGCCGTTACCGTCGAGGTCGGCATACTTCAGGCCACCCACGCGGGCGTTCTCCTGACCGCTGGCCAGCACTTCCTCGCGGCTCTGGAACAATCCGTCGACCACGTAGCCCACGATCGAGCCGTAAGGCTTCTTCGACTCCACGAGGTTCTCCTTCGCCGTGTGCACATACGAACCGGTTGTCGTCTCGGGCAGGTAGGTCACCTTCTGGCGGAAGAAGTCCACGTTGCCGTTAATATTATAGGTAAGGCCGAAGTTGGTCTTGCCGCGATAGCCGATGGCAAACTCCATACCCCAGTTCTGCAGCGACGGACCGTTGAGCCAAGAGGCACCACCCTCACCCATCGAGCCGAGGTAAGCGGGGTTGATGAGCATGTCCTTCACCTTCTTCACGTACACATCGTAGGTACCATAGAGCGTGTTGCCGAAGAGCGTGAAGTCGAGACCAGCGTTCCACTGCTCCGTGGTCTCCCACTTCAGGTTGTTGTTCTGCGACTGTGTGGCACGGAAGCCAGAGGGGAAGATACCCGAACCGGCCAGATGCAGGTCGTAGGCTGTCGACTCGTTGCGCTCGCCGCCGTAGGTGGCAGCATAGAGTCCGTAGCGTGCGTAGTTGGAGATGGCCTGGTTACCGGTCTGTCCCCACGATGCGCGGATCTTCAGGTCGTCAATCCAGTTCTGGTTCAGATGCTGCGAGATACGGTAACCGAGCGTGGCAGCGGGGAACGTACCGTAGCGGTTGTTCTCACCGAAGCGGCTCGAACCGTCGTGACGGATGGTGAACGAAGCGAGGAGCAGGTCCTTGAAGTTATAGTCGAGCTTGCCGAAGAACGAAACGAGGTTGTAGCCCTCCTGAATACCGGTGGCGCGCTGTGTGCCTGTGGCGGCATCGGGATACATGTAGTTGTAGTTCTCCAGGGCGAACATCTGTGCATAGGCATTCGACCTGTCCTCGATGTCGCGGTGCAGCTCAATACCACCGAGCACGATGAACGTGTGGTCGGTGCCCAGCGTGAAGTTGTAGTTGGCCGTGTTCGACCATGTCCACTTCACCGATGTCTTGGCGCCCATGTTGGTCGACGGCGTGGAGTTGTTCACCACGTCGGAGTGCCATGTGTAGGTCACGCTGTGAATGTTCTCCGACCACAGGTCGAGACCGAAGTTCGAGCGGAGCAGCAGACCCTTGATGGGCTGCAGGTTGACGTAGGCGTTACCGAAGATACGCCACATCTTCAGACGGTTGTCGCGGTTGTGATAGAGCTCGCGCAGCGGGTTCTGGCGGTCGCTCATACCACCGACGGGACCCGAGAAAGTCTCGCCGTCTTCCTCGTAGACGGGAAGCGTGGGCGCCATCTTCAGTGCGTTCTCCAACGGCTGGCAGTCCACCTGGTTCGAGTAGGTGATCGTGGCGTTCTCACCGATGGTCACAATCTTGTTCACCTTGAAGCTGGTGTTGATGCGGCCCGAGAAGCTTTCGAAGTCGGTGTATTTCAGGATACCGTTGTTCTTCTTGTAACCGAACGAGAACAGCGCCGACGACTTGTCGGTAGCGTTCGAGATAGAGAGGTCGTAGTTCTGAGAGAAACCGGTGCGGCTGATTTCATCCAGCCAGTCGGTGTCGCTGAAGCGCATCGTGCGGTTCAGGTTCATGAAACCGTCGTAGCGGCCGTTCACCGTGAACTCGCGCATCTGTCCGGTAGCGGGATCGTAAGCCTTGATGGGCGTGCCGGCAGAGGCGTGGAGCGTCAGACCGTAGTTGTTGGCATACTGCTCGGGGTCCAGACCGTCGTTCATGGCAGCCTGAGCCATGGCGGTGGCATACTCGGCGGTGTTGGCCAGCTTCATCATCGACTGCGAGTTGTAGAACTGTGCCGTCAGGTTGGCCGAGAAGTCCACCTTCACCTTGTCGCCCTTCTTGCCCGAGCGCGTGGTGATGATGATCACACCGTTAGCAGCGCGCGAACCATAGATAGAAGCCGAGGCAGCGTCCTTGAGCACCTGCATCGACTCGATGTCGTTCATGTTGAGCGTGTTCAGGTTCGTCGTCGTGGGCACACCGTCGATGATGAACAGCGGGTCCTGAGAAGAGTTGAACGAGCCGCCGCCGCGGATGCGGACCGTACCGGCGCCTACAGGCGAACCGTTGCTGGTGATGGTCATGCCCGGAACCTTACCTTGCAGGGCACGCATCGGGTCGGTATCGGCCGACGATTTCAGCTCGTCGGTCTTCACAACAGCCACAGAGCCCGTCAGGTCGGCCTTGCGCTGCACCTGATAACCGGTCACCACAACCTCGGCAAGCTCCTTGGCCGAGTCTTCCATCTTCAGTGTCTGGCCGGCCTGAGCTCTCGTTTCAATCGTTTTGTAACCGATGTAAGTGATGGTGATAGGTGTGCCGGGGGCTACCTTCAGCGTGAAGTTACCATCGAAGTCGGTCACCGTTCCATTGTTCGTGCCTGTCACCATGACAGTGGCGCCGATGATGGGTTCCCCGTCGGGGTCCAGCACCGTGCCCGAGACTTCCTGTTGTGCGTATGTTGCCATAGACACAACCATGAGCACGAGGCTCAGGAGAATTCGTTTTAGGTTTTCCATTCTTTGTTAATTTGGTGGGTTAGTACAATAAATTGTTAATTGTTGATCAATATCCATTCAGAAAGACGACTTCCGATGCCGTCATTGCGCTGCAAAGGTAGCACGGAAAGCTCACCGAGACTTTAAAAATTCGTTCAATGAATAAGACTTTTGTTACATGAAACATATTTTTCTGCCGATGAACGATTATTTGCATCGGCAGCCGACACTTTTTTGCCGTTGCAACAAGATTGACAGAAATTGAACGGAATGTTACAGCCCCATTCACCGAACAGGGCTACCTTTGCAATCGGATTCATACACATAGTTACTTAATAGGTTATTAGTTAGTAGAAAGATGGTGTGGGCATCTCCGTTTCATCCTGAACCAGGTTTGCGACGACCCAAGAAATGATGAAACAGGCGAGAGCCCACACCTTTATTATGTATGGCAACGCTCATCCTCATTTCTTTGAACACGGGTCGCAATTTTGGTTCAGAAAGAGAGAATCAACTCCTTTGTTTTCCCACGAAAAGCGTCTCTCAGCAGAAAGACGTTGCAAAAATACGAAAAAAAACGCAGAACGAAGAATTTTTCTTCCTGTTTCTGCGTTTTTTGTTTTTCATACAGCATGAACCGTCCGCTCACAACCGCTTTCTTCCCTCGGGGGAGACGGAGGAACACGGCCCCCTCCAAACCTCCCCGAGGGGAGGAAACTGTTCGAGCGAATTTGAAATTCGCTCGCGGTGAGTATAAGCATTTGTAATGCGCTTATGCATCGTTATGCTTTTTTAGGATTGCAAATCCTTATACTCCATACTGGCGGGGAGACGGAGGGACACGACCCCCTCCAAACCTCCCCGAGGGGAGGCTTTATAAGAAACAGAGCTATACTCTCCCCCTCGGGGGAGACGGAGGGGGGCCTCTCTTTGTCAATAAAATTAACCGAAATTTTTTGCAGGGATTTTTGATCGTTTTAGAGAGACGAATCGTTTTGAGACGGTAAAAGAATTGAACAAAAAGGAGAAATTTTTCGTTCCGGTTTTCAAAATGAGCCATCTTACACTCCAAAATGACGCATTTTGCTCTTCAAATTGACGCATTCTGCTAGGCAAAATGAGCCATTCTGGAGTGTAAAATGCGTCATTTTGAAAACGGCGAAAATGTAAAGAAAAGACAAGATGCTTGTTTTCAGCGCATTACAACTTCCGCGAGAATCGCTCAGATTCGGCCGTGGGATTTTAATTTCAGAATTTTGCAACCACAGAGCCTCAAATCGCCACTTTTGTCAATAAAAATCAAACTCCCGTACCATCCCCTTTTCATCCCATCTCCCCCCTCGGGGGGACAACGGGTGAACCGATTTCACCACAAAAAGTGTTCTGCTCACTAAACGGATTTGCGGCAAAAGTGTTCAACAGACTGAACAGACAGACTCCTTCGGGAGTGCTTTTACAGCAGCTTCTGAATCTCGGCGTCGAGGTCGGTGATCTGGGCGTCGCGCTTGTAGAGCGAGCTGTTGCGGTCGACGAGGAAGAAGGTCGGTATGTCCATCACGTTGAAGCGCACGATGTTGTTGGAGTTGATGCCGTCGGGGTCGTAGACGCTCACCCAGGGCAGGGCTGCCGTCTGCTGTTTCCAGAAGTGCTCGTCGCCGTCGAGACCCACCTGGTAGATCTCGAGGCCGCGGTCGTGGTATTTGTTGTAGTATTCGCGCAGCTGCATGATGCGCTTGGGCGACTCCTCGGTGCCGAAGACGTGGAAGTCGAGGAGCACCACTTTTCCCTTGAGGTCGGTGAGGCGCCGCACCTGTCCCTTGTTGTCGGCAAGCTCGATGTCGAGGACGTTGGTGGTGTTCACCACCTCAGGGTCGACGAGCATCTTCTGCTTGGCATCCATGATGCGGATGGTCTTCATCCCCTCGATGGCGATGTTGTGCAGGTTCTGTCCGCGCAGCGCGTGGGGGTAGTAGACGTCCCAGCTGGTGGCCACGGCGGCGTAGACCTGGTTGTCGGCCTTGTTGCCGTGGGGGTTGAAGATAAGCTGGTTGCCCAGAGCCTGGAAGAGTGCGAAGTAGGCGTAGGCCTTCATCGGCTCCTTGAAGATATAGTTGCGCTTCACGTCGTCTTTATACGCCTCCACGATGCGTGCGATGCTGTCGCGCGTGGCCTGGATTCCCATGGTGGGGTTCTTCTGTATGGCGAGAGCACGCTGCTGCAGGTCGATCTGCTTCAGTGCAAGCTCCTTGATCTTCGAGCAGTTGTCGGAACCCTTCACCTCATACTGCGTGGCCATGGTGGGATAGGCGGCCTCGACGGTCACCGTCTCAGTGGAGTCGATGCTGAGGTTGATGATCTGGTTGGCGATGCGCAGGCGGTAGAAGTCGGGAGCGTCGGGGGCATCGGCGGCGAAGCTGAACTTCCCGCCGTCGTCGAGGCGCACCGAGTCGATGGCCACGGGGCCTTCGAGACCGATGTTCTCCAGATAGAGGATGGAGTCCTTGGCCTGCGCCATCGTGCCCTCCACATGGAACTGCGCATCCTGACAGGCTGTCATCGTGAATGCCGCCACGGCGACGAGGGCGGCTCGTATGCTGTTGTTTTTCATCTCTTTGTTGCTGTTTTTAACAATAAATATTGCGAATCGACGGCAAAGTTAGTGGTTTTCCAGCAAACTGCCAAATATTTCCCATCATGAAAGAACATTTTTCTGCATTCTGTTGCTACCTTTTCGGGATTTTTGTTTATATTTGCAGACTGAAAGCGTGTTTCAATATGGTAAACGGAGCTTCTTTGGCTAAAAAGACGGCATCAGGACTGGTGCTCACTGTCGTGCTGTTGCTGGCGTCCTGCGGCAGCAAGGAGCACATGTACGTGCGCCCGGTGACGAACGCCGTGGTGGACAGTCTGCTCGAGCGCGCCTACGCCTTGGAGGACAGCAGCCGCTACGTGGAGTCGGTGACCTGCCTGCGCGAAGTGCTCACCGCCTCGACGCAGCTCAACGACTCGGCCACGATGTGCGACTGCCAGCTCGACCTCTCGTCGTGCTACCAGCGTCTGGGCGACCTCACTTCGGCCATCGAAGCATCGGAACAAGCCCTGCAGCTGAGCACTTCCATGGGCGATGCCGAGCGGCAGAGCTCGGCCTACAACAACCTGTCGTCGCTCTACCTGATGAACAAGGACTACGAGAAGGCGCGCGACCACATCGCCAAGGCCATCGAGATAGAGGAGTCGCTCGACCAGCCCAAGAAGCTGTCGATACGCTACGGCATCGCTTCGGAGGTGTACGTCAAACTGGGAGAGCTCGACCGCGCGCTGGAGTACGCACAGAACGCCTACGCGCTGGACTACGCGGCCGCCGACACCATCAAGATGGGCCGACGGCTGTCGCAGATGGCCGACGTCTACTCGGCCAAGAAAGAGTACCGCGAGGCCGAGAAGCTCTACAAGCAAGCCATCCTGCTGCTCGAGAGCAAGCAGGAACGCACCTCGACGTGCATCACCTACAAGCAGCTCGGACAGCTCTACAAGAAGATGAACCGACCCACCGAGGCCAAAGCATGCCTCGAGCGCAGCCACAGCATGGCCAACGCCATCGGCTTCCGACTGGTGATGATGCAGACGTCGGAGATGCTCGCCGACCTCTTCCGACCCTCGAACCCCGACAAGGCCATGGAGTACATGTCCCGCGCCTCGGCTCTGAAAGACTCCATCTACACCGAGAAGACCAACCAGCTCACCAGCAGCTTCGCCGCAAAGCAGAACATGATGGAGAAGAACCACACCATCGAGCAGCAACAGCAGAGGCTGAAGACGCACCGCCTGGTGACGATCGTGGCCATCGTCGTCGTCGTACTGCTCGCCATGCTCTGCTCCACCTTATATTATATATTGCGCGAGCGCACGAAGTCGAGGAACATGCTGCGCAAGATCGACGACATGCGGACGGCATTCTTCACCAACATCACCCACGAGTTCCGCACACCGCTCACCGTCATCGGAGGGCTCACCGAGCGACTCATCACCAACCCGCAGATGCCGCGAAAGGACATGAACCGCTGTCTGGCCGACATCTCGCGCCACGGCGACGACCTGCTGGTGCTCGTCAACGAGCTCCTCGACGTGTCGAAGATGATCATCGGCGAAGACAAGGCGCAGTGGATGCACGGCAACCTGGCCGCCTATGTGGGCATGGCCGTCAGCGCCTACCGCGAATATGCCGCCACAAAGGACATCAGCGTGCTCTACAACAGCAGCCACAACCTCATCGAGGCCGACTTCGTGGGCGAATACGTGAACAAAATCGTCCGCAACCTGCTCGGCAACAGCATGAAGTTCATGGGCGGACAGGGAACCATCACCGTGCAGCTCAACATGGAAGGCGATGCGCTGACGCTCACCATCGACGACACCGGACAGGGATTCCCCGAGGAAGACCTGCCGCACATCTTCGAGATGTTCTACCAAGGGAAGGCTCCTAGTGCCAGCGCAAGCACCGGCATCGGACTGAACTACGTGAAGCAGATGGTGAACAACATGCACGGCAGCATACGGGCAGAGAACACAGAACACGGCGCACGCATGATCATCACCATGCCGCGACTCAACCCCGACATCGAGAAGACAACGTGGAACGAGGAAAACGCCACAGCACTCGCCAAGCCCATCACAGCCCATGAGACGCAGGAAATGCCCACAGACGACGAATTCTCGCCCACCGGCGTGCTGCCCAAGGTGCTCATCGTGGAAGACAATGCCGACATCGCCTTCTATATCAGCACCGTGCTCGGACGAACCTTCTCCACCTTCTTCGCCATGGAGGGTGAGGAGGCACTCAGAAAGGCGGCCGACGTGATGCCCGACGTGATTCTCACCGACGTGATGATGCCCGGCATGGACGGACTGGAACTGTGCCGAAGAATCCGACAGTCGCACGTCATCAACCACATTCCAATCATCGTCATCACGGCAAAGACGCAGGAGAGCGACAAGATGGAAGCCCTCGAGGCCGGCGCCGACGCCTTCCTCGTGAAGCCTTTTAACGCTCATGAGCTCGTGGTGCGCATCGGCAACCTGCTCTCGCAGCGACAACGACTGGGACAGAAACTCACGGCCGACAGCACAACCCACGACATGCCCACACAGGGACTGAAGGCCAACGAGCAGCAATTCATGAACAAACTCACCGACATCATACACGCCAACATGAAGAACAGCGAGATGAACGCCGCCCTGCTGGCCGACGAACTCGACCTCACACGCACGCAGCTCACGGCGAAGGTGCGCCAGATAACAGGCAACTCGCTCAACAGCTACATCACACGGGTGCGAATGAACCACGCATGCCGCCTGCTACGACAGACCGACAAGACGGTGGGCGAGGTGGCCATGGCCTGCGGCTTCGACGATATGGGCTACTTCGGACGCGTGTTCAAAAACTCTTTCAACTGCACACCCTCGCAGTTCCGCAAGCTTCCGGAAAATAATTAGGATTTTTATATCGCTGAAAATAAAGAAGTTAGCGAAATTCTACATTCCGTTTTTCCTAATTTACAGATTTTCTCCAACCGAAAATCCGAATAAAAAAACCGTTTTTCCTAACAACATGCTGGTTAACACCGTACCTTTGCAGCAGAAATGTGGAAGGCCATGCCATCAGGATAACGATGGCTGTTTCCCTCAACCTTGCAAAAACCGTTTACCAACACGTATAAAAAACACGTATCGGCGACGCGTCTCCTTTCACGCGCTTCATTCAGGGAGACAGTCGCCGATCATTTTTTAGTGTCCGACTTGCACAGGTGAAACAAAATGCCTACTTTTGCAGCCGCAAACAAAACACCCCACACACCCAATGACAGCATTCAAGACACACACCTTCGACAACGGACTGCGACTGATCGGCCTGCAAAGCCCGTCGCCAGTGGTATACTGCGGATACCAACTGCGCGCAGGAACACGCGACGAACAGCCCGGCGACGACGGACTGGCACATTTCTGCGAGCATGTCAGCTTCAAAGGCACGCAGCGCCGCACGGCCATACAGGTCATCAACGGCCTGGAGAGCGTGGGCGGCGAGCTCAACGCCTTCACCACCAAGGAGAGCACCGTGTTCTATGCCGCCATGCTGAAGGAGCACCTGACGCGCGCCGTCGACCTGCTCACCGACGTCGTCTTCAGAAGCACATACCCGCAGACGGAGATCGACAAGGAGGTGGAGGTGATCTGCGACGAGATAGAGAGCTACAACGACACGCCGTCGGAACTCATCTACGACGACTTCGAGAACATGGTGTTTGCCGGTCATCCCCTCGGGCACAACATCCTCGGCACGGCCGAGCGCGTGCGGACGTTCACCACCGACGATGCCCGACGTTTCACCCAACGGCTCTACCGACCGGAACGCGCCGCCTTCTTCGTCTATGGCGACGTAGACTTCGCACAAGTGGTCAGGTTGTTGGAGCGACAGATGGCCGCGGTGACTGTTTGTGAAGATAAAAATCTGTCAGAAAACGCCCATTTCATCGACGAAATCACGATGCCACTCTACACACCGCAGACCGTGGAACGACAGCTCGGCACGCACCAGGCACACGTGATGATCGGCACGCGAGCCTACGCCTACGACCACCCTCGACGCATACCTTTATACTTATTGAACAACATGCTGGGTGGGCCGGGATTGAACACGCGCCTCAATCTTGCCCTGCGAGAGCGCAACGGACTGGTCTACACCGTGGAGAGCACCATGGTGAGCTATGGCGAGGCGGGAATGTGGTGCACATATTTCGGATGCGACCCGCACGACGTGAAGCGCTGCATGAAGCTCGTCAGACGCGAACTCGACCGTTTCATCGACCGCCCCATCGCAGAGAGCAGACTGCGCGCGGCGAAGAAGCAGCTCAAGGGGCAGCTTGGCATCGCCTGCGACAACCGCGAAAACTACGCACTCGACTTCGGAAAGGCTTTCCTACACTTTGGTCAGGAGACGGACTTGAGTCGTCTCTGTGCGCGCATCGAGGCTGTCACTGCCGAACAGCTGCAGCAGGTGGCGCGCGACCTCTTCCCCGCCGAACAGCTGACAACGCTGGTGTATGGGGGGTAAGAAGCCCCACCCCAGCCCTCCCCGAAGGAGAGGGAGAAGAAGTAATAAAGGGAAAGGGTAAGAGTTAAGAAGTAAGAATTAACGGTTGGGACATCTCTTGGTCGTCAACAAATATCCCACAACGGTCGGAAAGAAACGGGAGGTGGGAGAAAAGGACGTCTTTTGTGCCACAACGTGGTTAAACGCACACCGATGCGCGAACGTCAAAGAATCATTATGTATCGATATATTATGACATGCCTGCTCATGGTGAGCACGGCAGTGGCACTGGCGCAGGGAAGCGTGAAGGGTCACGTAGTGGACAAGAAGAGCGACGAGAGCCTGGAGTTTGTGAATGTGGCCGTCTACCAACAGGGCGACACAACAAAGATTCTGAAAGGAGCCATCACCGACGAAGGTGGCAACTTCCATATCAGCGGACTGGCCAACGGCCGGTATTCGCTGGTTTTGTCGTATATAGGATATAAGAACATTCAGCGTTCGTTCACCATCAGCAGCCAAAACCGCGAAGAGAACTTCGCACTCCTCTATATGTCGGAAGACTCGCGCATGCTGAAAGAGGTGACGGTCACCGGACAACGGTCGACGATGAAGCTGGAGGTGGACCGCAAGACGTTCGACGTGAGCCAGGAAATAGCCAATGCAGGCGGCGTGGCCTCCGACGTTCTCGAGAACATCCCGAGCGTGGAGGTAGACCAGGACGGCAACGTCAGCCTGCGCGGCAACAGCAGCGTGGAGGTATGGATCAACGGCAAGGCCAGCGGACTGACGTCGGACAACCGCGCCGAGATACTGAAACAGCTGCCTGCCGAGAGCATTGAGCGCATTGAGGTCATCGACAACCCGTCGGCGAAATTCTCGGCCGAGGGTTCGGCAGGCATCATCAACATCGTGCTGAAGCGCGACCGCAAGGCTGGCTACTACGGATCGGTGCAGGTGGGCGGCAACTCGGAGGGCAGCGCCAACACCAGCTTCAACATCAACTATTCGAGCGGTATCGTCGATGCCTACCTGAACGTCGGTCTGCGCCACCGGCAGAACAAGCAGGGCGGCAGCCTCAGCGAGCAGGAATACCTCAACACCAACACCTACCAACGCTACGAAGGGAAGAACAGCGACTACGGCAACAACCTCTTCACACGCGCCGGACTGACCTGGCACATCACCAAGAAGGACGACATCGGGGTGAGCGGCATGTTCATGAAGGGCGGCCGACGGAGCTACGGCTACACGCCTTACCACTACGGCACCATCGGTGCGGCACAGGATTCGTACCTGATGCAGCGCGACACCCGTTCGCACGGCGACAACAACATGTGGCACGCCGAGCTGAGCTACCGCCACATGTTCACCGACACACATTTCATCGACCTCACCGTCAGCCGCGGCAGTTGGTCCGCCGACAACGAGAACACCTACCAAGACAGCACTTTCTACTACGACGGACAGCCAACGGAATACAGCTATCAGTACCGTCCGGCCTTTATCCGCAACCGCAACACCGAGGTGAAACTGGACTACGAAAACCCCATCTCAGACTTTTTCAAGCTACAGGCAGGCTACAACGGACGCTTCGGCCACGAGAACACGCCGCAGGAATCGTTTGTGGCACAGAACTGGCAGGGCACAGGACAGCAGGAGGACAAAGCCTTCTTCAACCGTTTCATCTACGACAACGACATCCACGCCCTCTACGCCACGGCCACGATGAACTTCGGCAAGTTCGGCATCATGGGCGGACTGCGCGGCGAATACTGGCGCGTGAACACCGAGAGCTACACTTGGGAGCAGGAACACGACGCCACAAAGCGCACCGAACCTTTCAAGAAAGACTATTTCGAACTCTTCCCCAGCATCTTCATGTCCTACCAGATTACCGAGAACGACCAGCTGCAACTCAACTGGACGCGACGTCTGCGCCGGCCGTGGGGTGGCGAGCTGAACAGTTTCAAGGATACGCGCGACGCTTCGATGGTGAGCTTCGGTAATCCCGAGCTGACGCCCGAGTTCAGCAACTCCTATTCGCTCAACTACCTGAAGACCTTCGGCGAGCATTCGTTCCTCCTCAGCGCCTACTACCGCCCCACCACCGACGTCATCCAGCGCGTCAGATGGCAGAGCAGCGTGGACGGCGTGATGTACCAGACGAGCAAGAACGTGGCCAAGAGCACAAGCACGGGATTGGAGCTGACGATGAAGAACCGCTTGTTCAAGATCCTCGACATCAACACCAACGCCAACTTCTACTACTACAAGCTCAACGGCTTCTCATATCTCATCGACGGACAGACCATCACGGGCGAGAGCGACGACAACTTCACATGGAACATGCGCTGCCAGGCCTCCATCATCCTGCCCTACGACATCTCCATACAGGTGACGGGCAACTACCGTGCACGCCAGGTCATCACACAGGGATATCGCAAGGCCAACTACGGCATGAACATCGGCGTGCGGAAGAACTTCTTCGACAAGAAGCTCACCGTCAGCCTCAACTGCCGCGACGTGCTCGACAGCCGCAAATGGGAGACCTATACCAGCGGACCCACCTTCTACCGACACCAGAAGAACTGGCGCGGCGGCCGACGCTTCCAGCTGAACATATCGTGGAACTTCGGCAATTTGAAGCAGAAGAAAGACGAGGAAGGCGAAGGACAGCCGGGCCAGGGCGACAACAACGGCCTTGACAACGGCAACAACGGCGGCTTCGGTCAGGGCGGCGGTGGCGATGAGTAGAAAAAGGCTTACGATTGTTGCGCGTATCGGAGTTTTTTTCTATCTTTGCAACGTCGTTCCACCGATAATAACAACCTAAGGAAAGAAGCACTATGATAAGAAGATTGGCAACTATCGCACTGCTGGCCGCTGCTCTGACGACCCAGGCACAGACAGGTTTCGACACCCCCGTGAAGCAAATGATCGAGCTGATGGCTCCCGGATGGAACCTCGGCAACACCATGGAGGCCGGCAACAACGCGAACAACTTCACCAACAAGGGCGGTCTGGGCGCCGAGACGTCGTGGCAACAGACCAAGACCACGCAGCAGCTCATCGACTACGTGAAAGCCCGCGGATTCAAGTCCGTCCGCATTCCCTGTGCATGGGTCATGGGACATCTCTTCGACGGAAACAACTACACCATCGACCCGCAGTGGATGGCACGCGTGAAGGAAATCGTAGACTACTGTCTGCAGGCCAATCTCTACGTCATCATCAACGACCACTGGGACGGCGGATGGCTGGAAAACCACATCGCCGACACGAATATCAACACCATCAACAAGAACAAAACCATCCTGCATACGCTGTGGACACAGATTGCCACGGCCTTCCGCGACTACGACGAGCGGCTGCTCTTCGCCGGACTGAACGAGCCCAACGCCGACAACCAGAATGCCACGAACAACCTGGTGCAGTACGAACAGGTGTTCATCGACGCCGTGCGCGCCACGGGAGGCAACAACACGCGCCGCGTGCTCGTCGTTCAAGGCCCGTCGACCAACATCGACCACACCTGCAACTTCATGAAGAACAACCTGCCGCACGATTCGGCCGAAGGACGGTTGATGATTGAAGTGCACTACTACAACCCCTGGCAGTTCTGGGGAATGGAGAAAGATGAGAGCTGGGGAAAGGTGTTCTACTACTGGGGTGAGGGCAACCACCACCCTGGATCGCAGCACAACGCCACCTGGGGCGAGGAAGCCGACATGCGCAGCCAGCTGCAGAAGATGAAGACGAACTTTGTAGACAAGGGCATTCCCGTCGTCATCGGCGAGTTCGGTGCCAACTGGCGCAACATCTCCAACCTCTCGGGCGAGAGTCAGGAGAAGCACAACGCCTCCATCAAGGCGCACTATCGCGAACTGCACCGCCTGTGCAAGGAGCTTGGCGGCATGGCTCCCTACACGTGGGACATCAACGTGGCCAACCAGAACGGAACGAAGGGCATCATGACGCTCATCAACCGCAAGGACCTCTCCATCTACTGCACCTATGCTATGGAGGGAATCAACGAGATCTATCCGGCCGACGATCCGTCGGGCATCAAGGAGACGTCGGCCGACAGTCGGCAGTCATCTGCCATTTACAACCTGCAGGGCATGAAGGTGGCCGACAGCAGCCATCAGGCCGATCTCTGCAACGGTATCTACGTGACCAACGGGCGGAAATACGTTAAAAGGCGAACTCGGCAGTAAGTCCCCACTTCATCATGTTTCCCTTATCAGAACCCTCCAGAGACTTGTACCAGTCAGCATGCAGTCGGGCATAGTGCTTGCCAACTGCCATCTGAGCGCCGGCACCGAGATAGATACCATAGTGTGAAGTATTGTCCCATGACACATCCACAATGGTTTTGGACATGTAGTTTCTGGTTTCATGGTTTCCAAAATGCAGCACGTAGAATCCTCCGCCACGGACAAGAGGGGTGATCTTCGCTTTGCCAAAGCGTTTCACCACGCCGATAGCGAACGTCACCCTGCCTTTTTCATACGATGTCAGCGACGGCTCATGACCTCCTAGGACGTTGGTATGATGTTCAAACTTGGTCTTCGGAGAAAACGCGACACCTAATTCTACGCTGCCGCCCTTCATCGCCCGTTCGATACCGACCTCCACGCCGATACCCACTTCAAAGGCACCGCCATGATAGTTCTCGTCAGGCAAGTTCTGAAAGTCAGTCCGCTCATGGGAATAATAGGCAAAGCCCGTGAAGGCCTTGATATGCGTTGACATCTTGTCGGATTCTTCCTTGTATTCATACACCATGCACGAGCCGCCGTCGGTGCAAACGTCGTTGTGATAGTCGCGCACAACGTCGACAAGCTTCTTTCTCGACATATTGTCTTCACTCATGTTGTTAACAGCTTTCCATGAGTCCTTCAGCAGCAGCTTCACTTTTCCGTATTGTTCTTTCTTCTCTTGCAGGCGTTCTTTCTCATCTTGAATGGATGAAGAAGTCAGGAATGCTCTGCTGGTAAGCTGTGCCATCTCACCATCCTCGCGCTCGAAGAAGAAGTATTCATCATATTTGTCGGCCACGCAGTACAGGTTCATCTTACCCTGAACCAGAAACTCGGCAAAGAACAGTTGCGAACTGCCGAAAAGCTTCAGTCGGCGCGTGACGAAATACTTTCCGTTGTTGTCGAACCTGAAGCCCTCGATGTCGCCCGGCTTGTATGTCTTCCCCTCACTACCGCCCTCAGGCCAGAAGTCACATTGTTTCGACAGCCGCTCATTGGTACGGAAGTCTATGATTCCCCTGATCGTATCACCGTCGTTCGTGATGATATATCCCGGTTTGGGGTTCGTTTGCGCCATTGCCACAGTGGCCGAAACAGCCAACAGGAAAAACAAAACACTCTTTTTCATCGTTTTATTCACTTTTTTAATTCTTCACTTTTCAATCCTCACGTTTCGCTTTTTAAATCCCCGCATGCCATTGTGCTGCAAGCGGCCTGCAAAGGTACAAACAAATTCTTGAGCAGCAAAAAATTTAATATCAAGAATCATCGGCTTAAACATATATACCATTATTTTTGTCGTTGCCATAGCAATTTTTTCCGCAACTTGTTTCGTCGTTTGGTAACTTTTTAATACTTTTGCATCGGAAACATCTTTACCCATTCATTCACCGTATATATAAAATGGAGAAAAACAACGATCTGGAGTCCTTGCAGCAAGAGGTACAACGGCTGACCGAGGAGAACGCAACGCTCATCGAAGCCAACGAGAAGCTCATCGCACGCAACATGATGCTGGCCGAAAAGCTCGACATCTACTACGAGGTGCGGCGGCGCGTCGACTGGCTCAAGGAGCTCATACGCCGTCACCGCGAGCTCATGGTGCAGGCCGACCTGCGCGACGACGAGGAGCTGCTGGCCATCATCGAAGCCCGCATCGAGGAGGACAACATCCCCATACCGCCCGAGTTCGGACTCAAGGAGGTGGCAGAGCTCGTGGGAACCACGCAGACACGCATCGCCGACCTCTTCAAGACGAAGACCATCTACCACAGCGTGGACAAGTTCCTCGACTTCCTACGACTGATGCGCGCCCTTCGCATGCTCAAGGAGAACCCCAACTACAGCATCGAGGCCATCGCTCAGGAGGCCGGCTTCAACACCGTGCGCACCCTGAACCGCAAGATTCAGGAGGCCATCGGCATCACGCCGCGGCAATATCGCGATATTACCAACCCCGAGGAGCAGTGATTAGCGAGATTCGAGGTACGAAGGTACGAGGTGCGAAGGTGCGAGATTACCCTCAAGTCATGAAACCTCTATAGGTATTCTCGCACCACCGTACCACCGAACC
>DEJE01000006.1:5146-5350 GCA_002353205.1 Prevotella sp. UBA2756 | reverse complement strand
GGTAACCGCTAATCCACAATCCAACTGATAATCATTCGCCCCCGTTAAGCATCGGCTTAGCGGGGGCGAATCTTTTAAGATTCAATTAAAAAAACGTGGTGGATTCAGTTCAATCGAACACAAAAGAGGTGTGCTTCAGCATACTTCTCTTTTTCAAATTTGTATCATAATATTTAGTGCTTGTCTCATCTTTGCGTTTTGAGC
>DEJE01000006.1:4877-5073 GCA_002353205.1 Prevotella sp. UBA2756 | reverse complement strand
GGCGATTGTTATTGGGCCGCATTTATAGAAAACGGCGCTTTGCGCGAGAACTCCCCTAATCATATTCGTTCATGCCATTGATGATGGCGTGAACCTTGCTGTCGCTATATGTCAGACCTCAGCCCGAGCTGTGGTCTTAGGCAGCTGATGTATTCGTGTGAAGAAAATTGTTTATTAACGGAAACGTTTGTAAAAC
>DEJE01000006.1:4443-4824 GCA_002353205.1 Prevotella sp. UBA2756 | reverse complement strand
TATAAGAAGCACTTAGTGAAAAGAATGAACCATCGCAAGCGCAATAAGTATAGATGGAAAGGTGCCAAGAACGACCTGATGGAAGTGGTGTACTGTCTATACCTGACAAAGAAAGTGAACAAGGCTTCGGGTGAGGCAATAACGCTTTATGAGATGACAGAGACCATTTATAAGTTGTTCGGGCTCGAACCACCTCAAAATCCCAGTCGGGTAGTGAACAGTCTGAGAGACCGGGTAAACCACAAGAAGCGGAGCATTTTCTATCATGCGCTCTCCGATTTGTATCATGAACACTTCTGATTTCTTAAAATTATATGTTAGAATCGCATTTCTACCATGTTTTTTTTTGCAAGATGGCTTCTGTATGTTGTATCTTTGCAG
>DEJE01000006.1:4113-4385 GCA_002353205.1 Prevotella sp. UBA2756 | reverse complement strand
GTCACCATCACAGGTGACGCCCTTCCAAACCCAAACTAGAAGTTTAACACTTAACAATTACATCAACAAGTTATGAAGACGATCATAAACCTCAATGAGAGGTTTACAGAGCATTTTGTGCTCTCGGAGTTCCTCGCCTCGCGTAAGGCTGAGGAACACAAAATCCCCAACATCCCGCTGGGATGTCATATCATCCGCCTGCGGAATCTCGCCGTCCGCTGTCTCGAACCCACCCGTCAGCGCTTCAAACTGCCCATCATCGTGACCAGCGG
>DEJE01000006.1:3884-4078 GCA_002353205.1 Prevotella sp. UBA2756 | reverse complement strand
GGAGTGCCCAGCTCGCAGCATGTCGAAGGGCTGGCTGCCGACATCCAGATTCCGCACCGTCACTGGCCCTTCTCCGTCACCACCGAGGAGCAGATGGCCCGCATCCTCTGGTTCTGGATGAAGGACAACCTGCCCGACTACGACCAGCTGATCCTGGAGCATCGGGGCGCCAGCTACTGGGTGCATGTGAGTTG
>DEJE01000006.1:3703-3878 GCA_002353205.1 Prevotella sp. UBA2756 | reverse complement strand
CATGTCAATCTGCGTAAAAACCGCCGCCAGGCATTTTTCCTTGACGCGAAATGAAAAACAAAGGTTTTATCAAACTCTATCGTAATGTACTGACTAAACCCGAGATGACCGACCTTGTTGCCGAACAGGGAGCGGCTGGTCTCGGCGTATATATCATGGTACTGCTCTACTTGTC
>DEJE01000006.1:0-3509 GCA_002353205.1 Prevotella sp. UBA2756 | reverse complement strand
AGAAATAGATATAGAAAAAGAAAATAAAGAAAAAGGCGGGAAGGTCGCCGATGTGATCGGACCTTCCGCCTACGAGACGGTTGACCGCGCGGGCATGCGCTGCGGACATCGGGGCGAGCCGGTGCCCTGGTGGGCACCGCCTCAGACGGATATCCGGTGCGTGTGGAGCCTCTGCGCCGGCTGCTGGACCACCCCCGACAGCATCGACCTCAAGGCGGAACGGCAGCAACGGCAGAAGATGACCGACCAGGACTTTATGATGAAGACCGCCTGGGAGACACTCAGTGAAGACGAACAACAAAACATCCAGGACTATGGCAGAAGGTTGTGACTTTATCCCCCAGAAGAAGTGGGAACAGACACCCACAGGCTACTACATCGTGCCGGCAGACCAGCTGGACATCAAACGTAGCAGGACCGACGAGAACGGCACCGCCACCATCGTGCGCTGCACCTGTCCTGACTGCTCCGACTCGCGCAAACGCGCCCATCAGAACGAGCCGTGCGTCAGGATCGACATGACCACCGGGCTTGGCAAGTGCTATAACTGCGGCTTCCGCTTCATCGTCAGCACAAAGGTGAAAGCCTACACCAAGCACCAGCCCGTGAGGAAAGAGAACTGGAAACTGCCGCGCACCGACCATCTGAAGCCGCTCGACGCCGTGGCCATCGACTACCTGCTGAAGCGGGGCATCCAGCCGCAGACGGCTATCAAGGCGGGCGTATGCTCGGCACTCCACAACGTCGGAGGCATCGAGCGCAACTGTCTGGCCTTCACCTTCCGTGAGGGCACGAAGGTGGTGAACATCCAATACAAGACCACCACCAAGCAGTTTGCCATGGAGCCCGACTGCGAGATCATACCCTGGAATGTCGATGCCTGCATCGGGCAGGAGAGCGTCATCATCACCGAGGGCATGATGGATGCGCTGGCACTCATGGAGCTGGGCTACGACAACGTGATGTCGGTGAGCAACGGAGCCGACACGGAGCTGCGCTCGTTCAACCGCTTCCGCTACTCCCACTTCGATGGCCTGAAGACCATCTATCTGGCGGGCGACATGGACGAGGCTGGCGAACAGCTGCGCACCAGGCTGGCGGAGTATTTCGGAGAGGCACGGTGCCGTGTCGTGGAATGGCGCATTGAGCGGGACGACGGAGAGGCGTTTGCCGAGAAGGATGCCAACGACATGCTGATGGCGCATGGCGCCGACGCCGTGATGCAGTGCCTCAACCACGCACAGCCCTGTCAGATCACGGGGGTCGAGACGGTTGCCAACTACCGTGAGAAGCTGTTCGACATCTGGCAGAACGGCATCCAGCCGGGCAGGAAGGTGGGGTGGGGCGCGTTCGACGACCTCGTGCAGTTCGAGCCAGGGCGCTCCACGATCATCGTCGGGGAACCCAACACGGGCAAATCGACCTTTGCCGACGACCTGGTGCTGAACCTCGCCCTGCTCCACAACTGGAAGGCTGCCATCTACTCACCGGAGATGTTCCCACCCGAAAGGCATATCGCCCGACTGGCAACCACCATCGCGGGGCAACAGTTCCGCAAGGAGACGGTCATCACGCAGCGGGGCGTGGACTATCGGCAGACCGCCATCCCGCAGCCGATGGCGGAGCGCATCGTGGACTGGCTGGAGGAGAACATCTTCTTCGTCACCGAAGAGAAGGGGCGCACCATCCACAAGCTGCTCCACCGTGCCGAACAGCTGCAACAGCGCTATGGCATCCGGCAGCTGCTGCTCGACCCCTTCAACTATATCCAGCTGCCCGACGGAGCGAAGAGCGACACGATGAAGATCGGCGACGTGCTGGCTGAGATAGAGCTCTTTGCCCATCGCACAGGGCTGTTCGTGATCGTGGTGGTGCATCCCTCAAAGCCCCAGAAGGGCGAGCAGATAGAGTCGCTCTACAATGCGTCGGGATCGGCTGAGTTCCGCAACCGTGCCGACTACGGGCTGGTGCTCGTCAACGACGACAAAGCGCCTCGTGAACCAGGCTCGCCTTCACAGCTGCATCTGCTGAAGGTGATCGTCGATAAGGTGCGCGACGATGCTATGGGGCACAAGGGCATCTGCCACCTCTCGTTTGACGCGACGAACTACCGTCACGGTCTCGTGCAGGCCATCCACGTGACCGACCAGTTGAACCACTACCGTCTGCTGCCCGTGAGCGACCACTGCTGGCTCGACCGCTCCGAACAGCAGCAGATCGACTTCGAGGAAACCAACGATTTGCCGTTTTAAGCTTATGATGCAATGTATGAAGTGCGGGCAGATGCTGCCCCGATCGAAATTAGAACGCATGAAGACGGGCACGTACCGTCGCGTCTGCAACCACTGTAAGTGGCTGTACTATGTGAAGCCCTCGCGCGAGCGTCGCATCCTGCGAGAGCTTGAAGCCCGTCATGAAAAGTAGCTTTTCACCCTGCGAAAAGTTATTTTTCACGCCCCGAAAAGTTACTTTTTACCATCCGAAAAGCTACTTTTCACTTTTCGGCGAGGTAACTGTATTTTGGCTAACTCGACAAGGCTGATTCTCTTGGAATCGGCCTTGTTTTTTTGTACCTTTGCAAACGCAAATCAGGCAATGCCGCAAGGCGGGAAAGTCCCGACCTGAAGAAGTAAAAAACGCCCTGAAGCCGAAGGGGCATAAAAAGAAAGGAGGACATTATGGCAGTATTCTATCGACTTTCACAGGTCACTGCGCCTAAGGCCAAGGGCTACGGCAAATGGTATCCCAGAGCTGTGATCACCCAGACCGTCGATACCGACGCGCTGGCTGAGATCATGCAGCGCAACTGTACGGTGAAGAAGAGCGACATCGTGGCTGTGATCACCGAACTCATCGAGACGATGCAGGATCAGTTGCAGGACTCTAAGCGCGTGAAGCTGAACGGCTTCGGCTCGTTCAAGATCGGTATCTCCGGCGAAGGCGCCAACAAGGTTGACGAGTTCAGTGCCGGCAAGAACATCAAGGACTTGCACGTGCTGTTCCAGCCTGAGGTGAAGAAGGACGGCAACGGTCAGCGCCAGAAGACGTTCATCACCGGTTGTACCGTTCAGGAGGCACCAAAGAACGAGGGTAAGACCTCGAAGCCTGCAGACAACGGTGGCAGCAACAGCGGCAACGGTGGTTCTGGCAGCAGTGGTAGCAGCGTGACCCCATCTGATGAGCCTGACTACGATCAGCCGTCGGGAGATTAAACGCAAGATGTTGAATTTTTAAAAAAAAGAAAGGAGGAATGAAAGATGCGTCATTGGAAGACGATTGCCAAGGTCGTGGTGGCAGTGCTGACTGCCTTGTTAGGAGCGCTGGGCTCAGCAGCCGCCACTGGTGTACGGCTGTAAACTCAAGAGGTCCCGTGAGTCTTTGTACTCACGGGACCTCTCTGTCTAAGTTCCTGTGTGTCATGGCTCAAATATCTTTCTGCCACGACCGCCACCGCCACCGTTCACATTCTCCAACTCTTCCTTCTTCAGCTCCTGAGCCTTCTGGCTGTT